>CAVZDT010000022.1:0-436388 GCA_963774175.1 uncultured Acidobacteriaceae bacterium
AAGATGAACTCGGTGTCCCCGACGCGTGCCTGCTCTTCTTCGACGAAGTCCTCGCATTCGACCATGTCCGCAAGCAGATCTGGATGATCGCCACCGCCGACGTCACGCTTGGCAAGCCTGACGAGGCCTATGCCGATGCTGTGAAGCGCCTGGCTGCTCTCGAGAAGCGCCTGTCAAAGCCGCTGCCCAAACTGCCTGGCTTGTCCAGAACGAAACCTGTCGCCGTAAAGCGCCGCACCAGCAAGAAGGATTTCCTCTCCGCGGTTGAGCGGACCAAGGAATACATCGCCGCCGGTGACATCTTTCAGGCCGTGCTGTCGCAGCGTCTTGACCTCAGCACCGGAATGGATTCGTTTCAGGTTTATCGTTCGCTGCGAACCGTGAACCCGAGTCCGTACATGTACTTCCTGCGCTTCACACCCGACGGCCTGCTTGGTTCCACAAAAAAATCGAAACCTTCAGAGACCATCGAACTCGCCGGTTCATCCCCTGAGCTGCTGGTTCGCGTGCATGACCGCAAAGTCGAGTACAGGCCCATCGCCGGCACACGCCCGCGCGGCGCCAGCGAAGAAGAAGATCAGCGGTTCGAACAGGAGATGATGAGCGACGACAAGGAACGCGCCGAGCACGTGATGCTGGTCGACCTGGGCCGCAATGACGTTGGCCGCGTGAGTGAGTTCGGCAGCGTAAAGGTCGATCGCCTCATGTTCGTCGAGCGCTACAGCCACGTGATGCACATCGTCAGCGCCATCGAGGGCAAGCTCCGCCCCGACCTGACCGCCGTCGACGCCCTGCGCGCCTGTTTCCCTGCCGGGACGCTTTCCGGCGCGCCGAAGGTCCGGGCGATGGAGATCATTGAAGAGCTCGAACCATCCCGTCGCGGCACCTACGGCGGCGCCGTGCTCTACGCCGACTTCTCCGGCAATCTCGATTCCTGCATCGCGATCCGATCGCTGCTCGCTACCGGTGGTAAAGGCTACGTGCAGGCCGGTGCGGGCATCGTCGCGGATTCAGTCCCCGAACTGGAGCACCAGGAATCGCTCAACAAAGCGCAGGCCGTGATTCGCGCCATTGAGCAGGCTCGCGGACTTTAGAGATTGTTGCCGAATGTACAGTGAGAAGACTCTCCTCGGGGGCCGAAGCCCGCGTATTTATTGGCATTTTTCGGCATGCGGAAAAAGTCCGAATGAAAGCGATTTGAGCATGGGATGGCTTGGCAGGGGCTAAAGCCCCGAGTCATTCTGCTTACCTTATCGGCCCGGCTAAAGCCGTGCCCTTGTTACAAAGCGCTCCGACTTGAGTTTTTCCGCAGCCTGTTGCAGCCGGTGAAGCTACGCCCTTGTTACGAAGCCTCTGAGGTTGAGTTTTTCCGCAGCCGGTGAAGCGCGCTCTTGTTACAACGCGCTACGACTCAGGTTTTTCCGCGGCCTGTGAAGCCGTTTCGCTTCACATGTTGATATTGCGCGCTACTCGGCCCCAAACAGACGCCGGAAAAAATGCCCCATCCGCGTCAAAAGACTCGGCTTTTTGTCGCCCTTGATTTTCGGCTGCTTTCTTGGCCGATCCTGGACTCGCGGAGTCGGCGTTCCACCCACGGTCGAAATGGTGTCCGTCTCCGGAGGCGCTTCGGTGCTCTTGTGTACAAACGTATCGGTCGCTTCCGTCGGCGCCCCGGCCGGGACAACGCCCGGCGGTCCGGGAAGCGCGAGCGGAGCCAGTCCCGCGCTCTGCGCCTCCGGGAAGTCGTTGCTGTTCGGCCTTGGCGGCGCCGGGCAGCCACACGATTCCTTCTCCTGATCCACCACCGCGAACACGCTGCCGTGCTGGAACATCACCCGCTGCCCGGGCTGTACGCGATAGATGCCGCCGTCAAACACGCTCGTCACCAGCACGTAGGGGGCATTCACCCCCGCATTATCCACACAGGTATCGCCGTGCTGCCCCAGCCGCACCTTCACGTCGGCGGCTCCGGGGCCGCCAATCAGGATGCGGAAGTCCGGCGTGAGCAGTACGTCGGAGTTGCGGCCTGTCGCAAAACTGGCCTCGATGGCGCCATGATCGATCACCATCATCAATCCCGGCACTTCGCCCTGCGGCACACTGGCGTCGGATGCCAGCTTCACCGTGGTTGAAGAGCACACGCGCAGGACTCCGCGCCGCGGCAGCGTGACGTCGGTTGTGCTTGCACCCGCTGTTATGGCTCCGTTGGTGGCGATCGTTGCTCTTCCATTCGCAACCTGCAGCGCACCCGTCACCATTGCCGCACTTGCCGGATCCTTGCTATCAAGAGAGACGATCGCGATCGGTCCCGATTGCGTCGGTCCCAGCTGACTACTATCGGCCGATGCAGGGTTCGCCGGATTCGGCGGTTGTGGTGTCACCACAGCCGGGGGCGTTTGTTGTGCCGGCGCTATCTCCGGCTGCTGTGCAGGCACCTGCGCGCATGCCAGCGAGCCGGCGCACAGCGCAAACGGCAGCAGCAACGGATTCAAGTAACATTTCGGCGCCCAGCGCGGAGCTTCCATTGCGGCCTACATTTCCAGGAAGTTGCGGATCATCTGATGCCCGCCCTCGGTCAACACGGATTCGGGGTGAAACTGCACACCTTCTACGGGGAGGGTCCGATGGCGAAGCCCCATAATGACAGTGCCGCCCGGCTCCCCTGATCCATTCGTCTCCGGCGTGCGCGCCGTGACCTCCAGATTCCTGGGCAACGTCTCCTCGGCCACGATCAGCGAATGATAGCGCGTGCACGTCAGCGGCGTCGGCAATCCCGCGAAAACCCCCTTACCGTCGTGATCCACCTTACTGGTTTTGCCGTGCATCACGTGATGCGCACGCACCACCTGGCCGCCGAATGCTTCGCCGATGGCCTGGTGTCCGAGGCATACACCTAAAATTGGCGCCTTTCCTGCCATGTGCCGGATCAGCGGAACCAGGATTCCCGCCTCTCCCGGCGTACAGGGACCCGGCGAAAGCAGAATGCGCTCGGGCTTCAGCGCTTCCACCTCTTCCACCGTTACCTCGTCGTTGCGCCGGACCTCGACGACGGCACCGAGTTCTCCGAGATACTGGACAAGGTTGTAGGTGAAGGAATCGTAGTTATCGAGGACAAAGACCATGGGTGAATCCAGTGTAGCGCGTACGCAATCGCTCCGAATCTGCACCTTGCCCGAGCCGCGCCTGTTCAGAGGACCGAGTTTTTTCGGCAGCCTCTTCATTCGAACCAGACGGGCTCGGTCCGAAAAGAGCTTGACATGCCGGCTACGCTGGATCAATATATGTCGTATACGAAGTATCGTACACGACGGAGATGGTATGACTCACCAAACCGCCCTCAACGTGATTGGCTACACCTGGGAGATTCTCGGCATCGTCTGGATCGCTGGCCTGGCCTTCACCAAGCGCACCGTCCGCTCTCAGTCCCTCAGTTCGCGGCTCTTTCAAATGGCCCTCGTTCTCCTCGGCTTCATGCTGCTCGCCAGTTCCTATCTGCGCGGAGGGTGGCTGGGCGAAAACTTCCTTGCACCTAGCCCGGGGATAGAGATCGCGGGAGTCTGCGTGACCGTTGCCGGATGCCTCTTCGCGATCTGGGCTCGCATCACCATCGGCTCCAACTGGAGCGGCCGCGCCACCGTCAAGGCCGGCCACGAACTCATCGTCAGAGGTCCCTACGCGATCGCCCGCCACCCCATCTACATGGGGATCCTGATCGGTGCAATCGGCACCGGCCTGGCCGTGGCCGAGTGGCGGTGCCTCCTCGGATTCGCCCTGATCGCGCTGGTCTTCGCCGCCAAGATCGGGCAGGAGGAAAAGCTGATGCTGCAAACCTTTCCCGAGGCCTATCCGCGCTATCGGCGGCGGGTGAAGGCGCTGATTCCCGGCCTGCTATGAGAAGCTTGGCGAGGACTCCTCATGGTCGAAGATGAATCATTGCAAACAGCCTCTGCACTCAGCTCCCAGGCCGAGCAATTGGAGCTGGATCTCAGTGTCATTCGCAAGGTTATGCGGAGGCCGCTTGAAGCCCTGGTGGCCAGGGGCGAACTGACCGCGCCACAGACGGCGGTGATGCGGGAGGTGGTGCGCAACGAGGGCATCAACCTGCGCGACCTGAGCCGCGCGGTCAGTCTGGCGCATTCCACGGTCAGCGGAATCGTGGACCGGCTGGAAAAGCAAGGCCTGATCGAACGGCGCCCAGATCCCCGCGACGGCCGAGTCAGTTGCATCTATCCCACTCGGGCAGTTCGCGACTTCGTGAGCGACCGCATTCCCGCACTCAGCCGCGGCCCGCTGCTTGAGGCCCTGGCCCGCGCCACCACCGAGGAACGTGCCAGCATTGCCGCAGCATTGCATCGCCTGAGGGAACTGCTGGAAGAACAGTGATCTCGCAGGTTTCCATTGGTTTGAAATGCATCGGTTGCGCGCCGGCGGCGCATCTGAAAAACTTGTCATGAGTCGATCATGGTTCTCCACTTCCTCATTCAGGGACGCGTACAAGGTGTTGGCTTTCGATGGTTTGTCCATCGAGAAGCCAGCGAATTGGACCTTCGCGGCTGGGTGCGCAACACCGAGGAAGGGGACGTAGAGGTTGTTGCCTCCGGCTCGACAGAAGACCTGACCGAACTGCGCGAAAGCCTGCGGCGCGGTCCCCGCGGCAGCCGTGTCGACCGCCTGATCGAGCACTATCTCGACGACGCCGAAGCCAAAAACCTGAACGCCTTCCGCATCGAAGGCGCGTGGTAGCGCGGCAAAGCCGCAGGTTTTCAGTTGTCAGTTTTCAGTTCTTCAGTTCAAAGTTCGCAGTTTTGAGCAGGCACCCGTCACCCCAAAAGAGCAAGACGGCTGCGAGCCCGGTTTGTTATTCCCTACCCCCGTTCGCTAATCCCTGCGTCCCCGCTCTTTTATAATCTACTAGGAAGCTAAGTGATCATTTTATAGAGCAGTCGGACCTCGGTTTACACCAGTAGTCCTTCAGAAACTGACGACTGAAAACTGAGAACTGAAGACTGAACTGAAGACTGAACTGAAGACTCGAGGAACGAGCGGACGCATGCCCCAAGCAATCAAGCCTATCGATGTGGAATCCCTGAAGGCTCTGGTACGTACTGTGCCGGATTTTCCCAAGCCCGGGATTCTCTTTTACGACATCACCACGCTGCTGAAAGACAAGACCGGCTTCGCCAAGCTGATCGATGCGCTCGCCGCGCACTACATCGAGCGCAAGATCGACCTGGTCCTCGGCATCGAGGCCCGCGGCTTCATCTTCGGGCCGGCGCTCGCCTACCGTCTCAACGCAGGGTTCGTCCCAGTCCGAAAGCCGCGCAAGCTGCCGGCTCCCGTCGCGCGGGTCACCTATGACCTCGAGTACGGCTCAGACACGCTGGAGATCCACATGGACGCGATCCAGCCCGGCCAGCGCGTTGTGCTTGTCGACGATCTGCTGGCCACCGGCGGCACCATGGAAGCGACCGTGAAGCTGGTGAAGCAGCTCGGCGGCGAGATCGCTGGCCTGGCCTTCGCCGTGGAACTGGACTTCCTGAAAGGGCGCGACCGCTTCAAGGAATACGACGTCTTCAGCCTGCTCCACTACGACGAGTAGTTCTCAGTTCACAGTTCACAGTTCTCAGTTCTCAGTTCACAGTTCTCAGGTCTCAGTTACAGGCTTTCAGCTTTCAGCTTTGAGCTCTCAGCCTTCAGGCTTCAGGCCTCCGGAGTACTTTGTCCCAGGTCTCAAAAGCGAGACCCGGGGCACCCCGGTTCGTCCCGTGCCATCATCCGCGAAACCTGGACCGCCCGCCTGTCTGCTGAGGGGTTCCGAGCGGGCGCCACTGGAGTGGAAGCGGTCAGATTTCAATCGCATCCATGGAGAAGAATTCGCAACGATTGCGGCCGCTGTGCTTGGCCTCATAGAGAGCCTTGTCGGCAGCCCGGACGAGACTCGCGGCGGATTGCGACATGACTCCGTCGTGAGTCGAGATGCCTACACTGACGGTCACAACGCCGTAGGGAGAAGCTGGATGGCTCAGATGTAAAGCGGCTACGGCGCGGCATATTTTTCTTGCCGCCTCTTCCGCTCCGAGCGCGCCTGTTGCAGGAAGGATGGCCGAGAACTCCTCGCCGCCATAACGAAATACAAAGTCGGTCATTCTGGGAAGCGCTGTTCGCAGCGCACCCGCAATTTGGATCAAACAGTGATCGCCCACCTGGTGACCCTTCAGGTCATTAAGCTGCTTGAATTTGTCCACGTCAATCATGAGCAGAGAGACTGGCCGTTTCGTCAGCCGGGCGTTGGCACATTCCCGGTCCAGGGTCTCATCGAAAGCCCAGCGATTGGGAATGCCGGTCATACCGTCGACTCCGACAAGTCCTTCAAGCGTCTCATTCGAGGTCATAAGAGACTCCTCCGCCCTGCGGACGCGGCTCTGGGCAAGGGTGCTGAGTACGCCATACCCGGCTATCGACAGGAGCGAAGCGGTAAGGCCGAGGTAGAAATGCGTCCGCGCCGTGATCATTCCGATCACAAGGAGGGCGATGCTCAAGAACATCGCGCTTCCGCTTTGCACAATGAGAGCAATATGCGCAGAAGCCGGCCTTGACGCATCCCGGCGCATCGCCACTATCAGAACTGCGAGCACAATGTATGGAGCGGAGATCAGCAGATCCAGCCAGACAAAATCAAAACGAATCAGAAGCCGATTATGAATGGCTACGAATACTGAATCGAGCCAGAGGAAGATGGTCAGCACGCGAAAGAAGTTGCGCTCGGAGACATGGTCGGCGCCGCACCATCGAATGGTGGCTGCGACCGCAAGAAAGAGGTCGATGCCGTCAAACAGGCGCAGAATCAGGAGGGCATCGGCGGGATTTGCGCTTCCTCGAAACGTCACGAGCGAGAATATCTGGATGTAAAGCAGCATCCCGATCGCGAGACACAGGAGTGCGTTCGTTGCCCGCGATATCCGCAGGATCCGCCTGTCGAACGACATGGAAACCGCGGCCAGCAAGGGTATGCCGCAGAGCATCGAGAAGAAGATTGACAGCCCCGGGACGTAATTCAGCACGGGCACGCCGGTTGCCTCGTAGACCATATCGAGGCTCATAGCCGTGGAATGGAAGACAACGGACGCCGCGAGAAGCCACCACAGCACCCGCACCCGCGCTTCAACTTTGCGTGAGGCGCGCAGAGCTGCAACCAGCGCGGCAACTTCGGCCAGGATGATGCAGAGTGTCGAAAGAGGAGCGAGCCGGTCCGGAAGGCAGGCGCTGACAAAGCCATGAACCAGAAGGAACAGCAGCGCGAGAATCCACATAGTACCAAGTCCCGCTGTAAAGTCTGACAAAGTAACGTGCTGCCGCTTCAGAGACCCACGCCCATCACCAAAATAGCTGGAGGGACTTTAAGAATAAGTGATGCAGGTCACTAAAACTCGATCAAGGAAAAGCGCTTTCGGTGCGCGCCACTCTTCGATCTGAAGTTTGCAGCTTTGAATATTCTTGTCTGACCGGTCCTGAGGAACAATCCCCCGTCGGAGGGACGAAGGCCTGCACCGGCAGACTAGAGCTGGTTTCATAAACCGAGGGCTTCGTTCAGAAAGCCCCCTCAGGGGCCAAGGCCCGCGTGTTTATTGGGCTCTTTCGGCACGACTAAACAGCTTGCTGAAAAAGTCGGAAATTGAACGAAGCGTCATGCAGGAGTTAAAACCCAATTCTCATTTTGTTGCGTTTGTGGCCTGGCTGAAGCCATGCCCTTGTTACAAAACCTCGTTTTCTCGCGTTTTTCAGCAAACTGTAAAGTTGTGCCCTGACACGAAATCCGCTTCGACGGAGTTTTTCCACAGGCTGTAAAGACATGCCCTTTCAAAATGCTTTATTGCAACCAGTTCTAGGAAGCGTTCCCGGGAACTTCTTCAGCGATGTCGGTTGCGATTGCAGGCTTATCACCGCTTTCGCCTTGAAGCATCTGCGCATCGGCAAAGCGGTAGCCGACATAGACGTCGGTGAGCAGATAGATGGGGGCGGATGGATCGTCTTCAATCTTCTTGCGCAGCTGGCGGATGAAGGTACGCAGATACTCGACTTCTTCGCGACAGTCTGCTCCCCACACGGCGGTCAGCAGCTTGGCATAAGAGACAACGCGGCCGGCGCGGCTCATAAGGCAGTAGAGAATGTCGTATTCTTTGCGCGTGAGATGAACCGGCTGGCCGCGCTTGGTCACGCTGCGCTTGGTGGGCGCGAGGCGGATCTCGCCGATTTCAATGGGTGCGTCTTCGGCGCGGGCGGGTGCGTGAACGCGGCGAACAGCGGTGCGGATTCGGGCCACCAGCTCGCGCGTGCTGAAGGGCTTGGTGATGTAGTCGTCGGCGCCAAGCTCCAGCGCTTCCACTTTTTCTTCTTCGCCATCGCGGACGGTGAGCATCAGCACGGGAAGCCGCGGCGCGAATGCACGAATCCGGCGCAGGGTTTCGATGCCGCCGATTCCGGGCATATTGATGTCGAGAAGCACAACATCATAAGCGCCCGAATGCAGCACCTGCAGGGCTTCCTCTCCGCGCGAGGCTTCAGCGAACTGGAAGCCGAGCTCGGTGAGCGGTGGGCGCAGGGCGCGGCGGATGGCAGGTTCGTCATCGACAATCAAAATGCGAATCACGGGCTGATTCATTTCGGTTCTCTCTTTCGTGCCTGTGCGGGGATGGCCGCATAAAACGTGTTGCCCTGATCCTCTTCGCTGGTGACCCATACGGATCCGCCGTGGATCGTCGCAGCGCGCTTGGCTACGGAAAGGCCAATGCCGGTTCCGGAGGCGCGATTGGAGGACTTGGCGGAACGATAGTAGCGGTCGAAGATGCGCTCGCGATCGGACATGGGGATGACCGGGCCGAAACTATGCACTGAAAAGATGACCTCTGCCTGCGACTGCACTGCGCGAATGGTGATGGTGGTCCCGTATATAGCGTACTTGCAGGCATTATCGATGTACTGCGAGAGGAGCATGGTCATCAGGCGGCGATCGCAGCAGATCACCAGGGTGTCGTCGGGCAGATCGATTGCGACCTTCATTGTGGCCAGCCGTTCGCTGAGGCTTGCCACAACTTCGTCAATCAGTGCCGCGACGCCGAATGGCTCGGCATGCACGGTGACCTCGTCAGCGTCGAGGCGCGCGGTGGTCAGCAGCCGCGTGGTCAGCTCGTTGAGCAGGTCCGCCTGTTCGTTGATAAGAGACACGAGCTCGCTTTGCCCGGCGGAGAGCTTGCCCATTTCGGCCAGGCCTGTAGAAGCAGCGCGAATCGCGGTGAGCGGCGTTTTGTACTCGTGCGCCAGAGAGTCAAGAACGGTAGAACGAAGCTGCTCGGTCTGGCGTTCGGTTTCGATGCGGCTCTCGTTGGCAAAGGCGCGGTAGCGGTCGAACGTGACCGCGATCAGCGAGGCGATGGCGTTGTTGGTCAGCGGGCTGGTATCGCCGCGCATGACGAGCGAACCAATGGGCACCGTGCCGAGGCGCAGGACGCGGCGCGAGATGCCGGACTCCGGGTCGTCGTCCGAGGTTTCGAAGTAGTAGACGTTCTGCGCAAGTTCCTGGGGATCGACGTTCCAGATTCCTGCCTGGTAGGTTTCATGCAGATCGGCATCGAAGATGACGACCGCCTCGAGCGCGAATATTTCGTGAACCAGCTCGACGAGCTGTCCGCCAGGCTCGACGTGGAGATTCATCTGCAGGGTGCGGCGCGTGAACTCGTAGAGGTCCTCCATCTGGCCGCCCCAGGAAACCGATGCGCGCGCGTGTTCTGTAACGCGTGCCGAGAGCCGGCTGATGACCAGCGCCGTGAGGATGAAGGCCACGAGGGTGATGGAGTTGGCTGGATCGGCGGCTGGATTCGTCCGCAGCAGGCGCGATGCAAAGTAGCTCTGCACGGCGACGGCCGAAAGAGAGACAGCGACGGCCTGCCAGAATCCGCACCAGAGAGCCATGGGCACGATGATCAGCAGATAAAGGAGAACCGCGACGGGCAGCAGCCATTGCAGCCAATGCGCAACAAACCCCAGCAGGACGACGGAAACGATCCCCAGGGCGCACTCCGTCGAGAACAGCAGAACCTGGAACCCGGAGGCGCGCGGGCGTCGTGCGGTGAACGCGGCGCGGAGCGGAATGTAGGTTCCAGACAGCGGGGTACCAGCCTTTCGGTTGAGTGCCATCAGGAAGAAGTCACCCTGGCAGTTGGATGTGCGCGAAATATTGCGCAGTTGGCAATGATGTTGGATCTCTGCGGCTCGGGTTCGCTCTCCAATTCCGCACAGACTTGCTGCTTCAGAGAGGCCTCCTGCATGCACCATTTGCGGTCCCGTTTGAGGTTGCATCGTGCGCACGAGGATTTGTCCTAGATATTAACAGTTCCTCATTTGATTTTTATGCGAACGGGAGTAACGGAGGCCGGGTCGCTCTGACGCAAATGGCTGCAAAGCCACGCCAGATCGGGGCTTTGCGGCAGGACGCGCTCGATTCCTGCATCCAAGAATCTTTTTATAATCCTCATCTTTTCTTTATGCGTTGTTTGCATTACTAGTGATTAGCCGCAGCGATTCACTCACAAGATGGAGCGGCGCACACTGCGCATGACTTCTTCGAACTTTGCCTTGGCAGAGACTTAGTCCCCGTGTCTTTGCATGGCTCGACTGCCAGGTAGTCCGAACAAGAGATTGAGTCAACCACCTCACTTCTCCGATCACCGATCATCGCTTCTCGAGTACCAGGTCACCGCTTCATACCCATTTCTTGTTCAGGAGGAATTGTGTCTCTATCCAAGTTGAACCACATCATTCTCCTTTCGTTGAGCGCAGCAACGCTTGTTGCCGCGTCATCGGCCGGCGGACAAGCTCCGCCGAGCAGCGCGCCCGTGACATCAGTCGCCGCCGCATCGGCACCAACGAGTGCGTCTCCCGCAGCGCCCGGCGCAGCTGCAGCCGATCCGGCTCCGGCAGCAGCCCCAGCCCCGCTTTCCACCCCGGCTCTGACCGGTCCGCTGACATGGCTGCCACCAGCCGTCTTCGATGCCGGACCCCTGGGAAAAATAGCCGCGAACGGAATCGTAACCGGCTCCGGATTGTGGCAGGACAATCACGTTCCGGGCGACAACATTGGACAAGCCGCCCTGAGCAACGGCCAGCTGTTTATTCAGAAGGCGGACGGAAAAGTACAGTATTTCATCGAGGTAGGCGCGTATACGCTTCCGGCCCTGGGAACGCCGTTCCTTGCGGCCGACAAAACGGTGAGCGATTTTTATGGGCCGGTTCCGGTCGCCTTTCTCAAGATTCCGGCCGGAAAGACGACCCAGTTTCTTATCGGCGCTCTGCCCACGCTGATGGGCGCCGAGTCCACTTTCACATTCCAGAACATGAATATCGAGCGCGGGCTTTTGTGGAACCAGGAAAACGCGGTCAATCGCGGAATCCAGGTGAATCAAACTTTAGGCAAGTATTTCACCGCCTCGCTGAGCTGGAACGACGGCTATTACTCCAACCGCTACTCGTGGCTGAGCGGCGCCCTGACATTTACGAAGGGACCTCACAGCGTGGCGTTCGAAGGTATGGGGAACGCGGGCCAGACTGCCTATCAAACGATCGCTACGCCGCTGCAGAACAACAGCTCGATGTATGCGGTTATCTACACCTACACCAAGGGCGCGTGGATTATTCAGCCCTACTACCAGTACAGCAACGTTCCGACCAACCCCAGCGTAGGCGTGCTGAAGGGCGCATCGACAAACGGCGGCGCGCTTTTGATGAGCCGGACGTTTAAGCACGGCTTCTCTCTTCCCGGACGCGTGGAGTACATCACCAGTTCGGGCAGCGCAGCGGATGAATCGATCAACCTGATGTTCGGCCCCGGAAGCGCAGGAACCAGCGTCACGCTGACACCGACGATCCAGAAGGGCGGCATATTCTTCCGCAGCGATTTCTCGTGGACGCACGCCAGCAGCTATACGCCCGGAGATGTCTTCGGCAAAAACGGAACAAATGCCAACCAGGCTCGGGCCATCGCAGAAGTTGGCTTCATCTTCGGCAACAACATCGAGAAGTAGCCGATGCGTGCGTGTCCGTCCTTGCCGGCAACAAAACGTTGGCAAGGACGGGACGCCGGTGAACGAAGACCTGACGGTTTCTTCATTTCATCTTCATAGCCCGGAACTTAGCATTCTGATAACCGGAAAGCTCAAGCAAGCGCAGCCCAGCCTGAGTCAATCGGGCGAGCCAATGAAACCCCCGGAGTAACCCGCCGGGAGCAAGATCGCAAGCAATCTCAAATTCCAGGAGAATCTCAAATGGCAGAACAGAAAGCACCGCAAATGCAGGCCACCCTGGGCCTAACCGGGCTGACCAGCAATGCAATGGCGCTGATTGCTCCGGGCGCCTTTCTATGGCTCACCTTCGTCATCCAGGCAGGCACTGGAACCACTGCGCCGGCCATGTGGCTGGGCATCTTCGGTGCCCTTTTGCTCTGCCTGGCAACCGCGGTCGCCTACGCTGAAATCTCTAAACTCTATCCCGGCACCGGCTCCAGCTACTACTACGCGGAGCAGGCGCTGCTCTCAAAGGACAAGGCCTTCAAATATGCCCGCGTAGCCAAATTCATTGTTGGCTGGGGCTCGCATCTTTACTACTGGGTCTATCCCGGCGTCATGGTGGCGACTACGGGAATTTTCGTCGGCTATGTGGTTGGCTTCCTCTACCCGACCTTCATCAGCGGCGGCAATCCCGGTCCCATATTCATGGGGCTGGTCGCGGTCATCTTCTCGTTCTTCGTGGCGTGGATCGCACAGAAGGGCGCGGGCGCATCCACGGCAGTAAACATGGCGATCAATATCGTGCAGATTTCTGCGCTGATCGTTTTCAGCGTGCTGGCCTTTGGATACCGCGTCAACCATCCTTCCGGCAGCACCGGATTCCAATACGACTCGCAAACGCTCTCGACCTACACCTATCAGTTCGCGACCGACAAGACCGGCGCAACGATTCGCGATGCGAGCGGCAACCCGCAGCCATTGCTCGACTCAGCCGGCAAGCCGGTTCCGTACGTAATCACGTATCCCACAGCTGACGCGTCCGGCAACTTCCTTACCCATGAGAACGCCGCATCGGTCGTGAAGCCCCACAAATTCAGCTTCATCTTCATCCAGGCTACGGTCGCCATTCTCATCCTGGTCGGCTTCGAATCGGTAACCTCGATGGGAGGCGAGGCAAAAAATCCCACCAAGCATATTCCCATCGCAGTCATTGCATCGCTGTTGATACAAGGACTGGTGTGTTATCTGATCGAGTATTTCGCGGCGAACTACTTCCTTAACTCGGGTTATACGATGCAGACTGCGGTGAGTTCGGCGGCTCCCATCGGCGACATGATGATCATCGTCGGCGATGCGCTGCTGGGCCAGGGACACGGCAAGTACTTCATGCTGGCTGAAGCCATCACCGTCTTTCTGGCCCTGATCGGCACCACGCTGTCGTGCATGAACACCGGCGCCCGCGTCACCTACGCGATGGGCAAGGATGACGAGGCTCCCGAGCATTTCGGCATACTGCATGCCAAGTCTCTGACTCCGCGGACGGCTATCTGGACGCTGGCCGCGATCTCGGCAGTCATCGGTTGCATCGCCGTCTCGCTGGTTTTCGCCGATGCCAGCGCGCCGACGGACGCCACCATCGCGGCGCTCCCGCATGGAGTTCTGTCCAGCTTCGGCTACAGTACGCACGACAAGCTGGCCGCGCTGCCCAATTCACTGCTCACGGTCACGCTCACTTCCAACTTCGGCACTTTCATCCTCTATGCGCTTAGTTGCTTCCTGTGCATAGTGGCATACAACAAGCGCCCCGATCACAACTTCCTTGTGCACACGTTGATTCCCGGTTTCGGACTTCTGGCCAATCTCGTTTGCATGGCCTTCTACCTGATCAGCCCAGTCTTTGGACTGGGAACCTTCAAGGAACCGTTGCTTGCGCTCGGCATCTCGGCACTCTGGGGCATCTATGGAGCGGTCTACTTCCTGCGATCGTCGAAAGCAAAGGGCAAAGCAGTGCTGCTTGAGAGCAAGGCCGAAGCAGCCAAGGTCTAGCCAGTCTTTCAACCAAACGCTTACCCTGGGTGGCAATCCTTTTCGGCGCCTTTCGAAAGGCCGCGAAGAACCACCCAGAGGTCTTTTGGAATTCCGATAGAATCACCCCACGAACAAGGACCCTTTCGCGGGGACCCCAATGAGGCTAATGGTCCATGTTGGATGTTGTCTTTGGTCAGGCAAGCGATCCCGGCAAGGTTCGCACCAACAACGAAGATGCGATGGGATCGTTCATTCCCAATTCGCGCCACCAGGCCCGCTCGCATGGATTTCTTTTTGCGGTCGCCGACGGCGTGGGCGGCTGGACCTCGGCGAGGTCGCCTCGTCGACAGCCGTCTCCGTCCTGACCGAGGAGTTCGAGAAGGCGCAGGGAGACGCGATGCTCATCAGCCTGCTGCCGCGGCTGGTCCAGCACGCCAATGCCGCGGTGCACGATCGCACCCTGGCGCCGGAATATCGCGGAAAAAAGATGGCAACCACCGTGGTGGCCTGCGCCTTGCGCCACGACCAGGCCGTCGTTTCGCACGTGGGCGACTCGCGCTGTTACCTGGTGCGCAAAGGCAAGGCACGCCAGATTACGCAGGATCATACGTGGGTCAACGAGCAAAGAAAGATGGGCGTGATTTCGGCCAGCGACATCGCAACGTCCGACTCGCGCCATGTGCTGATCCGTTCGCTCGGACCCGAGATGTTTGTCTCTCCCGACACCACGGCTTTGACCCTTCAGCCGGGCGACGTGCTTGTTCTCTGCTCCGACGGCCTGCACGACGAGATGCCGAAGACGACGATCGCTGCAATCGTCTCCCAGAACAAGCCCGTCGAGGAGATTGCCCGCGAGCTTGTGGCCCGCGCGGTAGAGATCGATGGCAACGACAACACCACGGCGCAGGTTATTCGCGTCCGCTCAGTGGAGCAGGTGGGAATGTACCGAGGCCGCCCCTATCGGCTGCAGTCTTAAGCATTGGGATTTGCACGGCAAACCTTACGAAATCCTTAGAGTCAGGGCGCCCTTCCTCGATAGAGTAGAGAGAGCTAAGCACGGAGTTTGACGCCCAATGGGCTTTCTCGACAGCATCGAAGCGGGCTCGCAAATCGACTCTTACCGCATTGAGGCGCCGGTCGCACGCAGCGGCATGGCTTCGATCTTTCGCGCCATCGACACACGCGACAATCGCGTGGTCGCCCTGAAGATTCCGCATCCCGACATGGAAGCCGACCCGATCCTCTTCGACCGATTCAAGCGCGAAGCGGCGATCGGCGAAAAGCTCAACCACCCCACGGTGATGCGGGTTTACGGCGGCGAAAATCGCTCGCGCATTTACATGGTGATGGAGTGGTGCGAGCGGCAAGCTGCTGCGCGCAGATTCTCGTCAGAGGGCCGCATCAGCCAGGACCGCGCGATCCGCATCGCCATCGAGGTGCTCGAGGCGCTCGAATACATCCATGAACAGGGTGTCGTCCATCGCGATCTGAAGCCGGAAAACATCATGGTCGACGAGAACGACGACATCAAGCTGATCGATTTCGGCATCGCCGGCGACTCAGGCGCGCGGCGCCTGACTTACGCGAACTTCACCGCGACGCTGGGCACGGCCGACTACATTTCTCCGGAACAGGTAAAGGGCAAGCGCGGCGACGGGCGCTCGGACATCTACGCCATGGGCATCATCCTGTACGAGATGCTGACAGGCAAGGCTGCCGTTCTCGGGCTCGTCGCCCATGGAGGTGATGAACGACCGGCTGCTGAACCACCCGCTGCCACCGTCGATAGCCGACCCATCGATTTCGCCCCAGTTGCAGGAGGTGCTGTACCGGGCCCTGGAGCGCGACCCGAAGAATCGCTATGCGCATGCCCGGGAATTTGCACACGATCTCGAGCATCTGGACCAGGTGGGCGTGGAAGACCGTCTCGAATTACGGGACTGGAACAAGCGAAAATCGCACATGTCGCGCCAGATTCTCTACTACGGCGCACTGGCGCTGATTCCGGTCGTGATCCTGCTGCTGATGATGCTTATCGCGCGTCATCGGTAAGCCGCTTCTGGACGGCAAATCTTCACGGGTTCTTTATGAGTCAGGCTCTAGGATTTTCTTGCATACCAATCCATCCCTGCCCGAAGGAGACCCATGGCTAAGTACAAACTGGAATACATCTGGCTTGACGGCAAAAAACCTATTCCTGAACTGCGCGGCAAGACCCAGATCAAGGACTTCGAGAAGCCACCCACGCTTGCCGATCTGCCCCTGTGGGGATTTGACGGCAGCTCCACCATGCAGGCTGAGGGCAACAAGTCTGACTGCATTCTGAAGCCGGTGGCTCTCTATCCGGATGCAGCCCGCAAGGACGGGTACATCGTTCTCAGCGAAGTCATGCACCCGGATGGCACTCCGCACTCGACCAACATGCGCGCGACGGCATCGAGGACGATCCGGACCTCTGGTTCGGATTCGAGCAGGAGTATTTCCTGTACAAGGACGGGCGTCCGCTCGGCTTCCCGGAAGAGGGCTATCCCGCCGCCGCAAGGCCCCTACTACTGCGGCGTCGGCTACAAGTACATGGGCAGCATCGCACGCACCATCGTGGAAGAACACCTGGACCTGTGCCTCGCGGCCGGCATCAACCACGAAGGCATCAACGCCGAAGTGGCCAAGGGCCAGTGGGAGTTCCAGATCTTCGGCAAGGGCTCGCACAAGGCCGCCGACGACATGTGGACCGCGCGCTACCTGATGATGCGGCTGTGCGAGAAGTACGAAGTCGACTTGGAGTTGCATTGCAAGCCGATCAAGGGCGACTGGAACGGCTCGGGCATGCATACCAATTTCTCGACCAAGTACCTGCGCGAAGTGGGCGGCAAGGAGTATTTCGAGGCGCTGATGAAGGCGTTCGAAAAGAACATCTCCCGCTCACATCGCCGTGTACGGCCCGGATAACCATCTGCGCCTGACCGGCCTTCACGAGACGCAGGCGATCGACAAGTTCAGCTACGGACTGTCGGATCGCGGCGCTTCGATTCGGCTGCCCGTCAACTTCATCAAGAACGGCTACAAGGGCTATCTGGAAGATCGCCGTCCGAACTCCGAAGCCGATCCTTACCAGATCGTCTCGCAGATCCTGGACACGATCAGCGGCGTGGGGGTACCGGAGCCCGTGGAGGCATAGCCACGAATCAAGTGCCCGGCGAATGGAACCCATCGCCGGGCAGTTGCAATTTTCTCAGCAAAGCCGGCATGGAGTGAAACGCGAATCTGCATTTCACTTGCCATGCCTGCTTTGGTTTCGGTTGCGGCGCTTCGGCACGGATGTTAGATTTTGTTTCATACCGCCTGCTTTCCCACCCCGCCAAAAAAGGAGAATCATGTCCACTGAGTACCGCAATTTTCTCGCGCTCCCGTACGAGGAGTTGGAGGAGCTGAATCTGCAAGCCAAGGCAGACCGTGCGAATCGGGTGCCTATCGATGAAGTTCGCGAGAAGCGCCTGAAATACCTGGCTGACGAAAAACGGATCAAGGCCGTGACGGTGCTCTTCTCTGACCTTGAGGGCCGGCTGCACCTGCTGGATTACGACAAAAAATTCCTGCTCGGTTCCTACGAGAATCTTACGTTTGACGGATCTTCGATTCGCGGATTCACAGCGCAGAAGGAGAGCGATCTCCGCCTCGGCATCGACTGGAGCGCCTTCTACTGGGTACCGTCCGACGTATTCGGCAACGGCAAGGTGCTGGTCTTCGGCACTGTGATCGACAAGGATGGCACGCCTTACGCCGGCGACCTGCGCGGAGTGCTGAAAGCCTATTCGGACAAGCTCTTCAAGGAAAAGGGTTACACGCTAAACGCCGCCAACGAGATTGAGGGCTTTCTCTTCGCCGGCAAAGACGCGGAGCGCCATTACCACGAGACAAGCAAGTTCGAATTCATCAATACCGGCGGCTATTATCACGTGCTGCCGCTCGATCCTCTGCGCCAGTTCATCGACACGGCGGCCGAAGTGCAGCGCGCCATGGGGTTTCAGAACGAGAAGGATCATCCCGAGGTTGCGCCGAGCCAGTTTGAGATCAATTACGGCTACGGCGAGGTGGTTGCGGCGGCGGACCAGATCCAGCTCTACAAGCTGCTCTGCCGGCAGATCGCCAACAACATGGGATACACGGCGTGCTTCCTGCCCAAGCCCGTGGTCGGCGTGAACGGCAGCGGCATGCACACCAACGTTTCGGTGTCGAAAGGGAAAACCAACCTCTGCTGGGATCCGAAGGGACAGGAGCAGCTCTCCGCCTTTGGCTGGGAATTCATCGATCGCATCCTGACACATGCGCTCGATATCTGCCTCATCCTGAATTCCAGCGTGAATGCATTCCGCCGGCTCGATCCGCACTTTGAGGCGCCGAACCAGATCAAGGCCTCGGCCACCGATCGCGGATCGATGGTGCGCGTGCCGATCGGCAACTCCCGCTCGATGCGCGTGGAAGTGCGCTCCGTGGCGCCGGATTCGAATCCATACCTCGCGCTTTACTCGATCTTCAAGACGGGGATTGACGGCACCACGGCGAAGATCAAGAACCTGCGCCAGGCGGAGCGCTACCTGCCTGACCACATCCAGGCGGCGATCGAGGATTTCAAGTCGTCAAAATGGATCGCGCAGATTCTCGGCTCGGATGTGCAGGGCCGTTTCTCCGACCTGAAGCAGGCGGCGGCAAATCGCTGCGCGCGCGATCTTGGCACGTTCGTCAAAGCGCCGGAAGTGCAGTTCCATCACGAGGTCTATAACCAGTCGCTCTGGAATCTGTTCTAAGCGGCTTCAGCTCGCTCCGGACTGGAAGACGGCGCGGCCAGATGGTCGCGCCGTCTTCTTTTGCAGGAATCAATGCGACTGCGATGGCGCGCGTTCCTGCCGTGCATGTGCAATTTGAAGCACCGCGGCGGCTTCGGCTTTTTTACCAATTCGGTTGAGAACATCTGCAAGTTGCCCGGCAAGCTGCATCGAGTCGGGATAGGTATTCAGGCCGTCGCGAAGCACCCGTCCTGCTTCGGTGAGCTTCTCTTCCCGGTCATACGCGAGCGCGAGGTTCCGGCACTGCTGGACGGTTCTCTGTGCTTCGAGCCGCGGCGTGTCAAGCAACGCGATGACTCCCTTGTAGTCGCTGTCGGTGATCAGATCGCTCGAAAGCGTGTCGAGCGCGTCGGAGTATTCAGGATCGATCTCGAGCACAGCACGCCATTCCTTTTCGGCTTCCGAAGTTGCGTGCGTGCTATCGAGCGCATCGGCAAGCACCAGGTGCAGCTTGATATCGCGATAGCCGAATTTCTCAGCTTCCTCGAATGCGGGGATCGCCTCTTTCACATCGCCTGCCATGTAAAGGCTGGCGCCAAACATGAAAGCGATATGAGGCATGTCTTTCTGGTGCGGGTCCATCTCGAGCGAGGTGGCAAACGCATCGGCGGCGCAGGTGTAGTTTTTCTGCTCACCGAACCAGATGCCAAGATCATTCAACGCGGCGGTGTCGTGCTTGCCGCTGAATCGATCCTTCATCGAATCCGGTGGCGCGCAGGAAGACTGCGCCCAGGCCGATCCGCACAGTGCCAGGCTGGCAAGCACAACGCCAAGCGCTGATTGAAGTGATTTACGCATGCCGGGGCCAGTCTCTCCTGGTTCGCGAGCCATTACTTGCCACCGCCCGCGAGAGGGGTTCCATCGGCCACGTGCACCTGGATGTCCTCGATGCCGTCGGGATTGATGTTGACGAACTCGGGAAGATTGACGGCGCGATTCGAGGCCGTGGTGTTGTCGATCAGAATCGCCGGGCTGGAATTTCCGTTCTCGTCGATGTGCGTCAGGTACATCTGCGTGTAGGGTGAGCGGGCTTTCGATGAAAACACCAGCCAGCGGCCGTTCGGCGACCAGCTATGCCAGGAATTCATCAGCCGCGTGTTGGCGCGCAAGACGATGCGCTGTGCCGCCCTGGGCCGGGACGATGTAGAGCTGGCTGTCGGGGCGCATCAGCTGGCCGTTCCTGCATTGCACGAAGACAATCCACTTGCCGTCGGGCGAGATCTTCGGGAAGTTGTTGCTCATGCCGTTCTGCGAAGCGCCCTCGATGGGCTCCGCCGTGCCACCCTTGCCGTCGTTGAACGGAATGCGGTAAAGGTCGTACTGGATCTGCGTCTCGTTGGGATCGTTGGCGTGCGTTGCACCAGGCTGACCCGCTGGGCGCGGATCGCGCGCCTCTGCCCGTGCAAAGACAATGTATTTTCCGTCCGGACTCCAGACGCCGTCGGTCTGCACGTACTTCGGATCGTCCGCGCCGGGCAGCGGCTGGCGCAGGCCCGTGGCACGGTTGTACCACTCAAGAATGCCGCGCGTGGGATAGAACACCTGCAGGAATCGGTAATCCATGAAGTTGGTGACGTAGTAGCTGTCGATCATGCGGTCGAGCGATGGCCCGGCGAAGGTGCTTAGAACGTATTCGCCGTTGGGCGAAACCTGCGACATGAAACCGACACGCACCGTTCCCACCTTGCCGTCGGTGTTCCAGTGGACCATGTCTTTGCTCTGGATGACCATGTGCTTCTGCAACCGGCACAACGGCGTAGAGGCCCTTGTCGTTGGCGGGGCCGTCGATGTCCATTCCAAACGTTTTGCCGTCAGCCGAGAACGAGTGGCAGTTGGCGCAGGTGGGCATGTCCTTAAGGACGGTGCGGCTCTCGGGCTTGCGAATGTCGCGAACACGCCAATGAATGAGATGAATGTTGTCCTGCGACAGCGGCGCAACCGCTCCGCCGCTTCCAGCAGCCGGCATGAGTGGGACGTCGCGATAGAAGATTGGTGCGCCGACCTCGTCCTTGGAGGTGGCGAAGTTGATGTGCGATTGCGACGCGGCGACATGGCCGTCGCGATAGCCGGTGATGGTCACCGTGGCGGGCTTGCCGGCGGAGTGAGCCTGGATCGCGGCCCACGTCGCTGGATCGGGCTTCCAGATCCACGACGCGGCCTGTTGCGGATTCAGCTTCGGCGGCATGTTGGTAGACGAGACGCAATCGGGATCGATCGGGCCAAGCTGCATCCGCTCGCCGGCGGAGACTGCATGGATAGGAGCCGAATTGTCGGCGAAGAAAATGTCGATGCTCCACGATGTCCCCGACGCGTCGCGCCAAAGAAAGGTCGGCGGAGTAATGCCCGGCGGAAAGATAGAGCCATCCTCGGGATAATCGATTGAAATCGGGGTCAGAACCTGCGGGGTACTTTCCGCTGCATAAGCCTGTGCGGACGGGTTTGCTTCGTTCCTCTCGCGCAAGGTTGAAGGCAGGGACCAACCCGCCAGCAGAAGGGCCGGAACGGCGAGGGCCGAAACCAATCTTCTCGAAAAATATCGCGGCAACCTGTCTCCGTATCCCACTCTTCCTCCGAAAGGCCTATCGCGCATCGAGGAACAGGGCTCCCATTTCAGACTTTAATGGCCAGGGGATACAGCATTGTGCCGCAACCGATGTTCGCAGGCAGTGACCGATGCCACACGCCTTCAAACTTGGCGGCGAGCGAAGAAACACCAGGCAATTTGTCGCTGACGATTGATGTTATTGAGTTTTGCTCGCCTGAGAAGCGCTCAGAACCAACGGCTGTTGGTCCGCGGCAATCACCTTCTGATAGAAGTCGCGCAGACCGTCGTAATCCCTGGCGTCAAGCAGTGTGAAGCCGCGCGCCAGGATGCGTGCACCGGTGACAGAGCTACCTTGAACCTTGGTGCGAAGCTGAAACGCTGCGTTCTCCTGCCACTTCAAGTCTGCATCCGGCGGAGTTCTCTCAAGAGAGAAGCCGGCGGGAAGTACGTACGTGATCTGCTCCTGCTCCTGTGCCGGATAGCGCATGTCGATGGGCAGCTCGCGCGAGCTTTCCTGGGGAAACGGGTTCTTTTCCTGCGCCTCAAAGAGCATGCGCGGCAGCACAATGCGACCATCGGCATTCTTTGAGAAGGAACCAGACACCGGAATAACTGCCAGCAACTGCCGGGAAGGGTCATCAAGATAGGCGACGTGATCGACGGAAGCCTGGATGCCCGCGGGCACCTCCTGCGCGATGATCTTGTTGATCTCTGCCTTCACGGTTTCAGGACCGGACTTCAAGGCAAGCTGGCGCAGTTCAATTGCTCGCTGTCCTATGAATGCCACCTTCAGCGATCCGGAGACGGCACCCTGCGGGGACAGGTTGAGGGTGCCGACATGAAGGGTGCTGTTGTCAGTGTTCTTCTGGAGCGGCGTCACAATGATTTCAGCTTTGTTGCTGGCGTTCATCGCCACGCCGCCGGCCCCGGCATGCGCCCAGTGGAGGGTCTCAAAAGGAGCCATCCTGGTTCCGGGATCGAGAACGACTTCCTTGCCGTCAATCTTCAACGCCACCAGGACTGTATCGAGTTGAACGTTGTCCATGTACTGCGCCGAGAAGACGCGCAGGCTGCGGCTTGCAATGCGCTCGGGACGGGCACCGATCCCTGCAGTGCGCACCAGCGCAAGATACAGAAATGCAATCTGGTTGCTCGATCCCTTCTTGTTGAGGAGAACGGAATCAACCTTGCCTCTGGGAATATATTCGCTGCCGGTCAACGGCGCGCCATCGGGAGTGGAATCGAGATTCTCGATCTTCTGCACCGTTTCGTAGAGCTTCCTGGCCTTCTCGATTGGCGAATCAGAAGGAGAGACGAGTTCCTTGACGGCGTTCTGAAGAGCCTGCGTGGACGATGTGTATTGGTTCACCGCCTTCGTCCAAAAGCCCATCTGCTTCTGCCAGTAATCCTTCACGTCGGGCGTGTAGGTGTAGAAAAAGTCGACCCGGTACGCTTCACTATTCAGCGGCGGTGCAAAGGGCTCCTGCGGAATGGGAGGAACGTCGGAGAGATCGAGAACATAGTTCCCCATGGCATCCTTAGTCAGGGTTTTGCCGGCAGGAAGAACCGGCCGGAAGCGAATGTCAGTAAGAACGTTGTCGTGAGGGTCCTTGAGTTGCGCGTCTCCAACTCCCTGGCCGGTTACGTCCTGGGGAAGGAACTGCCTCGATGGATGAAAGACAAAGTGCTCCTTGTGGATGAAGTACTGCTTCTGCAAATCCCAGCCGGGAGCGGTGAGATAGCGATCGTAGCGCACCTGGTAGCGGTACTCGATGACGCTGCCGACCTCGACGTCCGGCATCGTGAACATGGTTTCACTGCCGCGCGGACCCTTGGTGACTTTCAGCAACTCAGATGTTTTGCCCGCAAGAGGAACCACCGTGCCATCCGCATGCGTCACCCGGCCCTCAAGCGCTCCAATCTCAACCTTGCCTATGTATGTATCGGTGTCGTAGGGCTGGTCCTCGCCATTTTGGGCCATAGATGGCAGGCTCAAGGTGCCTGAAAAGCCTCCCACCACCGAGCTGAATCCGCCCGAGGAACCATAGTTGTTACCGACGGCATTGAAGACGAACGTGGTTGGGAAATCAATGCGCACCACCGCGGCGCTTTTTCCTGCCTCGGTCAGGACCTTGATGCGCGCATACACCGTTCGAAATGCGTGGGGATCATCTTCTGTCTCTTCCCGGTCGAGATAGACGGCTGCCGCTCCCGGAGCCCTGGGATCGGAGATCATGCTCAGTTCTTCTTTTGGAACCGCCGGAAATTGCGCGAAAACGACAACTGGAAATGACCCAATGGCAAGCAGGAAGGCAAAGCGCAGATATACATGAAAACGCATTCATCTCTCCGTGAGGGTTTCTGTCCTCTAAGACGGCTGAACGCACGAAAAAGGTTCCGTCGCCGGCAACAAAGGAGAATTCTATCGAAATCCGCTGGCGCTGCTCTAAGGGGAACGGATCGGCGGAACACAGATCATGGTCGAAAAGGGGTCAAGCTGGTTGCGATGCTCACGGAAATGAGCAGCTTAGGAGAAAGCCGCACGAACCCGCGGAAAAGCGTGCAGAGGCGGAAATTCGCATCGATCGTCACGCTGCCAACGCCGCCGTAATTGGATCGTAGTCGCGAGATGTGAGCGGGATCACCGAACCATTCGTTCGCGACCTTCATTCTCAAGGTACTGCGAAGTTTAGATGGCATGGTTACGGAGACTCATGGGGGTTCGTGTTTCCCATTTGCTGTTTTTGTCGATCCTTGGCGCCGGCGCCGCGACCGCGGTGTGCGGCATTGCATTTTCGCGCGCATCGGGAAAACCGTTGCAGCCCAGCTCGACCCCGCAAATCTCCGCGATCAAGATTGACTATCCACTCGAGGGCTCTCTGTTCCCGCCGGAGATCACGCCGCCCACCTTTCTGTGGCACGATGCGAACGAAAACGCTACGCGCTGGGTGATTGAAGTCTCCTTCGCGGGTGCGGCGCCGGGCATCCAGGTCGCGTCGCAGGGCGATCAGCTGCAGCGCGGCGAAATTGATCCGGGCGCCGGGCCGGGAATCGCGCTGACCGCCGAGCAGGCAACGACACACACCTGGAAACCTGACGCAGCAACCTGGGCGAAGATCAAGCGCCTCTCCGGCAACGCACCTGCGCACTATCGCATCAGGGATTTCGCAGACCGACGGCTCGCAAGTGCCGATCTCCGCCGGCCATGTGTCCCTGTCGACATCACCGGATCCCGTTGGCGCTCCGATCTTCTATCGCGACGTTCCGCTGCTGTCTGCCTCCGCCGGAAGAAAAGGGACCCATCGCGCCGCTTCCACGCTCCGCCATTCCTCTTATCAAGTGGCAGATTCGCGATATCTCGCAGCCGCAGAGCCACCTGGTGATGACCAACCTGCCGACCTGCGCCAACTGCCATTCGTTTTCGCGCGACGGCAAAACCTTCGGCCTCGACCTGGATGGGCCGCGCAACGACAAGGGACTCTACGCGCTCGTTCCCGTCTCGAAGAAGATGACCATCAGCAACTACGAATGTCGTCCACTGGAGTTCGTTCGGGCTGAACGACGAAGCCCGTGCGGCCGATCCCGCGGTGAAGCGCTTCGGCTTCATGTCGCAGGTCTCGCCGGACGGACGCTACGTGGTGACCTCCATCGGTCCGCCGAATAACGCCAACAGGCACCAGAACGAAGAGCCCGGCTTCGCTTCCGGGATTCTCGATCGGCTCTACAGCACCAATTACCGCAGCATCCAGTTCAGCCAGGTCTTTTATCCCACGCGCGGCATCCTGGCCTGGTACGACCGCAAGGAAGGCAAGATGCGGCCGCTGCCCGGCGCCGACGATCCGCAGTATGTACATACCAGCGCCTTCTGGTCGCCCGACGGAAAGTACCTGATCTTCAGCCGGGCGGTGGCGCGCGATCCATATCCTGCCGGCGCACCCAAGCCGAGCACGCCAACGATCCCAATGAAACGCAGATCCAGTACGACCTCTACAAGATTCCCTTCAACGAAGGCCGCGGCGGCAAGGCCGTGCCGGTCGAAGGCGCATCGGACAACGGCATGAGCAACAACTTCCCCAAGGTCTCGCCCGATGGCAAGTGGATCGTCTTCGTGCAGAACAAGAACGGGCTGCTGATGCGCCCCGACAGCAAGCTGTACATCGTGCCCTTCAGCGGCGGCAAAGCCGCGCCTGATGAACTGCAACATGGCGCCCATGAATTCGTGGCACACGTTTTCGCCCAACGGGCACTGGCTCGCGTTCTCTTCGAAGGCGCGCGGACCCTACACGCGGCTGATGCTCACGCACATCGACGCCAACGGCAACGACACTCCCGCCGTCATCGTCGACGACACCACGGCGGCCAATCGCGCCGTCAACATTCCCGAGTTCGTGAATCTTCCGGCAGGCGAAAGCATCGATAACATCGACCCGCAGGCGACCGACTTCTACCGTCTCTTCGACGAGGCCTACAAGCAGATTGAAGACAGCCAGTTTCCCGAGGCAATCAAGACGCTGCACGAGGCAATCAATCGCGATCCCGACGATTCGCTCGCTCATTATGTGCTGGCCACGGCTCTCAGCGCCAACGACCAGGAGAAGGATGCGCTGGCCGAATACCGCAAGGCTGTCGAGCCTCACTCCGACCAATCCCACTTTCCTCGACCACCTGGCCGTCTCGCTGGCTTTGAACGGCGACCCGGAGGCGCGCTCGAGCAGTTGCAGAAGGCAATCGCGATCGATCCCGGTTCGGTGGAGTATCGCTTCAACCTTGCCTATGTCCTTGAGTCTCGGGGAGACTTCGCCGATGCGATTCCGCCGCTTGAGAAAGCCGTGGCGATCAGCAAGGGACGGGACTGGCGCTGCCTGGCGGAGTTGGCCAAGGTGTATGACAAGACTGGCCGCACCGCCGACGCGGCCCAGGCCGTCCGCCAGGCGCTGGATGCTGGCAATCAAACAAGATAACCAACCGGCGGCGAAAGCTTTGCAGGAAATCCTCGATCGCTACGAGCATTCGGGCAGCGGCGTAAAATCTGACTAGCCCTTCGCCAGCGGCGGGGTTATCTTCTCTCTATGCGGGATGAGACTCCTCAGCGCACCTTCCTGCTTACCCGCACATTGAACAGAATTGCACCAATTGATGCAAGCATTCGGATAGTTGGGGCGATGAAAAGGACCTGAGACATCTGCGCCGATTCTCTCCCCAGGCGCGTCTACTATACACACAACCGGTTCGGTCGGGCCGGTGGAGGCCATCGATGCCAGCAGCTCACCCGCTTCCCCACACCCTGGGGGAACTGCGCACCAGCACCCCGTTTTCCGAAGCCCGCCTGAAGACCCGCAGCGTGAAAGACGAGATGCGCGCCAACCTGATCGCGCGCCTGCAGAGCCGCGAGACGCTCTTTCCCGGCATCGTCGGCTTTGAGGATACGGTTGTGCCGCAGATCGTGAACGCCGTTCTCTCGAAGCAGAACTTCATTCTGCTCGGACTTCGCGGGCAGGCCAAGAGCCGCATCCTGCGCGCGCTCACCGCGCTGCTCGATGAGCAGATGCCTTACATCGCCGGCTGCGAGATTCGCGACAATCCTTACCGGCCGATCTGCAAGCGCTGCCGCGACCTGGTTGCCGAGCGCGGCGATGCCACGCCGATCGCCTACATTGGTCGCGACGAGCGCTACGTTGAAAAGCTGGCCACGCCCGATGTCACGGTTGCCGACCTGGTCGGCGATCTCGATCCCATCAAGGCAGCGCGCGGCGGCGCAGGATCTGTCGAGCGAACTCACTATGCACTACGGCCTGCTGCCGCGCGCCAATCGCGGCATCTTCGCCATCAACGAGCTGCCCGACCTCGCCGGCAAAATCCAGGTTGCGCTCTTCAACATCATGCAGGAGGGCGACGTGCAGATTAAGGGCTACCCGGTGCGGCTCGCGCTCGACGTTGCCCTGGTCTTCAGCGCCAACCCTGAGGACTATACGGCGCGCGGCAAGATCGTGACGCCGCTCAAAGACCGCATCGGCTCGGAGATTCGCACCCATTATCCCGAGACGCTGGAAGAAGGCATCGCCATCACCGCGCAGGAAGCATGGTCAGAGCGCGGCACGGCGTCCATCGAGATTCCGCCGTACGTGCGCGCAGTGGTGGAGCAGGTCGCTTTCTCCGCACGCGAGGACAAGAAGGTGGACAAGCGCAGCGGCGTCAGCCAGCGCCTGCCGATCTCAACCATGGAACTGGTGGTGTCGAATGCCGAGCGGCGCGCGCTGGTGCAATGGCGAGAAGATCGCGGTGCCACGCATCAGCGACATCTACGCCGCGCTATGCCCGGCATTACGGGCAAGCTCGAACTTGAGTACGAAGGCGAGATGCGCGGCGCCGACACGGTGGTTCGCGAACTCATCCACACTGGCCGTCGGCAAGATTTACGATCGCTACTTTGCCGAAACGAACACCCAGCAGATCGAGCAGTGGTTCAACCTGGGCGGAACGGTCAAGCTCGATGACAACCAGCCAGCTCGGCCGACGCTGGCCGACTTCAAGGAGATTCAGGGACTGTTCGAGAAGCTTTCGCCGCTCGAGGTGAAAGTCGTCCGACGAGCCGCCGAAGCGCGGTTGCCGCAGCCGAGTTTCTGCTCGAAGGCCTGGTTGCGCATCGCAAGCTGAGCCGCAGCGAAGAGCGCGGATTCGCAGGCCAGACAAAGCCAGCGCAAGCCGGAACAGCGATATGGAAGTGGAATTCGACGACTGGCAGCGGGCACGCCGATCAGGACGCGGCGGCGGATTGAACTGAAACCTTTTGATCGGAAGATCAGGGATGCGAACGAGGATCTTGAAAGCAGATCTTCGACGGGGCACGACGCGCCAGGGCACGACTTAGTGTGCCGTGGAGTCCGCAAAAACGCAACGTTCAGGATGACAGTCACCTGAGGTGCGATCTAGGCCGATCACCGAGGAATAATCCCATGAAGCGCGTTCGCTACACAAAATTCACCGGCGACCTGGCCTCCGAGATGGACATCGAGGACCTGCTCAAGGCGCTCTCCGATTACCTGCTCGACTCGGGCTTTCGCGATCCCTATCTGCGCTTTCAGGAGATGGATCACACGCTCGACGATCTGCGCGAAGCGCTGCGCCAGCTTCTCGAATCGGGCGAGATGTTCGACGATCGCATCCGCGAGCAACTCGAACAGATGGCCATGCAGCAGGGCAAGCTCGACGAGCTTATCGACAAGCTGATCCAGCGCATGGAGCAGGAAAACTACATCTCCTGGTCAGCAGAACAGGACCCGACGAAGATGGCGGAGATGATGGGCAACGCCGGCAACGTGCAGGGCGAGGTGAAATTTGAAGTCACCGACAAGAGCCTCGATTTCCTCGGCTACAAGACCCTGCGCGATCTGCTTGGCTCGCTGGGCAAATCAAATTTTGGCCGCCACGACACGCGCCACTGGGCCACGGGCGTCGAAGCACACGGGGCCTCGCAGCGCTACGAATTCGGCGACACGCTCAATCTCGACACGACGACCACGCTGAAGTCGGCGATTGCGCGCGAAGGCATTGGGCTGCCGCTCAATCTCGAATACGACGACCTTCACGTCCATCAGTGCGAGTACCAGAGTTCCTGCGCCACGGTGGTGATGCTCGATTGCTCGCACTCCATGATTCTCTATGGCGAGGACCGCTTTACGCCGGCCAAGAAAGTCGCGATGGCGCTCTCGCATCTTATCCGCACGCAGTATCCGGGCGACTCGCTCTCGCTGGTGCTATTTCACGATTCGGCTGAGGAATTGCCGGTCTCGCAACTGGCGCGCGTCAAGGTCGGCCCGTACTACACCAACACCCGCGAAGGCCTTCGCGTGGCGCAGCGCATCCTTGCCCGCCAGCGCAAGGATATGAAGCAGATCGTGATGATCACCGACGGCAAGCCCTCCGCGCTCACGCTTCCCGACGGCCGCATTTACAAGAATGCCTACGGTCTCGATCCGCTGGTAGTGAGCGAGACGCTGGAGGAGGTGGCGCGCTGCAAGCGCTCCAACATGATGATCAACACCTTCATGCTGGCCTCGGACTACGGCCTGGTGCAGTTCGTGCACAAGGTGTCGGAGATGTGCCGCGGCAAAGCCTACTTCACCACGCCCGACACGCTGGGCGAATACCTGCTGATGGATTACATGAAGCGCAAGTCGAAGACGATCCATTGAAAGGCAGCCGTCAGCCTTTAGCTGTCGGCTCTCAGCTTGTTGCTATTGATCGGGCAGGTTGGCGCTCGCATATCTTCCTGCAACCGATCGCTCGTCGAGGTTGAACTTCGCACCCACGCCGCGATGAAACTGCGTCATGGATGGGGCACGCCGCTCATTCCGTCACCGTCGATCCGTAATTCGTCGGCGCCGGCACAGTCCCGCGAATCTGCTCGATGAACACAGGCACTTCCTTTTCAATCAGGTCCGGGCGATCGATTTGTACGTAGTGCCCGCTGCCCTGGGCAATGATCCTCCGGCTGCGCGTGGAGAGGTTCAGCAGATTCTGCTGCATTCTGTTCCAGGCGTCCAACACGTCTCCAGGCATCTTCTCTGCGCGAGCCTTCGCATCGTCATGGGAAAAAATCAGAATCGGCAGGGCGCCATAGGGTCCGGTATGCACGGTTTCCTCACCCGAACGGTCCATACTCTCGAACTCACCCAGAGACTCATCGACTCCCATATAGCATCGATGCTCGGCCATCAGGTAGGCGGCGCGCCGATCGGGCCACGCCGGCTGGCGAGAGCACGCCCCAAACCACCTCGGAATGCCCGCGCCGAATGCGGCCTTCACCAGCATGATCTGGGGCAGTCCCGGCCTGTGCATGGGCGCATGAGCCTGGAATGCCGGGTCCTTCTCCTGCAAGGGCGTGGAGCCTTCGACAAAGATCAATCCGGCTACATCGGCCGTATAGCGCGTTGCGTAATCGCGGATGTAGATTCCGGCGACCGAATGGCCCATCAGAACGATGGGGCCTTCGATCCCTGCGGCCGCGAGCAGCCCATGCAGCTCCATCGCGATATGATCGGCGTCCCGCGGCGGCGGTACTGCATCGCTCCATCCGTATCCGGCCCGGTCGTACGAACAGACTCGCGTCGTCTTTGCCAGCGTCGGCTGCACTCCACCCCAGACAAGACCGTCATCCCCCAACCCCGACTCGAGCACAATGGCCGGCGATCCGCGTCCCATGCAGTCGATATGCATCGCGTGTCCATCAACCTGATAGATCGCTCCGCCCCGCGCATGGCGAAAGCGGGCAAATGCGAGAACGTTGATTCCGCTGCTCACAGCAAGAAGCACTGCGACCAGGGCCACAACCGAGAGTAGGATGCGCTCGGCCGTTTTCCGTCCGGAGCCGAAACCTTTTGTGCGAAGCGACATCATCCGTCGAACTGACAGCCACGCAATAAGAAGCCCGCCAAGCAAGATCAAGACCGGCACGACAATGTAGTGAAAAGTCATCCATATCCTCGAAACGGTCAGGCACCCATCTTATGCCTCGCGCCATGAACCAACGGAAGAGCGTCGATCTCGCCAAGCGGATCCAGTGATCGGTACTCTCTGACCCTGTTCCCTGATCCCTGCTTCTCTCAGGGCTCGAGCTTTCCGTTGAATGTGGGGCAACTGCTTACCTGGCCACCCTGGAGGCCGCGTTTGAACCACTCAGTGCGCTGGGCGCTCGAACCGTGGGTCCAGGTTTCGGGACTCACTGCGCGACCGGCCATCTTCTGCAGATGATCGTCGCCGACAGCCGCAGCGGCACGAAGCGCGCCGGCAACGTCGTCGGGGTGCACGATGTTGCGCTGCTCGGTGCTGTGCCCCCAGACGCCGGCAAAACAGTCAGCCTGCAATTCGAGATCGACCGACAGCGGATTCTGCTCGCCGCTATCCTCTGAGGCCAGGCGGTGCATGCGTTGCTCGATGCCCAGCAGTTTCTGCACGTGGTGGCCAAGCTCGTGCGCGATGACGTAGGCCTGGGCAAAGTCGCCCGTATCGCCCCCGAAGCGGCGTAGTTCGCGCCAGAACGAGAGGTCGATATAGACCTTTTCGTCCTGGGGACAATAGAACGGACCCGTGGTGGCCTGTGCGGTTCCACAACCCGAGTAGGTAATGCCGTGATAGAGCACGAGCTTGGCATGGCGATACTGGCGGTGGTGGGCAGTGAAGATCTGCGCCCACGTTTTCTGCGCATCGTCGAGCACGAAGCTGATGAGATGAACGTCTCGCTCCTCGGACGGCGATTGAGCGAGCGAACCATTCTGACCACTCCGACCGCCGGCCGGCCCGGGCTGCACGCTCGCCGACCCGCCGTTTCCGGCAAAGAAGTTCCGTCCGGTGATGACGCTGATGATCAGCAGCAGGATGAATCCGCCGATCCCCATGCCGCCGCCAAATCCAAAGCCGCCTCCACTGCTTCCGCGGCGATCCTCAATGTCCGGGCTGATGCCCTGGTCCTGCCATTCCATCTTTCATCCCTCAAATGCAGTTTGGCATATACGGCCGGCCCGCGTGGGACAGAGACGATTCAGCGCGAAATTGTTATCCTGACTGGCAGGAGCTCTCTTCAGTGGGAATGCAGTGGCGCGCGGGAATCGCGGTATTGGTGCTGGCCGGCATCGTGGGGTTCGCCGTTCCTGCGCACGCTGACTGCAACGGCCCTGCGGCGCTGACTGCAAAACTAAAGACTCAACCCACCACCGATAACGCTGTTCTCCTGGGAAGCTGGTACGCCGGCCACAAGCAGTTCGACTGTGCCATCGCGACCTTTCGCGCCGGCCTGAAAGTCGACCCCAAGTCCGCTCAACTGCATTACCTGGTTGGACTGGCCAGCGTGGACGGCAATCATCCCACCGATGCGTTGCCGGATCTGGAGCGTGCGGTTCAACTCGATCCTGGAGTCATCAAGCCGCATGAGCTGCTGGCCTATGTGTACGACCAGGCAGGAAAGCACCAGGAAGCGGAAGAGCAATGGCACAAGGCGCTGGCGATCGATCCAAAATCGGAGATGGCCCTGGATGGCTTAAGCCAGGATCTTATTGCCCGCGCCGCATACATCGATGTGGTTCTGCTGCTGCGCTCGGCTCCGCACTCTGAGAAGCTCTCGATCGACCTGGCCAAGGCCCTCGGCAACCTGAATATGCTGGATGACGCCCGCGACGCCTTGACCGAGGCGCTCGGCGAACACCCCAAATCGCTGCCTCTTTCGAGCGCGCTGATCGTCGTCCTGGTCAAGCAGGTTCGCTTTCAGGACGCAATCAACGTGGCCCAGCAAATGGTCGACAAGAATCCCGGCAGCCGGGAGGCCGAGGTACAGCTGCTGCGGATTCTGGTTCTCACCAACCATATCAACGCGGCCCGTCCCATCGGCCCGAAGCTGCTGGCCGAGCGGCCGCACGATCCTGAGGTACTTTACCTGAACGGCATTGTGCTGCGATCGGTCGGCGATTACGCGGGAGCGAGAAAGCTGCTGGAGCAGTCGGTCGCGGAGGATCCGAATTCGCCGAATTCCCACTACGAACTTGGCATGGTGGACGTCTTCCTGAAGGACTGGGCGCCGGCGCGGCAGGAACTGGAGAAGGCTCTTGCGATGGGAGCGAAGGAACCGCAGGCACACTACCAGTTGGCACTGGCCCTGCGCGGCCTGGGCGATTCCGAGGGAGCACAGAAGGAGATCAAAGCCTTCCAGGACCAGAAGGCCAGTGATGAGTCGCAGCTAGAAGCGACGATGAAAGCGTCGCAGGGAGACGACGACCTGAAGAACGACAAGGTGCAGGAGGCCATCGGACACTACAAGGAAGCGGTCGCCGCGCAACCCGACAATGCCAATTTCAAATACAAGCTGGCGCTGGGATTGCACCGTGCCGGAGACACGGATGGCGAGCAGGCACAGCTGGAGCAGGCGATCAAACTCGATCCGACGCTTGCGGGAGCACAATATGAACTGGGCTACCTGCTGTCGCGCGCGGGAGACTCGAGCGGAGCCATCGAACACTTCCGCCTGGCGGTGAAGGACGCGCCCGGATACGTGGACGCGTGGATCAATCTTTCTGCCGAATTCGCCATGACGGGACAATTCGCAGAGGCTCACGACGCTGTGGCCATGGCGCTGCGCCTGGATCCGCAGAACGAGCGGGCACAGAAGCTGAATGACCGCCTGTCGCATGACGCTGGCGCGCAGCAAAGCCACCCGTGAGCCGCCGTGAATGCGGGACCGTTTGCCCGCTCCGCTGCGTCAATGTGAGAATGATGAAGCTCAAAGGATGAAGAAGTCGTTCCCCACTTCCGGCTGGAGCCGGCGCAAACTGCTGCAAGCTGCTCCAGCACTTTGCGCATCCGCAGTTCTACCGAGGGGCCTGCTGGCGACACAGCCCGAACATCCCGCTTCTCAAGCCAAACCCTTTTCCACCTTCACTGATATCGCCCAGAGCGCCGGCCTCACCAGGACGATGTACTACGGCGTTCCCGAGGCCGTGACCTACATCATCGAAGAAATGGGCGGCGGCTGCGCGTTCTTTGACTACGACAACGACGGCTGGATGGACATTTTCATCCTTGGCGGTCGAACGCTCGAAGGAATTCCACCCGACGCGTCCAACCGGCTTTACAAGAACAATCGCGACGGCACATTCAAGGACGTGACCAAGGAAGCCGGGCTTGTGGGATGCCGGCTGGGCGGTCGGTGTGTGCGTGGGCGACTACAACAACGACGGCTTCGAGGACCTGTTCCTCACCTATTACGGGCAGAACAAGCTTTACCGCAACAACGGCGAACGGGACGTTTACGGATGTAACGGAGAAGGCTCGACCTGACGCACGATGGGATCCGATTCGGCGCTGGTTGCACCTTCATCGATTACAACCGCGACGGGTTTCTGGACCTGTTTGTCTCCAATTATGTCGATATCGACATGGCCCATGCCCTGAAGCCGTCGCTCGATGTTCCCAACTGCAATTACGAAGGCGTGCCCGTTGCATGCGGACCGAAAGGCCTGAAAGCGCCGCAGCATTACCTCTACAAAAACAACGGCGACGGCACCTTTACCGATGTATCCAGGGAATCCGGTATCGCGGCGATCAAGGGCTCATACGGACTGACAGCCGTGACCTTCGATGTCGACGAGGACGGCTGGGCAGACCTGTTCGTAGCCTGCGACACGACGCAAAGCCTGCTGCTCCTGAATAACCATGACGGTACATTTCGCGAAGAAGGATTGATGCGCGGGGTAGCGATCAGCCCCGATGGGCAGGAGATGGCCGGAATGGGAATCGGCGTCGGCGACTACGATCTGGATGGGCATCTCGACATTCTCAAGACCCATTTCCAACTGCAGGCCTCGGGACTCTACCGGAACGACGGCAAGGGTAACTTTGACGATGTGGCGCAACAGGCTGGGCTGGCGGGGGAACGCACGTACGTAAGTTGGGGAACGGACTTGGTAGACCTGGACAATGATGGCTACCCCGACATCTTCTGGGTGACAGGAAACGTTTACGCCGAGGTCGAGCGGATCAACCCAAGATTTCCCTATAAAGGGCCCCGTGTCCTGTTCCGGAATCGTGGCGACGGAACTTTTGCCCGGATGGGTGACGAAGCCGGCGCGGCCATCGGCGCACGCTATGTGAGCCGGGGCGTCGCCTTCGGGGATTTTGATAATGACGGCGATATCGACATGGTGATCATGAACCAGCACGAGCCGCCTTCGCTGCTCCGTAATGACGCGCCGAAGGAGAATCACTGGCTCAAGGTTCGGCTGGAAGGCACCAGGAGTAACCGCAGCGCCATTGGCTCCCGCGTCATTGTGCGTTACGGAGGCAAGGCCCAGGCGCAGGCGGTAATGAGCCAGGCCAGCTACATGTCTTCGAATGACCCGCGGCTGCATTTCGGACTGGGATCGGCGACGACCGCCGACATCGAAGTGATCTGGCCAACCGGCGTTGTCGAAAAGTACCCCGCGCAGCCCGCAAATCACCTGATCACGATTCTCGAGGGGCATGGGATTGTGCCCGGCAGGCCCTTTCGGCCGGCCTGAATGGCCTCGTGATTCAAATCACACAAAATGGCTCCCTATCTCTGGGAGTTTCGAGTGCTTCTCATCGAGAACAACGCTTCCGGCGACGGGTTAGGTTAACTCGGCCAAAGAGGGCCGGCGGGATAAATCTCGGAGAATCTGGGTGATATGGGAAACCGTTTTACTTGAGGGTCCGGGGCCTAAAAAGCGCTTGCCGACTGTGTATCAACTGTGTTATCGATACCGGGATTCATCAATATGGGTTTCTGACGACGGCTAATTGCGATTTGTCGCGTTTAGTCGTGTGCCAGAGATTAAAAACAAGAACAAACAACGCTTCAGGAGGCTTGGTAAATGTTTACAAACCACACTCCGGCATCGAGTGGTCATTCGATGTCGAAATGGTTGAAGAGAATACCGTGGCTGTTCATTCCAGTCATGCTTTTCTCCTTTGCCATCGCAAATGCGCAACAACTGACCGCGACGTTGAGTGGCTTAGTCACCGACCCGTCGGAAGCCCGTGTCCCAGGGGCCAAGGTTGTTGTAGTGAACGAAGCCACGGGTGACACCCGTGAAACAAAGGCCGACAACCAGGGATATTTCTCGGTCACGGCTCTGATCCCTGGCTCGTACAAGGTCACAATCACCGCCAAAAGCTTTGCAACCTGGGAAGAGACCGGCATTCTGCTGAACCAGGGCGACAGCCGCTCGGTCCCCAATATCAAACTGAAGATCGGCTCCGAAGCAACCGCTGTAACAGTTATCTCCGGTGCAGACGCTGAGGTTCCAATCGACACAGCAGAAGTCAGCGCGACCTTGAACAACGAGCTTGTTGACTCCGCCATTCTGACGGGGCGCAACGCAGCCGAGTTGATCAAGATGATGCCGGGCGTCACGTTCAACAACGCCGGCGGAGCGGGCTCCAGCTACAACGGACAGGTCACTGGTACGAACAACGGACCGGCGGGCAGCTTCTCAGCCAACGGCACGCAGCCCTATGGTTCAACCGCTGTGATTCTCGACGGCGCCAACCTCATCGATCCGGGCAACGCCGGAACGCAGGTTGCAAACATCAACCAGGACATGACGGACAGCGTCAAGTTCCTGTCGGCCTCCTACGGCGCTGAATATGCGAAGGGCCCGGCAATTCTGCAGGCCTTCTCAAAGAGCGGTGGTCAGAAGTTCCACGGCGAAGGTTATGTCTACGCCCGCAACTCCGCGGTCGGATATGCCAACGACTGGGACAACGAGGCAAACGGCAAGCCACTGCCAGTTCAGAACTACTACTATCTCGGCGGCAACATCGGCGGTCCGGTGTTCTTCCCGCACTTCAACCACAACCGCGACAAGCTGTTCTTCTGGGCTGGTTATGAGTACATGATCCAGCACCCATACTGCAACAGCTGCTACGGCGGCGCACCAACAGAAATGAACGTTCCCACTGCTGCGCAACTGGGCGGCGACTTCACCACTGGAAGTGTTGCAAGCGGCGTGATGAACACCTACCCGGGCGCGTACGCGCTTCCCTGCAATACCAACGACGGATGGCAGGGCTGCGCCCCCGCCCAATCGCCGTGGGAAGGCACCGGAACCTATACGGGTCTGAATACCTATTTCGACCCGAACGGCATGATCTTCACGAAGATGAACCCGGCAGCGAACCAGACTCCAACTGCGACGAATGGCTGGAACAACTTCGGGATTACGCCCAGCACACCGCAGAATCGCTGGGAAGTTACGGGGAAGGTCACCTACTCTTTCAACGACAACAACAAGCTGTGGGGCTCTTACACGTATCAGACGGAAACTGACGACCATCCGCTGTCAGTGTGGTGGGCGCCGGAATGGACCATTCCTTATCCGTCAGAACCGATCGCGAAAGAGACTGCTCACGTCTACCTGGCTAACTACACCCACGTGTTCAGCGCAACGACAACCAACGAATTTGTGTTCTCGTATGCTGAATTCGTCAACGACGTAGGCCTGACGAATCTCGCCGGAACCAGCCGCAAGGCTCTCGGATTCCCGGCAGGGAGTTTGTTCGGCTCTCCAAGAACCGACCAGATTCCAAACACAACCGGTGGCTGGGCAGCCGGCCTGACTGAAATCAACGAATTCGATTTCAACAGCGGCATCTACGGCCCGAACACCTTCGGCAAGACCTCGAAGGCTCCCGCCATCAGCGATACGTTCACCAAGATCATCGGAACCCACTCGCTGAAGGCCGGCTTCTACTGGGATACCTTTGAGAACCTGCAGGCCAACGGCAGCGCCATCAACGGCAACTACGACTTCGAGACGTGGGGCGCCTCTTCGACGTACAACCTCACCCTCGATCGCATGATGATGCGTCCGCAGACCTACTCGGAGCAGAACAGCGACGTGGTGCCGCAAATCACGCAGCACGAGTGGTCGCTTTGGGCGCAGGACTCGTGGAAAGCCACACGTAAGCTGACGCTCAACATCGGCCTCCGTCTGGATCATGAAGGACAGTGGTACGACGCGATCGGTGGAACCCAGGTATGGGATCCGGCAACATACGTCAACACGCCGAATCCTCCTGCCGACACCGGCATCGAGTGGCAAAAAATCGATCCGAAGATTCCGGCCTCCGGCTGGATCAGCCCGCTGTTCTTCTACAACCCACGTCTGGGCTTCGCTTATGACGTGTTCGGAACTGGTAAAACTGTGGTTCGTGCCGGATTCGGCACCTACCGTTACCAGGTCTCGTCGAACGATGGAAGCGCCGCGATGAACGGCCCCCTCGGCTCGTTCTCTTATGCGACCGGAAGCGCCGGCGTTAACGGCTTCTACGGAGCCGGTATCGCGGGTGGTACTGTTTGCACAACCGCCACGGGCGGCAACAACGCGAACTGCACGGCGACTACGTCTATCAAGGTTCCGCAAGGCACGAACCAGGTAGGCACGACTGTGACCGCCGACAAGATGGGCGACAACATGGTGCCCTATGCGAATACCTGGAGCTTCGGCGTAGCTCAGGCATTGCCTGGCCATACCGTTGCGGAGGTTTCGTATGTAGGCAGCATGAGCCGCAATCAGCTGGAAAACGGGAACAACGGCCACATTTCGAGACGCCAACCCGGTTCCATACGGCGCGTTCTTCACGCCTGATCCGACCACCGGCATGTACGAGAACGTCGCTCCGATTACGCCTGCGGGCTCTCCCAGCGGTTACTCGATCAATGGTCCAAACACAAATAACTGGCGCGCGTTGAGCAACTACGGCAAAGCATCTTTATCCAGACCCACGGTGGTTACGCCAACTACAACTCGTTGCAGGTATCTGCCCAGAAGCAGTCGGGCAACCTGTACATGTTCACTAACTTCACCTTCGGCAAGGTCCTCGGCACCCGCGACGGTTCCACTTCGAACGGAAACGGCAACGGTACGGTGGTCAATCCATTCGACCTGAACGCGAACTACGGGCCGCTGGAATACGACCACACCAAGACCTTCAACCTCTCGTTCAGCTACAAGCTACCCAAGCCCATCCACAACAACTGGGCGCTGGGCGAGATCGTCAACGGCTGGCAGCTTTCCAACTACACGACGTACGAAGATGGAACTCCCTACCAAGCCGACATCGCCGAACATGAACATGAACTACCAGCAGTACCACTGCCGCGCAAACGATCCGACACCGGGCTGCTCCGGCCAGGCTGGCGGGTACACCGTCAACACCGCGATCACGCATGCCGATTCCGGCAACGGCTGTGGACAGCGACACCAACAAGCACACTGTGGTGGCCGGCAACCAAACCTACGGTATCGGCAACAACCAGTGGCTCGGTACCAGCCAGTACTGAAAACGGCCTACAGCCGCTGGTTGTCTGCGATCCTCGCAAGGGACCTGCTGAAGAACCAGTACTTCAACCCCAACTGCTTTGCAGCGCCGCTTCCGCCGACGGCAACGTCGTTCGGACAGATGGGCCAGACGATCTGGCCTTATATCCGCACGCCGCATTACTTCGGCAGCGACCTGGCGAATCTTCAAGGCATTCAGAGTTACCGATTCGCAGCGCGTTGAAGTTCGCGTCTCGGCGACAAACTGGCTGAACCACCCGAATGCTCAGTTCGGACTGGCCGGTACCTCTGACAATAGCCTGTTGTTCAACGGACTCAGCACGGGACAGTCGCTGACCTACAACTCAAACACCTGCAACCACCGGTATCGCGCAGAACAAACTCGGATTCCGCTGGTTGCAGTTCGCAGGCAAGTACTACTTCTGATTCAGTTCGGAAGCGTACGTTTCGAGGGGGTGGCGTAAAGCCACCCCCTCTTATTTCAGCTCGGTTAGAACCGGGCAGATTCCACCCGGTACGCTCCCGGCGATGACAGTACGAAGTTCAGTTTGTCTTTGATCCCTGCTGCTGTTGCCTGGCCTCGATCTGCTGCACGATTCCCCGCTCCCGGTCTCCATCGGCCTGCCGCTTCATCTTGAAGTACACGGCAGCCAGCGCGACGTGGGGCTCGAGCCAGCCGGGGTCGGTCTTCTCCAGGTCTTCCAGAATCTGCAGCTGCTTCATTGAGTACGTCCCTGGATGTCATCCAGCTTCGCCATTTGCAGGCGAGCCAAAGGCCAGTCGGGCCGAATTTGCGAGAGCAAGTTCCAAAAGAGGCGCGGCATTTTTCAGGTCTCTCTCGTTCAGGCGTATAGTGCCCAGGTACAGATTTGCCACGAAGTCCCTTGGGTCGTTTCGAAGCGCTGCCTCAAAGGCGAGTATCGCTCCATCTATATCTCCTCGTCGCGTACCGAGCCTGACCCGCTATGGTCTGCAGTCCAGGCAACTTCGGATTCAGCTCAACTGCCGCATCCAGGTCATCGCGAGCAATCTCCATCTGACCGCGATAGAAGCGTGCGGAACCGGCGACAAGCCATGCTTCGGCCGAGTTCTTTGCCTTGGCCAGCTTCTCCATGCGCGGCAGGCCGTCGTCCTGCTTTCCCGAAGCGATCAGCGCGAAGGCATAGATGTATTCGAATCTGAAAGTCATCTTCGTGGCCGGGCTCCAGCGGAGCCAACAGCAGAACGGTGTCGGCTCCGCGACCGAGCTTGTTGCAGGTGTAGCCCAGCAGGATTGCCGTATTCACATCCGCTGGATGAGCCGCGTGGAGTTTTTCAAATTCGATGCGCGCCTGGTTCCAGTCGCCCGTGCGATAGTAGGCCATCGCCAGGTTCATCCGCACAGTTTCGTTTTGCGGAGCGGCGTCGAGCGCGCTGGTATCTTCCTCGATGGCGGCACTCAGTTGTCCTGCGGCAGCCAGAGCCGCTCCGAGATTGGCGTGTGCCTCCACCATGTCGGGTTTCAGCGCCAGTGCCCTTCTAAAGTCCGCAATCGCTGTCTTCAGATCGCCGTGTTCCTGTGCAAGTGTTCCCTCCCGGAGAGCCGACTCAGCTTCGCTGGAGGGAGTCTGATTCGCAGGCTGCCCTGCAGCTGATTGAACCAGCAGACCCGCGCACAGAATCGGAATCATTCGCATGGAATCAGCATAGATCATCACAAGAGCAGTGCATACTCAAGGGCTGCACGCAGATAGTACAATCCAGGTGGGCTAGCTGCACACAGCCGCTCTTTCCTTTTGCATGCGCAGGTTCGCATTCGCTCCCATCCAACTCGCGGCACCGGCCCTTATGATCCTGGCCCTGTGCATGCCTGCGCAGTCTCAACATAAGGTCGATGAACAACCATCGTCTGCGCCCATTCGTTTTGAGTTGAAGAAGCTGCCCTTTCGTCTCGACAGCAGCCAGAGCCCGGCCAAGAATGTTCCTGAAACCATGGCTGGCGGCGTCGCGGTATTCGATTACAACGGCGACGGCCGTCCCGACATCTTCTTCACCAATGGCGCCGACATCGCCACGCTTAAAAAGTCTTCTCCGAAATACTCGAACCATCTCTTCCGCAACGACGGCAACGGCGACTTCACCGACGTAACAGAACAAGCCGGCCTCAAAGGAACCGGCTTCGACGTTGGCGTTGCTATCGGCGATTACGACAACGATGGCCACCCGGATATCTTTGTCGCCGGCGTCCACGGCAACACGCTCTATCACAACAACGGCGACGGCACGTTCACCGACGTGACAAAGAAGGCCGGCCTCGACAAGTGGATCGATCCCGAGTATGGCCCACTTTGGGCGGTTGCCGCCGTCTGGGTCGACGTGAACAACGACGGCCTGCTCGATCTGTTCATCGTCAACTACCTGCAGTGGACTTACTCCGAACATTCCCAAGTGCGTCATCGAAGGCGTGGCGGAGTATTGTCATCCTCGCTACTACAAGGGGCTGCCCAACCAGCTCTTTCTCAACCAGGGCGACGGCACGTTCAAGGACGTTTCGAAGGAGTGGGGCATACGCGATCACATCGGCAAGGGCATGGGCGTTGGCATGGCAGACTACGACCTCGACGGCAAACCCGATCTCTTCGTGACCAACGACGCCGAGTACGCGTTCCTGTTTCACAACCTCGGCAACAAGTTTGAGGAGGTTGCTTTCCAGACCAATGTCGCCCTCGCTGAAGATGCTGCGTTTATTTCGGGCATGGGCACCGATTTTCGCGACGTCAACAACGATGGCTATCCCGACATTGTCTATGTCGCTCTGAAAAGCCAGACCTTCCCGTTCTACCTGAATACGGGCAAGGGCGATTTTATTGAGGCGACATGCGCAGAGCGGCTGCGAGCGCCTCAGCATCGGCATGTCGGGCTTCGGACCGGCACTCTACGACTTTGACAACGACGGATGGAAGGACCTCTTCGTCACGCGCGGACAGGTCACGTCGGTGTGGCCACCGGGCTACAAGTTCGCCGAACCCAATGTTGTGTCTTCGCAATCTCGGCGCCAGCGGCAAGTGGCAGGCTCTGACCTCGGCAAGCCGGATTTACCGACGCCACCGCCGCACGCCATCGCGGCTGCGCCCTGGGCGATTTCGATGGAGACGGTCGCATCGACATTGTTGCCACCAGCCTCGATCAGGACGCGGAACTTGTGGATGAACCGCAGCCCCAAACGCCAACCATTGGCTCGAATATTGCGCTGCGCGGAGTCGAAATCGAATCGCGACGGCATCGGCGCGCGCATCAAGGTCGTCACCAAGGCCGGCACGCAGTACAACCATCAGACTTCCAGCGTCTGCTACGCATCGTCGAGCCTCGGCCCGGTGCACTTCGGTCTTGGTGCGGAGACAAAGGCAACGACCGTCGAGATCCACTGGCCCAGCGGCATCGTGCAAACGCTCGAGAACGTCGCCGCAGACCAGGTGCTGAAGGTCACCGAAGCCTGCCGCATCCAGCGCGCCTGCAAAATAGGAGCTCACTGCTTTTGCGGCGGTCCGGCCTTCTGCTGCTTTGCCTCGAGTCTGCTGCACGATGTCCCGTTCTCTCTGGCCGTCGTCGGGACGGTGCAGTTTGTAGTAGATCGCGGCCAGCTCGATATGCGGATCGATCCAATTGGGATCCGCCTTCTCCAGGTCTTCGAGAGTCGCCGCGGCTTCCGCGATATTTACCGGTCATCCCATTGAGCTTGGCCATCTGCAGTCGCGCCATGGGGAGATTGCGGCTGCAGTTGCAGCGCAAGTTCGAGCATGGTCTCGCAGCTGTCGAGGTCGCGCTGCTTCAAGACGCATCGTTCCCGAGGTAGAGGTTTGCGGTGAAGTCCTTGCGGATTCTGCCTTCAGCGCTTCCTCAAACGCGGGCTGTGCCGCTTCGGTGTCGCCGAGCGCATCGCGCGCCTGGCCGGCCATGGTGTACAGACCGCGGAAACGTTGCCGTGGAGATCGATGGCCGCATCCAGATCGGCTCGCGCTTCGTGGAACTCGCGGCGATGCAGCCGCGCCGACCCCGCGATAAAGTACGCGTCGGCTGAATGCGTCGCCTTGGCTACTTTTTCCATGCGCGGCAGATCCCGCCGTCTCTTCGCCGGAATCAATGAGGGCGAAAGCGAGCACGTACTCGAGGTCCATGTTGTTTTCGCGGCCATTCTCGAGCGGCGTCAGCATCGTCGCCGCGTCATTCGACTTTTGCAGCTTGATGTCGGTGTATCCCAGCAGAACTGCGGCAGCCACGTCCTGCGGCCGGGCCGCGTGCACCGCTTCAAAGGCGGTATGCGCGTTCTCCATGTCGCCTTTTTTGTAATACGCAAGTCCGAGGTTCATGCGCACGGCGGTCTTGTCCGGAGCCGATGTGCCAGAGCCTTGGTGTCCTCCTGCAATGGCGGCGTCAAACTGGCCTGCCGCGGAGAGCGCCGCTCCCAGGTTTGCGCGGGCTTCAGCAAGCTTCGGATCGATTGCCAGCGCCTTGCGGTAGTCTTCGATCGCCGCATTCAGATCGCTACGCTGCTGGGCGGCAATTCCCTTGCGCAGGTAATCGTCCGCCTCGATTAACGGCGCCGGCTTGCCCGCCTGCGCCCACGCGCCTTCGAGGGCCAGACAGAGCAGCAGAATCGAAACGGATCGCATGCTTACTAGGATAAAGCAGTACGCGAGCGCCGGGAGGCGGCAAGTGACCACGCCGAGCCGGCGTTCTCCCAACAAATTACTGCTTCTGGTTCTCGACCGGCTTGTAGTCGAGGATCTTCATGGTTGAGCCGTACTTCTTGTAATCGCGAAACTCGATGGTGTTCAAGACCGCCTGACGGTGATTCTGGCGGACGCGGACTTCCGCGCTGATCGGCATCAGGTAGTCGTGTCCATTGATCTGGACGTAGTCGTAGTCCACACCCATCACCGAAGCCTGGGTAGGAAAGTCGCTGGGCAGACCATCGGCCTGCAGGCTGATGCGACGCACGTCGCGCGTGGCGCTATCGATATAAACCTCGCCATGAAAAGCTACGGTCATCTCCTGGTTATTCGACCCGACCGAATACACGGAATTGCTCTTCTCGACACGGTAGTCGAAGACCTGCACCGTTCCGGAGCCGAGCGAGTCGGTCGCCTTCCAATTAAATTCAGCCTTTGCGGAAGACGCAAAGACCGCCCGGAGGACGCCTCCGAGTTCGCCGCCGGAGAGCGTGCTTCCCTTCTCCTTCAGAAGCGCATCCCGGTCGGCGCTGGTCGCCTGACCATTGATCTCAAGCATCGTGTGACTCTCCGCCTTGTCGCGATAGAGCAGGAGTTCGGAGATCGTGTCGCGATGCTTCCAGCTGCCGTTGCCTTTCGGGTCAACGGAGCGATTGGTGACTTCGATGCACATGAAGTTGGGCAGGGACTGCATATAGCCGACCGCGTGGTCGCGTGCATCGGCGATGAGTTTTTCGATCTCCTCCGGTGTCGGAGGTGGAATTGGATTGGTGACGGGAGTGATGGCGAGCAGGCCGCCACTGTAACTGTCGTTTACCTCGCTGGCAGCCGCCAGGTCGGCTGCGCCGCCGTGGCCTTCAGCACTCGTTGAGCCTGATACGCTGGCGTCGCCTTGCACTATGAACGAAACCTGCTGGACCGAGGTCTTGCCGTCCTGAGTCATCATCGCCTTTACGTCGTAGTTCCCGGGCGCAAGCGAAGAGCCCTTGAAGCTGGCGAGGTAGGACACCGCCTCGCCGCCGCTGCCCAGTTTCAACGGCAAAGGCGTCCTGTGGCCTGGATGACCGTTTCTTGCCGCTTCCATTTCAAGTGTCGCGGGCGAGGTTGATTTGGGGTCAGGATGCATGATGAAGAAGAGCGATACGTTCTTTGCTCCGGCCGGAATCACGCCGGCGAGATTCGGAGTAATCCTGCTCTTTTCATAGCGCATCGGTTCGAGCGGATCGTCGTTGTCGTCGTTGATGGGGTCCGCGTGCTTGACCAGGACGATGGGGCTCAGCGACGGCGTCACCTGGGTTGGAGGGATCTGGAAGATGATCCGCTGCGCTCCGTACTTTATTCCGGTTTCGTCGTAGACCGCAGCCTCAAGCAGGTACTCGCCGGGGATTGCGAGAAAATGGCGTTGCATGATGATGCTTGCGGCGGGATCGGTATCCAGCGTCTCGAGGGAGCCGCGTTTGGAGACATTCTCGCCGAAGTGTTCCACCACGGTCCCACTCTTGTCCTTGATCTCGGCCACAATGGACACGTGCGCAGAGAAAAGATTCGTGTGCGTGTCCTTGTTTACCTGCAGAGCCGAGAGAGGCACCTCGATAGCCACGGTGCTCGAATTCCCGTCAGGCAGTTCGCCAAATTGAAGAACCGCGGCATGGAATTTCACTTCGTTCGGCAGGTTCGACTGGTTGAAGAGCTTCATCAGGGGCACTTCGAACGGACGAATGCCGGCTTCTGCTCCAGGTTCCAGCGCGAAGTAGCCGCTCTTCGTCTTGATGTTCAGCCCGGCGCGCAACGGCTTCGCAACGATGGTGCGGAATGAGCCATCGTAATCCTGAATCGGAGGGGTGTAAGACGCCTGATAGTAGGTTGTCATATCCTGCAGCATCTGCTGCAGAGGCCCTTTAACACTGTCCTGCGCGTCGATATATAGGCCGCCGGTCTCCTTTGCCAGATCGGACAGCGGATTCTTGGGAACTGACAAGTCTTTGAAATCGGGTCCATTTCTCTGGAAGTCCGTCATCTGCGCGATGTCCTGCGCTGCTCCCCACGACGGACCTTGCGCGGTCGGAGCGCCCTGAACCCCGGCCGGTCCTTCCTGCTGCATCGGTATTACCGTCTGAACATATCCGTTGCCCCCGCCGATCACAACCGGAGTCGGATTGAACGGTTTCTGTCCGTTCATAAGGGCGTTCACCATTTGATAGCGCCCCGCGCGGTTCATTGCATCCAGGTCGACCACGTAGATGCTGACCCCTGCCTGGCCCGCTGCACCGGTAAGATTCTTCACCATCTCCTTGCCGGCAGCGTCCATCTGCATGTTCTCGGTGAAATAGATAAGCGTCTTTCTCTCGGAGATCTTCTGCTGGGAACGAATCAAGGCCATCAGCCCAGCCAGGTTTGGAATCGTGTGCTGGTCCTGCATCACTTTCTGTGAATCCTGCAGCGCAGCCAGCAGGGTTTGATAGCGGGCACGCACCTTCACGTCCACGTGTCTTCCCGAAGGATCGGCTCCGGTTCGCGAGACTGCAATCAAGTACTTTTCGGCCTCATCGCACGCATTGGTGATCGCGGGGTCTGGCGCGGCTTTCCGGTTTACCTGCAAGCCGGTGTATGTCAACTGAATGTTCTGGGTGCGATCCGCGGCCGCTTTCTCTGTAATGAGTTTCACGGCATCGGCTGCAGCATCGCGATCACTAAACCCTTGAATGAGGCGCAAGCGCCCTGGAAGATCCAGGACTGCATAAGAAAATCCCTTTGACGGCAGCGTCTTGAGCATTTTCAGCGCAATCGCCTGCGTAACTTTTGCTGTCGGACCAATGAAATGATCGAATACGAGGGTCACGAGCTGGTCGGACTCGGCAGCATCGCCGCTCACAAGACGAAACCCGGTCAACTTAACTGGACTGTCGTTGTCAGTGACCTGGAGATCTTCAGGCTTGAGATCGAGAATGGGCTTGTGTTTCTTGTCCTTGACCACCAGATCGAGCGTGACCTCATTCACGTTCGATTTGAGGGTCTCAACCTGCGCCGCGGCATCCGGAGTGGATGGAGAAGACTGGGATGCTGGCGGAGTTGCAGCAGGGGCGGATTGCGGTGCCGGCGTTCCCTGGCCATAAGTCGGCTGGGTGGCCGCCACCAAACCAAAAACCGTCAAACACCAAAGGACTCTGGCAACTTGTTTCAAATGGGCCTCAAAAGCTTGCTGATAATGGCGCATAAACATGCCTGATTTCTTCGCAGGTCTGGTGCAGGCGTCCCGGCTCAAATACCCTGAAAAAGCCATTTAGTTCTGACTACAGGACGCACGAGCGTGCATTTTTGACTCGTGCAATTCTACTCGCGCGGAGGGTTCCCGCGCTGCGACAAAATTGATTCGCCGACCCCTGTACCGTGTTGTTCAAGTACCAACTTCGGTTCGCTTTAAACCGTCGGCCGCCGCAGAAAATGCTGTCCTATTGAGTATCGTGGATAGTAGAATCCTCGGTACTCCGCCGGACTATTCACGTATGCGCAGTCTGCTCAACTCTTTACGTCCCACCTGCGCAGTTCTCATTGGCGGTCTCATTCTCGTAGTGGCGGCGGCAAGCCAGCAGGAATCGACCGTCCCAATCCACTTTGAGCTCAAAAGACTGCCGTTCCGGCTTCAGAGTGACGAAAGCCCGGCCCGCAATGCGCCGGAAACCATGGCCGGCGGCGTCGCAGTTTTCGACTACAACGGCGACGGACGCCCGGACATCTTCTTCGCCAATGGTGCTCCCCTCGCCACCATGAAGAAATCAGGCCCGAAGTATTGGAATCGCCTATACCGCAACGACGGTAACGGCGTCTTCACCGACGTTACGGAGCAGGCTGGATTGCAAGGCACCGGATTTGACGTCGGGGTTGCGATCGGGGATTACGACAACGACGGACACCCGGATATCTTCGTCGCCGGCGTCCACGGCAATCACCTGTACCACAACAATGGAGACGGCACTTTCACCGACGTCACGAAGAAAACCGGCCTGGACAAATCAATTGACCCGGAATTTGGACCGCTTTGGTCCGTTGCCGCGGCGTGGGTCGACGTAAACAACGACGGCCTGCTGGACTTGTTCGTCGTCAACTACATGCAGTGGACGTATTCAGACAAGCCGATGTGCGTAGTCGAGAGCATTTCAGAATACTGCCACCCGCGCTTTTACAAAGGCACCCCCGACCAGCTTTTCCTGAACCAGGGAGACGGCACCTTCAAGGACGTCTCGAAGGAGTGGGGCATTCGCGATCATGTCGGGAAGGGGATGGGGGTGGGGGTCGCCGACTACGATCTCGACGGCAAGCAGGATCTCTTCGTCACCAATGATTCCGAGTACAACTTTCTCTTCCACAACCTGGGCAACAAGTTTGAGGAGGTCGCTTTTCAGGCCAATGCTGCCCTGCCCGAAGAGGGCGCGTTCATCTCCGGTATGGGCCTCGACTTTCGCGACTTCGACAACCATGGCTATCCCGGCATTGCTTATGTAGCGCTAAACAAGCAGACCTTCCCGCTGCTGGAGAACACCGGCAAGGGAGACTTTGTCGAAATCACGGGCACGAGCGGCCTCGGAGCCGAGAGCCTGGGGATGGCCGGCTACGGCCCGGCACTCTACGACTTCGACAACGACGGATGGAAGGACCTCTTTGTCTCTCGCGGACACGTCTCCGCAACCCACCCGCCCGGAGCCAAACCCAGGCAGCCGAATACAGTCTTCCGCAACCTCGGCGCAAGCGGAAAATGGAAGGCCTACACAGAGGAAGCCGGATTCGCCGATGCCACGGCTGCCCGTCATCGCGGTTGCGCCTTTGGGGACTTTGATGGAGACGGCCGCACTGATGCCGTAGTGACCTCAATGGACGACAACGCCGAACTCTGGATGAACCGCAGCCCCGGTCATAATCATTGGCTGAACATCGCCTTGCAGGGCGTTAAGAGCAATCGCGACGGCATCGGGGCGCGCATCAAGGTAGTGACCGCGACCGGTACGCAATATAACCACCAGACCTCCAGTGTCGGTTATGCTTCCTCCTCGCTGGGACCGGTGCATTTCGGCCTGGCCGGCGACACGGTCGCCCAATCCGTAGAGATCACCTGGCCGAGCGGTATTTTGCAGACCCTCAGGAACGTTCCAGCCGATCAGACGCTGAAGGTTGTCGAAAACGCGTCGACCCCGGCAGCCTCCCAGTGACTTGCTGAACCAGTGACACATATGTGAGCTATCTCACAGCCGACCCATTGCAGGTTCCGGAAGAATCAACTGGGAGACTGCATGCAACGGGTGTTGATTGGGACCGCCGCAATCCTGCTGGCGGCCGGTTCGGGGGTTGTTGCCGGGGTTGCGGCCATGGGTACGGAGAGTTCGTTCCCGTCCGGGGCTGTTCCTGCGTACCTCAGATCCGTTCCGATGGGCGCCGATGCCACGGCCGGTCCGCAGGCGATCGTCATCGATACGCCCGTGAACAATACCATTTATCCGCCCGATCTCATCCCGCCCCAATTCGCGTGGCGCGACGAGCATTCCGCCGCGACAGTCTGGCGCATCGAGGTCGTGTTCGGCGAGAAGGCGCACACCATCCAGGTGTGGTCTTCCGGCGAAAAAATGCAGGTTGGACCGCTCGACGAGACCCTCAAGGGCTATGTGCCGCCGATGCTCACGCCCGAGCAGGCGGCCGATCATACCTGGCGGCCCGACCCGAAGACCTGGGAAGAGGTCAAGAAGCACTCCGTCAAACAGCCGGCAAGGATCGTGATCAGCGGATACACGAACCGGCAGGCTGAGCAGCCGGTTTCACGCGCCGAAGCGACCATCTCCACCGCCAAAGAGCCCGTCGGGGCGCCTATCTTCTATCGCGATGTCCCTCTCATTCCGCCCAACCCGGAGACGGAACAACGCGGCGTCATCAAGCCTCTGCCCGACTCCGTTCTGCCCAAGATCCGTTGGGATCTGCGTTACATCAACCAGAGCCAGAGCAAGGTGATCATGACCAATCTGCCCACCTGCGGCAATTGCCACTCCTTCTCGAGCGATGGCAAAACGATGGGCATCGACGTGGACGGCCCGGCCAACGACAAGGGCCTTTTCGCCCTGGTACCGATCAGGAAGAACAGCACCATTTCCAACGATTACCTGGTTCGCTGGAGCTCTTTCTCAGAGGAGCACTCGCAGAAGCGCTTCGGCTTTATGAGCCAGGTTTCGCCCGATGGCAAGTTCGTGGTGAACTCCATCGACGTGCCCCATGCGCATGGCACCCGCGTGCTCGACCGCCTCTACAACGGCTTTTACGAGAATTACGGCTTTGGCCAGGTCTTCTATCCCACCCGCGGCGTGCTCGCCTGGTACAGCAAGGAAACCGGAAAGCTGCTGCCGCTGCCGGGCGCGGACGATCCCGATTACGTGCAGACTTCCGCGTTCTGGAGTCCCGACGGCAAGTACCTCATCTACTCGCGTGCGGCTGCCCGCGATCCCTATCCGCCGGGCTACAAGCGCTCGACGTACGCCAACGATCCCAACGAGACGCAGATCCAGTACGACCTCTACAAGATTCCCTTCAACGACGGCAAGGGCGGAAGGCCGGAGCGCGTCATCGGCGCCTCAGAGAACGGGATGAGCAACAACTTCCCCAAGGTCTCCCCGGACGGCAAATGGATCATCTTCGTGGAGTGCAAGAACGGCCTGCTGATGCGGCCTGACAGCAAGCTCTATATCGTGCCCTTCGAAGGCGGAGAAGCGCGGCCGCTGGAATCGAATCTGCCGGTGATGAATTCGTGGCACACATTCAACCCGAATGGCCACTGGCTGGCCTTCTCGTCAAAGAGCCCGTCGCTCTACACGCATCTCTACCTGACGCACATCGACGACCAGGGCCACGCCAGCCCGCCGGTGGTGGTTGAAAACGCCACAGCAGTCCAATCGCGCCGTCAATATTCCGGAGTTCGTGAATCTCGGCGTCTGAAGGCCTCGATCACATCGACACACCAGCCATCGATTTCTACCGCGAATTCGACGCTGCGCAGCAACTGCAGGACGACCACAAATACGCTGACGCCGTTCCCGCGTGGAAAGTCGCAGCCGACAAGGATCCCACCGACGCGCGACCCTACAACAACATGGGCGTCGCGCTCGCCGCCAGTCGGAAAGACCAGTGACGCAATCGCACGCGTACGAAAAGTCGCTGTCGATGAACAACGACAGTTCGCAGACGCAGAACAACCTCGGCAGCGCTCTCGCCGAGGCCGGCCGATTCGATGAAGCGATGACGCATATTCAGAAAGCGATCGCACTGGACCCCGACAACGGACCGGCGCACATCAATCTCGGCCACCTTCTGGAAGTGACCGGTCATCGGCACGAAGCCATTGAACAACTCAAGCAGGGAATGCGGTTGGCGCCCAAGAACGCCGACGGTCATAACATCTACGGCGTCATCCTCGCGCGTGAGGGAAAACTCGACGAAGCCGTTGCGGAACTGCAGCAGGCGGTAACGCTCGCACCCGGATCGGCCGAATGCCGCTTCAACCTTGGCCGCGCCCTCGCCGCATCGAGCCGCTTTACGGAGGCGCTGCCGCAGTTTGAAGCTGCCGCCAAAATCACCGGCGTACCGCGAGGCAGCCATCCTGCAGATGCTGGCCGCCATGCACTCCGAGACCGGCAATTACCAGCAGGCGGTCGCGATCGCGCAGCAGGCTCTCGACCTCGCCGAACAGCAGCAGAACACCGACCTCGCCAATGCCTTGCGCGGCAATCTCGCGCGCTACCAGCACCAGGCACAGGAAGGGCGCCTGCCCGGAACCGCGCAGCAGCCATAACTCCGCAACCTTTAACCCACAGATGGAAACAGATTCGAGCTTGAACTTTTTGATGCGGTTTTAGAGAGAGTTCCTTGAGCCAATCGAGCGATCTTCCTCGCCCCGGCAAAAACGAAAAGAGGGCTTAGATGGTGTCGTCTTCGAGGACAAAGGGTAAATTCGTGATGACCTTTTCGATGGTGGTGCGATCTCCGGGCTTCCGCTCAAACCGGAACGCCAGCAAGCCATTTTCAGTGTTATGCGCCAGTATTTGCGGGTAGCTCTTGAAGATTTCACCGCTCGGCTTGTAAATAGTAAGACCCTTCATGTTTGATCTCCGAGAAATGTGGATTTGTTGCCATCATTCTAACGCGTGGCTCGATTGCGCTCCGCAATCGCGTCGCTCAGAAGCGGTTTAACCAGATGGCATCGAATGCTGGTCCGACCCGCAGGGAAGATGGTGCTGCTATGTGGTCGGATTTTCGGCTAAGATTCTCCGCACGAGAATAGAAACGATCCTCCGCTCATCGCCACTATTCTCAGTGGCACAATCGCGTGCCCGTAGAGGTCTTTCCCGCAGTTCCGGCCCTCAGTGCTCCTGTTCCAGGCAATGCCCAGAAGGATGGAGAGACATGCGCATCTTACGAAGGGGAAACGTTGGCCCTGAAGTGGGGCTGCTGAGACGGCTGCTTAACCGGAAACTGACGCCTTCTCCCAATCTTCCCGAGGCGAATATTTTTCGCTCGCGCTACAACGGCGCCACGAGCCAGATCGACTTCGGCCCGCAAACAGAGGCGGCTGTCAGAGCATTCCAGCGAGCGAACCGGCTGAAGGAAGACGGCATCGTCGGGCCGAAGACCTGGAGTGCCCTGGGGTTGACCATCGACATCAGCCGGCCCGTCGTCCCGGCCAGCCAGCCCAGCAACGATACCTGCTATGCCGCCGCGGCTACCATGGTGCTCGGCCCGCATGCAAGCGTCAGCTTTGAGCCCGGCCCGGCGCCTGCCGGCACGGCCCTCGATGACTTCTGGGCGAAGAGCTTCTCGCAGCAGTTCGACTGGCAGCTTGAGTACGGAATGACCCCTTTGCCAATTGCGCTGGTGCGTTATCTGCACTCCGGTCCGTTCTGGTTTGCGGGCAATCTGCCGTTCCCCTCGGGCCCGAGCTACCATGCGGTCGTCGTCGGCGCGATCTGGGGCGATGGCGACGCGGACCGCACTATGCTTCTCGTTTACGATCCCTGGCCGCCCAACGTGGGCGAGATCTACGGCGTGATTCTCGGAGACTACACCACCAGCAATCCCTGGGCCTTCCGCTATATTCTCCACAAGTAGCGGTTCGACTCCAGAGGCAAACTTCGGAGAGCAGGAAGCCAATTCCAAGGTCGTGCAAATGGTGATTGCACCCACCATGCAAAGAGAGCTTCAGCAGTGCATGCGAACGCTCAGGTCTCGAAAGATTCGCTCAAATCACCCAGTGCGGTTTCCGCGATTCGCTCTTTCCGAAGCCTGAGCAGCATTGCGAGCGCCAAAGCCGCCCCGAGTATGGGCGTCATCATTTGCAGGTAATAGAAGATCGGTTGTCCTGTCTCTGTCGCGAGCCGGGCGAATCTACCTGTCATAAACGAGGGCAAGAACAAAAGAGCGAGGACGACCTCAACGGAGTTTGTGCGCTTCTCCCGCAGTTGCGTCCAGCAAGCAACCAGGGCCGGCGCGGCCAAGACATAGGCCGACATCCATGACACAGGCGAGATGCAGCATGACAGGAGCAGAAAGACAGTGAGCACAGCGACTTTTTGGCTATCGTTCATCTTCTCAGTGCTCCTGGGTCGGCACAGCCAGGCGGCACAACAAAGCACAAGGATCGACAAAAGCTTTCCCGCCCAGACCACTCCGACAGCGGGTGTGGGTTTATCGGATCCATACCAGAACACTTCAACCGCATTGATCACGTTCAGATTGAGTATGTCGATTGTTCTTTGCGCCATGGCAGGTATTACGTGCAGGACATACTGGCCTAAAGCTCCCGGGCCATTGACGAGCAGGAGTGCTCCCAGAATAATTGCGCTCCAAGAAGCGAGCGATCGCAGAATCCTCCAGTCTCGCCACATGAGGAATGGAACAATCACGATCAGCGGGGTGAGCTTGATGGCTGCGGCCAAGGCAAACATGAGCCCGGCCGAGCTCATTCGATTGCACCGGTACAGGCTCAATCCAGCCAAAAGAATAAAGAGGATAGCGATAGTAACCTGTCCTCTACTCAGGGCTTCCCAAGTGGGGCGAAAAATGAAGAGAAAAACAACGACCAGCATTCCAGTACCAAGCACCTTCAGTCCGAGCAGCCGAGTCAGTATGAGACTTGAACACACCAACATTGGCAGATTGAGCGCCTGCCAGACGATCAGTGCGATCAATGGGGATAGAACGGTGAACGGAACCATGAGATCGGCGAGAGTCGGCGGATAATCGTACAGAGTTACGTTTGCAAAGCCATGGGCGCGGGTAGTCTGGGAATAGATCGACTCGGCATCTGTATCCTCGTCAATAACGGGGTCGATTTTCCGGTTGGAAAAGTCGTAGAGACTTGAGCTCTGGCCGTTGCGAACGACCCAGGCACCAATGTAGTAGCCGGAAAAGTCGCTCAGCGCGTAAAAAGCTGGGAAGTCTTTTGGATTGTTGTAGTAATAATCCAAGTATTTGTCGATCAAACGGGTATCGGAAAAACCGTTTATCAGCACGGCAAAGGCCGCAACGGCGAAAGCGATTCGTCCCCTTCTGCGCATTCTCAATTATCCTCAATGCAACCCGATTGCAGTCACCGCCCAAAAGAAGCTATTCAGCTCGTCATTGCGTGACCAGTTCATTGACCGGAGCGCGCTATGGCGACGCGACCTCGAAGGCCAGGCAGGAAGCCAACTCCAAGGTCGTGCAAATGGTGATTGCACCTAAAATGCGGAAGCGGTAGCGGTTTAACTGGATGCAGGACTGTGTGGGGTTCGAAGGAAAAGCGCATCTGCTGAGCAGTTGATTTGATGGTGGACGCGGAAGGAATCGAACCTTCAACCTGTCGGTTAAGAGCCGAATGCTCTGCCAGTTGAGCTACGCGTCCAGAGAGTTTTCGAGCGCCGTGCGGCGGAGGATAATAGCGCGACGCGGATCAGGCAAAAATCATCACTGACCCTTGAAAAATATAACACAGCGCGCGGTTGGATTCCAAAGGCCCGCTGAACCCGGAACGCTGCAGAAACGCTTCAGGCAGACGTACGAACGCGCTCGCATCGTCATTGGTGCATCCGTCTCGCTCGATTGTCAGAGTTGATTCAGAACGTAAACGCTACGCCGGCGCCGACGCTGCGTTGATCCTGCGCGAAGACCAGCATGGTGCCATTCAGCAGGTAAGGCCGGTAGCCTTGTGCGAGCAGATTATTCAGATTCAAGAGCGCATCGATGTTCAGGCCTTCGCGGTGACTGCAGAGGGGCTGGCGGAGTTGCAGATTCAGATAGGGCTCGATCGCACTGACGGAGTACGGGGCAACCGAGGTCACGGTGTCTGCCGGTTGCCAGCGATAGCTTGCGTGCCAGCGCGTTCCGGTTCCCTCCAGCGTGCCGGAGAGGGAGATCGCGTACATCTGCGCGCGACGTGGTCTTGCGGCAGCGAACAATTGGCTCAGCGCCGTGGCATGAACAAGCGCCGGCATCACCAGCGCGTTTCCGTTGGCGTAGCTGACCCGAATGAGATTGCCGCCTGCCACGCGACGTTCAACGGTAGCCATGACGCCCGTGCTTGAGAAATTCTGCCCCGCGCCGCGAAGCAATCCGCTGCTTGGATCGCTCAACGCCGCGACGCTGGCCGATGTCTGTCCACTGGCCTCAATCACCGGGTTGTCGATCTGATCGGAATAGACGAGGAATGAAACCCCCGAGGCGTCAGTCCGGCGCTCCCAGCCGATCTCCTGATGCAGCCCGTGTTCGAGCGTCAGTTCACCGTTGCGCATGGCAACTATGGGAAGGTAAGAGCCCGCCTGCGACTGCTCCTGGTTCAACCCAGAGGGTGCGCTGGCCATTCGGTAGCTCACCGTCGAGTTCCCGCCGTGCCAGGCAACGCTAGCGAACGGCAGTGCGGCCATCACGGTATTGGGAGAGTTCTGGCTGAATCGGGCCATCACCTGCTGTGCGCCTGCATCAATCTCGAACTCATCGCCGAGATGGATCGTCTCGGAGCTGCTCATGGCGGCTTCATCCAGCCCCTCGCCACCCGAGCCCTCGATGACGGGATGAATCGAGATTGCGGCCATCGACTCGACCGATCCCGCGAACCCGAGATCCTGGCGGAATCCAAGCATCGATTCCATGCCCTCGTCGGTGTCGGGAGCGAAGTCAACCCGCGCCAGCAGTTCCCGGCTGTTTGATGGAGTGTTTTCGACACTGGCAGTGAAGCGCTCGCCGCTCTCGCCGAAGGTGCCATCCTGGCCGGTCGCCATCAGGCGCGCTTTGAGCTTCGGTTTCGCTCCGGGGCGATCGGAAACCACCACCAGCGGTCCATCTTCAAGCCAGCGGAGCAGCGGGCGGTTTGCGGCCGAACGCAGCGTCCACTCCCAGTCGTCCCTGGCGGCATTGGCGGACCGCGGCACGGCAGGCAGCCACTGCATTACCTCATAGAGTGTGTTGAGCGTGAGGTTGACGACCGTCGTGGCACGGACGCGGACGTTCTCGCGCAGCGACGGCAAAAATGACGCGCCCATCGCCTTGACCGCATAGCGACCAGGGAGAATGTCGTTGAATGAATAAACGCCTTTGCTGTTGGTGTAGACAGATGCGATCACAGTCAGGTCAGGGCGTAGCAACTGGACAGCTGCCCCGATCTGGGGAACTCCGGCAGAATCGCGAATTACCCCGGTCACTGACCCCGGTGAGGCCGCGCGCAACTGCACGCACGCCACAACGATCAGCGCGACCAGGGAAACGAGATGGAGCCTGCGCATCATCACTCGTGTTGGTGACCCGGCGGCGTCCTGGCTCAAGTCCTGGGAATCAAAAGCCCGCAGGTTTCCCGATCTGACGTCGGTTAACCGGATATGCGGGGCCCTCGTACTATTCCACGACAAAAGGTGCCGATTGCGCAATCTCTTGTTTCGAGATTTCGTCATTTATTTTGATCGTCACCTTGTACTTGCCCGGCTGCAGACCAGCCACTTTGATGGATTTCTCCACCGTCAACTGGTCGCTGTGTTCGCCAAAGTCCTTGGAATCCTGCTGCTTCTCAAGGACAACCGTGTTCGTTGCCGTATCGATGATCTGGTAAGTTACTTTCGCCTCATTGCTTTTGGTCTGGTCGTTAATACCCAGATTGTAGACCTGCATCCAGAAATTCAGCTCCTGGGTACGCTTGTAGCTGACCGGCGTGGCCGCATTCGTCGTCACGCGCGGACAAACGTGTGTGTTGCCGATCACACAGCTGCCCTGACCGATATCGTGCGAGCTGACCGGGTAGATCGAGTCAGCCAGAATGAGAGACGAAGTTCCGAGCTTTTCGTCATTGTACTCAGGCACATTAAGGCTTCTTCCGTAATACCCCAGGTGGTCTGGGTTATTTACGTCCTTGATGGCGATATCAAGCCGGTACAGGCCGGGGAGGAGCGGGACGGCCTTCCAATAGATTGACTTTTTGTCGAGCGACTTTTCGAGAAGTTCAGCGGGCTGTTCGACTTCTACCGTGTCTTCGAAGGTCTGAACGGTCTTGTGTGTGAGCGTCGTCACCTTGCCGAGGATATTGACCACGCCCTTCGCGACCCCTTCCTTGGTCTCAAAGGTGATGTCGCGATTCTTGATCTGGAGGGTTATCGGAACCAGCACGGTGCTGGATGTGACCTTTACAAAGTCTGTCCGGACGTCAAAGGGGAAGATCGGCCCGGTGAGCAGTTTGTGCTCAGTCATGAAGCTCTCAAGGTCTTTGAATTTGATCGGGGGCGGCGCAAAGAGCTTGGCAGCCAATTCGATGCGATCAAATTCCTTCGACTGGTTCTGGCTCGCCCATGGGCCCGGCACCGAGATTCTCGAAGCCGCCCTTGAAGCGGTCGGCTTTCTTGGCCATGCCCATTTCTTCCCACTGCGTCAGTCCCGCGCCGGGAACCTTTGCCAGGGCGTCCTTTTCGCTGCGATCGATGGTGAAGTGGTAGTCGCCGCACTGGCAGGTATCCACAAACTCCATGTCGATGTTTTCGCCAACACCTTCGAGATAGCGGTAGTGCCAGGTCTCGAACGGGAAGGTGGACGTCTCGCCGCCGCCTTCATCGATGGGGCGCTGATAGCTTCCGCCGGAGGGGTGCGATTCAGTGGAGTCGGGTGGCCCGAAGGCAATGTACATGTGGCCGCGGTCAGTCTTCCATCCCGGCTTGCCGGCGGCAAAGTGGTCGTTGGCGTACTGGATGCGCCGATAGTGCTCTTCGCGGAATTCGTTGTCGGGAGAATCAGGATTGGGATTGCGCCGCAGCCAGAACTGCTCGATGAATGCCTCCCGTTCCTCGTCGTTGCCGAGGTTCTTGAAGGCCTTCCGTTCTTCGTCTGTGATGATGTAGGCGACGTCCTGGTCGAGCCAGGTCTTGTAGGCTCCTTTCAACTCCTGCCGGACTGCTTTCTGTGCCGCAAATTTTTCCTGGTCGGTGCGCTGCCGTTTCAGGGGATCGGGTTCCTGATCCTGGTCCTGGGGCTGGCTTTGGCCGGCAGCTGGTCGGGTCTGCAGGGAGGGGTCTGTGGTCGGTTGTTGAGCGCGTATCCCTTGAACCGCGAGCAAGCTAACGCCGCAACCGAGTGCGGCGAGGAAGAACGTACGGCCATTGGAAATCATTGCGTCGGAAAGCTCCTACGATGCCCTATTTTACGGGCACCGAACGTGCCCGGCAAGGCAAGATGCGGCTATCGCTCTCGATTGGACGTGCCGGTAACCATTAGGTCACCCCAAATGTGACGGATTAAGGGCCCGGATCATGCCGATTTTGAGACGAAAGGGGCTGGTTCCACGTCACATAGGAGTAGCCCAATCGCCTCGAAAATTTAGTGAGCTGATCCCCGGGCCCGTTGGACACTCGAATCGGGACAGGGATGGGGCTCCGGGCGGACCACGATGCACCGTTAAGAATTCATGACTTTTGTGAATTTGGCAGCCTGGTGGAACCGGAAGTGAAGCGATTGCGTAGAATAATTTCGGAGCTACCTGGAGTCCTGAAGCGCGCATGAAAAAGATACTTCTCATCATCTCTGCTGTCGTTGTGGCTGTCGCTCTCGTTGCCGTATTCGTGGTCAAACAGCAATCGGGCTACACGAAGGTTCTTACTGCCAAGATCCACCGTGAGGACCTTGCCACGGTTGTGAGCGGCACGGGCCAGATCAAGCCTAAGACCATGGTCAACCTGGGCGCGACGGCGATGGGGCGCATCACTCACCTCTTCGTCAAAGAGGGTGACCACGTGAAAAAAGGCCAACTGGTAGCGACGGTCGAAAACGTTGCACAGGAAGCCCAGGTTGCCGGCCAGGAAGCTGCCATCTCCGCGGCCCGCACGGACATAGCGTCCTACATAGCCGCGGAAAAGACGGCCGAAGCGAACGTTGAACACGCGCAAGCCGACCTGGAACAGAAGAAGCTCGACTGGGATCGTGCGCAGAGCCTCTACAAAGCCGGCATCATGGCCAAGCAGGACTACGACGCCAAGAAGGCCGCCTACGACACCGACGTGGCTTCGCTGGCACAGGCCGTGGCTGGAGTGGGTCAGTCGAAGGCCAACACCGCGTCGGCACGCGGGCACCTCGATACCCAGGTTGCAACCCTGCGCGCCAACAAGAATGCGCTTCAGCTCACCCAGGCCATCGCGCCCTTTGACGGCATCGTGACCAACGAACCGGTGCGGGAGGGCGAGACCGTCGTCGAGGGCATCCAGAACACCGAAGGCTCGACCTTCATGACCATCGCCGATATGAGCGTGGTGACCGCCGAGGTCAAGGTGGATGAGACCGATATCGTCAACATCCAGATCGGACAGCCGGCCGATGTCACCGTCGATGCCATTCCCAACAAGGTATTCAAGGGGCACGTAACCCTTGTGGGCGACCAGGCTCTGCTGCGGTCGACCGGCGTGGCTACGTCGCAGTCGACGACCGGAACGGAAGAAGCCAAGGACTTCAAGGTGGTCGTTACGCTGGATCATCCTTCCGACGAGTTGCGGCCCGGGCTCTCCACGACTGCAAAGATCACGACTGCATCGAAATCGAATGTTGTTTCGCTGCCGATCCAGGCCTTGACGCTGTTTACCCCGCCCACCACGCCCAACAGCGGCAACGTTGAGGCCGCGTCCGCTTCGTCCAGCGCAAAGACTCCGCCGGTGCAGGGAGTTTACGTAGTGGACAAAGATGCGCACGGCAAGCAGCGCGCCAAGTTCGTTCCGGTCACTACGGGCATCACCGGCGCCACCGATATCGAGGTTCTCAGCGGACTCAAGGAAGGCGACGAGGTCGTCACCGGTCCGTACAAGACACTGCGGACATTGAAGAATGGAGCGCTGCTGAAGCGCGACACGCAGCCGGCGACCGCAACACCCGCCAACAACACATAGGCGTCCAAGGCGAATGAAGGGCAAACCAGCCCCCAGGCGGAAGGCATAGAAGAGCAACACAAAAGGATGAAATTCACATGGCTCTGAACAGCATCATCTCCGAGGTCGAACAGCAACACTCCTCCGGACCGAACGGCGACATGATCGTCGTCGAAGACCTGTGGCGCACCTACGACATGGGCTCAGAGCAGCAGGTGCAGGCGCTGCGCGGCTGAATCTTGCGCATCAAGCACAACGAGTATGTCGCCATCATGGGCCCGTCGGGCTCGGGCAAGTCGACGCTGATGAACCTGATCGGCTGCCTCGACACGCCCTCGAAGGGCAAGTACTGGCTCAACGGCCAGCTGGTCAGCGAACTCGACGACGACGAGTTGGCCCGCATCCGCAACAAGGAGATCGGCTTCGTCTTCCAGACCTTCAACCTGCTGGCGCGCGCCACTTCGCTGCACAACGTGGAGCTGCCGCTGATCTACAACGGCACGCCCGCAGCCGAGCGCATCGAGCGCGCCAAGCAGTCCCTCACCAGCGTGGGCCTGGAGTCGCGCATGAACCACAAGCCCAACGAGCTCTCCGGCGGCCAGCGCCAGCGCGTCGCCATCGCCCGCGCGCTGGTCAACAGCCCGTCGATCATCCTGGCCGACGAGCCGACCGGCAACCTGGACTCGAAGACCGGCATCGAGATCATGGCGCTCTTCGATACAGCTCCAGGCCAAGGGCAACACCATCGTGCTGGTCACCCACGAGCCCGACATCGCCGATTACGCGCACCGCGTGGTGCACATCCGCGACGGCCAGATCTTCTCCGACGAGCCCTCGAAGCGCTTCCGCCCGTAGGACAGTTCGAGGACTGCACCCGCATTCATACTTTTCGTTTGGGCGCCGATGAAGTTTTTGCGGCCCTCTGTGCCTGTCGGGTCGCAGAGGCGTGCACAATGTCGATGTCGATGCCGAACCTGGCAGATTCACCAGCAGTTCAGTCCATCGCGGAATCGCCGGAACTTCTCAATCTTGACGCGGTCATTCACAGTCACATTCATTTTGTGCTCGATCTCAACCACGGGAACAAACTCAAAACGGCGCGCCAGCTTGGCATCAGCCGCTCCACGCTCTATCGCATACTCGACGGAGAATCCGCACTGTCGCACTGAAGATGCGGGGTGAAGCTTCGCACCGGCTGGACCACACGGCATCCCCGTGCTCTAAACTCAATCCCGGTGCCTGTTTCAAAAACTTCTCGCGAAGGATCCGCTCCGTTGAAACGACTTGTCCTGCTCGCTCTTGCCGCTTTCCTGTTTCTCCCCGCTTCCCTTCCCGCGCAACTTACTGCGGCCAACTCCGGGCCTGCGACGCCGGAGGCACGCGCCAAGGCGCTGCACGGCATCTTTCACGACTACTGGGAAGAAAGCCTTAAGCGCAGGCCGGAATTCGCTTCCACTATCGGCGACAAGCGCTACAACGATCAGGTCACGGATTACTCCGTGAAGGCGATCAACGAGTGGCTCGCGGAAGAGCAGGACTTCCTGCTGAAGCTCGCGGCCATCGATACCACCGGTCTCCCCGACCAGGACCAGGTAAGCCGCGAACTGCTCGTGCGCCGCCTCACCGACGATCAGGAAGCCGCCGAGTTTAAGGAATGGGAGATGCCCGTCAACCAGATGGGCGGAATCTACTCCACCTATCCGCAGCTTGTCGCGCAGCTCAGCTTCACCACGGTAAAGGACTACGACGACTGGATCGCGCGCCTGCACAAAATCCCCGCAGCTTTCGAGCAGATCATCACCAACATGTCGCTCGGCATCGACGACAAGCGCGTGCCGCCAAAGTATCTCCTCGAGAAGACACTCGAGCAGGTCAACCAGCTGGCGAACGAAAAACCGGAAGACTCGCCTCTCGCGGCGCCGCTGAAGAAGTTCCCTGCTTCGATCTCGGCTCAGGAACAAACCCGGATCAAGACCGAAATGCTGGATGCGCTCAGCAAGGAGGTTCTTCCTGCCTATAAGCAATTCGCACGATTCCTCCAGGTAAGCTACATCCCCGCAGGAAGGACCGAGCCCGGTATCTCCGCATTGCCCGACGGGGCGAAGTACTACCAGTTCCTCATCCGGCGCACCACGACGACCAATCTCACCGCCGACCAGATTCATCAGATCGGCCTCGATGAAGTGAAGAAGGACGAAGCCGAGATGCTGGTGATTGCGCAGAAGCTCGGCTTCCAGGATCTCAAGAGCTTCGACGCCAGCCTGAAGACCAACCCCAAGCTCCATCCCACCTCAGCCGAACAGCTGCTTGACGCTGCGCGCGGTTATCTGGGACCCATGCAGGCAAAGCTGCCTTCGCTCTTCGGGCACCTGCCCAAAACTCCGTTTGAGGTCGCACCTGTCCCTGACTATCTCGAAAAGACGTCGGCGCCCGCCTACTACGAGGCCGGCTCGCCCGACGGCAGCCGCCCCGGACGCCTGCGGATTGATACCTACAACGCGACTACGCGCAACCTTTACCAGGTCGAAGACCTCAGCTATCACGAAGGACTGCCCGGACATCATCTGCAAATCTCCATCGCGCGTGAGATGCAGGGCGTTCCGGAGTTTCGCAAATTCGGCGGCTACACGGCATTCAGCGAGGGATGGGGACTTTATGCCGAGCGGCTCGGCAAAGACGTTGGGTTCTACCAGGACCCCTACTCCGATTACGGCCGTCTCGAGGGCGACATCTGGCGCGCGATTCGGCTGGTGGTCGATACCGGCGTGCACTCGCAGCACTGGACGCGGGAGCAGATGGTCGACTACTTCCACGATCATTCAGCCATTGACGAAACCAGCGTTCAGGCCGAGGTCGATCGCTACATTGCGTGGCCCAGCCAGGCGCTGGCCTACAAGATCGGGCAGTTAAAAATTCTCGACCTTCGCGACCGTGCCCAGAAGCAGCTTAGCGCCAAATTCGATATCCGCGCCTTCCACGACCAGGTGATCGACTCCGGCGCATTGCCCCTGGATGTTTTGGATGAGCGCATCACGGCCTGGATCGCCGCACAACAGGTTGCGCACTAGACCTGGTTGCATAAATGCACTTTGAAAGGCACGACTTCACAAGTTGCGGAAAACTTGCGGTTTTAAAAAGGCACGGCTTCCACCGTTTGCTGAAAAACCGATGAAGCCGAGGTTTCGTAACAAGGGCATGGCTTCAGCCAGGCCATAAACGCAACAAAATGAGTATTGGGCTCTAGCCCCTGTGTGACGCTTCGCCCAAAATTCGGACTTTTTCAGCAAACAGTTCAGCCGTGCCGCAAACAATGCAGATTCGATGAGGGCCTCAACCCCGGAGGCAGCCTCTCTTCGCATTCGCCACTCTCAATTGCATCGCAGCGCAATCGACGGATCGACGTGAGTCGCCCGCCACGCAGGAATGTAACAGGCCACGAGCGCCACAAGACCAAACAGCAGGATCACGCCCAGAAATGTGAGAGGATCGGCCGGCGAAACACCGTAGAGCAGTCCTCTCATCAGGTGCGAGACAACCAGCGCGCCTACGATTCCCAGTGCTGCTCCAGTACTCGCCAGTCTCAAGCCCTGGTGCAGAATCATCTTGAAAATCGTCCGGGGTTGCGCTCCAAGCGCAAGGCGCAGGCCAATCTCCTGTGTCCTCTCGCTTACGGCGTACGAGATCGTTCCGTAAATCCCAATTGCCGCCAGCAGCAGCGCCGTTGTCGCAAATGAGCTCACCATCTGCAACGAGAACCGGCGTTCCGCCAGAGAATCGGCGACCGTTTCCTCCAGTTTCCGCGCACCAAAAACCGGCAGAGTAGGATCGATGGCCTGTACCTGCGTCCGCACATCTCCGGGAATAAGGGCGGTACATAACGAGCCGCGCAGATAGATGGCCAGATGCTTCGCGCGCCACTGGAATGCGTTCAGATAGACCTGTGGCTCGGTCGCAATCGAAAGCGATTCTGTACGGGCATTGGCAACAACGCCCACCACGATGGTCCACTCCTTGCTGTCCTCATCCAGCCTCAGGCGCTTGCCAAGCGGATCCTGATTCGGCCAGTATTCTTGCGCCATCGCTTCATTGATTACGGCCACCGGCGGATGATCCGTAAGGTCCTGGTCGTTGAAGAAACGGCCCTTCAGCAGCGTCATTCCCAGGAGATGAAAATACCCCGGACTTACGATGGGCACTTCGACCAGCGGGGCCTGACTCATATCCGTCCCGTTTCCTTCAACCAGCACAGGCATCTCATCCAGGTCTTTCTGGTGATGATCGAGCGGAATCGATGTGCTGTCGCCAACAGCCGCTTCTTCCACTCCGGGTAGACTCCTGATGCGACGAAGAAGTTCGTGCAAGAACGGCGCTTCCTGGTCAGCCGTGTTATATCGGTCTGCCTTCGGATCGTTCGGATAAGGAAGTCGCGTCCGCACCGTCATCACGTTTCGAGGATTGAAGCCGAGCGGCGCATTCAGCAAGTCCTGCATGCTCCGGAGCAGGAGGCATGCGGCAATCACCAGGATCACCGACAGGGCAAACTCCATCACTACCAGCCCGCGCCTGGTGCGTACACGTTCCCGGGAGCTGGTCGTTCCACGCCCTTCGCACTTCAGGGTCTGAATCACATCGAGGCGTCCGGAGTGCAGTGCCGGAGCCAGCCCAAAGATCACGCCCGCGAAGATGGACGCAGCAATCGCGAAGAGGAGGACGCTCCAGTTGATAGAGACGTCATTGAGTCGCGGCAGGGTTTCGGGCACGAGGCGCACCAGGAAACGCCTTGTGCAAACCAGAACCATGATGCCGGCGACCCCGCCCAGCATGGAAAGCAGCAATCCCTCCGTCAGCAACTGCCGAAGCAGCCGCGGCTGCGAGGCTCCAAGCGCATGGCGGACTGCCATCTCGGTGCCCCTCGTCCTGGCGCGCGCCAGCAGCAGGTTTGCAACGTTCACGCTGCCGATCAGTAACACCAGGCCCACGGCGCCGAGAAGAAGCAGCAAGGGCTGGCGTACGTTTCCGACCACGCTTTCCTTGAGCGGCACCAGCCTCACCTTCCAGCCAGTCTGCAACGGATAGGCGTCTGGGTACTGTTTCTGCAGGCTCGCAATCAGCCCATCCATCTGCACCTGCGCCGCTCGAAAAGTGAGCCCCGGCCGAAGCCGGGCAATGGAGCCGGGGAAATGACGCACACGCGAGGAGATATACCCAAACGGTGGAGCGGAGAAACCGGCTGCAGCCCAGACTTCGATGTTTCTTTCCTCGATGGATCGCCCCGGCGCGTGAAATCCGGGCCCCATGACACCGACGATCCGGTACAGATCCGTATCGAGGCGAATGGTTCGATTCAGGATTTGCGGGTCGCCGGCAAAGACTCCCTTCCACAGTTCATCGCTGATCACAACTTCGAGCAGGTATCCGGGAGTCGGGTCCTGGGGACGGAACGTCCGACCCAATTGAGGCTTCACGCCGAGAATGGCGAAATAGTTTGGAGCCACGGTATCGAGGCTCACGCGCACCGGCAGCGCCGAACTGCTGAGATTGTTTTCGTCGTACCACACCGGCGACACGTTCTCGAAGATGCCCGAGCGCTCAAAATCCTTCCACTCGGGTGTAGACATGCCTGCATCGCGTATCCCCAATCCGGGAAGATCGTCCTCGAGAGTGACAAGCTGCTCCGGATGCGGATAAGGCAGCGGGTGCAGTAACGTTGCGTCAACCACGCTGAAGATCGCGGTGGTGGCTCCAATGCTGATGGCCATGGTCAGGATCGCGATCGCTACGAAACCCGGCGACTTCGCGATCATCCTGAATGCATAGAAAACATCCTGGAGCAGGGTTTCGATGAACGGCAATCCATGCTCGGCGTGAACACCCTCGTGGACAGCTTCAGCGGAGCCGAACTTCAGTGCCGCTCGCCGGCGCGCCTCAGATGGAGTCATTCCGGCGCGTACAAATTCCTCCGCTTGCAGCGCGAGATGTTCCTTCATCTCCTCGCGCAGGCGCTCGTCTGCACTGCGCCGCAACACGAAGTTACGGAGCCGCGCCAGCCACCTGCGCAGGGATTTCATAGCAGATCTTCCGCCTTCACCGTGAAGAACCGCTCGATAATCGCCGCTGTCTGCTCCCAGTCACGGGTCTCGGCCCGCAACTGCTTCCGTCCCGACTGCGTGAGTCGGTAGAATCGCGCGCGCCGATTGTTTTCTGACGCTCCCCATTCCGACGCAATCGAACCTTCGTTCTCAAGTTTCAAAAGAACGGGGTAGAGTGTTCCCTGGTTGACGGAGAGCAGATCGCCGCTGATTTGCTCGATGCGCCGGGCAATGCCATAGCCGTGCAGGGGCCCGAGCACATCCAGCGTCCTCAAAACCATTAGTGCCAGCGTTCCCTGAAGTACATCCGCTTTATCACTCATTGTTTTTTTTTGACCTTTTGCTTCCCAACAGAAGCTTGTCACAGCTCCATTGGGAAAGCAACAGGAACTTTCGCCCATCGGGTACCGCTCCAAGTCATTCAGGTCTTGCCGCCCGGCTGGTTTCGACGGAGGCCGACGCAGGTGACCAATCGGCGAGCGGGAACCTGATTGGATCTGCTGTGTTCTTGTCGATGCTCAACGTCGCGACCTGGGCTTCACTGGGGACCTGAAATACGAGCACCAGCCACGTCTCCTGCATGCTCCCCAGGCTGCAGGAAAGATCTCCCGTTACAGCCACGTGCAGAATGTTCTTGACGGGCGGTGTCGCCGATAGTTGCAGCGATCGCGCCAGGCCGTCACGGTTTCCCATCCCGGCAAAGGCGAACTCCCATGGAGGCGCGCTCGCTCCATCCCCAAGATTGAGCCGCGGCGAATTGAAATGGATCTTCTCCGTGCGCCTTGCGTTGTTTCTCGCCAGGATAAGCACTTCCACCCACTTGGTACCGGATTGCTTCGGTATCGAGATCACTTGCTGGGCGATGCTGCCCCCGATGTCCAACTGCCATATCTGGTAGTCGGAATCGGGCAGCGACCTCAGGGTTTCGTATCGATCGCCGAGGTGCGGCAGAACCATGACGCTTTTTACTTCGAAACGGACGCTGGCTGAGCTTTCCGGCCTGGCCGAACCTCCGCCACACACCAATATTGAAATGAACACGCCTGCAACGATGCGGCATATGCCCTTGTTCATATCTGCAATCACTCCGTCTGGAAGCCGCGTGCGTTCGTCCTTTTGGTTTCCAACAGGAACTATCCTCCATCTTCTTTGGGAAAACAACAGGAATGTGACGAGTGGTGCAACTGACCCGGTTTTTGGCCTCGAATTCCGCTTTCGATCCCTTGGCCATAACACACTATTTGCTAAATAGGTATTTTTCCTATACCCTCGTTCCATGGCCAGAAACTCCGACGACCGCGACCTCTTCCCCGGCGCGCTGGAAATCATGATCCTCCAGTCACTTAGCCACAGGCCCATGCATGGCTACGCGCTGGTCAAACACATCAAGCAAGTCTCCGACAACCTGTTGCAGGTCGAAGAAGGCTCCCTGTATCCGGCTCTTCAACGCATGCTTCGCGAGGGGCTGCTCGAATCGGAAGAAGGAATCTCCTCGAAGGGGCGCCCAACCCGCATTTATCGGGTTACGGAAGCGGGCCTCCGGCATCTCGAGAAAGAAGTGCTCAGCTTCGAGAAGATGTTCGCCGGAATCACCCGCGTTCTAACCTTCGCCAAGGCGTGACCGCTTCGTGCGTTCCCGCGACAGGAACAAATGCGGTCGCGAGGGCGGCGAATCTTTCGTCGGCAGTGACGTAACGGAACTCATTCCCCGGTTTCCTCAGGAGATCGAAATGCAAGCTCTCTCCAGGCTTTTTGGCCGCAACCGCCGCTACAACGATATCGACGTCTCGATTCGCGAGCACATCCAGGAGCGCGCCGACGAGTTGATGGACGAGGGCATGTCGAGCAAGCAGGCCGAGCAAGCCGCCCGCCGCGAATTCGGCAACGTCGCCCTCATCCAGCAACGCAGCCGCGAGCAGTGGCAGTGGAGAGCGCTTGAATCACTGCTGGCAGACTTCAAGTTCACATTGCGCCGCCTGCGCAATTCGCCCGGTTTCGCAGTGACCGTCCTGCTCACGCTCGCTATCGGCATCGGCGCCAACACCGCCGTTTTCAGCGTGGTCGACGGAGTTCTGCTGAAGCCGCTTCCCTATCCCAGGTCCAGCGAGCTTGTTGCCCTGCGGCTGGAAGCGCCGGGCGCTTCGGGACTGGCAAATTTCGAGACCGGGCTTCGCCTTTCTCCCTCGATGTATTTCACGTTCTCCGACCATAATCAGTCGTTCCAGTCGCTCGGCGTGTGGGTGCCAAGCACCGCAAATGTCACCGGGATTGCGCAGCCGGAAGAAGTGCACACGCTGATGATCAGCGACGGCATCCTGCAGACGCTCGACATCCCTGCCGCGGTTGGACGCTGGCTCTCCGAAGCCGACCAGGACCCGCATGGCGCCAAGCGAATCATGCTGAGCTATGGCTACTGGCAGCGCCGCCTTGGGGGCGATCGAAGCGTAATCGGGCGCAGCATCCAACTCGATTCGCAAACGGTTGAAATCGTCGGTGTCATGCCGCGTGGTTTCCGCTTTGTCGATAACGACTTTGACATGCTCGTTCCGCTGCAATTCGATCGCGGCAAAATGATTCTTGCAGGCTTCGGTTGCAACGGCATCGGCCGTCTCAAGCCTGGAGTGACGATTGGGCAAGCCAACGCAGACATCAGCCGCCTGATCGAAAGATGGATGCACACCTACAGCAATGGGCCGGGAACAGATCCGTTTTATTACCGGGTCTGGAGAATCACTCCCGCGTTCCTTGCGCTGAAGCAGCAGGTCATTGGCAACGTTTCAAGCGTCCTCTGGGTGGTGATGGCCACGGTCGGCCTGGTGATGCTGATTGCGTGCGTGAACATTGCCAATCTGCTGCTGGTGCGCGCAGAGTCCCGGCAGCTTGAGCTCTCCATTCGTGCCGCACTTGGAGCGGGTCGGGCGCGCATTGCCCGTGAGCTTCTGTTTGAGAGTGTCGCGCTTGGTCTTATCGGAGGCGTGCTCGCAATTGGTGTCGCTTATGCCGGCCTGCGCTTCCTGGTTGCGCTGGGGCCCGCAAACCTGCCGCGTCTGAGCGAGGTCACACTCGACGGGCGCTCGCTGGCTTTCACGCTTGTGGTTTCGATAATTTCGGGATTGCTCTTTGGCTCTATTCCAGCCATCAAGTACGCAAGCACGCGCGCCGCTGCCGCACTCTCCGGGACAAGTCGCACCGCGAGCATCAGCCGCACGCGCCATCGTTCGAGCAACGTCCTGGTTGTGACGCAGGTGGCCATGGCGCTCGTACTTCTGATCAGCGCGTTGCTCATGATCCGCACGTTTGCCGCGCTCCGCAATGTCGATCCCGGCTTCTCTGATCCCAGGCATCTTGAAACCATGCATATTTATATTCCGGAGCTGCTGGTTTCCGATCCGGTCCAGGCGACGCACTTGGAGAACGAAATTGCCGATAAAATCTCTGCTCTTCCAGGCGTAACGTCAGCTGGATTCTCCGGAGGGGTGCCAATGGAAGGCATCGACCCAAACTGGGATGAGATCGCTGTTGAAGGCAAGCACTATGAAGGCGGAGAACCTCCGTTGCACCTCTTCAACTTCGTCTCCCCCGGCTACTTCAGCACGCTGGGCGCGCGCCTGATCGCAGGACGCGATTTTACATGGAGCGATATTTACGGCCTCCACAACTACATTATGGTCTCTGAGAACTTTGCCCGGGAAAACTGGGGCTCGGCACCCGCAGCCATCAGCAAGCGCGCCAGGCAGTTCTCAAACATGCCCTGGCAAGTGGTGATCGGCGTGGTCGAGGATGTTCGCCACAACGGAGTGGATGAGACCGCGCCTGAGATCATCTACTGGCCGGCAATGCTTCAGAGTCCGTACACTCGAAACTTCACCATCGAGGCTTCGCGCGCGGTCACGTTTGCTGTTCGCAGCCAGCGCGCCGGTTCCGAAGCGCTGGTCGCAGACATTCAGCAGGCTGTGTGGTCAGTCAACGGCAACCTTCCCGTGGCGACGCCCGGCACAATGCAGGATATCTACGCGAAATCGATGGCGCGCACCTCGTTTGCGCTCGCCATGCTGGCGATTGCCGGAACCATGGCGCTGGCGCTGGGCATCATCGGCATTTACGGCGTCATCTCCTACGCCGTCTCGCAGCGCACGCGGGAGATCGGCATCCGTCTCGCTCTCGGTGCGCAGAAGAACGAGTTGAAGTGGATGTTCGTCCGATCCGCCCTCACCTTGACTGTCATCGGAGTTGGAATCGGCATCACCGCTGCGGCGGCGCTTACGCAATCCATGAGGTCGCTGCTCTTCGGCATCAGCCCTCTCGACCCGGTCACTTACGTTACGGTCCCGCTGCTGCTGGCTGCAGCCGCAATCCTTGCCAGCTATCTCCCCGCTCGACGCGCGGCTTCCATCAACCCGGTCGAAGCCCTCCGGGTGGAATAGGAGTGGGGTTCAGAGTTCGGAATTCCAAGTTGGATGTGCGACTGCACGCATTCGCTGTTCTCTGCCGACTATCAACCTCGAACTGCGAACGGTTCCGGGCCGGCGGACTTCAGGGCTTGACGTCCATGTATGCGACTGACGGCGTCCAGCTGACCGTGTTGACGGCGTTATCGCCATTCGAGCGAACTTCAAACCGGATCATATCGCCGGGAACGACCTGGATTTCGTCGACGTTTGTGGAGGAACCGAGAAGGTCGGCGGCGGCGATCCGCTGCCGCCCGGCAGGACCGGGCCAAATCTGGGTCACGTTCTTGCCTGACACGAGATTGACCGCGGCGCTCACCCCGCCTCCGGCATTGTTATCGGACGACAAAATTTGACCCCGGACCCGGACAGTCCCGCGACGCGGAGCCACCCATACGCGCGCGACTCCTCCGGTGTGGCAGCTGCCGTCGCAAGTGGCGGGCGTCATGCTGAAGGCGCTGACATACTGCATCTGACTCGTCTCCCATGCGCCGTTGAAGTCGCTCGCGGAGTAAAGCGGCATGTCTGCCCATGTCGAATCAGCAGGTTCGTACATATAGTGCCACTGGTTTTTCCCTTGCGTCCCGGAAAACGACACGGCCGCGTAATTGGCGCCGATTGCGGTCTGGTTGTTGTTCAAGCTCTCGATCGAGCGGATGCTCTTGCCCTCTAAAAACCTTCCGTGCGACTCGTAGTAAATGTTGTTTTGAACCCTGCCCTGCGGCACGGCGTATCCGTGCCCTTCGCTGTCTTCCCAGATTGACGCCGCCCCGGGCGCGTGCGAAAACGCATTCTCGATAAACGTGTTGCTGTCGAGATCGATTGAGGTAGTGTGGTCGCCGCTGTGGATGTTGAGGATCTCCAGGCCCGCGCCTGCATTCGCGGCGAGAAGATTGGACACCAGGTTCACGTGGTCTTCGGACCACTCGAAGTCGATGCCCGTTTCGTCGGGGCTGTTGGACGCTGGCACACCAAAGATGATGTTGTTGACGAGTGTCACCCGGCTGATACGGCCCAGAATGACCGCTGCGGTTCCGGTGGGAGTGTGGCACCCGGCTTCTTCATACAGGACCGAGTTCACCACCGTCACGTTGGTCATTCCTATCAGGCGAAGGGCGTCGCTGCAACCGAGGCCGGCTGACTGGTAGACCTTGGCAGCATGCCCGTTATCGTTCGAGAGAAAAAGCCTGTTTAGAACCACGTCCTGGAATACGTTGTGCCCATCCTGGTTGTCGACGGTGTCTGTTTCCGCATCGAACGCCACGCTGTCGAGGTTCCCGGTCCCTCTCACATCGCTGACGGTGACGCCCTTCAACACATATTGAGAGCTGGTGAAGGTCAAATAGGACGCGACGTTGAACAGGATTCCCGAGGAGAGATTGATGTTGAGGCTGGACGCGAACGGATCCGTGACATGATGCGACACACGATATTCCGTCGAAAAGCCGCCCCATATTCCCTTGTTGTCGTGGGCGTAGATGTTGCTGATATTGATACCGTTGTTGAAAAGCTGGGTGTAGTGCATCAGGATTCCGACGCTCGCGCGGCCAACCTCGAGGTTGCTGATGTTCCAGTAGCTGGCATCGGTCAGCAGGACGCAGATGTCGGCGGTCGCCTGGTTGCGCAGGATCCTGGGGTTGGCGCCGGCTCCGTAGGCTCCCAGGGTAATGGGCGCCTCGACCGTGCCATGGCCCGTAAGCGAAAGCTCCTGATTCCACGTGCTGCCGCGAGCCAACAGGATCTGATCGCCGGGAAGGAAGGTTCTGATGGCGTTTGCGGGCCCAAAGGTGCACCACGGCTCAGGATACGTGTGTGGGCCACTGTCGCTGCAGTTCGATCCTGCCTGGTTGTCGATGTAGTAGGCCGTTCCTGCTGCTCGAGCCTGCGGATTGGCGACCGCCAGGCAGGCGATGAGCATCGGCAGCCCCGGGAACCAGAGACGCCTTGTTGCGAAGGCGGGCTCTTTAGGCGCCGTCGTGGTTGGAACCGAGCGGAACGAAGGAAGGGTGCTTTGAAGCCGGGATGCGGACAACCCGGGCGGACACACGAACGGTGCAGGCAACCAAGACAAGCGACAAACCCCCTGTCGCGAAATCGCGTCAGGAATGATCAACAGGAACCGATTCGGAGGTCGCCTGACTGGGGGTCAGAATCGCCGCCGTTTCGTTCTAGCTGTTGATTAGATTATCAACAGTGTACAACCGGATGCGAATTTCGTGAATGTTATCTTCGTCACTTGTTGATGGGGACCCTCGCCCCCTCGCCGGCCAGAATTGGCTTGCAAATTGCGTATGTAAACGGTGACAATCCGAGCGTCGCTCCGGCCTGCAGCCCCTCAACGCTGGATTCCGAACCAGGGGCTGGAAATCCAGGCTGCCCTGTCAAACGAGTTCAGGAACGCGGTGCAAGGAAGGAAGCCTCGATGTCGAGCGTCCATGGGCAAATGTGGGGCGGTTCGACTTTTGCCATCGAATGCAAGCTGGGCGACGCGCCCGGCATCGTTATCTTCCGTCTTTCCGGACCGTTCACCGGCCGCGATATGTACGCCGCGCTCTCCCCAACTGCCTTGAACCACATCTTCGAAACTGACCCCACACCGAACCACCACGCCGCGGTCAATATCCTGGATCTCACCGAGGTCCCCTACATGGATTCCTGCGGACTCGGCCTGATCGTGAGCCATCTTGTCCGCAGCCAAGGCAAGGGCGTGCAGGTGATTGCCGCCGGTGCCTCTCCGCGTGTGCTGCAACTGCTCAAGACCACCCGGATCGACAGGCTTATCCCCATGGCTGCGACGGTTGAAGAAGCCTCAAGCCTGGTTCATCAAAGGCCGATTAACCACTAACTCAAAGCCCCCTCCCGGCACCTTGAAAAGCGCGCGGCGAAGAGTGAGCTTTTGGCCGGTCAAACGCAAACGGAAGTTGCATTTCCGCCCCTCGCGTGAACTGGTATAAGTGATACAACCACACACGAATATTTGCGTTTTTGGTCGCTTCACATCTGGTGGTGGCTTTCGTACCCATGCACTTCGTACCTGGAGCATTCACTTCGGAAGATTCCAGGCAGGACGCTCAGCATAAGGCATTCTTCATCGAGCAGATATGTCTCGTTGTGGTCGCCCAGATTGCTCTGATCAACCTGCTTGCGCAGATCTTTACGCCGATCAATCATTTGCTGCCCGCGGGCCTTCTGCACATGCGAATCGCTTCAGCGTGTGCGGCGCTCGCGGCAACGCTCTCGCTTTTCTTGAGCGAATCGAATCGCTCAAAAGCGGCCCGGCGCTGGGGCAAGGTATTTGCCGCTTTGACGGCGCTGATTGCCGCTGCCGTTCTTTTCGCCTTCGTGGTCAGCGAGTTGGTAGGGCCGAGCCTGTTGGCGGGCAGCATCCGTGTTCCGCGAAGCCACGTCCCCTTGCCCATTTCAGCTCTCGCTTTCCTTTTGGTGGGAATTCTGATCTTTTTTATCCGGGTTCGCGGTGCAATCCGCGGACGCCTGGCCGATGGAGCCACTTCATGCCTGGCTCTTCTGATTCTCATGCTTCTGTTGGAACTGGGGTTCGGAGTGGCGGGAATTCCGGGATCGTCGACCGCTGGCCTCATTTCGGTTCCCACTCTTGGGTGCCTCGCACTGCTGACGATCGCGATCGTCCTTCGCCGCGCGGACTATGGACTCTTTGCAGTCTTTCTGGAAGGCGGCATCGGAGGGAGGGTCGCCCGCATCCTTACGCCGCTTCTTCTCACTTTGCCTTTTCTCCGCGAAATCGGACGGGCGCGACTGCTCGATGCGCAACTCGTCCCGACCCGCTATGCCACGGCTGTGCTTACATCGGTGGCGACGGGAATCGCTTTTGCTTTGCTCCTCCTTCTGGTGCGCCTCATCAATAGAATGCAGAGTGAAATCCAGGACCTGACCCTCCGCGACGAGTTGACCGGCCTCTATAACTTCAGAGGATTCAATCTGTTCGCCGAGCAGGCCTATCGGCTGGCACGGCGCGCCGGGAATCCATTCGGCGTCCTGTTTATCGACATGGACAACCTGAAGAGGATCAATGACGATCTGGGCCACAATGCCGGGTCCGCCTGCATTGTCGAGACAGCGAAGCTTCTGAACGAGACCTTTCGGGAGACCGACGTGATTGGACGGCTCGGCGGAGACGAGTTTGTGGTTGCAGGCCAATTCGACCAGGAGGAGATATCGTCGGCGATCGAACGGCTCCGAGCCGGTGCGGCGACCAGAGACGAGATGGCAGCAAAAGGGCTTTCACTGAGCTTCAGCATGGGTTATGCGGCGACCGAACACGCCCCGGGCGAGACCCTGAAGAGCGTTGTGGCCCGCGCGGACAACGCCATGTACAAAGAGAAGCGGCAAAAGAAGCGGATGGCTCTCGCGTAACACGGCCCAGCGATTCAATTCGCAGTCGGCTGCTGCTCGATGTGGTCGATGACGAACACCGGCATGGGGCGCTTTTCCTTCTCCAGCTTCAACCCCAGCTCATTTTTGAAAGCATCGAACAACGACACGGCGCCGCTCGGATCAGCGGCCAGCGTTCCGGAATTCTGCTGATTGTTGCTGCTGGGAGGCGGAGGCGGCACCAGCGTCTTGTCGACCGAACTGAAAGCCAGGCTTACGTCGTAGGACCCCTTCACACCGGTTTCATCCGCGACGGGATAGTAGATGTATCCGAAGGCAAGATTAGGAAGCAGGATGCCAAGCTGCTCCATGGTCACGTTCTGGCAGAAGACGAGCCGGTTGATCATCGGATTGCCGAGGCGCAGGTCCTTCCCGTTCTTTCCCGGACCTTCATCGCAATGGGTTCGAGTTGCCGGATCGGCCTTGGTAAGCTTCGGGCTCACGGCTTTCAGTGTGTAGGCGTTCACCGGCCGATCTTCCCAGTGGTCCTTCATCTTGAAACGGTCTTCGATCAGTGCGCGCAGCATCTGCCGCAACTCGGCGGCATCGACTTTTGGGGCCTTCGGTGCACTATCGCCGCCTTCGTCGGTCGAAATCTTTGCAAGGATGTCGAACTTATCTTCGTCAAGCCACTTCGGCGCGTTGACGATTCCTTCCGTGTCATTGGGATTCAGGTCCCAGGCGAAGGAGATGATCTGCTTCACGGTCAGGCCGTGCACATCCACTTCCCCGTTGTTCACCCGGCCCATGGGTTGCGTATCGGGCTTCGCGGGCTTGATGGTCGCCACCTCGAACTGCGGGGGAGCGAGTGCCGGCAGGCGTTCGGCAAGGTCCGGCGGATTGGTGGACGGAGTTTCGTTGACGCTATCGACAATCAGCATCTGGCGTGGCGCCGTTTCGAGCGCAAGCTTCAGCCCGAGTTGCTTATCGACCGCATCGAAGACAGAGATTCCCTGCGATCCCGCCGCCGCGAGAAGGCCGCGCGGAGTCCACGTCAGCGTAAAGTCGTACGCAGCTTTCAGATCAGTCCCATCCACAACGGGCTTGTCCAGGTAGCCGCCGGCCATATTGTGAATAGCCTCAGCGAACAACTGCATCGTCTCGTTCTTGCAGGTCACAACTATTTGCCGAATGGCGCCCTGGGCCTGGTCGGCTGGCGCCAGTTGCGGATCGCAGGCTGGATCCCCGGCGGTGGCTTCCGATTCCTTCAACTTCACTTTGCCGGCCTGCGCCTTCAGCACATACGCCGGCATAGGAGCGCTGCCATTGTGGACAACGAGATTGAATCGCTCCTTGAGCAGCGCCTGCAGCATCAGGCGAAGATCGGCGTCGGAGGTTGAGGGTGGAGTTTTGGCTGTGATTTCGTATCGGTCCCAATCGAGCCAGCTCGGTCCGCCCTGCACATTCGAAGAGTCGAGGTGGTAAGCAGCCGCGATCATATCAGTCATGGTCGCCTGGTGCAGCGTGTAGCGATCGCCATTCAGGTTGCCGCCATCCGTGAATGGACGCAAAACGTGCGGGCTCGCGTGGACATCGGCAACCTCGAACGACGCCGCGTGGGCAGCGGGCACCGGAGAAGACGCAGCCGCGGAGGGTTGTGCCGAGCCGGTTGACGACACCGCGATCAGCGCGAACGCGGCTGAGAGCCCACGTAAGAGTCGAATCATGGCTGAACCTCCATCGAAAACGCGGCGGGCCGAAACAGGAATGAGCCAAGTTTAGGCCTCAGCACGACCTTGCATTGTGAAAGAATCGCGAACCTACTCCGTACGCAGAGCCTTCATCGGATCCACGCGCGTGGCGCGGAGCGCGGGCAGGAACATCGCCACCAGCGAGACCGCGACCAGCAACAATGCAGTCACACTGTAGACGGGCGCATTGAAACTCCGCAGCGGAATCGGCGAATTTCTAGCCAGGCGCATCAATCCCCACGCCGCCGGCTCGGCAAGCGCAATTCCAAATACCACGCCGACGGCAATCTGCCCGACCCCGCGCAGCATGATTGACTTGAAGATCGCCGTGCGATTCGCGCCCAGCACCATCCTGACCCCAAACTCGCGCGTGCGCTGATTTACCGCGAATGACAGTACTCCGTATACGCCGGTAATCGCCAACAGAACGGCGATCGACGCCATCACCAGGATGATCCGCGCCAGGGAGCGCATCCCCTCGGCGTTATCTTCGAGCGATTCCCAGATCGTTTGCGGGTTTCCAATCTGCGCAGGGTCCAGGCCCTTCACGGCATCTTTCACCGCATTCTCGGCGGTGTCCGCGCTGCCTGCAAAACGGACGTAAAGGCTGCCGTCGAGCGAGCCGGGGTCGCGCAATGTGTAAAGCCGCGGACCATCAAGAATGCCAAAGCGTTCTGACCGCGTATCGGCGACAACGCCGATGATTGTGAGTCGCCGGTCGTCGGGGGTGACGATCACCTTGCCCACCGGTTCGCTTCCCGGCCAGAACTGCTTTGCAAAGGCCTGCGAAACGACGGCAACTGAGGCTGCGCTACCAGAATTCGCATCGGACTTGAGAAAGAACCGTCCCTCGTTCAGCCGGATACCAAATGTCGAGAAGAATTCACTCGACACGTCATCAACGGATGCAGGTGTTCCCTGCCCTTTGGCTTGATCGGGCAGGCGAACTTCGCTGGGCGGCATCTGGCGGAAGGGCTGCAGGCTGGCGTATGCCAGGGACTGCACGTTGGGAATCGCGCGGATGCGCGCTTCGAGCGCCATGTAAAAATTGAGTGCAGCGGTGCGATTCTGCGGCGACGTATCAATCTCCAGCGGAACAGCGATCGTATGTCGCGTTTCAAATCCCGGGTCCATGCCCGTGACGGTGCCCGGGAGCCGCCCAAAAAGAACTGCCGCCGCAAGCAGCACAAAGCTCATGGCGATTTGGGAAACGATCAGTCCGCTCGTAATTCGCGAGCGCACCGTGGCAGCGGCCTCGTGCCCCTTCAGGGCGGTGACCAGATCGAGCTTCCATGCGGCATGCATGGGGGCCAGCGACGAAGTGACAGCGGCCACCGCGACAAGCGCCGCCAGGTAACCGAACACGCGCCAGTCCGGGTGCAACAGCGGCACCATTCCTGACTGGTTCCGATCTACTATGTTGATCAGCAGAAGCGGCACGCGGTACGCCAGCCAGATGCTCATCAATCCGCCTAAACCTGCCGTCAGCACGCTTTCCAGCAGCAGCATGCGGGCGAGCCGCCCGCGCCCCACGCCCAGCGCAAGGCGGATTGCGATTTCACCGCGACGCACGATAGCCCGCGACAGGAACAGCATCGTCACGTTGCTGCACGCCAGCAGAAGTACCAGCGAAAGCGGTCCCAGAATGAGCGCCATGAGCGCAAGCGCTATGTCATGAAGCGCCGGATTATCGACGAAGGAACCGTTGGTCAGGACCAGCGATGTTTTGCGATTGAACGTGGACACCTTTCGCTCCACATAGGTGCGGTCCTGTCGACGCATGATGGTGTCCAGCTCAGCCAATGCGTCCGTTTTCGAGTAACCTTGCCGCAGCCTGCCCGCGACCTGGAGCCACGGCGAATCCGGGCTCGCATAGAGGTTGTGAGTGCGATCGAGCAGCGGCTGCAGCGTGTATGGGACAAAAACCCCGGCGAGCACATTCTCGGCGTCGGCTGCCGCGATGCCGATAACCTCAAAGGGCAATGCGTTCAGTTGGATTGTCTTTCCCAAAATCAGTGGATCAGCGCCGAATCGAGTCTTCCAGAGTGGCTCGCTCAGGACCGCAACCTGCGCGGCAGTGCCCGGCTTGCACTCATCGGGAGCGAGAAACCGGCCCATCAAGGGGCGGTCAACTCCAAATACATGAAAGTAGTTGCAGGTGACCAGCAGCGAAGCAACGCCCCTGCCCTTCTGCCCAAGGATCGGAAAAGAGTTCAGCCAGCCGGCCTCGTCCTCAAGCACGTGCGATTGCGAGTGGATCGCCTTGTAGTCGTCGGTGGTGAACGAAGAATATTGCCCCGCCCCTGTGAACCACCCCTCATAGCGCGGATAGAGCTGGACAAAACTGGCCGGGTCCTTCCGCGTCGGCGGATCGAGGAACAACACGTTCAGCAGGGTGAATACCCCTGCATTCAGCCCGATTCCAAGCGTCAACGCGACGACGGCAAACGTGGACAGCACTGGTGCGCGGCGCGCCGATCGGATGCTGTAGAGGAGATCTTGCCGGTCAATCCACATGAGAGCGCTCCCGGAAAGAACGTGGTAACCAGAATCCCAGATAACCCACGAGACGGCAAGAATGCCCCAAAACGGGGATCGATCGTTGCCCTGGCGGGACAAGCTGGGTTGGCCACCTCAACTGGAGGACGTTCCGCAGCATTTATTCTTAATGGGAATCACGACTTTATATCCAAGAGGAACGCCATGACGGAAATAGCTGTTGAAGCAGTCCAGGTTCCCGCACAGTTGCCCAACCTCCGCGTGGCCGTGCTCGGCGCGGGCAAGATGGGCGGAATTCTGCTGCAGGCCTTTCTGAAGCAGAACCTGTTTGCCCCGGACCAGATTCACGCGACCGTGGCTCACGCCGAAAAGGCGATTGCACGCAGCGCGCAGTGGGGCGTTGACGTCAGCACCGACAACCTGGCGGCGGCGGAGAAGGCCGACCTGATCCTGATCGGCGTCAAGCCGTTCCAGGTGCCCGACCTGGTCGCCGAGATCAAGCCTGCGCTTACGCCCGCCAAGACGCTGGTGTCATTCGCGGCTTCAGTAAAGACGCGCGCCATTGAAGAAGCGGCGGGGATCGAGATCGCCGTCATTCGCGCCATGCCCAATACGCCTTCCGCGCTCGGCGCGGGCATCGCCGGACTGTGCCGCGGGCGATTCGTCAAGGCCGAGCAGATGGAACTGGCACAGCGCCTCTTCGAGACCGTCGGCCGCTCCGTCATCGTCGACGAGAAGCACATGGACGCCGTTACCGGGCTTTCCGCCTCCGGGCCGGCCTACATTTACATCATTATCGAAGCGCTGGCCGAAGCCGGCGTCAAGGTGGGCCTGCCGCGCGACACGGCGACGCAACTCGCCGCGCAAACCACCTTCGGCGCCGCCAAGATGGTGCTCGAAACCGGCTACCACCCCGCGCTGCTGAAGGACGAAGTGACCACGCCGGCCGGCTGCACGGTCGACGGCATCCTCGAACTCGAAGAAGGCGGATTGCGCGTGACGCTGATCAAGGCCGTGATGCGGGCCACGCAGAGAGCGAAGGAACTCGCGGCTGGATAAACGCTCGCGTTGGAGAAAAATGAATGATTTGGAAGATGCCAAAAGAATGCAGACACCCGGGCGTCAGACCGTCTTCATCGCTCTCACTCCTGTCGCAGATAGCTCCACTAACACCGCTAACTCCGCTAAAAGAATAACTGCTTCATTCATGCGAGCAAGTTGACCCGAATTTGTCCCTCCAACGCCCAACCTGGCTGCCGTCCTACATCCCTGAACTCCAGGGATTGCGCGGCATCGCGGTACTGGCCGTCGTCGCCTATCACTGCCACCCTCGATTCATGGGAACATGGTTTTACGACGCATCGCTCTGGGGCTGGGCGGGCGTCAACCTGTTTTTTGTTCTTTCCGGATTTCTGATCACGTCGATCCTGCTCGAGGCTCGCGACCGCCCGCACTACTTCCGCAACTTCTACGCGCGCCGCGCGCTGCGCATCTGGCCGGTGTATGTCCTGGTGCTCATCGTCTGCTATCTGAATGCTCCGTGGTTCATCGGCCCCCCGGTCTGGGTTGCCATCAGGACGGCGCCGTGGTGGGCATACCTCTTGTTCCTGCAAAACCTCTTTCACCTCAACCTGCCGCCATCGCTGGGGCCAACGTGGTCGCTGGCCATCGAGGAGCAATACTACTTTCTGTGGGCGCCGGTGGTACGCGTGCTGCGCTGGCCGTGGCTGCTGGCGAGCCTGCTCGTCAGCTTCCTGATCGCTGCTCCGCTTTTCCGATTGAGCCACTTTGCGTGGATCACGCCGACGCATACCCTCACGCATATCGACGGCATCGCCATGGGCAGCCTGCTCTCCCTGGGGCTCTACGCGTTGCCGCTCAGCCGCCGCGCATGGCTGGCGATCGGCCTGGTTGCGATGCCCGCGGGATTCATCGCCGCTGCCACCATCGCCGGGGGCACGGCATTCCTCGACACCGCGCTCACCACGCTCTTCGGCGGAGCTGTCCTGTCGTCGATGGCGTCGACCGGCGCGCGCAATCCAGTGAACGCGGCGCTGCGGCGCGGGCCGCTGGCCTACTACGGCCGCATCAGCTATGGCCTCTACATGACGCACATCATGGTGTTTGTCTATTTCGGATGGTTCGACGCCCGCATGGACAAGTATGGGCTCGGAGGCAACATGGCCGTGGTTGGCTTTCGGCTGGCCGCATGTACGATCGTCGCCACGGTGCTCTGGTACGGGTTCGAATCGAGAATCCTCCGTCTCAAGCGATTTTTTGAGAACAAATCCCGGCAAAAGCCGTAAGCGCGGTTAGCGGACCTAGCGGGGTTAGCGGAGCTAGCGGAGTTAGCTGCGATCTCAGCAGTCCCACCTGCTGAAGCAGCATCCCAGAAAGTTGTGACTTCAATCACCCACGGCTTTAACACTCGGCTGCTAGGCTGAAGAGGAACGGATATCTTCCTCCCCGAGGTGCCCCATGACCAGCGCGACGACCGAAACCAACCGGGCCGAAGCCAAAACGGAAGGCCCCCTCAGCCCTGAGCTACTTGAGAAGATGGACGCCTACTGGCGCGCGGCCAACTATCTTTCCGTCGGCCAGATCTACCTGAAAGACAATCCGCTGCTGGAGCGGCCGCTGACGCTCGACGACGTGAAGCCGCGCCTGCTGGGCCACTGGGGCACGACGCCGGGCCTGAATTTTCTTTACGTGCACTGGAACCGGCTGATCCGCGAGCGCGGGCTGAACATGATCTACGTCATCGGGCCGGGACACGGCGGTCCGGGGCTGGTGGCGAACACCTATCTCGAAGGCTCGTATTCCGAGATTTATCCGTACATCGAGCAGAACAAGGACGGCATCAAGCGGCTGTTCCGGCAGTTCAGCTGGCCCTACGGCATTCCCAGCCACGTGGCGCCGGAGACGCCGGGATCGATTCACGAGGGCGGCGAGCTGGGCTACTCGCTGGTGCACGCCTACGGCGCGGCCTTCGACAATCCCAACCTGATTGTGGCCTGCGTGGTGGGCGACGGCGAGGCGGAGACCGGACCGCTGGCGACGAGCTGGCACTCGAACAAGTTTCTGAATCCGGCGACCGACGGCGCGGTGCTGCCGATCCTGCATTTGAACGGCTACAAGATCGCCAATCCGACGGTGCTGGCGCGCATTCCGCATGCCGAGCTGGAAGACCTGATGCGCGGCTACGGCTACGAGCCCTTCACGCTCGAAGGCGACGATCCGGCTGACGATGCATCAGCAGGCCGCGGCGGTCTTCGACACGATCTTCGATCGCATCGCGGCGATCCAGAAGGCCGCGCGCGAAGACGGCATCGACGGACCGGCCGGCGTGGCCGATGCTGATCATGCGCACGCCCAAGGGCTGGACGGGACCGAAGTTTGTGGACGGCAAGCCGGTGGAGAATACGTGGCGCGCGCACCAGGTTCCGCTCGAGCGAGTTGCGCGAGAAGCCCGAGCATCTGCGCCAGCTGGAAGAGTGGATGCGCAGCTACAAGCCCGAGGAACTGTTCGACGAGAAGGGCACGTTCCGCGACGATCTGGCCGAGATTGCGCCCAAGGGCCGGCTGCGCATGGGCATGAATGCGCATGCCAACGGCGGCCTGCTGCTGCAGCCGCTGAAGGTGCCGAACTTCCGCGACTTCGCGGTGAAGATCGAGGAGCGCGGAGCAGAGGATGTGGAGTCGACGCGCGTGCTGGGCCATCTGCTGCACGCGGTGATGCAGGCCAACAAGGAGCAGAAGAACTTCCGCGTCTTCGGGCCCGACGAAACCGCATCGAACCGCCTTCGGCGACGTGATCACCGGAACCGGCAAGACATGGATGGCCGAGACGCTGCCTGTGGACGAGCAGCTTTCGCCGACCGGCCGCGTGATGGAGGTGCTGAGCGAGCACCTGTGCCAGGGATGGCTCGAGGGCTATCTGCTCACCGGCCGGCACGGATTCTTCTCCTGCTACGAGGCCTTCATCCACATCATCGATTCGATGGTGAACCAGCACGCCAAGTGGCTGAAGACGACGCGCGAGATTCCGTGGCGCAAGCCGATCGCTTCGCTCAACTATCTGCTGAGCTCGCTGGTGTGGCGGCAGGATCACAACGGCTTCTCGCATCAGGATCCGGGCTTCATCGATCACCTGGTGAACAAGAAGGCCGACGTGGTGCGCATCTATCTGCCGCCGGATGCGAACACGCTGCTCTCGGTGGCCGACCACTGCCTGCGCAGCCGCCACTACATCAACCTGATTGTGGCCGGCAAGCAGCCCGCGCCGCAGTGGCTGACGATGGACGAAGCGATTGCGCACTGCACCACCGGGCTGGGCATCTGGAAGTGGGCGTCGAACGACGACGGCAATCCCGATGTGGTGATGGCCTGCTGCGGCGATGTGCCGACGATGGAGGCTCTGGCTGCGGTTACGCTGCTGCGCGAACGCAGTTCCCGGACCTGCGCATTCGCGTGGTGAACGTGGTGGACCTGATGACGCTGCAGCCGCAGTCGGAGCATCCGCATGGGCTGCCCGGACGAAGAGTACGACCGGCATCTTTCCGCCGAACGTGCCGACGATCTTTGCTTTCCACGGCTATCCGTGGCTGATTCACCGGCTCACCTACCGGCGGCACAACCACGACAACCTGCACGTGCGCGGCTACAAGGAAGAAGGCACGACGACGACTCCTTTCGACATGTGCGTGCTGAACAATATCGATCGCTTCCAGCTGACGCTCGATGCGATTCACCGCGTGCCGCGGCTCGCGGCGCAGGGTTGACGCGGCGCAGCAGTGGTACTCCGAGGAGATTCAGCACCACCGTCTTTACGTTGCAGAAAACGGCGACGATCTGCCCGAGATTCAGAATTGGCGATGGCAGGAAAGATAAAGCCGCCAGCGGCGGCGCAAGCTCGAAGAAAGCAGGTGCCTTGCGGCTCCTGAATGAGGCAACGAGGAAATGGCCCGCTTTACACCCTGCGAATAAAACTCCGTCGAAGCGGGTCTTGTGTCAGGGCACGACTTTACAGTTTGCTGAAAAACCCGGTGAAACCGAAGTTTTGTAACAAGGGCATGCGGGGACCCTCTGGGTGAGCCAGGCCACAAATGCAACAAAATGAGTATTGGGCTTTAGCCCCTGAGGGCTGTCAGGCTTTCGCTTTGAAGAAGTTCAAATTAAACTAAGGGGTTTCTTTTCATGTCGTCTTTGCCGGTTTTGGTTTTGAATAGCGGTTCTTCTTCCATCAAGTTTTCAATGTACGAAGCCGGCGACGGCGAGCGGACGAAGACTCTTTGAAGGGGCGGTGGACGGCATCGGCACCGATCAGGGCAAGTTCTGGATCAAGGATGCCGAGCGGCAAGAAGCTGGTGGATCAGACGCCGGCGCTGCCCAACCGCTCGGTGGCATTCAAGCTGGTGGCCGATGCGCTCTGCACTCCGGCGAGTTCCCTGCTCCCGGCGGCGATCGGCCATCGCATGGTGTGCGGCGGGCCCACGGTTCGGGAGAACCAGCGTCATCACGCCGGAGCTGATCGACGAGATCGAGAGCTATGCGGCGCTGGCGCCGCTGCACACGCCGATCGCGGTCTACATCATGCGCGAGGCGTTGAAGCTGTTTCCCGGCGTTCCGAACTTCGCGATTCTCGACACGTACTTTCATCGCACCATGCCGGAAGTGGCCACGCGCATGCCGATTCCGAAGGAGTACGTGGCCATGGGCGTGCGGCGCTACGGGTATCACGGCATCTCGTACGAGTCGATCGTGTATCAGTTGCAACCCAATGTGCCGGAGAAGCTGATTGTGGCGCATCTCGGCAATGGCGCGTCGATCTCGGCGATTCGCAACGGGGAGTGCCTCGACACGTCGATGGGTCTGACGCCGACCGGCGGCATCATCAGCGGCTCGCGCACCGGCGACATCGATCCAGGTGTGCTGATTTTCATTCTGAAAAAGATTGCGGAGACGACTCCGAACACTGCCGATGCGGCCGACAAACTGGAGACGGTGGTCAGCAAGAAGTCGGGATTGCTCGGCATGAGCGAGCTCTCGAACGACATGCGCGATCTGCGCGAAGCCATCAAGGCCGGCAATGCGAAGGCGCGCCTGGCTGTCGACAAATTCTGCTGGACGATCGCGCAAGTGGATCGGCAGTTATGTGCGCCGAGCTGGACGGGCTGGACATGCTGGTGTTCACCGGCGGCATCGGCGAGAACGACATCGCCTCGCGCGCGGAGATCTGCGCCGGACTGGGCGCGCTGGGAATTGTGGTCGATGCCGAGCGCAACAACGTGCGCGGCGCGGCCTCGATCTCCGCCGAGAACTCGCCGGTGACGGTGCGCGTGATTCCGCCGCTCGAAGACCTGATGATTGTGAATCACGTGGTGCGGCTGCTTGGCGCATAACAGTGCATGCTGCGGAATCAATGACCGCAGAGGCTTTGACGACCGCAGACGCTTTGTACAAGGGCACGCTTAGCCGGGCCGATAGGTCAGCACAACGAGTCGGCTCAGCCCTGCTGCAATCCTATGCTGATTCGCATCGTCGCAGCCTGTTCAGCCCCTGAACCGTTGCACCGTTCGGATCGTCAGACATTGCGTGGCCATGGAGAAACCTGCTATCAAATTGACCGTGCACCATTGGAACGCACCAGATCATCCGCTGTTCTAAACTGAAGTTGGACTTGGAGTTTATCCCGGATGCATACCGTCACTGCTCCAATCAGCCTCAAGCCGCTTCCTTCGCCGGCGCTGCGGCGGTTTGCGTGGGGCAGTGCTGGCGTACTTCATTGCCGTGATCCTGTGGGGCGCGGTGGTGCGCGCCACGGGCGCGGGCGCGGGATGCGGCAACCACTGGCCGCTCTGCAATGGGACCGTGATGCAGCACTCGGCGAGCGCCGAACACGATGATCGAGTTCACGCATCGCATCACCAGCGGAATTTCGTTCTTCTCCGTGGTCGGGCTGTTGATCTGGACGTTTGCGGCGACCGAGCGCGGGCACCTGGCGCGAGCGGCGTCTGTCGCGGTCGTGGTTTTCACGCTGATTGAGGCGATCCTCGGTGCCCTGCTGGTCAAGCTTGGCCTGACTGCGCAGAGCCAGTCTCCGCTGCGCGCGCCTGTATCTGGCGCTGCACCTCACAAACACTCTGCTGCTGCTCGCCGCTCTGACGCTGACCGCGCACATGCTCAGCCGCAAGAGTGGATATGAGCGGAGCACGATCCGGCTGGTTGCGCCCTTCGGAGCGATGACCTGCATTCTCGTTTTGCTCGTCGTGGGCGTCACCGGCTCGCTGGCCGCACTGGGCGATACGCTGTTTCCCGCGACATCGCTGGGCGCGGCGCTGGCGCAGGATTTTTCGTCCACCAGCGGATGGCTGGTGCGCTGGCGCTGGACACATCCGACCGTTGCATTTCTCGCCAGCATCTTCCTGATCTGGATACTGGTGCGCGCGGCACAACGCACAACGCACTGGGATAATCGCGGGCCTGTCGGCGCTGGTGCTGGTACTGCTGGCGGCACAATACGTGCTCGGCGTTCTGGACGTGGTGCTGCTGGCTCCGGTGTGGCTGCAGATCGCCCACCTGCTGGGAGCAGATGTGCTATGGGCCGCGCTTGTGGTGCTCGCCGCGCGACTGACGCTGCAACCGGTAGAAGCAGGGACTAAGGGACTGAGGATGAAGCTAGGGACTGAGAGACTAAAGGACTAGGGACTAGAGACTAAGGAATGGCCTGCGCGCTGCGATCTTATCAGGCCGCCGAGTAGACGACCAACATCGTTGCACAGCCCCTCGGCCGAAGTGACATCCTCGGATTCTCCGAAGCCGAGTGCCTTCGCGATGACAATCTGCGTTTCAACCTCAGAACAAGAACCGCGAGCGTGACCGAGAAACTGTACATACTCGCCCTTGGTCGAGCGGCCATAGCCTTCTGCAATGTTGCTTGCAATTGAAACCGCGGCTCTGCGCATCTGGTTTGTCAGGCCAAAGCGCTCGGAACCGGGAAACCTCGAGGTCAGTTTATAAACGGCGAGCGTCAATTCGATCGCTCGCTGCCACACAACCAAGTCTTTGAATGATTGACCCACTTCAGCCCCTCAGTCCCCAGTCCCCAGTCCCTCAGTCCCTCAGTCCCTAGTCCCTCAGTCCCCTGTTCCCTGCTTTACTTCACCAGCACTCCCGCCGCCGGATAGACCTTTCCGTTCACTTCGGGATTGATCACGGGCAGTTCCGGTGTCGCTGTCAGCCACTCGATCTCGCCGTTGAGGAGGATGACGGTGTCCTCGGCTTTGCCGCCGCGAATGCTGGGGTTCCACGCGAAGGCCTGGTTGTTGACCACGGTCTCTTTGCCTTCAGGCGTGGCGACCCATTCGCGCTCGCCGTAGCCGGCAGAGCCACCCTGGTGGTGGAAGCGCTCCTCGCCGGGAAATCCCTGGGCCGTGTAAGCCGATTGTGCGACGCGGAACAGCTGGGCGGATGTGGCGCCGGCGCGCGTGGCGTGGAGCAGCGCTGCGTTGACCTGCGCGGCAGAATTGAAACGCGCGCTGAGCTCAGCCGGCAGTTCGCCGAAGTGCAGGAAGCGGGTGATCGAAATCGCCAGTCCCCATTTGCGCGAGCAAAGATTCAACATGGCATATTTCTTCAGCCGGGCGCCGCGTGCCGCTGCGTGCTTGTACTTGTAGATGCGGTCGTCGACAGCATAGAGGTAGACCGACGGCAGAATGCCGCGGCGAAGCAAGTTGGCAGCAGTGATGGCCTCGAGGTCGTATTCGCTGAGACCGGGCTCGACCTGGTGCAGCGACTCGACCGTTGCCGCCGCCGTCTCCGCACCGAGCCAGCGATAGCGGGCGATTTCGGTCTCGCTCAACGCGGCGCGCAGCGGAAAGAGATTCACTTGAGTCGCGCCGGACAACGGAGTGTCCGAGCCCAGCGGGCCGCCGGCAAGCCTTTCCGCCGCGGCGGCGGTGTCGTCGGCGTACCACGGGAACAGGATGGGCTCGAAGTCGAGCGTGCCGAATTCCTCATCATGCAGGCGCGGCGCTTCGTTCTCAGTGGTGAAGTAGTAGCGCTTGCCGTCAGCGGTAACCAGCAGTGACGCGACGCCTGTCTCGCACGGAGTGAGCACGCGCAACTCAACAGCGCCCCCAGTGAGCCACGCGACGTTCTCGTTTCGGCGGATGAGCACGCCGGCCAGCCTCTGGCTGCGCAGGTACTCAACGAGTTTCTCGTGTTTCGCTTCCAGTTCGGCGTTCCAATCGGCCTGGGCGACGACGGTTGCCCCGTTTACCACGAGACCCTTGCTGATCCGCCTGGTCATGATTGCTGTGTCCATGTGAAGCTCCTCAAAGTAAAGCAGGGCGCCGGCCGAAGACGTCAGCGCCCGAGTTTGCATTCGGAAACGTTAGTCCTCAAGCGCCGGGTGATAGCGACTCTCCCAGCCGAGGTAGCGTGCCGCCTCGTGCACCGACTTCGAAACCTCGCTGAAGTTGGCGGCAACGTGGTGCTCGAATCCTTCGCGACAGATGAATTTCAGCAGCTTCTGCAGTTGCGGAATCTCCGCAACACCGGCGCCGCCGAAGGTCTCCAGCGGATCGTCAGTGAAGCGGCCGCCGCCTGTGTATCCGCGCACAATGCCGCGGCGGTCGTCGGTGGAGTAGCGCGCGAAGCTCATCGCGCCTGCTTTCACGCGGCCCACGCATGTTCCGAACGTGTTCAGCTTGCCCACCGTGCCGGCAATGATTTCCTGGTAATCCATCTTCACGTCTTTGAAGAAGTGCTTGGGCAGGTTCGAGCAATGGAAGCAGACGCACTTGTTGGGATCAGTGCCGTAGTTATTGTTCCAGTCCAGCAGCGCGGAGGGCGTTCCCGAGGCCAGCGCCAACATGTACATGCTCAGCGTGCCGGGCACATCCGTTTCACAAGCTGAGGGGATAAGGTTGTCACTCATCATGCTCATAATGGTGCAGGGCACAACGCCGAAAAACTCCTCCATCGAGGTCCAGCACTGCACCGCGCTTATCGTAACCGGAGCTGTCTTCATCCAGCCGTCGATCACGGCGCCGAGCTTTGCCATCTTCAGGAGAGACTCCTCCGGAATACCGGCTGTCGACACGTACTTTTTGATCGACGCGAGCTTGGCCTGCGCGGCGTCGTCGTTGTCCTTCGTGCGATTGATGCGGCCGAAGATTTCAGAAAGGTCAATCGTCTCGATGGTGATGCCGTTGGTCTCGAAGATGCGCTCGGAGTAGCGGACTGTATTGAACGCCGTGGGCCGCGCGCCAATGGCGCCGATGCGCAGATTCTTGAGCCCCTTCACGATGCGACAAACTGCCGAAAACCATTCGAGATCAGCCTTGAATTCCGCGGAGTTCAGAGCCTCGGTGTGCAGGGTGGTGAGCGAGTAGTTGATGCCGTACTGCATCATGTTGTTGCAGCAGCTCATCTTTCCGCAGAAGCTGTCGCGGCGCGTGGCGATGGTCATGGCCTCGGAACGATCGGGCGTCGCCTGCACCAGCACCGGAACCTTCAGGCCCGACAAGCGAATCGCGTCGACGATGCCGCGCTCTTCGCCAAAGTTGGGCAGCGTAACGATGATGCCGTCGAGCTCCTCGGCGTGCTTCTTGAACAATTCCGCGCAGTGCTGTGCCTCTGTGTACGTTTCCACCGCGCCGTATTTTGATTGCTCGGGACCCAGAACGATCGCCCGTGCGCCCGCCGACTCGAGCACTGAGATGATTTCCTCGCGCCCGGTCTTGGCCAGATGATCGGGAAAGAATCCGCGATTGCCAACAATAACGCCGAATGTCATTTTTCTGTGTGCTGCCATGTCGTTAAGCTCCTTGAAAGTGCCGCAGTGAATCGTTAACCGTTGCGGCCCGGGCGAAAACGAATGCCGTAAAAAAGGCCGAGGATCAGCATCAGGCCGCCCCACCAGACGGGCGCATGGAGATTCGCAAGCACCACGTTGGCGAGGGTTCCCGTAGCCAATTCATAGATCCCATAAGCGCAGATCATTGCTCCGTAAACCGTGAGAAGGACCCCGATAAAAAACCAGATCGAAATATGGCCGGAATGCATTGGACCTCCTTACCAGAAGTAGATGTTGAGGGCGAAGAACATGATGATGGCGATGACCAGCCAGAAATACTCGTTCTTGTAGAACGGCACCGGCTCTTCCATGGGCAGTTTGGTTGCGCCATAGACCAGGCCAGTGAGTTCGGCGGCCGTTTTCGGCTTCGTTGCCAGGCTGACGATCACGTTGACGAGAATTGCGACAATGACCGACCAGAGCGCGCGATACATGTTCTCGGCCATGTCCTTCGCATCCGGCGAAATTGCGACGAAACGCAATGCCGACGGGTCAGCTTTCACCCAACCCCACAGCCCAATCGAGGTGAGTGTGCCCATCAGGAGTCCCCAAAAGCCGCCAGCCTTTGTCGCGCGCATCCAGAACATACCCACCAGTACCACGCCCAGAAGCGGTGAGATGAAGAAGCTGAAGAGCGCCTGAACGTAATCCATGATGCCCGCCGCGCTCATCACCAGGTACGCAGTGCCGATGGAGACGACAACCCCGAGAATTGTGGCCCAACGTCCGACGGCCACATAGTGTTCGTCGGGAGCATTCTTCTTGATCAGCGGCTGATAAATGTCGTACGTCCACACGGCTGAGAACGCGCTTACGTTACCTGCCATGCCGCTCATAAATCCTGCAATCAGCGCGGTGATTCCTAATCCCAGCAGCCCCGGAGCGCAGTAGCGCACCAGCATCAAAGGCAGTACTTCGTTGTAGCTGTGCAGTCCAGATCCTGGAGTCGCCAGGTTCTGTCCGACAAGGTGCATCAGGCTGCCATCGGGATTCTGCAGCACTACGAGTCCGAGCAAGCCCGGCAGAATCACGATGAACGGAACCGCCATCTTGAAGAATGAACCGATAATCGGTGCCATGCGCGCGGAACGCAGGTTGTGGGCGGAGAGAACGCGCTGCACGACCAGGAAGTCCGTGGTCCAGTAGCCGAAGCTGATGGCGAATCCAAGGCCGAAGACGATGCCGGTCCAGTGAATGCCCATGGGGTTATCGGTGAAGTGGCCCATGCTGCGCCACATGTGGGTATAGTCGCCGGGAGCCGTCGCGCCGATGGCAATGTTGTGCGCGAGCCTCGCTTTGAATCCGTTCCAGCCGCCGGCCTCAACCAGGCCGAGGATCGGCACGAGGAGCGCGCCGCCCCAGATCAGCATGAACTGCAGCACTTCGTTAAAGATGGCAGAGCGCAAACCACCCAGCGCCACGTAAGCGGCCACCGCGAGCGACGAAACAATGATGGAGAAATTCAGATTCCAGCCGAGAACAACCTTCATCACCTCGGCCATGGCGAACATGTTCACGCCGCTCATCAGCACCGTCATGAAGGCGAACGAGAAAGCCGAAACAGTGCTGGCGCCCTGTCCGTAACGGAGCTTGAGGTAGCCAGGCACTGAGTGCGTCTTGCACACATAGTAGAAAGGCATCATCACGATGCCCAGGAAGAGCATCGCCGGGATCGCACCGATCCAGTACCAGTGCGCTGCGAGGATGCCATACTGATACGCCGATCCGGCCCAGCCCATCAGCTCCAGTGAGCCCAGGTTCGCCGAAACGAAACTCAGGCCTGCAATCCACGCCGTCATCTCGCGCCCGGCCATGAAGAATTCTTCGCTGGTGTTGGCCTGGCCCTTCAGATAGAAGCCGATCCAGATCACCATCACGAAGTAAATCGCGATGATGGCGATATCGAGCCAACTCAGGTGTGCGAGCGATGGCGCGGCCAGCGCCAAAAGCGCGGCGGGCGAATGAGGAAGTCCAGCGGCAGTAGAGACCGGAACCGAAGCGAGCATCGAGTCACCTATAATCGGGTGAACGCATCCTGATTTGGCGTGGACGTTCGCCCATAAGTAAATGGGTTTACTGCACCATTTGTCAAGCCTTCAAACAAAAGCGCCGGGATCCGGTTTGGCACGACTCCGAAGCCGGCTGGAAAACCCCGTCGTTTGCAAAGGATACGTTTTCCGGGTCGGAGTCTAACACACGGCAGGGCGCACCTCCTACGGCTATGCGGTTGAGGCGGTAGCGCGCTCAAAAAGCCTCTAAAGCGCGCATTTCGTGCTTGTTTTTTAATACGCCGGAGCGATAACGTTGGGCATGGGATTGTCTTCCCCCTTCCCCAATCCTTCCGTTCTCCGGCTTAGTGCCTCACCGCGTCTTCCATGGCTGTCTGTCCAACCTGATTTCCGCCATAAGGAGTGTTGCCGATGTACCCGACCGTCGACCCTTTAGCACCCTCTGGAATTTCCCGCCGCAGTTTCTTTCGTTTCGCCGCCGGCGCTTCGGCACTGGCCAGCATGCCCATCCTGACTGAAGCGCACCTGGCGCTTGCCGAGCGCCCCAAGTTCGCCGATCCGAATAAGGGCATTCACATCGATGCGAACGAGAACCCGATGGGTCCATCGGAAGCGGCACGACAGGCGATCATCAACATCACTCCCCGAGGCGGGCGGTACCTGTTTTCCACCGAAGAAGAGCTGACGGAGCTATTCGCAAAACAGGAAGGGCTGAGCCCGGAGTCGGTGTTTGCGTTTCCAGGCTCCAGTGCGCCGCTGCACTATACCGTGCTTGCGTTTACCGGCAAGGACAGGCCGCTGGTGATCGCCGATCCCGGCTACGAGGCTCCGATGTGGGCGGCGCAAGTGAGCGGCGCGCCGATTCTGAAGGTGCCGCTGGCCGATCCCAAGGGTGAAGCCAAGCACGACATCAAGGCCATGCTGGCCGCGGCTTCGAACCCCGGCCTGATCTACATCTGCAACCCCAATAACCCGACGGGAACCTGTACGCCGCGCAGCGATATTGAGTACGCGGTGGCCAACGCTCCCAAGGACACGGTACTGATGATCGACGAGGCATACGTCCATCTCTGTGACGCGCCGCGTTCGCTGGACTTTGTGAAAGACGGCAAGAACGTGATCGTTCTGCGCACGTTCTCAAAACTGTATGGCATGGCAGGCATCCGCATGGGATTTGCCGTGGGCCGGCCGGACCTGCTGAAGAAGATGGCGGCTCTCGGCGGCATGAACGCGCTGCCGGTCACCGCGGTGGCCGCGGCCAAGGCCAGCTTGCTCGATCCGGACCTCGTGCCGACGCGCAAGAAGATCATCGCCGACACGCGCGAACAAACGCTGGCATGGCTGAAGAGCCAGGGGTATGCATCGACTCCATCTGAGAGCAACTGCTTCATGCTCGACGTTCGCAAACCGGGAAAAGAAGTCCAGGCCGCGCTGGCGGCAAAGGATATGTATGTCGGGCGCATCTGGCCTGCATGGCCCAACAGCCTGCGCATCACCGTCGGCACCCCCGACGAGATGATGGCCTTCCGCAAGGATTTCAGCGAAGTGATGAACAGCAACACCGCCGGCCTCGTTCCACCGGAGTTGCCGCGCCGCCTCAAGGGACGGGAGTTTACGCACCTGTCCTGAAGAGCAGTTGTCAGTGAACAGTTTTCAATGGTCAGCAAAAAGCCTCGTCTTCAAGACGAGGCTTTTTGCTGGATCGACGCCTCTACTTTTCGCCGTGAGCCTCGATGTGACGCTTGGCTGCGTGCTCCTCATGTTCCACCGCCTGACTGTGGTGGCCGTGAGCGAGGTGCGCGTGATGAGCGGCCGCTTCATGGTCGCCTTCCTCGTGGTGCCTGGCTGCTTCGCGATGATGGTGCGCAGCTTGCTCGTGATGTTCCGCTGCATGGCTGTGATGCTCGGCTGCTTCTTTTGACATGGTGAACCTCCTTCAATTCGTGGGAATGTGTCTGGCACCAGAGGAGTATCGGACGATCGAGCCGAGGTTTGCGTTACAGCAGCACGAATACAAGATGAATGTTGATGGAACGACTTCAAAACTCGCCGAAAACTCATTCGACGATAGCTTGTTGACCGGGCACGACTTCACAGGCCGCGGAAAAACTCATCGGATAGCGGTCTTGTAACAGGGCACGGCTTCACAGGCCGCGGAAAAACTCATCGGATAGCGGTCTTGTAACAGGGCACGACTACACAGGCCGCGGAAAAACTCATCGGATAGCGGTCTTGTAACAGGGCACGACTACACAGCTTGCTGAAAAAACCAATGAGACCGAGGTTTTGTAACAAGGGCATGGCTTCAGCCAGGCCATAAACGAAACAAAATGAGTATGGGCTTTAGCCCCTGTGTAACGCTTCGTTCAAATTTCGGACCTTTTCAGCAAGCTGTTCAGCCGTGCCGTAAATGCTCGATAACCGAGTGCGCTTCAGCCCCTGAGGCAAGATTTTTACTGACAACTGAAAAGCTTTTCACTGACAACTATCAGGGACTATGATGCTGTCGACGCCGAGGTTTGAGCGTGGGCCGGGCGCGGAAGCCGATGTGATTTGACTCACTGTATTCCGTGCGCCGTGGCACATCCTGCAGGTGCTTTCGGTGCGACGCTTTTCGCGGATAAGGGTGCGTGCAATGTCCGATCGATGGGCCCAACCGAAGGTGATCCTGGTCGCGACAGATCTGACCGACCTCGACCGGCTGTTTCCCTTTGCGCTGCAGCAGGCGCAGCAGTTGGATGCGCGCATCATCCTGCTTCACGTTCTGAACTCCGGCGCCGCTCTTGCAGCCGACGCCTCGGGCATGCCCTATTACGACCCGGCGGGCGCGATCGATTTTGCCATCAAGACCCTTGAGCCTTGGAGAATGAAGGCGCGTGGGCAGGAGATTTCCTGCGACGCCGTGGTTCGCGAAGGGCCTCCCGCACAACAGATCATTGCAACGGCACGCCAGTTCAAGGCGGATCGCCTGCTTCTTGGGACCCGGAGCCGGAGCAAGGTAAGCAAGCTGCTCCTCGGCTCCGTAGCAGAACAAGTGCTGCGCTCGGTAAATATCCCGGTCATGACCGTGGGACCCGAGGCTCATCTCGAAGTGGACAATGACACCCGGCAAAGGGTGGTATTGCATGCCACCACGTTACGAGAGACCTCAAGCCCGAGCGCAGCGCTTGCCTGCCGGATCGCCGCAAGCCAACGAGCGAAACTGGTTCTGCTGCACGTGCTGCCGCCCATCGACGAAATGCAGCGCGAGCATCTGCCTACCGGCCTGGATTCGACGGCCATGCGCGAACTGCGCATTCTTGCGTCGGAGGTCGGCGCTACCGATTCGTGCTGCGCGCAGGTCGAGGCGCGCGTGGCCCACGGGCATCCGGCCATCGAGATTCTTGCAGCCTCGGTGGATCTTGGCGCGGAGCTTATCGTCTTGGGATCGACGCACCGCTCGGCGTTTCACACCCTGACCCACGATCGCACCATCTATCGCGTGCTGGCGCATGCCCACTGCCCGGTGATGACGCTGCGCGATGAAGACGAAGTGACGGTTCCCTTTCCGCCGGAACACGACAAGATCAGCCTGTAGACAAATCGCAAACCGTCAGAGCTCAAACCAGCCGCCGGCGTGGTATCTCATGGCTAACTTGCCAACTTGCTCTGCCGCGAAGTGGCGCTAACTTGCTGTTCCTTTGAACGAACGATACTTGATATATCTCCCGGGAGCCCTCGAACCGGCTCTCACTCACGCTCTTCGGCCCTGTGCGATGCGTCGCCTGATCCTCGGGCCTCGTTCCAATCACACTGCTCAAATTCGTTGGATTGTTGAGCCCGTAATTCAAGCTTTCACGCAAATAGGTAGAATGAATGGCCGGAGATCGTTTATGGTTCCATGGCGATTTTCGCAAGCATTATCCGTCGTCGCTCTCGTCGCGCTCAGTGGGCCACTTGTTGCTCAAGACTCAGACCATCCTCCTGCGCCCCCGGCTCCTGCCACGACGCAAAAGGCCAAACCCGCCTTACCCGACGCACCCGTCCCGGAGAGCTCTTCCTCTCCAAGTCAATCTTCCGGAACCGCAAAGCCCGACTCCTCCTTCTCCGCATCTTCATCGTCGTCCTCTGCAACCCCCGATGCGTCACCAAAATTCTGGACGAGCAATGACCCGAACGCCCAGGTCACCGTGCTCGAGAACACCCTCTTTCGCGTGATGACAAACGATCCCCTGAGCACCAGGGAGACGCGAAAAGACGCTCCCCTCTTGTTCATCCTCAGTGAAGACGTGGTAGTCGATGGCGTGCTTATCATCCCGCGCGGAGCAACCGTCCATGGAACAATAGTCGAGTCCAAACAGGCAGGCACTTTTACCGGGCGTCCCGAGCTCATCCTCAAACTGACGTCGCTCGATCTGGGAGGCCGCAGCTATCCGCTCTACAGCTATCAGTTCACGGTGGAAGGCACCAGCAAGACCCGGCCAACCGAAAACAAGATCCTAGGCGGCGCGGTCATCGGCGCCGTGGTTGGCGGAGTCCTCAGCGAAAGCGCCAAGGGAGCGACAACGGCGGCAGGCAAACTCGCGGAGATAGGGACAGGATCCGCGATTGGCGCCGGCGCCGGCGCCGCGGCTGCGGCCGCAACACCCGGCCCAATCCTTACGATCCCCGCTGAATCGCAATTCGACTTCATTCTTGCCTCTCCCATCTCCGTCGTACCCGTAACTCCTGAAGAGGCAAAGCGGCTTTCTCAAGGCCTCCACCCCGGCGGCCCGGTGCTGTACGTTCGCGGTCAGAACCAATAGAAAACGAACATCGCCTGCGCGCTACGAGCCCAACTCGTAGCGGAAAAGTTCGCAGATGCTTATGCGCACCGCGAACGGATGCGCCCGGTCTGCCACGGAGTTCTATGTGAAGCTCAGGCGGTGAGGCGTTCGAGCTGGTCGGGCTTGGAGATGGTGAGGCTGGCACCCTTGATAACGATCCACTGATCGCGGCGGAACTGGTTGAGCAGGCGCGTGACGGTTTCGCGCGAGGTGCCGGCCATGTTGGCGATCTCTTCGTGAGTCAGCGCCATGGTGAAGCGAATCTCAGGCTTGCCATTCGATGCGGCGCGGCCCCAGTCGAGCAGCAGGCGCGCCAGCCGCCCGGCAGCGGAGCCGGAGAGCGCGAGGCGCTTGGCATCGTGGAAGACGGTGAGGTACTCGCCGGAAAGCGATTGCGCAGCGTGCATGCTGGCGATGCCGTGACGGCCCAGGAAGTCGATGAACTCCTGCTTGCGAATCGTTTTCACCTGGCAGGGCTCGATGGCTTCGGCGGTCACTTCGTGAGGAACGTTGGCCAGAACCGCGCTCAGGCCCATCACATCGCCCGGACCGGCAATTTTGAGGATCATGGTTTTGCCGTCGCGCGAGGTAGACGAAATCTTCACCTGTCCGAAGCAGATGATAAACACGTTGCGCGCCGCATCGCCCTCGGTGAACAGCTTCGCGCCCCGAGCATGGCTCATCATGATTCCAATTTTGTCAAAATCCTGGAGAGCTTCAGATGTGAGATTGCAGAACATCCGCAGATGGCGGTGCTCGCAGTTGAGACAATCTTCCGGAGGGTGATGAGAGTGGAGTCCAGCCATACCTGTTCCGTAGCGCTATCCAGAGTATATCTCAGTTCTTGGCGACAAAAATGAAGGGAACGACGCGAGACTCTTTCCTTTGAGTCAATCTCCAGAGCGAAACGGTCCAATTCTGCGCAAGTATCGCCATCTCAGCCCTCGCCATCCAATGTTGCGCGACGCCGGATTCCAGCCATCCGCGAGGCGCAGCACATTCCATATGCTCTTGATACTTCACGGGCTAGCTCTTCGAGAAGCCGCATCCTGAGCGGGGGGTACGACTGGAAAGCGCGCTCCAGCGCCTCCCTGGGCAATCGCATCACCGTACCCTGCGTTTGTGCGATCAGAGTATATGTGTGACGTACGTCACCCAACATGGATGACAGCTCCACCAGTTCTCCGGCGCGCACCGTTCCCAGCGTGAGCCGTGAGTCGAGCCGCGCCGCCTTGCGCTGCAGTTGGCCGGTGATGACGACGTACAGTCCCCGGCAGACATCGTTCTGATTGAAGATGACATTGCCGGTTTCGAATTCAATGCACTCCGTCGCGGCGTTGAGCAGATTGCCGATGGCGGGCGGACAGGCCAACAGTTCCGCAATCGGACGTGGCGCGGCGCCGTCGCGGCGCTCGGTGATAGCTGCTGGTTGCATGGTCCCGACTCCTCTTACCTCGTTCCGGTACACGCTCCAGCTGCGAGTTTGGTCAGTCGCGGTTCTCACGTCCGCATCGGGCCGGTTTCGTCCTGATCCTCGAAACTCCGAATCACGAATTCCCATATACGACACTCGCTTCAGAACAGGCTGCAATCTGAATGAGAGCATGGAGCGGTCGTTCTCGATCTCGTCTGCCGCCTCGTTTGGTTGAGCAGATCCATCAATCTGCCCCGCTTGCGTGCTTAGCGGGGCGCCGTTGCACAGGTTTCGGGTTCCCGCCCGATGCTTACCGGCGCCGGTGGCACGCAGAGCACGGGCACGCGCGAGCGGGCAAGCAGCGTGAATGCGGTGCCGTGCGGTCCCGGAGTTTCGCTGGCGCGTTTCACTCCTATCACCAGCACACTTGGAAGATATTGTCCGATCGCCTCAGCGATGGCATCGCTCGGTTTGCCGTCTTTCACAATCAAGCGCACGGGGAACCGGCCAGCGCTCTCAATTCCAAACTGCTTGACGGTCGTCGCAATGGGATTCAGAAATGCGACCGCTTCTTCGGGGCGGCGCGCATGAGCGACGATCAGCGTGCGGTGAAACTTCTCTGCAAGAGAGCATGCCGTGTCGATCGCCTCCGGAGTGGTTTCATTGCGTTCCATCGCCAGCATCACCGGGCCGCCGGGTGCCGGGCGAAACTCGCCGGCGTTGTAGTCGGCAGCAACGGCGAGCACGGGACACGGGGCCAGGCGCACCAGGCATTCGGCGACGGCGCCCACAAGCACCGGGCCGGCGCCCTGCCTGCCCTCAGTGCCGATGACGATGAGTCCTGCCTGGTACTGACGGGCCACATCCACGAGCATCTGCGCCACTTCGCCCTGGCGAATCTCGGAGTGGCTGTGAATGCCTTCTTGAATCAGGTCGGCGGCCATCTGTTCCAGCGCGGCGCGAGCCTCCTCGGTGAGATTGCTGAGCACCTTGCCGGGCACGGACACCACCGAGGCATAATCCACCGGGTCGAGACCGTGAGCCAGCACGATGCGCGCGCCATAGGCGATTGCCAGTTTGCGCGCGTACTCCAACGCAGCATCTGCCCGACCATCCAGGTCCGTTGCAACGACGATGGTCTTCAAACCGGTTGCGAAACTCATGGCTTCCTTTCGATTCGGCCCGTTGGTTAAAGAGTGTCCTCTCGCACGAAGGCCCGGGCAGTGACACCATTCACCCCTCCCTGTGACTGTGGTCACAAATTCAAGCGGACGTGCAACTTACCGACACGAAACTGAACACGCTGAGCGCGGCGGCATGGGAACGGATTGTGTACACAGGGGAGTCGGATACGGTAGGCTTCTTGCCGTCATGAAAAACCTGAGGAAAGCTGCTATTCAAACGTTTGTTCGCGTGCGTTTCGCGAGCCTGACTCTTACCTTTTTGGTGTGCCTGGCCTGGTGGCCGGCCTTCGCCCAGGCCCCTATCCCCGACTCTCCTGCCATCGAAGCCAGGGCGAAGGAGATGGTATCGAAGCTCACGCTGGAGCAGAAGATCAAGCTGATTGGCGGCGTGAACGACATGTTTACCAATGCCATGCCGTCAATCGGGCTTCCGACCCTCAAGATGTCTGACGCCTCGGTGGGCGTGCGCACCTATGGGCCGACGACGGCCTACGCCGGCGGCGTGGCCCTCGCGGCAACCTGGGACCCGCAGTTTGCGAAGGAGCTTGGCGAGGGCCTGGGACGCGACGCGCGCGCCCGTGGAGTCAACTTCCTGCTCGGTCCCGGCGTGAACATCGCACGCTCGCCGGTGAATGGCCGCAACTTCGAGTACCTCTCCGAAGACCCCTACCTGAACAGCGCGCTGGTGGTTCCTTATATCGAGGGAGTGCAATCACAGGGCGTGAGCGCGACCGTGAAGCACTATGCACTCAACAACCAGGAGTACAACCGGCACAACGTGGATGTGGAGGCAGACGAGCGGACAATGCGGGAGCTTTACCTGCCCGCATTCGAGGCTGCGGTCACCAGGGGCGATGTAGGCGCGGTGATGGACTCCTACAACCTGATCAACGGCGCTCACGCGACCCAGAATGATTTCCTGAATCTGAAGGTGCTCAAGGGCGAGTGGGAATTCAAGGGCGTGCTGATGTCGGACTGGGACGCAACCTACGACGGCGTTGCGGCCGCGAACAACGGGCTTGACCTCGAAATGCCTTCGCCGCGCTTCATGAACGAGCAGACGCTGGCGGCCGCCGTGAAGAACGGCACCGTGAAAGAAGCGACGATCGACGACAAGATCCTGCGGATGCTGCGACTGGCGCTGCGCTACAGCTGGCTCGACCGGCCGCAATTCGATCCAGCTGACTCGACCTACTCCGTGGCCGACAGGCCTGTTGCCCTGAAGGGCGCTCTGGAGAGCATCACCCTGCTGAAAAATGACGGACACATTCTGCCGCTCGATGCCGCGAAGGTGAAGACGATTGCCATCATCGGTCCGAATGCGTGGCCGGCGGTTGTGGGGGGCGGTGGCTCATCGCAGGCTGACGCGTTTCAGCCGGTCAGCATCGTGACGGGGATTGCCAACCTTGTGGGGCCGGATGTGCATGTTCTCTACTCGCGCGGATTGCCGGAGATGAACGACGTCTTCTGGCAGACCCACTGGGAGCAGGGGCTGAAAGAAGCGACGTATCCAAGCAAGGATTTCACCGGTACCCCGGTGACGGAGAATGTGCAGAACATCAACAACTACAAGCCCGACTGGTGGGGTCCCGCGGACAAGACACCGCGCAGCATCCGCTACAGTGGTTCCTTCAGAGCGCCCAAGGCCGGCAAGTACCTGGTGCTGGCTGCGGCTTCAGGCGATGATCACTATACGGTCAGCGTCGACGGCAAACAGATCATCGAGCAGAAGCAGGTCGAAGGCCAGCATCCCGAGTCAGCCACAATCGAACTGAATGCGGGGCAGACTGCCAGCGTCGTTGCCGATTACCTGCCGGGCTTTGTCGGCAATCGCTTCGCGCTCGGCATCGTGAATGAGTCCGACATGATCCCGGAAGACGCGAAGAAGATTGCATCGATTGCCGATGTCGTGGTGGTCGCGGTCGGCTTCAATCCATCAATGGAGAGCGAGGGATTCGACCGCACCTTCACGCTGCCCTGGGGGCAGGACGCGCTGCTCGAGGCAGTTGCCGCGGCCAACCCGCATACGATCGTCACTTTCATCGGCGGCGGCGGGTTTGACACGCGGCGCTGGCTCGACAAGGTTCCCGCGCTGGTGCAGGCGTGGTATCCGGGCCAGGAAGGCGGAACGGCAATTGCCGATGTGCTGTTCGGCAAGCACGATCCCGAGGGCAAGCTGCCGGTGAGTTTCGACCAGAGTTGGCAGGACGATCCGTCGTATTCGTACTACTACCCGATCAAGGGCGCGGACACGAAGCTGCACGTCAGTCGAAAACAATCATCCGCCGGAGGACCAGGTCATCCAGCATGTGAAGTACGACGACAAGCTGATGGTGGGTTATCGCTACTGGACCACCACGGGCAAGCATCCGCTGTTCCCGTTCGGATTCGGTCTCAGCTACACCACGTTCAGCTTCTCGAACCTGCAGGCACCGGCGACAACGACTTCGGGATCAACCGTGACGGTGAGCTTCGACGTGACCAACACCGGCAGCGTGGAGGGCGCGGAAGTGGCGCAGCTTTACGTGTCGGATCCTTCGGCCAGGGCGAAGCGGCCGGAGCGCGAACTGAAGGGATTCGACAAGGTGCGGCTGGCTCCGGGCGAGACGAAGCACGTGACGATCTCGCTGGACGCGCGCGCCTTCAGCTACTGGGACGAAGCAAAGCACGGCTGGACCATCGATCCCGGCAAGTTCGTGATTCTGGTCGGCGATTCGAGCGAGAACACGCCACTGCATGCGGACTTGACAATCAACTAGCGGACCGCCTTCAGAAGTGAGACGCAAAAGTAGCCAGCTCTTCGTCTTCCCGGAGGGAAGATGCGAAAGTAGCCCAGGGTGGAGCGCAGCGAAACCCTGGGTCACAAACCCCAAACGCTAGCGCGTCCCGTAGGGCCGCATCGATCCGCTTCAAACAGCGCAAGTGGCGTCCATAAAGGGGGCCTGCCGATCAATTTCGGCAGGCCCTCTCCTTTTTGGAATTGCTCTTACAAATCAGTGTTGATCGTGATCTTCGCTATCGACTGCAGGTTCGCTGAGCCACGGAGTGAACAGGATATTCGCGCCGCTGGTGGTTGAGCATCCCGTGCCCGCCGGGACCTTTCGCACATCCCCAGAAGTTCTCCGTTGCAACGCTGCCAAACGTGCAGTTTTTAGCATCGTCGAGAGTGCAGACGTTAGCCACGCCGATCTTTCCTCCGCAACAGGTCATTGAGATGAATATTTACCCACGCCGGCGTGTTGACGGCAACATCGATGTCTTCGTCGGTGATGACATTGCCGGAGATAATGGTGCCGTAGACCGGCGACCCGCCACCGCCGCTGTTGATATTGATTCCGACAGTCCCGCCGGTCGCCGTGTCATCCACGTCGGCAAGATTCTTGGCGATGTAGTTCCCGATAATCTGGTTGCCGTTCATGTCGTCTGCAGGCAAACCAAAATGCGGACCCACATGTGTGTGTAGCGCGACGCCGCCGATTCCATTGCCGATCAGCCTGTTGTGCGTAATCACGTGCTGCGATGACCGCCCCTGGCCGATGCCGTCAGTGAAGATGCCCACGCCTGCGCCGCCCACGTCACGCCGTTGTTCTCAACATCGTTGTCATCGACGGTGACGTGGTAGACACCGTGGTGCTTGGAACCGATAGCGCCCACAGGCGGATGCGAGGCAAGCACGATGCCGCATTCTCCCGGGTTATTGATGACGCTGTTTTGCATGATCAGAATATCGTGGCTCGCAGCGGTTTCGTCGCTCACCAGGATGCCATCGTCGTTCAGGGTGATGTTGTTCTCTGAAACGGTCGAATCCCACACGCCGATAAGGTGCAAGCCACCGCCGCAGTCGCCGGTCTCGTCGAGTTCGAAGGACGGCTGGCCTGAGCACGCGCCGGGGTTGCCCGTAAACACTGCGGTGGCCTTGGTGTTGTTGACGATCTTGTTTTGGCGAATCGTGACGTCGGAGGCGCTCACGACCAGAACGCCTTCCCACTGGGCGTTCTTTACAGTGAACCCCGAGATGGTGACGTGCGCGAGCCCGGCGTTGTCAAAGCCATCCACGAAGATGCCGTTCGCCAGGCCGGTGGCGTCGATGATGGTGGACTCAGCACCGGAGCCGATAAGCGACAGCGGCATTCCGATGATTACATCTTCCTTGTAAGTGCCCGGCCAGACATTGATGACGTCCCACGCCGAGGCAGCCGAGACGGCCGATGCGATTTTCGCGTAACAGCCGTTTGATCCATGGTGATTAACGCAGAGGGTTTTGGCCGCGGCGTTTTGAGAAGAACTTGCAATCAAAACGGCACAACAGACAAGAAACGCGATCCTGAGACTTGCACGGAACATATCAACCTCCATTGCTTCTGTTCGGGGAGATCATTGTTCCGCGCACAGCGAAACAGCGTCAAGTTAAAACTCGGCGGCTCTAGTGAAGCAAAAAGAAGATTCTGTCCTGTGAATCCGGTCGCGCTCAAAAAAGTGAGACAAGAAATTGTTCCTCTTCACCAGATTTCCGGAGCACCGTCGTCAATGGTCTTTCAATTTCCTGACGGGACAGGCATGCCGATTTCGGACGCAGGCTGCAGCGTATGCGTGCTATGCCAGTGCTCGATGACGTTTTGCCATGCGATGCCGCGCCCAATCCACATTTGCGTGGCGCGATCGTAGCGCGCCATGTTGTTGGCGAGCCAGTAGGGGCGGTTGTCGCGCAGCCAAGCATCGTGGAAGAGCTGGCCGATCTGCGAATAGCCGTCGCGAATATCCTCGAGGCGGCCGTTGTTGGAGCCAATCGTGTAGAGCGCCTCGGAAACTTCTCTCCAGCGCTGGTTGTCGCCGGCGGCCGACTGCGCCTTGGCGTACATATTTATGCAATCCTGCGCGGCCTGAAATTTGTAGCCGATGAAATCGATGCGGCGCGCGCCGAGTTCCATTGCATCGAGCGCTTCCGGATTCTCGAGCTTCTGCGCGGCGCGGGCCTGCGCCAGCAACGTGATGGCGTGTCTCGGCGTGGAGGCGCAGATCAGAGGCCACGGGCAAAAGCTTCTCGGCAACCTTCTGTCCCTCGGGCGAAAAGGGATCGACCCAGAAGTAAGCGTCCTGCGCGTCGTAGAGCCCCGCTTCTTCGAGAACAGAGTGCGCGGCCATCAACTCCTGCTGCGCCTTGCTGATCTTGCCTGTCTCATCGTCATTGAAATGCCTGCCCGTACGACGCGATGAAGTTGTCCTCGCGAGCTCTCGCCCGGGCTGCCACGCTGCGGCTGCACCGAACAGCACGCCAAACCAGTTCTCGTCGAAGATGCCTTCGCCGTCGTCGTTCCACACGGTGTTCAGCATCCCGGTCGCGCCGAGTTTCTGCCCGTCGCGCACAAAGTTCGCGGATGTTCCCCAGCGCCTCGTTGTTATTCGGATACACGCGGTTCCAGTTGTTCACGCCGGGCGCAACCCATGTCTCCAGGCCCGGATTTAAGGAACGGTTCCAGGTTCTGCGTGAAGTCCGGCTTCGCGTCGTAATGCCACGACACCGCGATCATGTCCTTGGGCAGCGTACCCACCAGCTCGGGCGAGTTTTCGGCGATATCGCCCCAGAAAAGCAGTCGCTTGTGCAGCGGCGCGAGTTGCTGGTGGATTTGCGAAAGGAAGTTGAGATAGACCGCTCCGAGTCCCTGCTGCGCAACCTGGTCATGTGTGCGCCCCAGGCCAAGCTGCGAGGTTTCGTCTGCGCCGATATGCGCATACGGCCCCGGAAACACCTTCGCCAATTCGCCGAACCATTCGCCGATCTGCGGCAGGCTTCCCGCATCGCCGGGAGCAAGCACTGTACCGTGCGGCGTTTCGCCGAGCGACGAATACTGCTCGAACTTGAGCACATGATGCAGATGACCGAATGCCTCCTGCTCGGGAATGATCGTGATGTGATACTTCGCCGCGTACGCAACGAGTTCCTTGCCCTCATCGGGCGTCATCGCCCCGCCGGGAAACGCCGCGGCGGGCGTACTGGCATAGGCGAAGGTGTGCTCGAAGTAAGGCGAGAAGATGTTGTACTTGTACGCCGCCAGGGTGCGAATCTCGCGCTTCAGAAAGTCCATGTTCGGCAGCGGCCCACGCGACCAGTCGTCAGAGAGGCCGCGATGCGCCATCGCCGGCCAGTCGCGGATGGTGGGGACAAGGAGCACGGCATCTTTGCCGGACCCGCGAATGAGTTGCTTCACGGTCTGCGCACCGTAAAAAATGCCCGCCGCGGTTTCAGCGCGGACGACGATGCCGCGCAGCCGAAGGCTCAATGCATGTAGGCTTCGTCCGGTTTATCGAAGAGCTTTTCCGCGCGCTCTTTGCTCACGCGCTCGAGGACAACGGTCGAGCCGCCTGCTCTTTCCCCCGCGATGTCGCGGTCCCTGAGCGATTCCTCAAGATCCTTTGCGGCAAACTCGTCTTCACTGTTCCGGGCGGAGACAATGCGCACACCGGCCGACCCGATCGCAATGGACTTTACCGCTTTGCACTCCCGCGGAGCGGGCACCAGATGAAGGTCCGCGCAGGTGGGTGCAGATTGTGCTGAAGCTGCGATGGCGACAGATGCAAACAGACACGAAACCGCAAAGAAAGAAATGCGCATGGGACCCCCGAAAAGAACGTTTGAATCCGCTTGCCAGAGTAAATGGTGCTCCAGCCTTGCACAAGTGCAGTGACCTGCTTGCAAGTTCGTGACCGCCCTGGGACTACCGGATCAGATGCGCACGAAGATCTTCTTGCGATACATCCAGTAGAGGACCAGCCAGTACGTTGCCAGGGTGAGAACGCCGAGCACGAAGGGCTCCAGCGCTGTTCCGGACGCATTGAGAGCGCGCATTCCGAGGTGAATGCGGAAGCTGTTCTCAACAAAATCACGGCACAGCTCCGCCATCACGTATGCAGCGATGGAGTTCATGCCCACGACCACCAGGGGAAAGGCACGCCTTCTGATTGCTTCTTCACGTCGATCAACCATGAGAACGCAGCGAGGAAGACGAAGCAGACGCCGCCGCTCCACAGCGTCCACGCGGGCGTCCAGATGCGCTTCACGATGGGGCAGATGCCGGTGAAGTGCAGCAGCAGGCCGGCGGCCATCAGCGCAACTGCGGCGATCACGAACTTGCGCAGCGGAATCTTCGGCGCCGCCTCATGGAACCAGCGTCCCGCGATCACCCCCAGCAGCATCGTTCCCAGGGTGGGAATGAAACTCAGCGTCAGATAGCCGCCGCAGTTGAAGGCGAAAGGGCCGCGTGCGCGAAAACAGGTTGAGGAACCAGACGTCGAAGGCCTGGCCGAGATTGCTGTTCTTGTTCCAGTGCGCCGCGAAGCCGCTGTAGAGGTGCTGGTGCCAATCGGCAGGAACGCCGACGGCCGCCCAGTCGAAGTTCGGTCCCGGCGCGGGATAGAGCGCCCACGCCAGCCAGTAGCCGAAGAGGATTGCGCCGAGTGCGATCCACTGCCAGCGCGGCTTGGCAAAGGTGAGCAGAAAGGCGAAGGTATATCCGAGACCGATCTGCGTCAGCGTGTCTTCAAACGTGAAATACGTGATTGGCCCGGCAGTCGAGCGAAGGAAGATGCCCAGCGCGATCAGCACCAGGCTCCGCCACATGGTGTGCAGCAGCATGTGCGTGAAGCTCTCGCCCTTGCGCTGGCGGCTGCGAATCGAATACGGCAGAGCCACGCCGGCCAGGAAGGTGAAGCCGGGCTGGATGGTGTCGTGCAGGCTCATGCCGGCCCACTCCACGTGCGTTCTGGTTGTAGGCCAGGATATGCCAGAATGTGCTGTGCGGGTAACGAGCGCGCCACGCTCGGCGAAGCGCGAGCACTTCGCCCATCATGAGCACCATGACCAGGCCGCGGTATGCATCGACGGCGACATTGCGCTGCGGCAGCGCGCAACGCTTGCTCCATGGGCCGGAAGCGTCGGCCTGGTCAAGTTGACCGACGGCCTGGCTGGTTGCGGCAGACATATGCGCCTCCGGATGAACCGCCCGCCTGCGGACAGACTTTCCTCACCGTCGCCTGGCGTCGTTTCGAATCCGCAGCAGTTTACCGCAAGCCTCGCAGCGCGGGATAGAGTTTGCGCCATTGCCAGTATCCCGGCTTTGTACGCGGCCAGGTCGGCAGCGATCGGGCTCGATGCGCTGCGCCACTTCGATGGCCTGGCCGCAGGCCTCGTCGAGATTCGCCCAGTGACCCGCGCCCACGCCGGCCATCAGCGCGCAGCCGAATGCGCCGCCTTCTTCGGCGGTGAGCACTTCGACGGCCTGGCCGTAGACGCCGGCCTGAATTCTGCGCCACAGCGGGCCGCGCGCGCCGCCGCCGCCCAGGCGAATGCGCGCTGACGGGAATGCCCAGCTCCGCGAAGAGCGTAAAGGTGTCCTGCAGCGAATAGGCAACGCCCTCGAGCACCGCGCGCGCGAAGTGCGCGGCCGTGTGAATCGTGCCGATGCCCGCGAACGCCGCGCGCACCTCGGGGTCGAGATGCGGCGTGCGCTCGCCGAGCAGATACGGCGCCCACATCGAGCCCTTCGCTGCCGGCCGGAATCTTCGCCGCCGCGCAGTCATGCTGTCGTAATCCTGCCCGGCGAAGAATGTTTCCTTGCAGCCAGCGCAGGCTCAGCCCCGCCGACTGCGTCACGCCCATCACGTGCCACAGGCCGGGAACGGCATGGCAGAAGGTGTGCAGGCGGCCCTTTGGGATCTTTGGTTGGCTGCGCCGTCGCGGCAAACACCACGCCCGAGGTGCCGATGGTCGCCGAGACCGAGCCCGGCTGCAGAATGCCCATGCCCACCGCGCCCGCGCCCTGGTCGCCCGCGCCGGCGACGACCGGCGTGCCTGCCTTCAAGCCCGGTCAGCCCCGCCGCGCGTTTCGCTGATGCGCGCGCAGACCTCCGGCGACTCGAAGACCTTCGGCAGCCAGCTCTCGGGAATGCCCGCCGCCTCGGCCACTTCCTTCGACCAGCGGCGATGCGTCACGTCGAGCAGCAGCGTGCCGCTGGCCTCCTGCACGTCGATGGCGAACTCGCCGGTGAGCCGGTAGCGCACGTAATCCTTGGGGCACATGATGTGGCGAATCTTCGCGAAGATCTCCGGCTCGTGCGTCTTGACCCACAGCAGCTTGGTCAGCGTGAAGTTGGGCAGCGCGGGATTGCAGGTGAGCTCGATCAGCCGCTCGTAGCCGATCTTCTCGGTGCAGCCAGTCGCACTCGGGCTGCGTGCGCGTGTCGCACCAGATGAGCGATGGGCGCAGCACCGCGCCGTTCTCGTCGAGCATCACGGCGCCGTGCATCTGGCCGGTGAGGCCGATTGCCGGCGATGGGCTGATGCGGCTCGGGCGCGGCGGCGAGCGCCGCCGCGAATCGCCTCCTGCGCGGCGCGCCACCAGTCCTCGGGATCCTGCTCGGCCCAGCCGGGATGCGGCGTGCGAAACGGCGCGTGCTCGCTCGATGCGCCCGCTGATCAGCTTGCCGTTCGCATCCACCACCACGGCCCGCGTGCCGCCCGTGCCCACATCCATTCCCAGGAACCACATCGTCTTGCTCTCCTCGCGTAAATCGGTTTTCTCTGCGCACGCAGCATAGCAGTTTTGGGGCGATGGGCAAAGACTCTCATGGAAGCTGAAGATTTGAAGGACCGAAGCCGCTGTCCTCCTGTAAACTCGTGTCACTCGTAGCTGCCCACTTCCCTACTGCCCCTCGCCGCCGGCGACCTCCCGGGCTAAACGAGGAATCTTCCGCACGACAAAGGGCCTTCATGACCACGTCCGCACCGTCACCCGATCACATTCTGCAAACCGGCCTTGCCTTCTGGTCCTCGAAAACTCTCCTCAGCGCCGTTGAAATGGAAGTCTTCACCGAACTTGCCAAAGGCCCGGAGAGTCTCGAAGCGCTGACCGGCAGACTCGGCCTGCATCCCCGTTCCTCGCGCGACTTCCTTGATGCTCTCGTTGCTCTCGGCTTTCTGGAACGGGAAGATGGACACTACCGCAATTCGCCATCCAGCGACGTCTTCCTCGACAAGCACAAACCTTCGTATATCGGGGGAATGCTGGAGATGGCCAATAAGCGGCTCTACCATCATTGGAGAAACCTGACCACCGCGATCCGGACCGGCGAAAACCAGAACGAAGCCACTGGTGAAGAAGAACCATTCGCCGCTCTCTATGCCGATCCCACGCGCCTCAAAGGCTTTCTGCGCGCCATGACCGGCATCAGCCGCGGAGCAAACATGGCGATCGCCGCGAAATTTCCCTGGAGCAAATACAAGACCGCTGCCGATTGCGGCACCGCGCAGGGTGATCTCATCGTGCAGGTCGCACTCAAGAATCCGCATCTCACCTGCACAGGATTCGATCTTCCCGAAGTTGCACCGATTTTCGAGGAGTACGTGGAAGAACATAGGCTCTCGTCGCGCGTGCGCTTCCAGCCCGGCAGTTTCTTCACCGATCCGCTGCCGAAGGTCGACGTCATCATGATGGGCCACATCCTGCACGACTGGAATCTCGAAGAGAAGAAGATGCTGATCCGCAAGGCCTACGATGCGATTCCCGAAGGCGGCGCATTCATCGCCTACGACTGCATCATCGACGATGACCGCTCGAAGAATGCCTTCGGCCTGCTGATGAGTCTCAACATGCTGATTGAGACCCCGGGCGGCTTCGACTACACCGGCGCCGATTGCATCGGCTGGATGAAGGAAGCCGGGTTCCGCGAGGCGCGCGTAGAGCACCTGGTCGGGCCCGACTCCATGGTGGTTGGGATCAAGTAATCTTGCCCGGGGTTTGCATTTCGTCCCGCCCGGACGCCGATTCGTCCCAGGCAGCTTCGAATCTGCGAACTGTACCCCTGATTTTTGCGTATCCCTAATTGAAGGCGCTCGCCTTGCCGCATCCATGGCGCCGAAGCCCAACGAATTCCGGATTCAGGGGTTTTCAATTATGGCCAACCAGCTCAAGCAGGTGTTTCGCCGTCTTCTCCACACCCCGCTGTTCACAATCATCACCCTGATCACCCTGGCCATCGGCATCGGCGCCAATACCGTGATCTTTGGCGTTGTGGAGGGCGTCCTGCTGAAACCGCTCAGCTATCCCCACCCTGAGCAGCTGATTGGCATCTGGACCAAGGCCCCGGGAATCAACATTCCGAACCTCAATGTGTCGCCTTCGCTCTACTTCATCTTTCGCGAGCAGAACAAGACACTGGAGGATATCGGCGCTTACACGGGCGACTCAGTCAGCATCACCGGCGCGGGGCAACCTGAGCATATAGCAGCTCTCGACGTCACTGACGGCGCCCTTCCGCTGTTAGGCGCAAAGCCTATCCTCGGCCGTCTCTTCACGCATCTTGACGACCAGCCCAACTCGCCCGATACCATCATCCTCTCTTATGGCTACTGGAAGCGGCGCTTTGGCAGCAGCAACTCCGTCATCGGCCGCTCAATTACCGTCGACGGAAAAGCGCACGAGATCATCGGCGTGCTCCCCCGCGGCTTTCAGTTCCTCGATTTCTCCGACGCAGAAGTCGTCCTCCCCATGCGGTGGGATCGTGCCAAGACCAAGCTCGGCAACTTCAGCTACGAAGCCGTTGCCCGACTCAGACCCGGCGTCACGCTCAATCAGGCCAATGCCGACCTCGGGCGCCTGATTCCCATTTCCTATCGCAACTTCCCCGCGCCGGAAGGTTTCCCCATATCCCTGTTTGAGAAAGCCAACATCCAGTCGAACATCCATCCGCTCAAGAAGGACGTCGTAGGTGATATCGGCAACGTCCTGTGGGTGTTGATGGGATCCATCGCCATTGTCCTCCTCGTTGCCTGTGCCAACGTCGCCAATCTCCTGCTCGTCCGTGTGGAAGGCCGCCGCCAGGAGCTCGCCATCCGTTCCGCCCTCGGAGCAGATCGCCGCGATCTGGCTCTTGGCATTCTTCTCGAGAGCTTCGTCCTCAGTTCGGCCGGCGCAATCATCGGTCTGGGACTGGCCTACGCCGCTTTGCGGATCCTCGTCGCTACTGCGCCTACCGGCCTGCCGCGACTGAATGAGATCGGCCTCGATGCCTGGGTGCTGCTGTTCACACTCGGCTTGACCTTGTTTGTCAGCTTCGTCACCGGCTTGTTGCCCGTGCTCAAGTTTTCGTCGGTCAGTCTCAACACCGGACTGCGCGAAGGCGGGCGCGCCCTCTCGCAGAGCCGCGAGCGCCATCGCGCGCGCAAAATTCTCGTGGTCGTGCAGGTCGCCCTGGCCCTGGTGCTCCTCATCTGCTCCGGCCTCATGATCCGCACCTTCAGAGCGCTGGCCAATGTCTCGCCGGGCTTTAGTGACCCGTCCTCGCTCGAAACCTTCCGCATATACATTCCAGAGACCCAAATCCCTGAGGCGCAACGCGAGAACGTGTTGCGCATGGAGCAGGCGATTCGGGATCGTCTCGCCGCAATACCCGGCGTCACTTCTGTCGCTCTCTCCACCAAGGTCCCCATGGACTTCAACACGTCCATGGACCCGGTGTACGCTCAGGATCACACCTACAAGGAAGGCGAACTGGCGCCGCTGCGCCGCTTCAAATACATATCGCCCGGTTTCTTTTCCACCCTCGGCACGCCCCTGGTCGCCGGGCGCGACTTCACCTGGGATGAGACCTACCAGAAGCGCCCGGTGGCCATCCTCTCAGAGAACACCGCACGAGAGCTCTGGGGCAGCGCAGCGTCCGCTATAGGCAAGCGTGTCCGCGTCGGCTCTACCGATGAGTGGCGCGAAGTTATCGGTGTCGCCTCCAACATCTACGACGACGGCGTGAGCAAAGAACCACCCCCTTCGGCTTACTGGCCTCTGTTCCGTTCGAACTTTGAAGGCCAGAAGGAAGATGTCATCCGCGGCATTGGCGTCGTTCTTCGATCGCCTCGCGCAGGTTCATCCACGTTCATGAACCAGGTTCAGCAGGCCGTCTGGTCAATCAACCCTGACTTGCCGCTGGCCAATACCACCACTGTCCAGGTGCTCTACAAGAAGTCCATGGCCAGAACCTCTTTCATGCTGGTTATGCTGTGCATCGCCGGAAGCATGGCTCTGTTGCTTGGCATCGTCGGCATCTACGGCGTCATCTCGTACGCAGTTTCGCAACGCACACGCGAAATTGGTATCCGCATGGCGCTGGGAGCGCGAAAAGAAATTCTCACCGGCATGTTTGTGCGCCAGGGCTTGCTCTTGACGGCGATCGGGGTGGCCTTCGGGGTGGGTGCGGCGTTTGCCACCATGCGCTTCATGGCATCGATCCTGTTTCACGTCAGTCCCGTCGACCCGCTCACCTACCTGGGTGCGACGGCAGCCGTGGTCCTGATTGCGTGGATCGCTTGCTACCTGCCCTCGCGGCGCGCTGCATTGGTCAATCCAGTCAATGCGTTACGGGCGGAGTAGTTCGCAACTGGGGCCGGCCGGGTGCCCCATCCATCGCGCCAGCCGGGGTCCCCGCGAACAGGTCTTCGTTCGAGCGGCGGTGGAAAATGGGTGGGAGTTCGCAACTTTCAGGGAAAATACCGCAATGCGCAACGCTGCGCCGTAGTGTGACCTTCCGCACATGTCATTCTCCCTGGTCGGGTAAGAATGAAATCGTCAGGCCGACGGGATTCCAGAGCGGCCGCGGAGAATGAGCCCCATGAGCGATTTAGCCCCTATTGCCGAAGCGGTTGTCGTTGACCCGCTGGTCAGCCATCCGGCCGATTATCACGTTTTTCATAAATTTCTGGATCGCTGCAAATCGCTGCCGGCCATTACCACCGCCGTCTGCTGGCCGATGTCTGACGTTGCGCTGAGCGGCGCAGTCGAAGCCGCCGCCGAGGGCCTGATCAAGCCGACGCTGATTGGCGATGAGGCCGAGATGAAGGCGCTTGCCAAAAAGATCGGGGTCGATATCTCGGCGTTCCCGATTCTCGATGCGGATAGCGAGGCGAAGGCTGCGGAGATCAGCGTGAGCATGTGCCGCAGTGGCAACGCCCAGGCCATGATGAAGGGCAGCCTGCACACCGACGAGCTGATGAAGGTGGCCATGCAGCGCGACACCGGGCTGCGCACCTCGCGCCGCATCACCCACGTTTTTGTGATGGACACGCCGGCCTATGCACGCACGCTGCTGATCACCGACGCCGCCATCAACATCAAGCCCGAGTTCGAAGACAAGATTCACATCGTTCAGAACGCTATCGACCTTGCCCATGCGCTCGGCATTCCCGAACCCAAGGTTGCCCTGCTCTCGGCGGTTGAGACTGTAAACCCGAAGATTCCTTCGACCATGGAAGCGGCCGCGCTCTGCAAGATGGCCGATCGCGGCCAGATCACCGGCGGCATTCTCGATGGACCGCTGGCCTTCGACACGGCCGTGAGCACGCATGCCGCTGAGATCAAGCACCTCAACTCGCCCGTGACGGGACAGGCCGACATTCTTGTTGTCCCCGATCTCGAGAGCGGCAACATGCTCGCCAAGCAGCTTGAGTACCTGGGCGGCGCGCAGCTTGCCGGAATCGTGCTTGGCGCACGCGTGCCGGTCATCCTCACCAGCCGCGCCGACTCGGCGGAAACGCGGCTGACCAGTTGCGCTGTTGCCTGCCTGCTCCACTACGCGACGCACCCGTTCGAAATGAAGTAAGCGCGGCACGAAGTTTCGCGGCAAACTTAGAGGGCGTCAATCCCACCGGATTGATGCCCTTTTCTTGTACGGCCCGATCAGCAACGCCGGAGTAGCCTTGCTGAAGCTCCAGAATTTACGCTGTCCATTGATTCACCGTTTCGGAACAGAAGGGATCCTGATGCAAGCAAGAATTCGCACCCTGGCCTCCGGCTGCGCCATTCTGGCCGCTTCAATTACCTTCAATGCGCAGGAGAAGCCGTTTCGGGCCGTATCCATCCTCGATGTTCCCACAATCGCCGGGCGCCCGGTCCAGCTGGACGCGAATGGCAGGCTGCTGCCGTGGCCCATGGCCGACAATACCGGCTACTCCTACTCCGGTTACGTCCTCAGCCAATGGACAATTCTGTGGGATCAGTACAATCGCCAGCGGCTGCCATGGTTCTATTGCTGTTTCGACTTTGATCGCACCACCTTCGAACTCCAGCCCGATCCGCACTGGGTCAACTCCACCGGCTATCTGCGCGCCATGATGGAAGGCTTCATCGAGCGCCTCTATCCATACACTGGCGACCAGCGCACACTCACGTTCCTCACGTCCTTTGTGGACTATGAGCTGGAACACGGCCTCACGCCGGAAGGGTACGCGTGGTCGCAGGTGCCGTATGCCTCCGCCAATCCCGGCGCCACGCGATACAGCGGCTGGAGCAATCTGGGCGAAGACTACATCGAGCCACCCATCGTTGGCGAAGACGGGTACGGCTATCTCCGCCTTTACGAGATGACCGGCAACACGAAGTATCTCCGCGCCGCTATCCGGTGCGCCGAGGCGCTGGTAAAGAACTGGACGCCCGGCGACGCCGAACACTCGCCATGGCCTGTGCGCTGCTATGCGCGAGACGGAAAAGCGCCCGGCGGTGCGATGGGTCCCTACTCGGCAAACGTTATCGAGCCCATCATGCTTTTCGATGAGCTCATCCGTCTCAAGCAGGGAAACGTCTCCGACTATCAACGCGTGCGCTCGGCAGTGTGGGACTGGTTCAAGACCTATCCCCTGGCCAACAACGTCTGGGTCGGCTACTTCGAAGACACCATCGCGACCATGGAAAACATGAACCAGGTGATTCCGCTGGAATTTGCTCGCTACGTCCTGCTGCATCCTGAGAAAGATCCCGAGTGGCGCGAACACGCACGCAAACTGATCGAATGGGTCAAGACCACACCCAAATGGCCGAAGTTCATTGTGCACGGCGCGACCGTAACCACGGAGCAGGGCAACGGCAAGGAATATTGCTGCAACGATCCGGGTCAGTGCTGCGACAGCCACACTTCGCGGCTCGCCGCGGTTGAGGCGCTCTACTATGCGAAGACAGGCGATGCTGCGTACCGCGAAGAAGCCTATCGCTCCTATAACTGGGTCACCTATTTCCAGGGTCTTTCATCCGCGGCGCATAGTCCGTTCACGGGGCAATGGTGGTTTACCGATCAGTATGCCGACGGCCCGCGCCGCATGATGGACGCATTCTGGGCCGTACCTGAATGGGCTCCGGCCGACGAATCGCATCTGCTCGGATCAAGCTCTGTGGTCACAAAAATCCGCTACGGCAAAGGCTCTGTTACCTACTCGACCTTTGACCCCGAGAGTTCCGACGTACTGCGCATCGACTTTGTGCCGCAGTTTGTCACCGCTGACGGACGACCGATGGAACATCGCAAGGATTTGAACCAGGCCGGGTTCACCTTCGACGAAACTACGCATGTTCTGCGCATCCAGCACGAGGGCGCTCGCAGCATCGACATCCAGGGCGAAAACGGATCGCCTTCCCCACGCATGGTCACCTTCGACGATCCACATCTGCCTGCGGGAACGATTCTCAAGGGCGAGTATCCGGCAGGGGTCATCGAATGGGGAGAGAATCAGTGGGTGATGCATGTTCCTCAAGGCAAGTTCGGAACATTCAACCTGGCCCTTGCCGACCCCACCGAGCGCACCGCGGAGATTCGTTTCTACTCACCGCGGGTTTTTGTCGGCCTAGATGTCTATAACAACGGCCCGTCAGATGCGAGTCTCACCATCCGCTGCCCGGAGATGCGCGAAGTGGTTTTTACCATCAAGCCCGGCGAACTCCGCCGCCTGCGCACCAGGTGGCCCGACAGGAGTTCCAAAGTCTCCTTGGATTTTCAGAACGGAGAGGGGCTCATCTTCGACAACCTGGCTTATCGCATGGATTAGATCCGCACCGCTGCCTATTCCTCGCGCAAGAGCACCAGCGGATTGACTCCCAGGGCGCGCTGGGCTGGAATCCATGTCGCAACGAGACCCAGCAACCCCATCGCCAGAACGACGCCGGCCAGCACAAGCGGATCGCGTGGTGTTGCCTCGTACACAACGAACGACAGCACTCGGCTCGCAAGGACGCCAAGAATCAGCCCTGCCACCGAGCCGAACGCCAGCAATCGGATGGCGCGCCCCAAAGCTGCCTGCAGCACCTCTTTCCGCTTGGCGCCAAGAGCAATCCGAATGCCCAGTTCCCGCAGCCGCCTGCTTACCGAGTAAGCAGCCATGCCAAAGATGCCGGTAATTGACAGCATCGCCCCCATGATTCCGAGCACGCCAAGAGAAATCGTGGCCATGCGCGGGCCGAACAGAACTGAGTCCAGCGATTTGAGACGCGTCTGGATGTACACCGGTAACCCGGCATCCATATCGCGCAGTTTGCTGCGGATGGCCGTCGCGAGGCGCAACGGATCGCCATTCGACTGCACCACCAGAACCGAAGAAGTGGAAGGCGATTGCAGGATGGGAAGAAACATCACCGGCACTGGATCTTCGGTGAGGGTACTGTACTTCCCGTCTTCCACGATGCCCACCACCTGGACGCGCTTCCCATCGTGCTCTTTGAAATACCTTCCCATCGCATTGGCCGGTGCGCCGAAAAGCTTGCGCGCGAATTCCCCGTTCACCACCGCTACCGGTGGCGCATTTTTATCGTCCTGCCAGGTGAAGCTCCTTCCTTGCTTCAGAATGGTGCCCGACGCACGAAAATACTCCGGAGATACGCTGAAAATCGTGGCATCGGCCGCGGCTTTCGACGCAGTGAGGTTTTGCGTGTCATCCGTAAAGACATTCGCGTCATTCGAGCTGTCGCCGAGCGGAACGTTATCGGCCAGGCCCACCGCTTCGACGCCGGGAATTGTCTGCAAGGCCTCAATCATGCGCTTTTGCATGATCGGCACCCGGTCGCCGCTGTACGCTGCCATCCCCAGATCGACCCCGATCAATAGTCGATTCCGCACATCGAAACCGAAGTCATCGTGCAGCGAGCGGGCCAGCCCGCGTATCGCCACCAGGGAAGAGGTTACCAGCACCGCGCAGATGGCAATTTGCGTCACCAGCAATATCTCTCTCGTTGTAAGCCGCTTTCCGGTTCGGCCGCCTGCTCCGGTCTTGATGACCTCATACGGATTAGTGCGCAGCACCTGTTTCACCGCGACGGCGCCGAACAGGAACCCGCTCACCAATGCAAGCAGTACAGCCACTGCATACACTCTTGCATCCGGGTTCACATTCAATTGCAGAGGCCACCGCGAGATGGGACGCCACGTAGATAGTCCGTTCAGTAACGCCACGCTCCCCGCCAGTCCGACTCCGCCGCCGGCGATCGACACGAGAATAGACTCGGTAAACAACGCGCGCAGGATACGCTTGCGACTCGAACCCAACGCGAGGCGCAGCGCTACTTCTTTTGACCGGTCCGCGGCGCGCGCGGAAAAGAGGCTGCCGAGGTTGGCGCATGCCGCCAGCAGAATCAAACCAGAAAGCAGCAGCAACCCGGTAAGAAATTCTCGTATCGGGCGCCCCACGTAATCGCCATAAAGGCTCGGCTGTGCAAGGGTGAACATCGTCTTCGCATCGTCCTTGGGATACGTCTTTGCGAGGTCGGCCGCGATTGAGTTTATATCTCCTGATTGCCTGGGCCTTGGTCACGCCGGTCTTCAGATGTCCCATGACCATGAAAAGCCAGCGATCGCTGCGATCGGTGAATTCATCGGTTCCGAAGAACGGATGATCCGCGAGAGGCACAAACAAGTCGGGAATGAAGACCATCAGCGTCCCGTTGAAACCTCGCGGAGCAACGCCCACGATGGTGAATGAATGCTTGTTGAGCCGGATGACCCGGCCGATCACGCCAGGCGTCGTTATGAAAATGCGTGTGCCAATAGGCATACGAGAGCACAGCGTAGGGCGCGCTTTCGGGTCCGTGTTCATCTGCGGCGTGAAAGAAGCGGCCAAGGTATGGGTGGATCTTCAATGCGTCAAAGTAATTTCCGCTGGCCTCCTCGAGCCATACGCGGGTCGGATTGTCCCCGGTATCGAGGCCGGCCTCTGTGATGTTGTAAGCCACCAGGTCGTCGAAGCTGCGGCTGCGATCGCGCAGATCAAGATAGTCGGGATATGACAACGCCATGTCGTTGGAGGCCGTGCGCGCACAACCCGTAGAGGCTCTGCGCATCGGGCACATTGAGCGGGCGAATGATAAACGCATTCATCACGCTGAAGACCACCGCGTTGGCGCCGATGGCCAATGCCAGCGTCACGATCGCCGTCACGGCGAAACCGGGCGTACGGCGCAACTGCCGCAAGGCAACGCGCACATCGGCCCAGGCGGATTCCAGGGTGGGCCATTGCCACACCTCGTGGCTGCGTTCTTCGAGGATCGCCCTGTTGCCAAAGGCAATTCGCGCGTGCCGGTCGGCTTCCTCCGGGGTCATGCCTTCAGCGATCAACTGCGCTGCGCGCTCTTCCATGTGCAGGCGCATTTCCTCGGAAAGATCGTTGTAAATTTCGCGGTGACGGAAGATGTCGGGTATCCAAGCCATTGGATATACCTCCAGGAGGAACCGTCAGTTTGTTGCTTTCCCCGGATTGAGCACCAGCGTAATGCCCTCGAACATGCGTTCGAAACTGGAAATCTGCTGCTCCAGATGGCGAAGGCCCGCGGGTGTGATCTGGTAAGTTCTTACGCGACGATTGGTAGACGAAAGCCCCCATTCCGCCTTCACCAGTTTCGTCTTGAGCAGCCTCTGGAGCGCCGGATAGAGTGAGCCCTCTTCCACTTGCAGCATGTTTCTTGATCGTTGCTGAATGTGCTGCACAAGTGCGTAACCATGCGCCGGCTGGCGCCGAAGCGACTCGAGGATCATCATTTCGAGTGCGCCAGGGAAGAGATCGCGTGAAGGACTGTTTGCCATAGGCCTTGTGACTTCAGGCATAGAGTAAACAGGGATAAGACAGTTTGTCAATCAGGAATTCCGGCCAAAGCGAACAGAGAAAGCTTTGTCAGGACGACGGCTTTGACGATTTGCCACTTTCCGAGGACGCGACCGTGCATCTGCTGGAGTGAAGCCATCTATCGACACCCCTCGAGAGCTACGGATGTCGTGCAACTTTCGAATTTCGTCAACCCCTCTGCATGCAGATTTCCTGTAACTCTCTCATCTCACGCGCCAAAAACATTCCCGTGTTTTGCAGGTTATTTCCTGCTCTCGGCGCACAATGGACTTGGATCAATCTCTTCGCACTCAGGAGTTTCATCCGAATGCGCTTCACTGCGGCATGCTGTCTCTGGCCTCCAACCGTGATCGTCGGCTCGCCCGCGCGGATTTCCCTCTTCCTAACCCCTGTATTTAGAGGACTCTGCAGCTAAATCGAATACTGAGAGACATCTGGCGGCGAACCCCTGCGCTAACTTCAAACGCACGGAGGGTTTGCAGCCAGATACCGGGGGGGGTGTATACGCGCAACCAAATGGTTGCATATCCATTCAACGCACTGATTTGCAAGGCGATCGGCCGTTCTAGTCCATCGACAGGCTGAGCTGGTGGCGCACATCGGCGCCGCGCACCCAGAAGATGACATCGGTAGCGATGGCCGCCGCGTGGTCCGCGATGCGCTCGAGGCTGCGCGACACCATGAGGCCGTTCATAGCCTGCTGGGTGAACTGCGGCTGTTTCTGGATCAACTCAAGCAAGTCGGTCTGGGCGCGGCGGTTCATGCGATCGATCTCATCGTCCATCTCGCGGACGGCGTCGGCCAGCCGCGCGTCGCCTTCAAGCAGGGAGAGAATGGCGGTACGAATCATGCGCCCGGCGCACTCGCCCATGGCGGCAAAGTCGACAGGCAACTCGGCCGGCTCGGTTTTCATGATGTCGCGCGTGCGGCGCGCGATGCCCATGGATTGGTCGCCGATGCGCTCCAGGTCGCCGTTGATCTTGATGACCGCCAGGATGAAGCGGAGGTCGATCGCCATGGGCTGTTCCTTGGCGAGCAGTTCATAGGCCATCTCGTCGAGTTGGCGCTGCGCGGAGTCAATGGCGGTCTCGTTCTGCTTCACGAATTGGCACAGGGTCTGGTCGCGATTGAGGTACGCATCGACTGCGGATTCAACCGCCTGTTGCGCAAGGGCCGCCATGGCAAGGAGCTTGTCCTTGAGTTCGGCGAGCTGAAGCTGGAAGTGAATACGCGGCACGACGAATTTCGACTCCTATCCCTTGATTGTGCACCAAGCCATGTTACGGTGAGACGAATTTCCCTCCAGGCATCACATTTGACACGGCTTGTGAGGTAAGGGTCACCAAGCCGGGCGATTTTCGGTGAACAAGACGAAACATGCCAGGCCAGGCACAAGCGCATGGATGCAACCGGTTGTAGGCTATCAGAATATGAGCGAAACGCGTTCAAAAAGCTCCGCAATGATCTCCTTCGATCCCGCCCGGGAGGAGCAGCGCCAGATCTACAAGTTGATGGTCGGCATCATCGTCCCGCGGCCGATAGCGCTGGTTTCCACGGTTGATGCTCAGGGGAACGTTAACCTCGCGCCATTCAGTTTCTTCGCCGGAGTGGGCTCGGCGCCGCCGACGGTGCTGTTCTGCCCGGCATTGCGGCCCGAGGGCGAAAAGCACTCCGGTCAGCGCAAAGACACCCTGCGCAACGTGGAAGCGACCCACGAGTTCGTAATCAACGTGGTGTCGGAGGCAATTTCCGCGCAGGCCAACATAACCTCGGCACAAGTGCCGCCGGAGGTGGACGAATTCAACCTGTCAGGCCTTACTCCCATCGCGAGCGAGGTGGTAAAGGCGCCGCGGGTGGCCGAGTCGCCGGCACAGATGGAGTGCCGGCTGATGCAGGTGATCTACACCGGCGACAAGCCGGCAAGTGGAGTCGTCGTGCTGGGTGAGGTCCTGCGGTTCCATGTGCGCGAGGACCTGGTTGACGATTTCCGCGTCGATCCGGACCGCCTGGACGCAGTGGGACGCATGGCCGGAAACTCGTGGGTCCGCACCCGCGATCGCATTGAGCTGATCCGGCCGAAATAGCAGGTTCGCCTGCACTTTTAATTGGGGTCTATACTGTTCGGCGAGATCGCCGCGCGGACTCCGCGGAAAGGAGGGCTAAAATCATGCATCTGTATGAACCAATCTTCCCTTTCAGGCACATCCACCTCGACTCCGGCCTCCTGTGGCGCATCCTTCTCCTGCTCGCATTTCTGCTGGCCATGCCGTTCCTGGCGGGATGCCAACACAGCCAACCGGCCGTTGCTGCGGCAGCGAGCGCGACCATTACGCTATCGAGCGCGGGTCTCGTGGACGGCCGCGTGCCGCGGGAAAACACCTGCGATGGCGACGACGCTTCACCGTCGCTGAACTGGACCGCGCCGCCGCCCGGAACCAGAAGCATCGCATTGACCGTGACCGATCCTGACGCGCCCGGCGGCACGTTTACCCACTGGGTGCTTTTCAACCTGCCCGCGAACAGCAACGGCCTGCCCCCCGGCGTGCCGAAACAGGGCCAGCTTGACGATGGCACCCGGCAGGGGCGGAACGATTTTGGAAAAGTGGGCTACGGCGGCCCTTGCCCGCCGCGCGGCGCACCCCATCGCTATGTTTTCACTCTCTCCGCGCTCGATCGCGAACTGGAACTGACGCCGGGAGCAGCGAGGTCGCAGGTTGAAAGCGCAATGAACGGCCGCGTCCTGGCGCGCGGCGAACTGACGGCCCGCTACGGGCGCTGACACCGAAATCGAATAATAAACTCGCTATGGCTATTCCGGTTTTTGAGCCACACGTCTCTGCGACTGCGTTCTCAAATAAGATTCGATTTCCGGTCTCTTCTCATGTTGGGCCCAATCGGCGGGTGTGCCTTGCCAGAGCACATCCCTCATGTCGAGCCTTGCTCCGCGTTCAACAAGCAGCTTGACAACATTCACGTGTCCCGCGAGCGCCGCCTGGTGCAGAGGTGTCGAATGGCTGTGTGCTCCGATCGGGTTATACCGGTCAGGATCTTCTCCCAAATCAAGTAATGCGCTCACAATATCGGCGTGGCCATACTGCGCAGCGACCGCGAGCGCCAGATGGCGCTGATTGGCATCGGACGAGGGCAGTCGGCTGAGAAACTCGTCTGTCGTTCCAAGAGCGGCGTAAATTGGCAGATCAGGCTTCGCTCCCGACCGGATCAACTGATGAGCCGCCTCGAATTCGCCGTGGAGAACTGCCCCATGAAGCGCGCCATTGGGGTCTGCTCCATACGCGCACAAGGTGACGATCAGAGGTATCTGCACTATGCATTCGCGCGGGACACGGCCCGTTACAACCAGACACAGCGTCTCGTTACAGGCCTCCAACTTCGGCGCTGCTTCGAGGATCACTCTGGCGACGTCAACAATATTTGCCGGCAGGATGCCGTGCCGAACAGGGTTTTCCGCAACGAATTCAAGCAGGCTGGGATTGCGGAAGTAATTCCCGCCTTCAAACAGGACGCGGCGATGAACAAGATCTGGATTCTGTACCAGCAGGAGACGCAGGCCTGAAGCATCTCCTGCATCGATGAGATCGACAGCATGGCGAAAGAGAGGATCTTCGATTCTTTCGTGGTGGGGAAGAGCGACGCGATCGCTCAGAGTGGGCTGTTTGATATGACGCCTGAGCCGGGTCCAACTGGCGAAACCGTATTCGTGCGCGATTGCGAACTGCGCGGCGCTGAGGCTGAGATGGGCTGCGAAGATTTCCTGGTCTGTTGCGCCGCGAAAATCCGGATGGAATTCCCGAAGCCGTTGCGCACTGCTGAGCTCTCTTGCGGAGTGCTGCCTGAGAAGATCTTTCGCCTGGTTCTTGAGGTGGTCGAGATCAGGATTTGCGGGAAGGCATTTGACCGGCATGGAGAACTTCCTTTCGTCTGCCCGAAGTCCGCATTAAATGGGCTGAAAGTCAGTTCAATCGAATTGAGGTTTCTGCTGGGTGGACTTCTGTCCTTTCCGCGGACCGGATGCGCCCCATGCGCTGGCTGAAATATACGAGGAAACAGCGGGAAAACACAAGGGGCATTATGCAGCGGCCTTCCCCGGCGGAGGCCCATTGCTCGATCTTGGCTTAAGGGCAAATCGAACAGTCACCGTTTCGGCGCCACAAGCGCCAGCAGCGGCAGACCCACACAGACTGCATAGCTGACACCGAGCGTCCAACCCATCCACTTCTTCCCTGGATGATTCACCCAATAGCACAGCAGCGCCGAGAGCAGCAGCGCCTGCGGCACAATCTCAAGATACCCGCGAAGTTGGGAAAGAGTCGGGATCGTCGTGTAGATGAAGCCCTCGAGCGACCCGGCCGGCGCGGCAAACGTGCCCAGAATGCCAATTCCGATCAGCATCCACGCCATCAGCAGCCATCCGTTCCTGCGTCCGAACAGCCGCTCGCGGAAGGGATAGAAGACCGCCGCGAACAGGACGCCGCGAAACACCTGCAGCGCCGGCCCCATCGTAACCCAGATGCTGGTGGTGGGCCGCATACCCGAGTTGGGTTTGTTGATGAAATCCGCATAGTGAAGAAAGTTGTAGGCCAGCACACCCATGACGAAGTAGGTCACGGTATGGCAAACCACGGTCTTGACAGCCAGCGGCCCAAAGCGAACCTGCGAGTCTTGCATATGCACATCCTTGAGTCTTCAGGATGCGCGCAAGTATACCTTCCGCCGCTTTAGCCTTACAGTGATCAGATTTGCGCGTGCAAGCCTAGGTCCGGAGCGCCTTCAGCACCTTCGCCGTGGTCACGACCTGGCCCACGTGTCGCATGGTGTGGTCGGCCACGTGAACCATCGCGCCGCCGATCGAGGTGGGCAACTGCTTGCGGCCGATGGCGCGGGAGATATTCATGTCTGCCGTTGCCAGCACGCGCACCCGCTGCGAGGCATTCGCGAACGAGGTCTCCACCTCCGCCAGCAGCGCGGCCAGCGTCTCGCGCTCATCGTGCTGCGGACCTACCTCTTCTGACTTCAGCAGCGCCATCTGGTCCGTTGAAAGCTGATTGCCCTCGGCGTACGTCAGCAGCCGGTCGACGGAGCGCGCAATGTGGCGCAGATGAAAAGCCACCGGCGAAAGCCCCAGCGGCAGCGTGTGAATCTCCAGATCTGTGAGTCCATCGGTCCACTTTGTCAGATCATCCAGCGCGAGGTCGAACGCATGCAGAACGGCGCGCGCCACGGAGGGAACATCTTTATGCGTTCCGCGCAGCCACGGTTCGACATAGGGAACGGAAGCAGTGTGAGTACTCATGGGGAAACCTCCAACTCACCGCGGGCAACGAATTCCAAATTTTCGTAGTTCTTCAGTTGATCGACGGGGATGAATGTGTGGCCGCAAATCGCGGGATCGTTGACCATTACCCCGCCGCCATATAGACGAACGAAACAACCGTGTTGGGTATCCTCAAGATCCGCGGCCGCAAACTCAACCTGCGCAGCGTGTCCGTGGAACCGCACGCGATCTCCCGTGCAGATCTCTTCGCCTGACAAATATCGCAATGGCTCTAGCATCCGGACCTCCCGATGCTGGTCTAGCCTGCGCTCTTCACCCGCACCACCGTAATTTTTGCAAACCCTTCTTCGAACACCGGCGGTTTCAGCTTTTCAGCCATCTTGCGCATCACATCTTCGCTGACCATGCGATCGCGCTGGCGATTCCGGTCCAGGCAAACGTCGAGCGGCACATCGAAAAACAGGGCTTGCGCCTCGTATCCGAAGCTCTTCGCCATCTTGATCCACTGGCGCCGTTCGTGGACGGACAAGTTCGTCGCATCCACGTAGTTCCACGGCATCTTGGCGATCAGGCGCGCGCGCAGAAGCGAACGCAGCGTCGAAAAGACAAGTCCCTGGAATTTCTGCTCGTCGACATCGTCGAAGAGGATGTTGCGCAGCAGATCGCTCGACAGCGGAGTCACTCCGCGACGCCGGAACCACGTCGTCTTTCCCGAACCCGGCAGCCCGATCGCCAGCACCACATAACCCTTCGGCGCCTGGGGCGAGCGGCTTGCAGGCTGCACCTCCGGGGGAGGCATCGAAGGCGTATCGGGCTGCGTCTCCATCTCCAACCGGCCCGAATCCGCCGGCTCGTTCCACTCCGGACGCGGCCTACGATCCTGCGGCGCTGGCCGCTGCTGCGCCGGCCGCGGCTGAACCGGCGCGTGTTCGTGCCGAGGCGGCCCTGAATCCGATCTGGGCTCGGATCTGGGCGCACCAGTCCTCGGCTGTGGCCCGGGCTCATCGAGATACGAAGGCACCAGCGGGCGTGGTTGATTCTGCGGGATTTCCTGGCCAATCTTGCCGGTTGACTCTGAATTGTTCATGCCGCGTTTCGACCGTCTTCTCATGCCTCGTTCTGCACCTTACTTACCGGGATAACACACTGCCCAGAGGGCCTGCAAATACTGCAAAACAATAATCATGTGCCGGGTGACTTAAAACACACTCATCCAGCTTGCGGCTGATCGGGGTTCTTTCGAACAGACGGTGCCCGTTACAAGGGTTTGTGGGGTGGTGCACATCACATACAGTCCCGCATCAGAACAGCAAACTAGCGTTGAGCGCATTTTGGTACCGGGCCCCCTCAAACAGGTCTTTCGTTGGTCGTGTGGGTTTGGTACGGGAGCACAATTTGCCCAGTGTTCATTTGGGAATTACATACTTCACTCCCTTTGTAGATTTAAACCCCTTGAAAGTGCTGTTAACACTCCCAAGGGGCTTTAAAGACTGCTTACTTAGAAAATGTGGGGAATAAGCGAAAGAACTCCGAGTAAGCCAGTTTGATGATCGCAAGGCCACAATTCGCAATGCAGTCAGACGCCTAAGACAGTCGTCCATCATCTGTCGTTCATATAGTCGTTCTCCAAATCTACTGTTCCTCCGGTTTTCTCTCCAGAGGCAAAGTGCCCGCTAGTTTTGAGGCTGACGGGTTGAGTCCATCCTACTCCCTGTTCCGAAAACAGTACGATAAAGGTCAAAATAGTACTTGACTCCCTCGCGGGAATTAACTACTATATGTACATGAGCCAAAGCACAATAAGCACCTTTGAACTCTTCAAACTGATTCCAGATGCGGAAACAGCGCGGGTTTACTTGGAAGCACGGCTTTGGCCCAAGGGCGCTACCTGCCCTACTTGCAGTGGTCAGGATCGCATCACGACTCGCAAGGGTGGTTTCTATCGCTGCAACAAATGCAAGCTAGACTTCACTATCCGTACAGGAACCATCTTTGAGCGTTCGCATGTTCCCCTGCACAAGTGGGTATACGCCATGTACCTCATGGTCACGGCCCGTAAAGGCATCTCCAGCCTGCAACTCGCCAAAGAGATCGGTATCACTCAGAAGTCGGCATGGTTCATGCTGCAAAGGCTTCGTGAGGCTTGCGGTGGCCCATCTGGTAGCGGCGGCAAACTGAGCGGGTTCGTTGAAGTCGATGAATGCTTCGTCGGCGGCAAAGAAGGCAACAAACACGAACACAAGAAACTGAACGTGGGACGTGGAAGTTTCGGCAAGACTGCCGTAATCGGTCTACGTCAGCGCGGTGGACGTACCATCGCCATGACCATCAAAGGCAACGATCAAGAGACTCTGCACAATGCCATCTTCGACAACGTTGAGCTTGGCTCTACTGTGATGACAGATGAGCACAACGGTTACAGGGGTTTGGATGGTCACTTCTACAAGCACGAAGTCGTCAATCACAAGGGTGGCGAGTACAGCCGTGGCAACACATCCACGAACGGTATTGAGAGCGTATGGGCGGTCCTGAAGCGTGCAGTCTATGGCACCTATCATCAAGTGAGCGCCAAGCATCTGACCCGTTATGTGGACGAAGTTTCTTTCCGCCTGAATGAAGGCGACGTGAAAAATCACACGCTAACGCGGCTGGATTCCTTCATCGATGCCACAGACGGCAAGCGCCTCACGTATGCGAGGTTGATTGCATGAAGAGAACAGAAGCACCCGAGATTTTGAATCAGATTGTGGACAAAGTTCTGGCCTATCGACCCAAACCAAAGTCCAAGGCAGCACGCAAGCGAAAACGCTTGAAAACCAAAATTGAAAAGGAAAAGAAGCCCACCTGAGAACGGTGGGTTTTCTTATTGGTGCCTATGTCAGTTCCTCTATTTGTTTCCTCAGTTGTTCAAAGGTTTTCTCCGCTGAGGGCTTCATTTCTTGAATGGCACGCCGAACGTCGGTTTCGGAAAGAGTTCCCTTTGACGTTTGCCGTAAGAGAACAATTGCGGCAGCCTGAGTCGCTGCTACGTCTTCTAATGCCCCAACTAAAGATAGAGGAATAGTTTTGAGTTCGGTTTGTTGGCCCATGTCCTGTGCCCTCTCTTTGTGACCTTTGTCATATTCACACACACTACCGCAGCCATTTATCCTAAGCGTGTATGCCCACGAAGTGCTTTACAAAGAAGGGTTCAAACCCACCTGTATGTGGCGTGCACAATGTGAAGCTGATAGAGCGTAATGAAGAGATCACAGGGATCGGAGACCTCACGTTTTTCGTATGCCCCATGAGCGGGCAAGTGGTTGATGACCCGCCAACGGACACTGCCACTTGATCTAAAGAGCAAACCTTGGCTGAGGCGACAAACCTTGACTTGCCCGATAAGGGTTGAAAGGTTCGCATACGTGGGCAGATTCATGTCTAGCGATTCCCATCTCCAAAAGCCTTCCTATCTTGTCAAAGACAGTGCAATCGATCTGGTACCATCTGCATTTCAGTTGTAGGATGTTTGCTGTAAATTGTGGGCATCTTTCCACCTCTCCCTCCTAAGGAGTATTGCGGTCAGATATGAAATTCAAGAGGCTCGTCTGTCCAATTTTGCTCACCAAATGACGAAAAAGCCCCGCATATCTCGCAGACAGCGGGGCAAGCAGAGACTTTCAAATGTTTCGTGCTCTAGGCGAAATCAATACAGACTTTCCGCTCTGCAAAGAGTGGGTCTGTTCAATTTTGCACAAACCCCGAACTCGCCAAGTCACGGCGGGTTATCTTATTTGGAGAGCAGAATGAGTGTTGATATGACTGAGCAGTGCCTACTTGAGACGCTTAATGTACACCTTGATGTGCCAGAGATACCTGAGACGGCATCGCTTGTCGATGTAATCCCTATCTCAACGGTAGTTTTGCTTCGTCTCAGGGGACGCAACCCGTTGCTCAAGCTAGCTATGATATGCTTCAACGCTGCGACTCTTGGCGAAGTGTCGGTGAGTTCATTCAACGCATCTTGGACTTTACTAGCATCTGCTACAGCCATTGAATTCTCCTGTGACCACCATCATATTCCGTCTCTTTTCCACAGGCTAAAATCACGGTGAGGGAGTGAAGTATGTAATTCCCGTTCATTTGGTTCTCGTTGACAACTCTGTTAGCCTTATGAGTTTGGTGGAATTGCCTGCTGCACCTCTTGCAACTGCCGCATGCCATCACTCACAACTTGAAGAGATTCATCCATAACGAAGGAGAAAATACACATGGCAGTTAAGGTTGGCATCAACGGCTTTGGCCGAATTGGCCGCAACGTTCTGCGCGCCGCCCTCGGCAATCCCGAGCTCGATTTTGTTGCCGTAAACGACTTGACCAGCCCGGCTACTCTCGCCCACCTGCTCAAGTACGATTCGATTCTTGGCAATCTTAAGAACGAAATCACTGCCGGCGACGATTTCATCACCGTCGACGGAAAAAAGATCAAGGTCTACGCCGAAAAGGACCCCGCCAAGCTCCCCTGGGCCGACAACGGCGCGCAGGTTGTCATCGAATCCACCGGCCGCTTCACCGACGCTAACGCCGCCAAGGCGCACCTCGGCTCGACCGTAAAAAAGGTCATCATCTCCGCTCCCGCTACCAACGAAGACATCACCCTCGTCCTCGGCGTCAACGAAAACAAGTACGATCCGGCCAAGCACAACATCATCTCCAATGCCAGCTGCACCACCAACTGCCTGGCGCCGGTCGTCAAGGTTCTCATCGCCCACTGCGGAATCGTCAGCGGCATCATGACCACCATTCACAGCTACACCAACGACCAGGTCATCCTCGACTTCCCGCACAAGGACCTGCGCCGCGCCCGCGCCGCCGCTCTCAACATGATTCCCAGTTCCACCGGTGCCGCCAAGGCCCTCAAGCTGGTCATCCCTGAGACCGCCGGCAAGCTCGACGGCTTCTCATTGCGCGTTCCCACGCCGAACGTCTCCATCGTTGACCTGACCTTCATCAGCGAGAAGGCCACCGACGTGAAGCAAGTGAACGCCGCGCTCAAGGCCGCCAGCGAAGGCGAGCTGAAGGGCATCCTCGGCTACGACGAGAATCTGCTGGTCAGCTCCGACTTCAAGGGCAACCCGCTCTCCTCCATCGTGGACGCGCCGCTCACCAAGGTGATCGGCAACAGCGTCAAGGTGCTGAGCTGGTACGACAACGAGTGGGGCTACTCCAACCGCGTAGTCGACCTCATCGGCTTCCTGGCCAAGAAGGGCCTGTAAAAGCAGTTCACAGTGAACAGTGCACAGTGATCAGAAAAGAACACGTGCACTGTTCCTGAATCTTTGGTCGTAGCTTCATGTCGACTGTCCACCGTTCACTGACCCCTATTCACTGGTTTCCTCGATGCGTCAGAACATCACCGGCGGATCACCCTTCGAGCCTATCATCGGGTTCTCGCGCGCAGTGCGTGTCGGCAACACCGTGCACGTCGCCGGAACCGGCCCGGTCGGCGCTGACAACGAAGATGCCGCCGGACAGACCCGGCGTATCTTCGCGATCGCCGAAAAAGCTCTAGTCGAGGCCGGCGCATCCTTCAACGACGTCGTCCGCACCCGCATGTATCTCACTCATGTTGACGACTGGGAGGCTGTCGGCCGCGTGCACGGCGAATTCTTCTCGACCATCCGTCCCGCCGCCACCATGGTTGTTGTCGCCGCCCTGCTCAACCCCAGCTGGCGCGTCGAAATCGAGATGGACGCTATCATTCCAGACCCAACATAACCGCGCGGCTTCGGTCGCCGTCCCTGAAAACTGACAACTGATGACTGTCGGCTAATGAACTTCGAACTACGAACTGTGAATTGAAGGAAGAAACCATGTCCAAGCTCTCCATCCGCGACATCGACTTAGCCAACAAGCGCGTCTTCATTCGCGTCGACTTCAACGTGCCGCTCACTGAAGACGGCTCGACCATTACCGACGACACGCGCATCGTCGCCACGCTGCCCACCATCGAATACGCCATCCGCCATCATGCCAAGGTCATTCTCGCCTCACACCTGGGCCGCCCCAAGGGCAAGCCGAACCCGAAGTATTCGCTGCGCCCCGTCGTCGACCGGCTCCGCGAACTTCTCGACAAGGAGATCGGCGCATTCGAAAACGTCGCCTTCGCCCCGGACTGCGTGGGTGAAATCCCCACCGAAATGGCAAGCAAGCTCGAATGCTGCCAGGTCCTTTTGCTTGAAAACCTCCGCTTCCACGCAGAGGAAGAAGCCAACAACCCTGTCTTTTCCAAAGCCCTCGCCTCGCTGGCCGATGTCTACGTCAACGATGCCTTCGGCTCCGCGCACCGTGCCCACGCCTCAACGGAAGGCATCACGCACTATCTCAAGCCCGCCGTCGCCGGCCTCCTTATGGAAAAGGAAATCACCTACCTAGGCAAGGCCCTCGAATCGCCCGAGAAGCCCTTCGTCGCCATCATCGGCGGCTCCAAAATCTCCGGCAAAATCGACGTCATCTCGAACCTCCTCGACAAGGTCGACACCCTCGTCATCGTGGGCGGCATGGCCTACACATTCCAGCGTGCGCTTGGCGTTACGACCGGCAAGTCGCTTGTCGAAGAAGACAAAATCGACATGGCAAAGGCCGCACTGGAGAAGGCGAAGCTCAAAGGAGTGAAACTCCTGCTCCCGGTTGACAACATCCTTGCCGACAGCTTCACGCCCGATGCCAAAACCCAGCCGTGGGATACTTCAGTCAACTTTCCGCCGGACTGGCAGGGCCTCGACATCGGCCCCAAGTCCGTCGCCGCCATCGAGGATGTGGTCTCCCACGCCCGCACCATCGTGTGGAACGGCCCGGCAGGCGTGTTCGAGTTTCCGCGCTTTGCTGTCGGTACCAACGCCATTGCCAGGGCTGTGGCCGCCAACAAGTCCGCCATCTCCATCATCGGCGGCGGCGATTCGGTCTCGGCCATCAACCAGGCCGGTGTAGCCAACCAGATCACCCACATCTCCACCGGCGGCGGCGCCAGCCTCGAGTTCCTTGAAGGCAAAAAACTGCCTGGCGTCGAAGCCCTGACCAATAAGTAAAAAGCGGCATCGGTGAAGTCAGAGGGCTCCGGCTCTACTCTGACTTCACCTCCCTTTTTCCGGCGCCGCATCCCACTTCGGTCTCATTTCTCGTCCCCAGCGCTTGGGGTCTTCATTGTGCATCTGCTCCATCTTCTTGGCGACATCGGGATGATTGCTCATCACGTGTTTCGATATCCCTTGCACCAACTCATCCCAGCTTCCTGCTGATATTTCCTGATCACACGCACCACCAAGCTCTCTGCAAGTCAATGATTTCATCGATTCCATCCTCCTGTGGATGATTCACGTGATTTTCGATGGCATCGCCGCTGCAGAAGTTGCTGAGCGCCCGGCTTTCGAATTCCATCCAGGATTCGCGATTGAGCACTCTCTCACACGCCCAACGTTTCGCAAGGACGCTGAGTTTCCTGGTGGGCTGTGATCTAACATCCACATCAGATTCGTCCTATGCAGGGAACAATCATCATCGTTTTTTCGATTGTCACTGCTTTTATCAACCTAATCCTACAAATGGCTCATTTCGCTGCTAAATATGCCGATACATTTCGAAGGAATCACATGAGCCCCAATGTGACTGTCAGAAAAGTAGAAGATTCGAATCCCACGCACTTCGAGTCTCGACATGCCGGAGCTTGTTTTATGGGTCGTCGACTCATCCGATTCCTGAACACAGAGCATGGAAAACTCGCCATCCTTGCGGCGTGTATCGTTCTTGCGCTGGTTGGGGGAATGTTGCTTTGCCAGGCTGTGCTGATGAGTATGCTGTGCAAGGACGCACAGAACACTTCAAGCGCGTGGGTTTCGATGGTGATTGCGCGAAATCCCGATATCCTGAAGCTCTTTGCAGGCGGCACACTCTCGCCGCAGACAAAAAACCTGCTGGACGCGACCACCCAGGCGGGAGATTTTTATCGATTTCGTGTTTGGAACAAGGCCGGACATCTTGTGTACAAATCCGAGCGATTGGCATCGGATAAGCCGTTGTCTGACGGCACCGGAGAGCGTGTTTCCAGGACTCTCGCCTCGAGATCCATCATCAATGTTCTTCGCAAAGGCATTGCACCGCAGAATGTTCCGTATTTTGTTGAATCGTTCGTACCCGTCAAACAAAACGGTGAGGTCGTCGGCGTGTTCGACGTCTTTCTCGATCAGAGCGACGACGAGATTCTCTACAAGAGATTTCTTGTTCTTACCGAGAGCATCATCGGCGCGCTGGTCCTGCTCGTGGGCGGGATTCCCGGGTATCTCTTCTATCGCCAGACTCTCAAACTGAGTGCCGCCCGGATGGATGCCGAATTCCGATCGGCGCACGACAGCCTGACTGGCCTTCCGAATCGAGGCTATCTTAACGATCTGGCAGGCAGCACATTGGCTTTGAACCGCCGCAACAAGCACCCGGTCGCCGCGCTGTTGCTCGATATGGACCAATTCAAGGACATTAACGACACCCTTGGACATGCAACCGGCGACTGTGTGCTGAAGGCGGTTGCCGACCGTCTCAAAGCTTCCACTCGAGAAGGGGATTTGGTGGCGCGCTTTGGCGGCGACGAGTTCGTCGTTCTGCAGGTTGGCATACACCAGCCCACCGGAGCGAGGTTCCTCGCGGACAGGCTTATCGAAGTCTTGTCTGAGCCGTACGAAGTCGGCGGCTCCAAATTGACTTGTGGAGCGAGCATCGGCGTAGCGATTGCGCCCCCGGATGCTGAGGACTTCGATGCGCTCATCGCCGCTGCAGACGCCGCTCTCCAGAAAGCGAAAACCGAGGGTCGCAGTTCCATCAGCTTCTTCGAGGCTGGAATGGATGCACGCATCCGCGAACGGCGCCAGATCGAGACGGACATTCGGCTGGCACTGGCGACAAACTTGTTTCAACTAGCATATCAACCCCTCTTCAATTTTCACGATGGCAGCCTTGTCGGGTTCGAGGCCCTCCTGCGATGGCCTGAAGGCTGGCCGCCACAGTCTCCCGCGGAATTCATTCCTGTCGCGGAAGAGTCCGGACTCATCAACCAGATCGGGGAGTGGTCACTTGAGACAGCGTGTCGAACCGCAGCCAATTGGACAAACCCTGTGAAAGTGTCCGTGAATCTATCTCCCCTTCAGTTCCGCCAGGGCAACGTGGTTGCAATTGTCGAACAGGCGCTAAAAACATCTGGACTTGATCCTGAACGGCTGGAACTGGAAGTCACCGAAAACCTGTGGATTCAAAATACAGATGCGGTTCTTAGTCAGCTGAGGCGGTTGCGTGGAATGGGTGTTTCCATTGCGCTCGATGACTTTGGAACTGGCTATTCAAGCCTCGCATATCTCTGGAGGTTCCCAATCGATACCGTAAAGATCGATCAGTCGTTTGTGCGTGAAATGGGGAGCGAACCTAAAGCAGCGGCCATCGTAAATACGATCGTGGCGTTGGGGAAAACACTCGACCTCAAGATCACCGCTGAAGGTGTGGAAACAACGGTGCAGGCAGAGATTCTGCGAGATGCCGGATGTGACCTGGCCCAGGGCTTTCTCTTTGGCCGTCCGCTTCCCGTCGCCAGCGCCAATGCCCTTGCCAACGCCGACCTGGGAGGTCACAAGTCGACGCGAGAAAGCCGCACCTGGCTCAGGGCTTCATAGGCCGGATCAACTGCGCGATGTCGTGCCTGCTCCAGCCAGGGAGAAGCTAACCTGCTGCGCTTGGCATCGCAACACGCGCTTTCACGCGTAAGCCGGCGTTCAATATTTCTGCTATCCTCCGCTGGGAAGCTTATAAGGTCCCCGTCGAGTCGGCAGGAGCAAACCCGTGGGTTACTACACGCGCGTTCTTTCAAAACAGGAGGACTTCCCTTCCCTCGAAGAGCTTTCGGAATTCATCCGCGCCGATCATCCCTCGGGCAAGCTCACCATCGAAGAAGGAACCGAAGAGGACTGGGAATCACTCCTCCTCTCCACCGACGACGAAGTCGAGATCGCATTGCTTGAGCGCCTTCCGGTCGAAGACGGTTCCCTGGGCCAGGATCAAATCGCCGACTTTCTTGAGGATACGCAGGAGTGCAAACCCGAATCCGGCGTCCAATGGCTCCATGAATTCCTGGCCGAGGTGAAAAACGTCTATGCCTTCCAGCATCTGCAGGGATCGGAAACCGAAGACGGCGGCAACGCTCTCCACGCACTGCGTTCGCACCTGTGGGAGCGGGGAGACGCCATCCTGCAGGCCGACAACGAAGGATTCACCAACGAGGAAGGCTTCCACATCGTCTGGCAGTTTTCCGACTCAGTCTCAGGCCCTTGGAACATGGGCATCCTCCAGGACGGCACCTGGCACCACTTCAAGATGGACCTCGGCGATCCCGACCACCGCGAAGCGTTTCTGAACGGCGAAATGCCATCCGATCTTTCCGCCATCCGCCAATCTGAGCCGCAAGGCTAGCCCGGAAGCATTCAGCGCACGCCCAGTATGGTGGAAACGAAATTGACGCGAATTCCTATTTGGTCGCCGATGGAGGAACGCTCGCTGGCACCGCCGTCTTGGACATCGAGCGTATGTATTGAATCAGCGCATGTACCTGGTCATTGCTGGCGCGACCCACAGATTCCGACGGCATCCTGTTTTTTCCAAATCGAATGATAGTAAATAACTGTTGATCCGTTCTTCCCGACAACGATTTCGGATCTGTCCAGTCCGATACAGTCAGTTGCTCATCTTTGACCAGATCGCTCTTGCCGTCGCCGTTCGTCCCATGGCAAATAGCGCAGTCCCTCCGATAAAGCGCTTCCGCCGCGGACTGCGCGGAACCGGCATTTTGCATCGGCTGGGCCGGAGCAGGTGCGAAAGTGGATGTGAGAAGGACGAAGGCCCCAATCAGAATGGGTCGGCTGGTCATAAAGATCTCCCCAGTCGCAGGTGTCGGGGAGGGGCGCCTTGCAGCTGTTTGTTTGAGTCGTGACAATTATAGGTCCATGGTGAATCCGCAGGATTGATTCCTTCCTGTGACCGGAACGTGGGACGTAATTTGTCAAGCCTGGAAACAGCTCTCGCCCCGTCAAGACGCTGATTCCATGGCGCAAAAATCGCTCGCGAACTTTGCAGGTAATTCCTGTTCTCAAGCGCACAATGGATTCATGAAAGTTTCTCAGCTGGATTCAGATCTATTCCAAGTGACGAATCCGGCAGCGACCGGCCGTCAACCTTCGAACAAGCGCCGTTAACTCCAGCCCTGAGACGACTCTGCGGGCTAAGTTCAATCATGCGACGACCCTAGAGACACCCCCTTCACGTAACCCAATGAAAACAAGGAGCTTCTTTACAGAGTACGGGTGGGGGAGGGGCATACGCAACCAGTTGGTTGCATAACAGATTTGCGAGATGATTCGTCTCTCCTCCCTGTGTTTCCCATCACCCGACACCGCAGTCTCCGTCCGATAAAATCAGCGTGAGGACTCCACACAAATGTCACGCAAGAAACTGATTGCCGCCAATTGGAAGATGTACAAAACACCCGCCGAAGCCAAGGCGTTTGTCGACGCATTCTTACCCCTCGTAGCCGGGCACACCCGCGACGAAATCGCACTTTTTCCATCCCCGGTGCTGCTGCCAACCGTCATTGCTGCATGCAATGCCTCAAACGTAGCCGTCGGCTGCCAGAACATCTACTTCGCCGAAGAAGGCGCGTTTACCGGCGAAACTTCGATCCTCCAGGTCAAGGCCGTCGGCGGAACGCACACGCTGATCGGGCACTCCGAGCGCCGCCAGTACTTCGGCGAGACCGACGAGATCGTCAACAAGAAGCTGCACACCGCGCTGAAGCACGGCATTATTCCCGTCGTCTGCATTGGCGAAGTTCTGGCCGAGCGCGAAGCGGGCAAAACCGGGCTGGTACTCAAGACGCAGGTGACGGGAGCATTTGCCGGCATTACGGCTGAGGCCGCCGCGCCCATTGTCATCGCATATGAGCCCGTCTGGGCCATCGGCACCGGCAAGACCGCGACCCCGGAGATGGCAGTCGATGCACACAAAATCATCCGCGCTGAAGTATCCAAGCTGCTTGGCAACGATGTCGCTGCGAAAATGCGCATCCTTTATGGCGGCAGCGTGAAGTCTGACAACGCCACCGCCCTCTGCTGCCAGGAAGAGATCGATGGCGCACTGGTCGGCGGCGCCAGCCTCAAACCCGATTCGTTTACCGCCATTGTGAAGTATTAGGTTCAGGGGCTGGTAGCCTGTAGCTCGTAGCCTGGAGTCGAGCTACCGGCTATAGGCTGCCGGCTTCGAGCCACTGCGCCCTTGCCAAAATCGATGCCCGGCCCCGGCGGCGTGAGCCCTCGCGACGCACGCTGGGCGCGTGGTAGGATCATCGGCAACTGTTGCGTTCCAATCTTTTCCTTCCCTGGAGACCAGCACATGCTTCCCAATGCTTCTGTGCGACGCCACGGGTGCGCGATCCTCCTAATTGCTGCAACCTGGACCGCTCCAATCTTCCTTCACGCGCAAGATTCCCCAGGCAGCACTCCAACCGATGTCGTGATCAAGAACGCGACGGTCATGACGGTCACCCATGGCACCATCGAGCACGGCAGCATCTGGATTCACAACGGCAAGATCGCCAGCGTAGGCGCAACCGTGGATTCGCCGGCCGGCGCGTTGACGATTGACGCCGCTGGGAAGTACGTCACGCCGGGGATCATCGATCCTCACTCGCACTCGGCTTTGGGCAGCGACATTAATGAAGCCACAAGTCCGGTGACCCCGTCGATGATGATGATCGATGCCTTCGATAATCGCGACAAGGCTCTCTACCAGGCTCTGGCCGGCGGCGTGACCACCGAGTTGCTGCTTCACGGCTCTGCCAATATGATCGGCGGCCAGGCGGTCGTCATCAAAAACAAGTTTGGCCTCTCGCGCAACGAGATGCTCTTTCCGAACGCGCCGCGCTCCATCAAGTTTGCGAGCGGCGAAAATCCCAAGCGTGTGTACGGCCGGCGCGGCGAGGTGCCATCCACGCGCATGGGCAACTTCGAAGTCATGCGCCAGGCGTTCGAGGACGCCAAGGCGTATATGGCCTCGTGGGATGCTTACAACGCCAAGGTCGCCAAGGGCGACAAGGACGCCACTGCACCGAAGAAGGACCTGAAACTCGAAGCCCTCGCGGACGTGCTGCGCGGCAAACTTTACGTGCAGATCCATTGCTACCGCGCCGACGAATTCCTGACCGAAGAAGCCATTGCCAGAGAATACGGATACAAGATTCGCGCCTTTCATCACGCGCTGGAAATGTACAAGGTGGGCGACAAGATCGCTCCCACAGGGACCGGCATCGCAACCTTCGCGGACTGGTGGGGCTTCAAGGACGAAGCATGGGACGCAATTCCCTGGAACGCCGTGATGAGTATGCGGGAAGGTGTGCGTGTGGCGCTCAAGAGCGACTCCAACGACTATGTGCGGCGTCTCAACCAGGAAGCCGGCAAGATGGTCCACTACGGCGGAGCCAGCGAAGAAGAAGCGCTGCGCATGATCACGCTGAACGCCGCATGGATTATTGGCGTTGACGATCGCGTAGGTTCGCTCGATGTCGGCAAGGATGGAGACGTGGTCATATGGAATAGCGATCCGCTTTCTACGTATGCGCGTGTCGAAAAGGTCTTTATCGATGGCGATGTGTTCTTCGACAGCTCGTTGCCCGGGTTTGGAACTACACGGTTCCACGGCGTGATGCACGATGCTGAAAGCTCCGGCGGTGAAGACGAAGAAGGAGACGGACAATGAAAGCCGCGATTCTCACCGCAGCAGTAACGCTGGCAGCATGGGGCCAGCCAATCGCATATGCGCAATTGATTGCGAACACTCCGAACGGCTCCTCGCTCGAACCTGCAAAGACCCTCGCCATCGTCGGCGGAAAGCTGCTGACCATTTCCCACGGAACGATTGAAGGTGGTGTGGTTGTCATGTCCGGGGGCAAGATCGTTGGCGTTGGCCCGTCCGGTTCAACCCAGATCCCATCCGGGGCGGAGATTTTCGACGCGAAGGGAATGACGGTCTACCCGGGTTTATTTGACGCGGAGACGCATTTGGGGCTGACCGAGGTTGAAGCCGATCAAAACAGCAATGACCTCGCGGAGATAGCGGATGAGATTGAGCCGCAAATGCACGTGGCCGATGCGTTCCATGCCGAGACCGTACGCATACCGGTGGAGCGCCTCAATGGGATTACAAACGCCATCGTCGCTCCGGCGTCAGAGGACTCCGTCGTCGGGCAGGATGCCGGAATCCAGCTCTATGGCCGCGATCGTGATGAGATGCTGCTCCAGCCCGACATCGCACTTGCCATGAACTTCGTGGGCAGTGTGCGCAGACCCGCAAACTTCAATGGACCTTCAAAATTTCCGACCACGCGCATGGGCCTCGCCGCGCAGATCCGGCAGGCGTTTCTGGATGCGCAGGCCTACGAGGTGGAGAAGGCCGCGGCCGCCAAGCCCGATCACAAGGGTCCGCCGCCGAAGCGCGATCTAAAGCTCGAGGCTCTGTTGCCATATCTTCATGGCGAGAAGCCGGTTGTCCTTGGCGCCTACGAGAGCTACGAGGTCGAGGTAGCGATGGGCATCGCCAAAGAGTTTCATCTGAAAGTGATCCTCAACCACGTAACCCATACGCAGGACATTCTCGACGAGATCGCCTCGTATCACGTGCCGGTCATCGTCGGCCCCATTTACGACTTTCCACGTCCAAATGAACGGTACGACGCGGTCTTCTCGTTGCCTGCAGAATTGCAGAAACGGGGAGTGAAGATTGCTCTCGCCACTGCCGGCGAAGATATGGGCGGTAGCCGCAACCTGCCCTATGCGGCCGGGTACGCCGTGGCCTATGGCCTGCCGTACGACGAAGCCCTCAAGGCGATCACGCTCAATCCGGCGGAAATGTTCGGACTCGGCGACCAGCTTGGTTCGCTTGACGTCGGTAAGACAGCCAATGTCGTTGTTGCCAATGGCGATCCGCTTGACGTGAGGACATCGGTGAAACAGGTGTTCATCGATGGCAAAGCCGTTCCGATGATCAGCCGCCAGACGCAGTTGCGCGATGAATATATGCCGGTGACCCAAAAGCATGAGTGAACGATGTTCTGCAATCGGATATCGCAGCGCGCTGGATTTAAACCGCGTCTAGAATAGAGTCTGATCAAGATTGCTTTGGGATCGATCCGAGTGCCAAACAAAATCCTCGCTATTGGGGCCGCTGCCGTGGTTATGGCGGCCACTGCATGGGCGCAAACGAATCCGGGACAGGTTGCTTTCTCCCTCGAACACGAGGGGAAGCTCGCCGAAGCTGAGGCGGCGTGGGGCGCACTGGCCAAACAGTATCCCACGAATCCTGAACCTCTGGCGCACATGGGGTTCATCGAGTCGAAGCAGGAACACTACGCAGAGGCAATCAAGTACTACAAGCAAGCGATGGCTTTGAACCCCCGGATGCCGGGGCTGCGGCTGAACCTCGGTCTGGCCATGTTCAAAGCGGGCGATTATCCGCAGACGATCGCGGAACTGGAACCATTGCTGAAAGCTCAGCCAGACGATCAGCAGCTAACGATCCTGATCGGCATGTCGCACTATGGGCTGGGGCAGTTTGCCGAGGCATCTCCGCTGCTGAAGCGGGCTTCGGGGCAAGACCCGCAAAACCTGGCTCTGTTGCTGACACTGGCGCATAGTTGCCTGCTGTCGAGCCAGTATCCATGTGTGTTGGATGCATATCATCGCCTGATTGCGCTGAATGCGGAATCGGCTGAAGCAGACATGCTGGTGGGCGAGGCACTGGACGAGATGAAGGACCACGAGGGAGCGATTCGCGAATTTCGCGACGCAATCGTGGCTAATCCGAGTGAACCGAATGTCCATTTTGGCCTTGGATACCTGCTTTGGACCAGGGGCCAGTACCAGGAGGCGGCTGAGGAGTTTCGCAAGGAAATCACGAACGCTCCGCGGCATCTGCAGGCGATGCTCTATCTTGCCGACACGCAGATACTCATGAATCAGAGCGATGAAGCTCGTCCGCTGCTCGAGGAGGTGGGGAGGATCGACCCGAACGTTGCGATGCAGCATCTCGATCTGGGGATTGTGTATGCGGATGCCGGTCAAAGAGAGGCGGCCAGGACGCAATTTGAAACTGCGATCAAGCTATCGCCAAAGAATGTGAATGCGCATTACAGGCTTGCACGGCTCTATCGCTCGATGGGGATGACCGCGCAGGCAGAGGTGGAATTCGACAAGGCTAGAACCCTGAACAAGGCCGAAGACGATCGGCTGCTGAAGGTGATGTCAACGATACCGGCCGTCAAACATGCGGCAGCAGAGCAAACGCCCCAAAAGTGAATCAGAATATGCGGTGCGCGTGGACCTTAGCGCTGCTGACGCCGCCAATTCTGATACTCCTTCTTTTCGTCCTCACTTCGCTGGTTGAAATCCCTATGCTCTCGATGAGTCTCCTGCTCCCAGCGGTTGTAGTAGGGCGCTTCAGCACTGGTTTGCTGACTATCCTCGTACTGGTGATCACGATCATTCTGACGATCCCTGCATCCAATGCTCACTCCGGCTGAAGCGAACAATGCTGCGATCAGCAGTGCGCCAAGGCTTCTCGGAATCCGCATAACGCTCCTTCAATCCAGCCACTCGAGGGATGCAGGTTGACGCGTGGCAGTTGCACGCCAACGGTCGGGACGGCGGAAATCGCAAATCGGGATAGGGGGAAGGCCTCACGGCCCCTCCCCTCCCAGACCACCATCAGGATGTGAAGAGGACTTACGACTCCAAGCTGTCGATCGTGCACGGCATACAAAAATAAGGCCGGAGCGAAGGCTCCGGCCTGATCAGGAGAGTGATGCAATTTGCGAATTAGAAGATGAACTTCGCGCCGAGTTGGATGCGACGCGGCGAGTGGCCGGCAGGTCACCTGGCCAAAGCTGCTATCGGCGAGTGAGCTGTCGACGCCCGAGAAGCTCTCGTGGTTGAAGGCGTTGAAGAACTCGCCGCGGAGCTGGAAGCTGTAGCGCTCTTGGATAGCGATGTTCTTGATGGCCGCCAGATCCCAGTCGTTGTAACCGGGCCGAGCAGGCTGCCATTGCTTTCGCTGCCGAAGTGGTTGAGGGCCGGGCGCAAACGAGGACTGGGAGAACCATGCGCCGACGGTCTTGGTCTTCTGCACCGCAGCGATCTGATCCGGACGCGGCGAACTGATGCCAAGGCCTACGTTCAGGCCGTTCGGATCCCAGGGGTCGTGCGGCTGCGCGAGCGAGAACGACTGGCCGGAGAGGAACGACGTGATGCCGGAGACCTGCCAACCGCCGAGGAGCCTTGCCCTCAAAGCCGTGCTGGCCCTTGAAGAACGGAAGGTCATAGACGTAGTTGGCCGTGAAGGTCTGCGGCTGGTTGTAGGAGGACAGACCGTAGTCGAGCGAGAAGTCATAGCTGTCCGTCGCCATGTTGCTGCGGTCCGAAGAGTTGGTGGTCAGGTCCTTGGAGTAGGTGTAAGCCAGGCCCACCTGCAGACCGTGAGAGTGGTGGTTGAGGCTGACCTGCAGCGAGTTGTAGTTGTTTGAGAAGAACGGGGCGCGGGAAGTGATACCGGCGTAGCCCGCGAACGGACGGATGTAGTTGACGCTGGTGTTGGGCGAGATTCGCGTGGGAGCCGCGAGACGTGCGCCAACTGTGGGCTGGTTCTCGTCGTACTCACCGAGAAGGTGACGCGCCTCATTTCCAACATAAGCCACTTCCAGAACCGGTGCTGGGCAGGAGCTGATGCTGGATGCTCAGGTTGTAGTTGGCGTAGTTGGGAACCTTGAAGGTCGGGTTGCCGGTTGCCGTGAGGCCGTTGGGGCCCAGCGGAACCGAGGTCGAGCCGCTCGTGATGTTGTCAAAGGGAGCGTTGACGATCGTGACCCGCTGCGCGAACGGCGGATTGCCAAAGGCGTTCTGCTCCCAGATGCCATCGAGCAGGCGGTCATAGAAGATGCCGAAGCCGCCGCGAAGCAACTGTCTTGCCGGTGCCGAAGACGTCGTAGGCAAAGCCGATGCGGGGGCCGAAATTGGCATTGTAGTTGGGGTTGACGTACGCGCCAAACGGCGAGCACGACGACAACGGCGCGATGGCCTGAGCCGCGGCGCACTCTGCTCCCTTGGGGAAGATCATGCCGTTGGTGTAGGTGGAGGGAAGGAGCTGCCAGCCGTTGATGTACTGTCCGGCGACGAAATTACCGAGACGTCGCGGGATTCGCAAATCTGCGGCGCCAGCTGCGAGCTGAAGAAATTCGGGTCGAAGTTGGACAGCGTGTTGCGCACGTCTGTGACAGAGGGCAGACGGCTCCAGCGCACGCCGAGGTTGAGCGTGAGACGTTTCGTGACCTTCCAGTCGTCCTGGACGTAGGCCTCGATGTTGACGAAGTGCAGGTCGGGAATGATGTCCGGCAGGGTCTGCGTAAAGGATGCTGCGTTGCCCAGCAGGAAGTCACCCCAGGAGTTGAAGCTGAAGCTGGGCTCGCCGTTGACCGCGTTTTCGGTCTTGATCATCTGCTGGATCTCGAAGCCGATGCGGAGCGTGTGCTTGCCGAAGTTGAAGGCGAGGTTGTCGAAGTACGTGCGGTCGAGGTTGCGCTCCTTCCACGGAGCCGAGCCGGCGTTGAAGCCCGTGACACCAATGATGGAAACCGCGGGCACCTTGCCGTAGGGATCAGGCGACCACTGATTGGTCAGCGCGCTGTTGATCGCGGACGAAGTGGCGAACTGGCCGCTGTTGATCGACGAGTAAGTAAGTCGCCCTGCGACCAGACAAACTCGAATTCGTTGACGACGTTCGGATTGATGGTCTAGGTCAGGTTGCCGACGACGTTCTTGCCGGGCGAGTTCGACGAGGGTATTGACGAGGCCGGGATAGTTGGAGCCGGCCCAGAGGCCCTCGGGGTTATCGACGGGCATGTCGTCGTTCATGTAGCGCGCGTAGAAGTGGACCTTGTCGTTGAAATAGTGATCGACACGAACAATATCATCGCGGAAGTTGTTCTGCGTCGAGTCGGAGAAGGTGTAATTTCCGTTGGCGTTGTTCGCTGGATACTTGTCGAAGACGTTGGTCAGGTAGACCTGCGAGTTCGCGCTGTAGCAGCTGGGCGAAATCTGGGTCGTGTTCGTAGTCGAGTCGTAGGTTGCGCAGCCCGCAGGTGCGTTGGTGAATTCGCCAGCAACAATGCCGCTCAACTCCGCCTGGGATGCGGCCGGCATGGAGTCGCCGCCGGGAGTCGAGAGCTTGCGCCATTCTTCTGACTAGAAGAAGAAGGTCTTTTTCTTATCGGTGTTGTAAGCCCTTGGGAATGAAGACCGGTCCACCGATGGTAAAGCCATAGACGTTGTGGTGATTGATGGGGTTCTTGTTGGGCTCGTCGTTTTCCGCCTGCGTGCGCTTGTTGAACCACTCGTTGGAGTCGAAGACGGTGTTGCGCACAAACTCGTAGGCATCGCCATGGAACGAGCTGGTACCGGATTTGGTGGCTACCAGAACCTGGCCGCCGCCGGAACGTCCATAGCCGGCGTCGTAGTTGCCGCGCTGCAGGGTGAACTCCTGGATGGCGTCGACGTTGGGTGCGTTGATGACGGTGCCGTTGGAACCGGAGTCGTTGATGTCGGCGCCGTCGATGGTCCAGTTGTTGGCGGTGGTGCGAGCGCCGTTGACGGACATCGCGGTGTTGCCGGCGCTGGTTTCGTCGCCCATCTGGCTGACGACGCCGGGCTGGAGGGTGACGAGCTGCTGGAAGTTGCGGCCCGCGAGTTCAAGCCCCTCAATCTGTTGCGCTGCTGAGGTTGCCGGCCTCGGCCGCGGATTCCGTGTCTACGGTGACGGCGGTTGCTTCGACCGTGACCGTGGTGGTGGCTGCGCCGGCCTTGAGCTGGACGTTGAGGCCGCGCGCTTCACCGACCTTGAGAATCACGTCCTTGGCTATGAAAGAGGTGAAGCCGGCGAACGAGACGCTCAGCGTGTAGGTTCCGGCGGGCACGTTGGAGAAGACATAGTTGCCGGACTCATCCGACTGCACGGTCCGGACAGCATTAGTAGCTGGTTTGCGTGATGGAGACGGTCGCTTTGGGAATCACTGCGCCGGTACTGTCCGTCACCACACCGCTCAGGGTTGCCGAAAGTTCCTGCGCCCTCGTAATCAGCGGGCAGACCAAGAGAGCAAGACGCAAGAGCCCGAGAAGAGCTCGCCGCAGATTCAGGCCCCCGCCGACTAATGGAGCGTCCAGGGCCAACGGTTGGAACGCACCAATGAAAGACTTTGATTGAGAACCCGATTCAGGTCAATCATTGCCATCACACCTTTCCTTTGAGATCTCGTGGTGTCGATACGCAGGCGCGTATCGACGGGTGAGTTCAAGAGCATTCAACGAACTGCTCCTGAACGAATTCGCCCTGGGATTCCCTGAAAAAGACCGGCTTCCAGAACATTCGCCGACGCCAGCAACGGAGACACGCTCGCGAAAGGCTCAGAAGCCTGGCTTATTGATGGGCTTTTCTGTGAATGCACTACGCCTCCCAAGGTGCTGCAGAACGGACCGGCGATCCGAACTTGAGGATTCACCGTCTCGCTTGCGCCGTTACCGAGACTGCGCGTCTGTCTTTCGACAATCGGCGGACGAACGCACTTTACTCGTTGCGGAGAACGATACGACTGCTTTGCGAGTCCAATTTCAACAACAAAATGATCGAATACGCCAAAAACAATCAAATCGATTTAGCAATTGGCGGATTAATCGATTTTCTCATTGACTTTTGATCGAAAGGAACGATAGATAGCACAATGACGGTTAGGTGCGTGTCAGGACGAAGGCAATAAACAAACACATGATTATAACTGCTTAACAGTAAGCAGCTTACGAGAAAAACCGTCTGTTGTTGTGCCGCATCGGAACGCGAAGGGTCGAGCCCAAAATCGCAAATCTACGAGGATTCGTCGTGATTTGATCAGTCAATGATTGGCGCAATATCTTGGGGATGGGCCGCATCACGCTCGGATAACGCGGATCCCCTGACGCTCGAACGGAGCCAGAATCTCGGCAGACGCTCCGATATTCGTAATGATGGTGTGGATTTCGCTCGCTGGACAGATGAAAGCCGGGCTCACATTGCCGAGTTTGCTCGCGTCCGTAACAACGATGACCTGCTTCGATTGCTTGAGCATCTTGCGATAGACAGGCGCCTCGTCGGCTTCTCCAGCGTGGTGGCGCCGCGCTCGGCGTCCAGTCCGGTGACGCTCAGAAAGACTCTGTCCATGTAGACATCGTCGAGAAACTCGAGAGCCGCGTTGCCGGTGAGCGAAAAAGACCATGCCCAGGGAATGACGCCGCCGGTCAGATAGGTGCGAACACCGGGCTGATTGCAGAGTTCCATGCCAATGTTGATCGCGTTTGTGATGACCTGGATCTTCTCGCGATGACGAAGACGCGCGACCGACATGCGTGGTCGTTGTCGTTCCCGCGGAGAGTCCGATCGTCTCGTTCGGCTGAACCAGTTCGGCGGCCGCCAGTCCAATGCGGCGCTTCTCCACCGCAGAATCTCTGTTCGCGCGCAAGAAACGAACTGTCGTAGCGGAAAGGCTCGTAGAGAAGTGGCTCAACCAGAGTGTGGCGCCGCCGTGGGTTCGGCGAATCAGTCCGCGATTTTCGAGCCGGGCCAGATCGCGCCGGATACTGGGAGCCGAGGAACCTGCAACGGCAAGAATCTCTTCAATACTCGCGGTGCCCACCCGCAACAGAAATTTGATGATTTGCTCACAGCGCCCGTTCAATGTGTCTGGCATGACGCGAACGATTCTACACGCTTAGGGCGAAGCGAGCACCAACTTTCCAGACTTTTTTGTCAATTTCACGATAAATCAAGGCCTTTCTTCCATCTCATTGACTGAATCAATTTATAACGATCATTGATGGTCTATGAATGCCTCGATGAGTCGACTGTGCGGTAATTCTGCACCTGAATGAGTCAAACAAATGAAAATAAAGACTATTTGCAGAGAAGAGTGACTCCCGAACACATTGGCTAACCTCGACATCGGTGAGCGAAAACACATCTCACAAACTCTCTTTGTTTCCGCTGTTTAGGGTCACAACCGCGTCTTATAATGATCAATCGGCATTGAAACGCTCATTCTGATGAACTTGAATAGCGGGAACTGTCGCTCCAAGGCTTCTGCATCTTGAACGGGGTGAAACTGTGAATGATCTGATCCGTAAACGTCTGGCTCTTTCTATTTGGATATCAAGTTTTGTTCTGCTGAATCTTCCTTTCCTTAGGGGGGAATCGACCAGTTCGCTTTCCCTGATGCCCATGCCCTTGCACGTGACGCCAGGGGAAGGGCGCCTCAGGATCGACGGCGCCTTCACCGTTGGGCTTGATGGCTACAAGGAAGCGCGCCTCGACTCAGCGCGCACGCGTTTCATCAATACACTTTCGCGCGAGACCGGAATTCCCTATCACGATGACGTCACAAGCAGCCAGCCTACGCTGGTGATAAAAACTGCCGGCCCGAGCGATCAGGTCCAGCAAGTCGGCGAAAACGAGTCATACCATCTCGAAATCAGTCCGACTCACGCGGTCATCACCGCGCCCAATCCGCTGGGCGCAATGCACGGCCTGCAGACGTTTCTCCAACTAGTGACGATCACACCCGAGGGCTTCAGCGCTCCCGCAGTCGTCATCGACGACGAACCCCGCTTTTCCTGGCGCGGACTGATGATCGATGCGGGCCGTCATTTCCAACCGCTGGACGTGATCAAGCGCAATCTCGATGGCATGGAAGCCGTGAAGATGGATGTCTTTCACTGGCACCTGTCTGAGGATCAGGGCTTTCGTGCCGAAAGCAAAATCGATCCCCTGCTGACCGGTAAGGGTTCGAACGGGCTCTTCTACACGCAGGCACAGATGCGCGAGATTGTTGAGTATGCCCGCGATCGAGGAATCCGCGTAGTGCCCGAGTTCGACATGCCGTGCCACACCACTGCGTGGTTTGCGGGTTATCCGAACCTGGCCAGTGGAAAGGGTCCTTATCAGATCGAAACCAAGTGGGGCGTCTTTGATCCTGCAATGGATCCGACTCGGGAATCGACCTTTGAATTCATCGACCGTTTCATCGGCGAGATGACCACCATCTTCCCTGATGCGTACTTCCACGTGGGAGGCGATGAGTGCGACGGCAAAGAGTGGGATGCCAACCCACGTATCCAGGAGTTCATGCGTGCTCATCACATGAAAGATAATGCGGCCCTGCAGTCGTACTTTACCGCGCGCGTGCAAAAACTAGTCACGGCGCATCACAAGATCACGGTGGGATGGGATGAGGTGTTGCAGCCTGATACGCCAAAGGATGTGGTAATCCAGTCATGGCGCGGCCCAACGGGCCTTGCGGCGGCGGCGCGCCAGGGCAATCGGGCGCTTTTGTCGAACGGCTATTACATTGATTTGAACCAGTCGGCAGCAGAGCACTATCTTGTGGATCCGGTCGGCGGCGAAGGCGCGAACCTCACGCCCGAGCAACAGAAACTCGTCCTGGGCGGCGAAGCCACCATGTGGAGCGAGTTCACGACCCCTGAAATCATCGATAGCCGCATCTGGCCCCGAACCGCTGCGATCGCCGAGCGGCTATGGTCAGCGCAGGACGTGCGCGACGTGAACTCCATGTACGCGCGGATGGCGGTTGTATCGGACAAGCTCGAGTTCTACGGCCTGACGCACCAGTCGTTCACCCAGCTCATGCTGCAGCGAATGAGCGGCAACGCCGATCCGAAGTATCTTGCCGTCCTGGCTTCGGTTGTTCAGCCTCCGGTCGGCTATCAGCGGGAAGAGCTGAAGCAATATGACTGGCACTCGCCGCTAAACCACCTGGTCGACGCAGTTCCGCCGGAAAGCGATACGGCCCGGAAGTTCAATCAGCTTGTAGCAGAGATCGTCGCCGGTAGTGCATCGCCCGAGCAATGGCAGCAAGCAAAGAACCGGCTCACGCTGTGGCGCGACAACGATGCAAAGCTTCAGCCCACGCTGCAACCCTCCGACATTACAACCGAGCTTGTTCCGGTGTCGCAGACGCTGGCACAAGTCTCCACTATCGGACTGCGGGCTCTTGATGATCTCCAAAATCACCACGCACCAGATCCAGCGGCAACGGAGAGCGATACGCACACGCTGACTTCTGCAGAAAAACCGCAGGCCGTGTTACGCGACATGATCGTGAAGCCGGTCGAGATGCTGGTGAAAGCAGCAGCGGCTCAAAAGCCCTGATTCGCATACCAACGACTAGGGCGCAGGTCTGTCCGCCTGCGCCTTCACCGCTTTGGTTACCGCATCGCCACAATCTCGACGTTCCCGCTGCGGCGCAGAATGTTGACGCTCACGGTCTCGGCGTATCGCTCACAGGAGATATCGACGTTCCCACTACCGACTTTCAAGTTTCGGATACGAACATGCTGCAACTTTTCAGGTAGCGAAGAGTAATGCAGGTAGACTCGGGACTCGCCGGCACGAATCTCCAGCCCCAGGCAGGCTTGCAGCAACATGAAGACGGAACCAGCTGCCCATGCCTGCGGAGAGCAGGCAACCGGGTAGAGGGTCGGACCTTTGCCGGGCCGGCGCCCGAATCCGCAAATCAGCTCCGGTAGTCGATGAAACATAACCTCGGACGACATATCCAGCAGTCCGGATGTGATTCGCAGAGCGAGGTTCTTGTCGGCTTTGCGCAGCGCGCCGAGCGCGATCAGTGCATTGTCATGAGGCCAAAGCGAACCATTGTGGTAAGACATCGGGTTGTATCGACGCTCGCCGGTAACGATGGTTCGAACTCCCCACCCGGAGAAGAATGCGGGAGAAAGAAGCGCCTCGACCGTGGAATGGTATTGATCCTCAGTCGCAATTCCGGAAAAAAGACACTGTCCGGCATTGGAGCTGCGCACACGACATTGCTTCTTTTCGCCATCGAGAGCCATCGCAAACATGCCCAGCTCGTCTGACCAGAACATGGATTGGAAATCCGATCGGAGCTTGACGGCCTGGGCGCGAAGCCGATCCGCGAGTTCGCGATCGCCGAGATCAGCGGCCACGTTCGCGATGCCGTTCTTCGCCGCATACACATAGGCTTGCACCTCGCAAAGGGCAATGGGCCCCTGAGCGAGCCGACCATCACTGTAGAAGACGGAATCGCCTGAGTCTTTCCAACCCTGTTGTACGAGTCCATGATCGGTCTGGCGCGCGTACTCTACGAAACCGTCCCGATCCTGATCACCGTAGACATCGATCCATTCAAGAGCAGCAAGAATATTTGGCCAGATTTCGCGTAGAAACTCGGCGTCCGCGGTCCTTTCGTAGTAGGCCGCAGCCAGCAGGACGAACAACGGAGTTCCATCGACGGTCCCGTAATAGCGACCAAAGGGGACCTCACCCAGGCTGGCCATTTCGCCTTTGCGCATCTCATGCAGAATCTTCCCGGGATCTGCATCTCGCGCTGCGTCGTGGCTTGTGGCTTGCGTGGCCGCCAGAAACGACAGAACGCCTTTTGCCACCGAGGGAACGAGCCATAGCAATTCAAGGGCGGTAATAAGCCCGTCGCGGCCAAACACGGTACTGAACCACGGTACCCCTGCGTAGGGGTAGAACCCATGAGGAGTCTGGGTGACCATCATGGCCAGATCGGCCTGGGAGCGGCGAATCCAGCTGTTGAACTGCTCATTGGAAGTGTGAATGTCCACTTCTGCCAGGGGGCCAGTGCTGCGCAGATGATTCATCCCCTGCAGCGCTTCGCCAAAGCTGTTCATTCTGACCGCGCCATCGCCGGCGCCAGAACATACGACATTGACCGTGAAGCTGGTTTCACCATGCGCATCGATGTGCAGCGGGATCAAGATTCCCCCGTTTTGCGGTTCGCATAACGGGAGTGAGCACTCCACACATGTAGTGCGGCGCACGCCATCAAGGCCCTCATAAGCGAGTGTCACCGAGGCGCCGCCGATCTCCTCCGGAAGCTTCTGACCACGGCGCGGGCGTTTCTCGCCGCGCACCTCGAATATGTCGGCAAAGTCTGCGTCGAACTCAAAGGAAACCTCGACGTCGATTGGCGAATCACCGTAATTGTTCAGTGTGATCTGGTCATAGCAGACCGTTTCGGTGAGGAACTTGGTTCGGTAGATGTGAACCGTGCCGCGTGGCAACATGTGTCCCGACTCGAGGTCCAGGTCCGGGTTGGTGAGATCGACACCAAAAAGAACGTTATCTTCGCGGATCGTGGAACTCAGCAAGAGCGGGCGAACCCCGCAGAAAAGCAGCTCCAGGCGCGAAAGATGACGCGTTTCATTGTGGAAGATTCCCTGCTGACCGAAGCCGACAGGCTGAATGTCTCCGCTGCGATCAAAAACCGCAAACGTATCTCCATTCAGCAGAACCCTCGTGCGATCATCGGCAAGAGCCGACGAAGCACGAATATAGAACTGGTGGCCAACTTCAATGACATCGCGATTCTGTTCCCGCTGAACTGATGGAACCATCGATAGACATCTCCTGGATCAAAGAGTGAGCGTGAGACCGCTTTTGCCTTGGATAGCGCGCTTCTTTTCGCCGATCTCTCGTTCGTAAGCCGCGAGATACTCCTGGCACATGCGTCGCGAGGTGAAACGTTCGAGGAATCGCTGATGGCATGCCCGACGGTCGAGAGACGGGATCCGTTGCAACGCCTCCACAGCTTCTTCGACGCTCTCGACGACGAAACCGGTCACACCATCATCAACAATTTCAGCCACCGACCCGCCTCGAAAAGCGATGACCGGCGTGCCGCAGGCCATAGATTCGATTAGCACAAGGCCGAAAGGCTCGGGCCAGTCGATGGGAAACAGCAACGCGGACGCATTGCCGAGGAACTCGGTTTTTTCTTTCTCGGCGATCTCACCAACGAACTCCACATCGGAATTCGCCAGGAGATCGCTGATTTCCGATTCGAAGTAGTTGCGATCTACCTCATCAATCTTCGCAGCGACCCGGAGCGGCAACCCAGCCATTCGTGCAATCTCGATGGCCCGGTCAACCCGTTTCTCGGGTGAGATCCGGCCCAGGAATGCCAGGTATTCTCCTGGCTGGAAGCTCGGCTGATGTAGATCTGCGGGTATGCCGTGATGCACCGTGGCGAGCCAGCCCGCCCACGGCATCGGAGCACGCTGCGCATCTGATATGGAAATCAGACGCATGTCGCTGAATTCACGGAATAAGGGATAGAGATCGGGGATATCAAGACGGCCATGGAGGGTGGTCACCGCGGGAATCTCCAGCCGCCGGATCTGGGAGAACGGAAGGTAATCGAGATGAAAATGGACGACGTCGAATTCATCCGCCTCTTGCGCAACGGTCTCGATCAGGTTCAGGTGATGAGCAAGTGGGGAGAGCAGCTTGCCGCCCTCCAGGCGCAGCGCCCGTTCACAAACAGAACGCAGCCGCGCCGTCGTGCAGGAGTCTCCGCTGGCGTATAGGGTCACTTCATGTCCGAGTTTTACGAGTTCCTCAGTTATGTACGAAACCACTCGCTCGGTCCCGCCGTAGAGCCTGGGGGGCACACTTTCGTATAAAGGCGCAACCTGCCCGATTCTCATTTTGGCACTCTCCCCGGCCAGATCTTGCCATGCGGGTCATACTACAGGGATTAGATGCGAAGCTCGCGCAGCAATGTCGCCTGTAACCCGAAGAAGGGGACGAGATGGAGGAATCCCGGCTGCCGGCGCATTGGCGTCGATTGCAGCGCACCAGTCTCAATCGAAACGGGATTAGGCGGCAAAGATCCTGAGAGATCCCGCCTGCAAAGCGGTTGCCCTGACGTCGCCGGCGCTGGAGAATTTGCATTTTTGCGCGCATCCTGCGAAGATCGAAGCATGGATGTTCGGACCTGTTGTCGTCACTGCATGCCGCCTCGCGCGCACAGGTGACCTTCGGCTCGATTCAAGTCCATTTGTAATCTCAAGGTTCCTGTAAGCCCGCGATACAGCTGATAGCTGCCGCGGGTTTTCTGTTTCTGGCGACGGAATTCCCCTGAAGAGGTTCTATGACTGAAGCAGCACAACCCAAAGAGACCAAGGCGCAGCGCACTGAACGACTCAAGCTCGCAAAGAATCCCTGGGAAGCATTTGACGAAGTGCGTGCATTTGCGCGCGAGGGCCGCTCGAGCGTGATTCCCGAGTGGGCCAGCCTGTATTTCAAATGGTGGGGCATCTACACCCAGGGCGACGGCGTTGGTGCCACAGGGGGCAAGGGCGGCGAGGGCCTGGCGTCTGACTACTTCATGATGCGCATAGGCATCCCCAACGGCATCGTTTCATCGCACCAGCTTCGGACAATCGGCAGCCTGACCCGGAAGTATGCGCGCAACCTTGCCGACATCACCGTGCGCCAGAACATCCAGCTGCATTGGTTGACGATTGAATCACTGCCCGAGGTTGTCGATGCACTCAACGCCATTGGCCTGTCTCCCAAGGGCGCCTGCGGCGACGTGGTCCGCAACGTCACCGGGTGCCCGCTGGCCGGAGTGGCGCACGACGAGATCTTCGATGCTTCGCCCATCGCGCTCGAAATCGCGCACCTGCTGACGGCAAATACCGAGTTCTACAACCTTCCCCGCAAGTTCAAAATTTCAGTGAGCGGCTGCCGTACCTGGTGCAATTATCCCGAGATCAATGACATTGCGCTCACGGGGGCGGAATACAACGGGCAGGTTGGCTTCTCAGTGCGCGTTGGCGGCGGACTTTCCAACGAACCGCACCTTGCCGTTCGCCTCGATGCATTCATCCTTCCGGATCAGACTGTCGCGGTGGTGAGGGCGATTACTGAGATATTCCGCGACCAGCAAGTGCTGCGCGAAAGCCGCGACCGAGCCCGTCTCAAGTATCTGTTCATGAAAGAAGGATGGACGCCGCAAAGCTTCCTCGACGAACTTCAGTCGCGCCTCGATTTCAGGTTGCTCCCCGGCGTTCCCGAAGTCGTTCCCGACGAAACCCTGCGCGATCACGTCGGCATTCATCGCCAGAGCCAGCCTGGGCTTAGCTACGTAGGTGCCTCTGTGCTGCGCGGCCGCCTGACGGGAGAGCAATTGGAGGCTGCAGCCGACCTCGCCGACAAGTACGGCAGCGGCGCTCTGCGCGCAACCGTCTCGCAGAACCTTATCTTCATCGATGTCCCGAATGCGAACGCCCATGAACTTGTTCGGGAACTCGGCGCCATCGGCCTCCACGTCGAGGGCTCTCCGTTCTGGCGCGGCGCCGTCGCCTGCACCGGCACGGAATTCTGCAAGCTCGCCATCACTGAGACCAAGGGCTTCACCCGCTGGCTGGTCGATGAACTCGAAGAGCGCGTACCGCAGTTTGACCAGCAACTTCGTTTGCACGTGACCGGATGCCCCAATGGATGTGGCCAACACTGGATCGCCGATATTGGGATTGAGGGCAAGAAGATCAAGCATGAAGGCAAGCTGGAGGATGCGTACTACTTCTGCCTCGGCGGATCGGTTGGCCAACACGCGGGAATTGCGCGGCCAGTCGGCTATCGTGCACCCGCGACTCTTGTTCCGGAAGCGATTGCCCGGCTTTTGCGCAAATACATGGCCACGCGCGAATTGGACGAGAACCTTCGCGTCTGGTTCGCCCGTCACTCCAACAACGAACTGCGCGCGTACCTGGCCGGAGAAGTTCTTCAGCCGGTCGAGCGCGATCTGCCGACTGGCCGCGTACCGCACGCGGTCGCAGACTGAGGTCCCGGATGAGCTTGCTGCCAATCTTTCTGAAACTCGATGGCCGGCCCGGGCTGCTGGTAGGTGCGGGTAACGTTGCGCTTGAAAAGCTCAACACGCTGCTGACGACCGGCTTGCGTGTGCGCGTGGTCGCGCCTGAGGCGAGGCCGGAGATTCGCCGGCTTGCAGAAGTAAGCCGTATTGATTGGGTCAAACGTGCATTCGAGCCAGCGGATCTAGATGGCAACTTTCTGGTCATCGCCGCAACCGACGACCCCCATGTGAATGAACTCATTTATCGCGAATCGGTCCACCGCAGAATCCTTGTCAATAGCGTCGACGACCCACCGCACTGCGACTTCTACTTTGGATCAGTAGTAAGGCGTGGCGATTTGCAGGTCGCGATCTCCACGGCGGGTGAGAGCCCGGCCGTTGCCCAGCAACTTCGCCGGGAGATCGACGAGCAATTACCGGAAGACCTTGGCCCGTGGCTGAAAGAGATAGGGGGGCTGCGCCGCGAGATTCTGGCTGCACATCCACCCGGCGAAGAGCGAAAAGCCCTGCTTCATCGGCTCGCAAGACGGCGGTTTCTGAATTCGAACGCAAGCCCTTTGCCCGTGCACGAAACAACGGAGGGCGACCGTCACGATGGCGATACCGGCACGGTGTTTCTGGTCGGCGCGGGGCCCGGTAACCCCGATCTGCTGACTGTAAGGGCTTTGCGTCTCGTCCAGTCTGCCGACGTGATCCTGCATGACGATCTTGTTCCACAGTCGATCGTGGGGCTCGCAAACCAGGACGCGGAGATCGTCAACGTTGGAAAACGGTGTGGGATCAAACGAATCACGCAGGAAGAGATTCAAAACCTGATGATAAGCTACGCCCGCGATCATCGGATCGTTGTCCGGCTTAAGAGCGGGGATCCACTTATCTTTGGCCGTGCGGCCGAGGAGATGGCAGCGCTGACTGAAGCCGGCGTTGCGTTCGAGATTGTCCCCGGGATCACGGCCGCGTTCGCAGCCGCCGCTGCAATTCCCTGCTCACTCACCGACCGCGACGCCGCCTCGAATGTGATCTTCTCCACCGGCCACCACGCAGAGTCGCATGATCATGTATCGATCCCGGAACGGGAGAACGCGACCCGCGTCGTGTATATGCCCGGCCGCGACTTGAGCCTGCTTGCGCTCGAGTGGTTGCAGGAAGGCCTTCCGGGGGACTTCCCCTGCGCGATCATCTCCCATGCCGCACAGCCCGGCCAGCAGGTCCAGCGCACCACGCTCGGCGAACTTGGGAATGCACAACCAACCTCGTCACCGAGCCTGCTGATCGCCGGCTGGGCAGTGCGAACCTCGCCCGATGAGCAATTTTGCCGGATTGCAAGCGAAGCAGCAACCGCATAGCTCTGCGCTCGGTCCTCTGATCCTTGGCCCCTCAGTCGCTTGGTCCCTAATCCCTGCCCCTCCGCCCTTTATACTGAGATGTTTGTTGAATCAATCGGATAGGCCGTCGACAGAAGGCCTGTTGATCGGAGCGACATTGCCCCAGGCAGAGATCGGCATTATCGGCGGCAGCGGGCTTTACTCCATGCCCGGCTTCACCAGCGTCCACGAAGAGCGCGTAGAAACTCCGTTCGGTGATCCTTCCGATCCCTTCGTTCTGGGAGAACTGGAAGGCCGCAAGGTGGCCTTCCTCGCGCGCCACGGCCGCGGCCACCGCATTCTTCCCTCCGAGCTGAACTTCCGCGCGAACATTTACGCATTCAAGAAGCTCGGCGTGGAACGTATTCTCTCCGTCTCCGCTGTCGGTTCGCTCAAAGAAGAGCACAAACCCACCGATTTCGTTATTCCCAACCAGTTCATCGATCGCACCTTCCATCGCATCTCAACGTTCTTCGGTGATGGCATTGTCGGCCACGTCGCATTCGGCGATCCGGTCTGCTCCACGGTCGCCAACGCCGCGGCCCAGGGCTGCAAGAGCGTCGGCGTGATTGGCAAACTCGGTGGCACCTATGTCTGCATGGAGGGGCCACAGTTCTCGACCAAGGCTGAATCGAATCTCTACCGCAGTTGGGGCGCCGACGTCATCGGCATGACCAACCTGCAGGAAGCCAAGCTCGCGCGCGAAGCGGAGATCTGCTACGCCACAGTCGCCATGGTCACCGATTACGACGCCTGGCGCGAAGGCCATGACGCCGTCACCATCGAAGAAATCGTCGCTGTGCTTCACCAGAATGCCGAAAACGCCTGCAAAGTTGTAAAGGCCGCCGTAGCCTCGATGCCCGCAGACCGTACCTGCGCGTGTGCGTCAGCGGCAAAGTTTGCCGTACTCACGCAGCCAGACGCGATTCCAGCAGGCGGCAAAGGAACGACTGAAACTGCTCTACGGCAAGTATCTCGGCTGGTAACGCCAACAGGCTCAACCAATAAAACGAAACTAGAAGAGGACAATGCATGGCAATTACTGTTGTAGGCAGCGTCGCGTTTGACACTGTCGAGACTCCCGCCGGACGCAGAGAACGCTGTCTCGCCGGCGCGGCAACTTATTTTTCGCTTTCAGCGAGCTTTTTCACGGACGTTCGCGTAATTGCGGTCGTCGGCGAAGACTTTGGCGCACGCCGAGCAGGCTGTCTTCGATGCGCACAAGATCGATACGACCGGCATTCAACACGCGCCGGGCAAGAGCTTCTTCTGGCAGGGCTCGTACCTCGACAATCTGAACGAAGCCAAGACGCTCAACACGGAACTGAATGTCTTCGCAGGCTTCGAGCCGACGATACCCGACGCCTATCACGATTCGCAATTCCTATTCCTGGCCAACATCGATCCGATTCTTGCAGCGCCGCGTGCGCGAAGCGATGCCCAATGCAAAGCTTGTTGGCGGCGACACCATGAACTACTGGATCAAGGATCACAAGCCCGCGCTCCTCGAAGTTTTGAAGGGGCTCGACGTCCTGCTGATCAACGACACCGAGACGCGCATGCTGACCGGCAGCCGCAGCATCGCCCTCGCCGCCGGCAAAGATCTTCGAGATGGGCCCGAAGATCCTCGTCGTCAAACATGGCGAGTACGGCGCGACTGCATTCTTCGCCCCGGAGAAGCCCGATGGATCCGAGCGCGTCGCCCGTCGCGCGTTCCATGTTCCCGCTTTGCCGCTGGAAGAGGTCATCGACCCCACTGGCGCGGGCGACAGCTTCGCCGGCGGCTTCTTCGGCTATCTCGCCTCGCAGAAGGAACTGACGCCGAAGTCCTTCCGGTATGCCATGTTCTACGGCAGCGTGATGGGATCCTTCGTCGTGGAGCGATTCGGCACCGAGCGCCTGCAGCAGACTCACACGCGAAGAGATCGACCACCGCTTCAAGCTGTTCCGCGAGCTGACGCACCTTGACTGAGCAGCCGATTCGCCGCCCCATCAGCCGCAATGAGTGGCTGGTGGTGGCGGCATCTTCGGCTGCGGCATCGTCCTGCGCCTGCGATCTGGAGCTGGCGCCACGACGCGATGCTGAATTATGGCGACGCCGTGGCGCATCTGCACATCGCGCGCCGCGTGATCGATTCGCATCGTCCAGGTCTGTCGCAACTGGGCTCGGTCTGGCTTCCTCTTCCCGCACTTGCTGCTGATTCCTTTTGTTGCGGTCTACTCCTGGTGGGCAAACGGCATTGCCGGCACTGATTCCGTCGGCGCTGTCCTACGTTCGTCGGATGCGCAGGCATCTATCGTCTGGCGCGGCACTGGCTACGGCCTTCCGCCGCGGTCGTGGCACTTGGATTCTTCGCTCTCAATCCCAACCTTCTTTACCTGCAAACGACGGCGATGACCGAGCCCCTGTTTCTCTGCGAGATGATCTGGCTGGCGGTCTGGCTGGTCGAGTGGCGCGACCGCTCTCAACAACGATCCGCCGCGTGCCGCACGTCGTTGGTACTGCATCGCCATGGTGCTCATCGCCGCTGTCTTCACCCGCTACGATGGCTGGATTCTCGCGCTCCTGGCGTGGACATCGATCGGTATCGTCCAGCTTCGCATCAGCACCCTGCGCTCTCGCACCTTCTGGATCGCCAGCGCCGCCGTCGTCGTCGCTCCTCTCGTTTGGTTTGCCTACAACGCCGTTGTCTTCGGCGACTGGCTTGACTTTGCGCGTGGACCGTATTCCGCCGCTGCGATCGAAATGCGCACCGCAACGCCAGGATCAGGTCCGCCGCATCCCGGCTGGCATAATCCGTGGGTCTCGCTGCTGTTTTTCGTCAAGTGCGCAGAGATGGATTGCCGTGCCCGAATCCTGGGGCAACACTCTTGCTCTGGATTGCGCTGCTCGGAACTGCGTGGGCCTGGCTTACGACTGCGACGCCGCGCATTCCAGTGGACACTGCTGCTGTGGCTGCCAATTCCGTTCTATGCCTATTCGATCGCGTTCGGCTCCGTGCCGATCTTCCTTCCCGTCTGGTGGCCGCACTCCTGGTACAACACGCGCTACGGCATGGAGATGCTGCCCGCCTTTGCGCTCGGCCTGGCTTTCGCAGCGCAATTCGCCCTTGCCATCGCACGAGAATTCAAACCAGAGATCTGTGCCATTCGCCGGGGCGGTCCTCTACGCGATCATTTTGTGAATGCCTGGGCAGTGCTTCGCGACCATCCGTTCACGTACGTGGAAGGTACCAAGAATATCGAGTCCCGACGCCAGTTCGAGATCGAGATACCGCCGGTTCTGCGCATCGCTGCTGGCAGTACGCGGCCCGGCGGCGAGGTTCTGATGGACACGTCGGTCTATCCGAACCTGGTGGCGTTCACGGGTATCCCGCTGCGGCAGACCATCAACGAGAGCGACAGGGAATACTATCTCGGAGGCGCTGGCTGCATCCAGCCGCGCACGCTGCCATCGTGCTTGCCTTCGATGGCGACCAGATCGCCGATGCGGTGAAAGCACATCCTTCCGGACTCAGCGCCATTCGGCGCTTCAGCGCTCCCGGCCAGCAGCCCGGCAACGGTTTACGTCTCCGATACCCCGCCCTCTCTAGGACGGCGGCCCAGTGATAGCATCAGCCAAGGTGACAGCCATGTGCACGACACTGGCCAACATTTCGGCGCCCTTCGACTTCAGCTGGCTCCAACAGGTCGTGATCGTCAACGGCGCCATCAGCCGCCTGCTCGCGGCATCGGTGCTCGGCGCACTGATCGGTCTTGAGCGCGAAGTCAAGCGCCGTTCCGCCGGGGTACGCACCAATCTGCTCATCTGCCTCGGCGCAGCGTTCTTCACGCTTCTCTCGGCAGTGCTCGCCGGCGATGGCAGCCCGAATAAAGGCCAGGTTGCCTCGAACATCGTTCAGGGCATCGGCTTTCTCGGCGCGGGATTGATCATCCACAACCGCAGCCGCATCAGCGGACTCACCAGCGCCGCCAGCGTGTGGGTCGTCGCCTCCATCGGCATGGCCTGTGGAGCCGGGTCTGCTCGCTGCGGCCGCCATCGCCACAGTCATCGTCGTCGTCGCGCTCGAATTGGTTGGCTTCCTCGAACGCCGCGCCAGCATCAAGATCTACTCGCTCGTCTACGAAGCGCGCGGCGCCGATCAGACCGCAATGCTGCGCTCCATTCTCGACGCCATGGATAAGGCCGGTGAACGCCTGGCCGACTTTGCAACCAACGCGATCGGCGACCTGCAACGCGTCAGCTTTACGATCACCGCAACCAAAAGACAGCATGAGCGTCTGCGCGGCAGACTCCTTTCTGAGCCCGCCATCGGCGACACTGCTCAACTTCCGCGATCCGGAGGAAGATTGATTCCTTTTGCCAAAGGCCCATGCATGCGGCAATGACTTTCTTATCGTGACCGAAGATGCAGCCGCCAGACATGACTGGGCAGACCTGACCCGTCGCCTCTGCGCGCGCAATACCGGCGTGGGTGCGGACGGCATCGAGTTCTTCTGCCTGGACCGGTTCCAAGTCAGGCCGCATCCGCCTGCATAATGCGGACGGCTCCATCGCGGAGATCAGCGGCAACGGCACCCGCTGCGTCGCCGCATGGATGAGCGCCATGATCGGCGCAAAGGCGGGTGATGAACTACGCATTGAGACCGACGCCGGCCTGCGCGTCTGCCGCATCAACGGCGTTCATGCCCGGAGACGGCTACTCCGTCGAAGTCACCACCGGCATGGGAATCCCACAGCGCTGCGCGCAAAACGGTGACGCTGGCCGACGGCCGTTCCGTCGAGGGCATCGCCGTCTCTACCGGCAATCCGCACTTCGTCATCATCGTCGACAACGCGCAGTTCTCAGTCGCCGGCGAGTCGTGGCAGTTTATTGGCGCCGAGATCTGCACGCACTCTGATTTTCCTCATCAGACCAACGTCGAGTTCGTCGGCATCGTCAAGTCCGAGCGAGATCGAAATCCGCATCTTCGAGCGCGGAGTTGGGCCAACCACTTCTTCGGGAACCGGCACCTCCGCATCTGCGACCGCAGCCATTGCGTTTCATGGATGCTCATCGCCCCTGCGCGTCGTAGCGCCCGGCGGCCCGCAGACGGTGAGTATGGCGGGGCTATGGCAGCGAACTGGAACTCACAGGACCGGCAACCTTGATTGCGCGCGGTGAGGCGTGGTGCGGATGACTGCCGCAATCAAAGCCACTGATGTCTCGACCCCGATCGCAACGGATGCAGGCGTCAGCGTCATCTCGCCCGCATCGTTTCGCAATTCCCGAACGGGTCGACCGGGGCATGGAACGGCTTCGCCAACTCGGATATTCGCCGCGTCTCGGAGCGAACACGCAGACACGCGGTCCGCTGTTCTTCGCGGGCACGCCTCAGCAGCGGCTGGCCGATCTTCACGCCGCCTTCGCCGATCCTGAAACGCAGATCGTGGCAGCGGTTCGCGGCGGCTACGGATCGAATTACCTGCTCGATGCGATTGATCTCGACGCTCATCAGGCAACATCCGAAACCGCTTCTTCGCCTATAGCGACATGACGGGATTGCAGCTTCACTTGCTTGATCAGCTCGGACTGCCCGCATTTCACGGCCCCATGGTCGCTGCAGATTTTTATCTCGAAGACGGCGTGCACCTCGAAAGCTTTCGGTCGGCACTCGCGGGCCGTCCGTACTCCGTCGGGAGCGCGGAAGGACTGCGCACGCTGCGGCCCGGTACGGCCCGCGGCACACTCTACGGCGGATGCCTCAGCATTCTCGTTTCGTTGATCGGAACCCCGTGGGAACCTGCGACTGAGAACAAGCTGCTCTTTATCGAGGATGTCGGCGTGCAAGCCCTACCAGGTCGATCGCATGCTCTGGCAGTTGCGCCAGGCAGGCAAACTCGACGGCGTGCGCGGGATCATTTTCGGCGAAATGCTCGACTGCAACTCACCCGGCGCGCCCCGAGAATCTGCTCGAAGACGCGATCCTCTCCGCACTTCAACGGCCTTGATATTCCGATCGCATTCGGCCTGCGCAGCGGCCACGTCTCGCGCCAGAATGTCACCCTGATCTTCGGCATCGAAGCGGAACTGCCAGCCGGCGAAGAAACTCGCCTCGATCTCCTTGAACCGGCGGTGAAATCATGACTCCCTCGCGCAAGCACATTCACCTCAGCGGCATCTGCGGCACGGCAATGGCATCGCTTGCCGGGCTGCTTCAGTTGCAGGGCCATCGCATCACCGGCTCCGACAAAGCTGCCTATCCGCCGATGAGCGACCTGCTCCAGCTCGCTCGGCATTCCGATTCTCGAGCCCTACGCCGGAGTCCAACCTCGATCCTGCTCCCGGACCTCGTTGTCATCGGCAACGCACTTTCGCGCGGCAATCCCGAAGTGGAGCGCGTGCTCGACGAGCGCATGCCGTTCACTTCGATGGCCGCTCTCGTCCGCGAGGAATTCCTGAAAGGCCGCGAGTCTCTTGTCGTTGCCGGCACGCATGGCAAGACGACGACCACCAGCATGCTGTCGTGGATTTACCAGGTTGCGTCGCACGAGGACGCGGCGCTTGAGCCGTCGTTTCTCATCGGCGGCGTCGCGGAGAATTTCGGCACCAGCTTCCAGCTTCGCCCCACGCGCACCTTCATCATCGAAGGCGACGAATACGATACGGCCTTCTTCGACAAGGGACCGAAGTTCCTGCACTACTTTCCCGACGCGCTGATCCTCACGCACGTCGAGTTTGACCACGCCGACATCTACGCGGACCTCGAAGCGGTGAAGATAGCATTCAAGCGGCTCGTCAACCTTGTGCCGCGACGCGGCCTGCTCGTTGCCTTTGACGGCAGCGACAAACGTCACCGAGTGCATCAGTAAAGCCTTTTGCCGCGTGGAACGCTACGGCTTCAAGCTGGAATCCGACTGGCAGATTCGCAACCTGCGCCACATCGATGGCAAGACACAATGGGAGGTCTGGCATAACGGCGAATTCTGGTCGGATCTGGCCATGCAGCTTGCGGGCGAACACAACGCGCTGAACGCTACGGCAGCTGCGGCCTTGGCAGCCGGTCAGGGCATCAGCAGAGATGACAATTCGCACTGCCTTGGCCAGCTTTAAGAGCGTCAAGCGCCGGCTTGAAGTTCGGGATGTGATTCGAGGCATCACGATTATCGACGACTTCGCGCATCATCCCACGGCCATCCGCGAGACGTTGCGTGCACTACGTTCCGTTTATCCCGATTCGCGCCTCTGGGCCGTACTCGAGCCGCGCTCGAATACGCTGCGGCGCAAGGTGCTCGAAAACGATCTCGTTGAAAGTCTGCGCATAGCCGATCGCGTGATTCTCGCCGGTGTCTATCAGCAGCAGCGCATCCCCGACACGGAGCGGCTGCACCCTGAAGATGTCGTCGACTGCGCTTGAACGCATCTGGAACACCGGCAGAACTGCACCCGGATGCGACCGAAATCGTCGAGAACCTCGCGCCGAATCTCAAGCCGGGTGACGTGGTCGCCATCCTGTCGAATGGCGGCTTCGACGGCATCTATGAGAAACTTCCTGCGCGGCTCAGAGCCCGTCAGAACTGATCGAAAGCCCGTCATGATCTCCTCACTGCTTTTATTCATCACGTTCATTATCCTCGGCATTCCTGCGGCGATCATTTTCATTCCCTGGTCGATCATTACCGGCAACGTGCTGCCGCTTTACAACGTGACCCAGATGATTGTGCGGACGGGATACTTCCTTGCGCGCATCCGCGTCGAGGTGACGGGTCGCGACTTGGTTCCGGCGAATACTGCGTGCATCTTCATGGCGAACCACGTTTCGAATCTGGATCCGCCTGCGCTCATTCCAAATATTCCCGGGCGAACATCAGCGTTCCTGAAACGATCGCTGATGCACATACCAGTGCTTGGCTGGGCATTTCAGGCAGGGCGAATTTATTCCCGTCGACCGCGACGGCCGAAGGGAAAGCGCGCAGGAAAGCATCGCTGCTGCGCGTCGTGCGCTCGCAAAAGGCGTGCACATCACTACGTTTGTCGAAGGAACGCGTTCGAAAGATGGGCGCATGCTGCCATTCAAGAAAGGGCCGTTCTACTTGGCAAAGGAAACCGGTGCACCATGCATTCCGGTTTCGATCTGGGGCACGGAGACAATGATGTCGAAGGGCAGCATGCGCATTCGTCCTGGAACGGCGCATGTCACCTTTCACGCACCCATCCTTCCCGCTGACTATGAGACGCGCGAAGATCTATGGCTGCGGTGCGCGCCTGCGATCGCATCAGGCTTGCCGGAGTGGATGCGGGATTAAGTTTCGGTTTACTGCACAATAGCGTTGTAGCCATCGTTAAGCAGCTTCTGCCGCATCGCATTCGCATCGTTGCGATTCGCGAATGGCCCGGTCTGCACGTGGATGAGGTTGTCGCCTACATCGCGACGCGCCGTAACGGCATATCCGCGCTTGCGCAGCGCATTCACAAGCACCTCTGCGTCTTCGGAATGCGATACCGCGGCAATCTGCACCATCCAGCCCTGGACCTGCGTCATCGCCGGCTGCACCTGAAACGCGGGAGCGGGTTGCGCTCCGCCGGCTTGACCGGCCAGTGCTGGACGAACCGGGGAATCAAGCGCCGGCTTGACCTGTGGCTGCGAGTGAGTCTGGGCTTCGCCGGCAACAGCAGCAACTGCTCGATGCAGGCTGCGCTCGGTTCCGCGCGGAATCCGCTGGAGCACTGCGGTCGCTGCCTGGGCCGCGGCTGGAGCCGGCGCCTGCCCAGCGGCCTCAGGTTTCGAGCCATGATCCCACCGGCGTTTTCGCTCGCGGAGTGGTCAAGTCTGCAGCCGACAACACCGTTCGCCGCATCCTGGGCCGACGAACTGCGATGTCCCACAACATACCCGAGACCGAAGCAGACGGCGCACATCACGAAGAAGTCCGAGCCGGCGAGGACGAGGAGCGTGCCGCCACCGAGCGTGAGTTCGGTATCGTGTCCAGTCTCGGCGGCTTCCAGTTCTTCCTTGCTAAAGTCTCGAATCATTCCACGACCTTTGCTTGATCAGGACTTTCCGGTCGCGTTCACTCAGCTAGCTGCATCACTCTGCAGGCTTCGCGCGCAGGGCTTGACGCCGGCGTCAGCTTGTTCAGCATCGACAGCAGCTCAACGGGCAGCGGGAACACGATCGTCGTATTCTTCTCCACGCCAATTTCGGTCAGCGTCTGCAGATAACGCAGTTGCAGCGTGATGGGCTGCGTCGCCAGCAACGCCGCCGCGTCTACGAGCTTCTGCGCAGCGTTGAACTCGCCCTCAGCATGAATTATCTTCGCACGCGCTTCGCGCGCTGCCTCGGCCTGCTTGGCCATGGCTCGCAGCATCTGCTCCGGCAGATCCACCTGCTTCACTTCGACCGAGATCACCTTCACGCCGAACGGCTCTGTCCGCTGGTCGATGATGGTCTGGATCTTCAGATTCAGCTTGTCGCGATGGCTTAGCAACTCGTCGAGTTCCACCTCGCCCAGCACCGAGCGCAGCGTGGTCTGCGCAAACTGCGAAGTCTGGTAAACGTAGTTGGCAACTTTGATGGCCGCGGCGTTTGGATCGACGACGTAGAGCGTAACCACTGCATTTACCTTCAGCGTCACGTTGTCGCGCGTAATCACGTCCTGCGGCCGGAACTTCCAGCACCTCCTGCCGCAGGGAGATGCGCACCATCTGGTGAATCGGCCGGAAAACGAGGATGATTCCCGGGCCCTTCGGCGGCGTCACGGATGCGGCCCAGCGGTAAAAATAACGGCGCGCTCATAGTCGCGCAGAATCTTGATGGAGTTGATGAGATACAGGGCAACGATCGCAATGGCGATCAGAACCGGAATCGAGACATCGGGCATAGTGCTTTCCCCCATTCAGCACGGATTGTACTCCCGCGTAGATTCATGCTGCGGTGCGCGGCGTCGCCGCTGACTCAGCCGGGGCAACACGCAGCAGGTACTGCTCGTGCCCCACCACGCGCAGTTTCGCACCCGCCGGAACCGGCTCGCTGGCCACCGCGCGCCAGATCTCGCCTTCCACCAGTACGTGCCCCTCGGGCGCCAGAGCTTCCATCGCCGAGGCTTCGCTGCCGACCAGCGCGTCGGCTCCCAGCCGCGCTTTCAGTCGTCGCGCTCGCATTGCCAGTCTCACCAGGAAGACCGTGATGCCTCCGAATCCCAGGCTCACCCCGATCGCAACCCAGGGATTAATGCGCAGCTCGGGGAATGGGCGCGGCAACCAGCGTCAGCGTTCCAAACGCCAGGCAGACGATGCCGGTCACCGCAAGCACGCCGTGACCGCCGAACTTCGCTTCCAGCAGCATCAGCGCAAATGCCGCCATCAGCAGCAGTACTGCGGTAAACCGGATCGGCAGCAGGTCGAGCGCAAATATCCCCAGCAGCACCATCAACGTGCCCAGCGCGCCCGGAACGATAGTTCCCGGGCGTATTGAATTCGAGATAGATCAGCAGAGCTCCGCCAACCAGCAGCAGAAGCGCAATATTCGGGTTCACGAGCCAATCCAGCAAATTCTCGCGCAAGGTTGGCTGCACGTACTTCGATTCGCGCATTCTTCGTGTGCAGCGTCTGCTTAGCGCCGTCCATGCGCGTGATCTGTCGCCCGTCAATCGAATTGAGCAACTCTGCGTCGCTCGGCGCGATCACGTCGATCAGGTGCTGATTCAATGCCTCCTCCGCCGTGTACGAGTGCGACGACGCCACCGCGGCAATGGCCGCATCGGTGTTGCGGTTTCGTCGCGCTACATACGACCGCAGAAAAGCCTCGGCATCATTTTCCACCTTCTGACTCAGCGTCTCATCCGGCTTTCCGCCTTCAAAGACCACATGCGCTGCGCCGGCATTGGTCCCCGGCGCCATGGCGGCAATGTCTGCGGCCTCAAGCAGAAAGAAGCCTGCAGAGCCGGCTCGGGCGCCCGCCGGAGCCACGTAGATAATCACCGGCACGCGCGAGCTTAGAATGGCCCCGGCCATCGTGCGCATGGAGTCCACCAGCCCGCCCGGCGTATTCATCTCGATCAACAGGGCCGCTGCGCCGCTGCCGTTGGCATGGGCAATCGCGCGATCCAGCATCCCGGCGCTTACCGGTTGAATGGTATCGTCCAGAATCAGCTTTTCGACGACAGGCTGTTGAGCGCGCGCTGCAATAACGGCAGTCCCCAACAAGCAGGCTGTCGCTATCAGGCCAAGCACTCTACGGAACTTGAATCCACGCACTTGCATACGCATGGCTCGCTCCAATCGCTACTGCTTTTTCCCGGTCCTAACCTCGATCTCCCGGTTCAATTCCTGTGCTGTTCTGCTGTTGGGGTCGAGTTTCAGAGCCTCTCCCACATCTCTGCTCGCATCGTCCACGTGATTGGCCGTCAGATCCAGCCGCCCCAATACCAGATACGCATCGAGCGACGGCGAGAGTTTCAGAGCGGTGTTCGCTTCCCGGCGCGCCCCGGACGAGTCGCCGGTGCGCTCGCGAACCGCAGCCAGTCCGGCGTGTGCGTCGGCAAGCGAACCATCATCACTCGCTGCCGATTGATACAACCGTTCCGCCTCCAGCAGCAGTCCCCGATTGAAATAGTCCTTCGCCTGGCCGGCAAGTTTCACCGCACGGTCGTGAGGCGAGAGCGCCGCCAACCGCGTGGCTTCCATCTGCTCCATTACCACGACGGCCTGCTTGAATGCATCGGCATCAAACGTCCGAATGATCCGCTCCAACGGCTCGCCGGCATCCTCTGCATCTGCGGAATTAGGCGCTTTCCAGGCTACGACGAGTCGCTGAGCTTCCGAATCATTTGGCCGAAGCTTGACACACTGATTCAGCTCATTGACGGCGTTCGCTTCCGAGCCATGTCTCTTCAGACTGACCGCGAGGTTGAAGTGGTAGTCGGGATTGTTGGGATCGGCCGCCGCAGCCTGCACAAACAGCCCGGTGCCGTCCTTGCCTTGCCGGCTCACGGCAACGCCTTCGTTATTCAAAACCTCGGCCAGCGGCAGTTCCCGCGCTACCGCGGCAAACGAATCCTGCGCCTGAGGATAGGCACCGAAGTAGAGCAGTGAAAGCCCTCGATAAAACCCCGCCTCCAGCGCGTCTGGATCGTTGGGACTCACCTTCGCAAACGCAGCCGCAGCCTCTTCATACTGCTGTCCGTTGAAGTCCTCCCGGCCAAGCGCCATCCACGCCGGGCCGAAATTCGGACTCAGGGACACGGACTGCTTCAAATGGCGTTCCCGTTCCTGCTGGTCCGATTCCGAAATTCCGCGGATGTACTGCTCAAAAGCGTCAAGACGCAGATTGGCGCCGGCAGCCAGAAATGTTTCCTGCGCCACGCGGAATTCAGGGTCCATGATCCGCGTGAGCCTCCAGGCCAGCGAATCGAACACGGCGATCATGTCGTGCATCTCGCCGCGCGCCATTACTTCATCGCTCATCCTGAGATGGGGCACGTCCAAGACCCGCGCCTCGGCCACAATCCCGGTGCCTTCGAGCCGATAGCTGCCCACAATGATCGAGTCGACATCGAGCGTCTGTGCCAGTTTCAGCGCGCTGGCACGGGACGGCTGAAACTGCTGCGGCAAGCCAAGATGATCGAGTGCATACATGCGGTCGGCGCGGCTCATCGGCGCAAATCCGGCTGATGCAAATCGCGCATTCAGGATTTCGGGCGCAGCTTCTCGAATCCATTCGAGATTTGGCTGTTCCGTTCCGTTATCGAACGGCAGCACGAGCAAAATCCGGTTCTTTCCACCGCTTGCCCCTTCAGAAGAAGGGCCCTGGGCAATGGATTGAAGGCCTGAGAACAGGCCCAGCAGCAGCACAAAGCCGACCAGCGCATGGGCCGCCTGTATCCATCTGCGAAATGAACCAACGGTGGGCACGGCAGCTTCAATTATAGGATTATCGGCCTTTTCGTCGCATGGCCCAGGCCTCATCGGAGATCATCACCTTTCTGCATTCGCGCTTCGAACTGGCGATTGAATCGAATCAGGGCAATCCACTGGTTATGATCCTCGCGGTTCCACACCAGGCTTCCATGCAGTCGCAGAGCGATAGCTTCGGGCGGAAGATCGTGGTGCAACCCGAAGTACCGCTGGTCGAGAGCCTCGCTCTTCGGTCCGAGGCTCAACAGAATCGTGGATGGGTCATACTTGGTTGAAAAAACCAGGGCGCTCGAGTAACCACCCGGATCGTCAGCGGCTCGATCGATCTGTTCTGACGTGAAATCTTCAAGCCGGTAGACTTCGTAGGGGGCTTTCACATAGCCCAGTTCCGGCTTGGTCAACTCATCGGTCACCGGCCACGCCGTCAACACCGTCGAACCCGGAAAAAGCTTGTTCAGTTGCGCGATCCCCGCCACGTGCAGCCGAATGACCCGTGCGTACTCCAGGTTGTCCTCCGGCGCAAAGCGATACGGCGGATTGATGAACAGCCCGGCGATGAAAGCTCCCGCGGAAAACACAGCCAGCGCCTGCCAGTAGGGCACGCGGCGCGAGAACGTTGAGACCGCGACCAGCAGAACCAGCGCATACATGGGCAGCAGGTAGCGCGTCAGCAGCGCGCCGCCAAGTACGCTGAAAAAGACCGTATTGACGATGAGAATGAAGAAAATTCGCCAAAGCACCGCCCTACTGATCCGCGCCCGCTCGTTCCCTTCTCTATCGAGCCGGGGAGTCAGCATCAGCGCAGCCAGCGTCAGCAGCGTCGGCACAAACATGTTCATGTGCGCGGTCAGGTGCAGCAGGCGATGCCCGAATGCCGCCAGGAAACGTGTCACGGCAAAGTTGGCCTCGGCGTTGTATTTCAGGTATGCAGGATTTCCGAATACAAATCCCGTTTTCGCGTGGTGCCACGAATACCACCCGCACAGCGGCACGGCACAACCGGCAAGCCACGCGGCCTCAATCCAGTGGCGTTTGCGCTGCGGCTGGCGCGTGCGAAATCCATCCGCGATCGCAATCAGAGCCAGCGTGATCGGAACGGCGATCGCCGTCTCCTTCGAAAGCACCGCCAATGTGAACCAAAGCGCCGCAACTCCAGGACGCCGGTCACGATCGGGCAGCACATAAACCAGTCCCCACAGAGTGAAGGCTGCGGCAAAGATGTCGGCCTGGGCCAGCGTGCTCTGCGCAAACCAGATCGGGTAGAGCGCAGTCAGCGTCACGGTCCAGAAAGCCACCTGGCCCGAGCCGGCAACCCGCTGCGCCAGCCGCCACACGGCCAGCAGTCCAAACGAGGCCACAAGCAGTACGGCTTCCCGAGTGACCTCCGGATAGAAGCCAGATAGTTTCCACCACAGGGCCAGGTAAATGCTAGGCAGCGGAGGATGCGCATTCGACATGGTGGTTATCGGAATCAGCGAGCCGGTGCGAAAGAAGTCCCACGCGGCCGGGATGTAATATCCGGCCTCATCCCAGTAGTAAGGCAGGCGGAGCAGCGAGAAGTGGCTCGCGTAAACCGCGGCAAAGATCACCGGAAACACCATCCACAAAGGGAACGGCGCATCCATCCGCGGCTCGAGGAGTCTTCTCAGACGCAATCGCTTGCTCATCGGGTTGTTGTGCTCACGAATTCGAGAACGGATGGCGCGCACCATATGCGGGCGGAATCGGCCTTCTATCTGTGCCAGGGCGTCGACGGGAGACTAATTCACAGGCCCCTGCGGAAAGTTCACATTCTGCGGTTCCAGATTCAGCGTCCCGAAGGCCTGTTCATATTGCGAAAGGTTCTGTCCCAGCACGTTCCAGAGAGCCTTTGCCTGCTGCGGGCTCAGAAAGATTGCCTGGTGGTTGCGAATCGTTACCTGGTCTGGGCTGTCACTGGAAGCAAGGCCGAACACAAGCGAAAAATCCCACACACTCACGCGCACCTGCACGCTATTTGCATAGGATTCGCGATAGTCAGGCGTTTGCACCACGGTCATCTGGGGCTGTTGCGGATTTGGGCTCATAGTTTCTTCAGCTTACTAGGTCGAGGCCCATTTTCAGCTGAATAGGGACCCCGGTTCGACCGGGGAGGGTTCGCGCCAGAGATCGATTTCCAGACAGGAAGACGCGGTCGTTGGGAGCCCAAACTTGAGGCGCTTCGCGTCGCGCAACCGAAATCCGGAGCGCGGGCAAGGGAGAGGTCTATGAACTCTGGTGCGAAAGGAGGGACTCGAACCCTCATGGATTTCTCCGCCAGATCCTAAGTCTGGTGCGTCTGCCAATTCCGCCACTTTCGCGTCTTTGCTTTCAACTGCCATGACCAGCGTACTGGCGAAGGTATGTCTGTTGCAATGCCAGGCGTAATCACCCGAGCCCGCTCACTTCACCCCGTAGAAGCTCGCACAGTTCCGACCAAAAATATCTTCCTGCTGCCGGGCGTCCAACTGGCAAATGTAATCCCGCACGATGCCGATCGTCGCCGCGTAATTTGCCGAAAGCGTGCAAACCGGCCAATCTGAGCCGATCATCAACCGCTCCGGCCCGAATGCCTCAAACACCACGTCCAGATAGCGCCGGAAGTCCTCCGCATGCCACTGTTTCCATCGTGCCTCCGTCACCATCCCCGACAGCTTGCACCAGACATTCCCGGACTTCGCCAACTCGCGAACATCGCGGTCCCACGGATGAATCACGCTTTCCGCAATGCCCGGCTTGGCAATGTGATCGAGCACGAAGCGTTGCGCGGGAAACTCCCGCACCAGTTTCGCTGCATTGGGAAGGTGGCGAGGGTAAAGCAAAAGGTCGTAGGTAAGGCCGCGAGTTCCCAGGCGCGAGATGCCATGCCGGAACGCGGGCCGCAGCATGAATTCGTCGTCTGGCTCGTCCTGCAGCACGTGCCGCACACCGACAAACTTCGGATGACTCGCGAGTTGCTCCAATTCCGCGGGCAACTCCGGCGAGCACAAATCCACCCAACCCACGACTCCCTTGATGAATTCATTCTCGCCGGCAAGTTGTAACAACCAACGAGTCTCATCCATGTCCTGCCGCGCCTGCACGGCGATTGAGCCGTCAATCCCTTCTGCTTCGAGCAACGGTTTTAGATCGGCAGGGAGGAAATCCCTCTTCAGTTCCGGCATCCGGTCGCTAATCCAGCCGTAATTCGCCTCGCTGTACTTCCAGAAGTGCTGATGTGCGTCAATCTTCATGAACAAATCTTGACCCCGAGGCCATGCTAACCCCTTGACCCGGGCAGGTATAGTTCTGATATGTCTCCCTTTTCCCGGCGGGCCTTTCCCCTGGCCGTCTGCCTTTTTCCAATGCTTGTGATGGGGCAGTCCACCAAGCCAACCATCACGCTCGATGAGTACCTCAACACGACGAGCATCGTGAGCACCAGCCTTTCACCCGATGCTTCGGCTGCGGCGATCGCAACCGAGGCTCCAGACTGGAAGGCGAGCGTCTACCGGCACGATCTCTGGCTATGGACGGCTCGATCAGGCCTGCAACCGCTGACGCATTCCGGCACCGACGAACGCCCACAGTGGAGTCCTGACGGCAAGTGGATTGCCTTCGTTTCCAATCGCGTCCCGGCAGGATCAGCTGACGGCGATGCAGACGCCGAGAGCGCCGAATGCAGCCGCATCTGGCTCATCTCCGCGTCCGGTGGCGAAGCGCTTCCACTCTACAGCGAAAAACTTGACGTGCACGCCTTTGCCTGGTCGCCTGACAGCACAGAGATCTACTTCTCGGCGAAAGCTCCGCTGACGCATGACCAGGAGAATGATCAAAAGGACGAGTGGAAAGATGTCGTCCGCTGGCGTGAGCAGTATCGCGGCGATGTCCTGCTCAAACTTGCGGTAGCGCCCGCGCTGGCCCGAGCGGTTGCAGTTCCGACGGCCGGAGAGGTTCCCAGCGCCGCGAAAGCCGACAAAGAGCCATCTTCGAAACTTGCTGCCGATGCGGCAACAATCGCCAAGATCGATCTCACCATCAGCGAAATAGCACCTTCGCCGAATGGAAAGCAGGTTGCCTTTCTCACCGAACCTATTCACAAGCGGATCGAGAATCCCGCCGAATACGAAATCTATCTTGTAACCTCCAATGGCGGCGAAGCCCGACAGATTACACACAATCAGGCGGTCGAGTCGAATATCCGCTGGTCGCCGGACGGCAAATGGCTGCACTTCGACGTGGCGGCTGCGGCCGGTTCTCTCGAGGGCCAGTACCGCGATGTCCAGGGACGTCTGTACCAGCTCGATCCCACCTCAGGAAAAGTGGAGCGGCTCGGATCCTCGTTTGACGGTTCGCTCGATCAGTACACCCTGCTGCCTGACGGGCGCGAAATTGCGCTCGGTCTCAAGGGCACAGAAACGCAGGTCTACCTGATCGAGGGTGACAAAGCGACGAAGCTCCCGGGAATCCCTGGCTCCTACGCCGAACTCGAACCCGCGCACGCCTCGAACGCGCTGCTTGTTCGCCTCTCCACTATCAACGACCCGCAACAGGTCTATCTTGCCGCTGACCCGCTTCATCCCGACAAGCTGACCAAACTCACCAATTTCAATCCCGTGTTCGCCGAGCGAGCCCAACCGGAGTGGCGGCCCTATACGTGGAAGTCCGATGATGGCACGACAGTGGAAGGCGTGTTGATCTTTCCACCCGGCAAAAAAGACGCCAAGCATCTGCGCATGTTCACCTTCATTCACGGCGGACCGGCAGACGCGGACGGCGACCGCTTCGGCGCCGACTGGTACGACTGGGCCACCCTAGCGGCAGACAACGGCTGGCTTGTCTTCCGGCCTAACTACCGCGGATCGTCGGGCTACGGCGATGAGTTCATGCTGCAGATTGAGCCCCATCTTGTCTCCAAGCCCGGGCGCGACATATTGTCGGGAGTTGACGCCCTGGTCCGCGAGGGTTACGCCGACCCGGACCATCTTGCCATTGGCGGCTACAGCTACGGCGGCTACATGACCAACTGGCTCATTACGCAGACTACGCGCTTCAAATCCGCTGTCACTGGCGCCGGAGCGGTGGAACACGCCGCGAACTGGGGCAATGACGACGAGACCTGGGACGACGCCTGGTATCTCGGCGGACGTCCGTGGGAGAATCCGCAACTCTACCAGGATGAAGCGGCATTGTTTCACTTTGACAAGGTGAAAACCCCGACGCACTTGGTGCAGGGCGGAGCTGACATCCGGGTAAGCTACCTGGAAGGCGAAACGATGGAGCGGGCTCTGCAGTCACTGGGTATCCCGCACACGTTTCTTGTCTTCCCCGGCGAAGGGCACGGGCTCGACAAGGATCCGTGGCACGGTTACATCAAGCTGCGCGAGGAGCTGAAGTGGCTGGAAAAATACGACAAGTAATCGCAGCAGGCGCCGAAGCGCCCGATACCGGAAGGGCCTTTTAGGCCCCTGAATCGAAGCCCATTTGACGGTGGGCTTCAGCCCCGGATGAAACGCTCTCGCACTGGAGATTCTACTGCTGGTTGACCCTTTTGAGTGCACCAGCATCGCCAACCCGTGCGTCCAAAGAATGTGCTGAAGCTGACCGCCTCAATGGCGCATCCTATTCTATAAAGAAGCGTAATGAATCCTGCTGTCGAACACGCCCGGCGCAACACATTCGAGCAGACGCTGCTGAGCGCGCGCCGCACCATGCTGATTGAGCGAGATTCTGAAGCTTGCCATCGACAGCTTCCGCGCCAGCAAGCTCCGCTTCGCGCTTACCGCTCTCGGCATGGTGATCGGAACAGCGTCGGTAATCCTGGTAGTCACGATCGGCCTTACCGGCCGGCAGTTCATTCTGAACGAGATTCAGAAGATCGGCACCAATGAAATCGAGGTAGAGTACTCGGGCGGAGGAGCAGTCGGCGCCGAGAAGGTTCAGTACAACGACTTCCTCACCCGGGACGACGAGCAGGCGGTGCTGACGCAGGTGCCTAGCGTGGTTGCCTCGTCGCCGGTCCTCGAATCCCACGACCGCATCAGCTTCGGCGGCGGAGTCGTGAAAGACACGCTTGTCCTGGGCGTAAGCCCGCAGTATAAGGACGTACGCAATCTCGTCGTGCTCGCAGGTCGATTCTTTGATGACCAGGACGAAAACGCCCACATCAAGTGCGCCGTCGTCACCGTGCCCTTTGCGGTGGGAGATGTTTGGCAGTGCCGATGCGGCCGTCGGCAGACAGTTTTCGATCCAGGGCATTCCGTTCACCATCGTCGGCACCTTCAAGGAAAGCGTCGACACCTTCGGGGAGACCGAAATTGAAGATCAAACCATCCTGATTCCCTTCTCGGTCGCCCGCTACTTCACCGGAACCGACGACGTGAAACAGCTCTACTTCACCATCCGCAGCATGGACGAAGTCCCCGACGCCACGCGTGAGATTCAACAGGTTATTCAGTTACGGCACAAACCCAATTCCGTTTACAAGACATTCGACCTTCGCGCACTTCTCGCCATGGCCAACACCATCGCAATTGCGCTCACGGCAGTGCTGGTTCTCGTCGCGGCCGTCACACTCGCCGTTGGCGGAGTCGGCATCATGAACATCATGCTGGCCAACGTCCGCTCGCGCATTCGAGAGATCGGCATCCGCAAGGCGCTGGGAGCAACGTATCGCGAGATCAAGCTGCAGTTTCTCGCCGAGGCGGTCATTATTTCGCTGACCGGCGGACTGATGGGCTGCATTGTGGGGCTGGCGGTTCCGGTTTCGATCAGGATATTCACCGACTACCCGCTTCCCATCTCGATGTTGTCGGTCGTGATCGCGCTGGCTTCGGCAACGGCGGTGGGCGTTATCTTCGGCACCGTACCGGCCACGCGCGCGGCGCAGATGGATCCGGTTGAGGCCCTGAAGTATGAGTGATAAGCAGAAACCTGTCCTGGAATCCGATCCGGCGGAGGAGGAACCAGAAAAGGGCTTCAACCTGACGCTGGCTTACAGCCTGCTGGGTCTTGCGATGGTTGTCGCCATCTGCGTTGCGTTATTTATCGTTCTTCCGTTCTACCATCGTCGTTAGGTGCGGCGGCGGGGCGCAATTTATCGTTCCCCCGCATCTCTTCTCACCGGCTCTCCCTCGACGACCTTGCCTTCAGGTTTGACCTCGACCTGCTTTGATTTCCGCCAAACATTGGCCACCGCCAGCGTCCACAGCGGAACAAAATCAACACCAGGCACAAGCTTCGCCAGAAACGACGGCGCAAACTCCCAGTGCCAGCCCAGCAGAGAACTCAGTACGCCGGCGACACCCAGATCGAGCAGATCATCCGCAGGCGAAGCTGCGCCCTCGATAAACATGGGAAACACGGCGATCTGCACGAGATCCGCAGCGATTGCCAGCGCCATTGCTGTTCGCAATCGGATCCGCGGGGAAATGGAGATTGCACCGCTCTTCACATCCAAAGCCATCTCCAGTAACTCTATCGCTTGTGTCCCTTCGAGCGCACATCGCGATCAAACACTTTCTGTCTGTCAAGCGAAGTCGAGGAACCTGCAGTTGCTCTTAGCGCACTCCCCTATTCCACGATACCCACCCTCGCTGCGCTTTGTCTTCTTTCCTTCCGATCCTCCGTTCTATCATCATCTGTGTCCCGTTCCTCTCCATTCCTCTCCGAGGCGCTTTCATGGTTAGTCAATCCGAAAAGGCAGTCATCTTCCAGACACTCCATCAACGTAAGAAAGTCTTTGTCATCGGCAACCCATGGGATGCCGGATCGGCGCGCATCCTGACGAGTCTGAAATATGAGGCGCTGTCTACGACAAGCGCGGGACTTGCCTTTTCGCTGGGCCGGAAGGACGGGACGGCATCGGTGAGCCGGGCCGAGGCGCTCGCGAACGCGAAGAGCATCGTTGAAGCGACCAGCCTGCCGGTCGCTGCCGATCTCGAAAACGGCTATGGGCACGCACCCGAAGATGCGGCAGAGACCATCCGGCTGGCCGCGGAGGTTGGGCTGGTGGGCGGATCGATCGAGGATGCTTCGAGCGACGAAGCTAAACCGATCTACGATTTGGAACACGCAGTCGAACGCATAGCCGCTGCCGCCGAGGCTGCTCATGCGCTGCCGTTTCCTTTCATGCTGGTGGCGCGGGCTGAGAACTACCTGCACGGCCGGCCTGACCTGGACGACACGATCCGGCGGCTGCAGGCATTTGAAAAGGCCGGCGCCGAGGTGCTGTACGCACCGGGGCTGACTGCGCCCGAGGATATTCGCGCCGTTTGCTCCTCCGTCACTAAACCGGTCAACGCGCTTGCTGGGCTCAAAGGCGCACATAGGCTAACCGTGCAAGAGCTTGGTGAGCTGGGAGTACGACGGATTAGCATCGGTTCGGGCTTCAGCCGGGCGGCATTGACGGCCTTTCTGCACGCGGCCCGCGAGGTGATTGACGACGGCACATTCGAATTCGCCGACGAGACGATGTACATCTCGGAGCTGGCGGCGATGTTCCAGTAAGCGCGGTCAGAGTGCGTCATTTTCGGTTTGCCGTTTGTACGAAGCTCGCTTGTTCTGGTTACGGGATCATGGCTCGCCGGATTGCTACTCGCATCGAAGCGCCGCTATTGGATCAATCTTCGACGCGCGGCGGGCCGGCATCCAGCAGGCCAGCAGTACGACGAAGATCATGACACAAGGGACAACGAGCAGGACGACGGGATCGTTCCTGCTCAGCCCGTAAAGAAAACTGGCCATGATCCTTCGGAGGAAGAAGGCCCCAGCGACTCCGATGATGGACCCCGCTAACGCGAGCCTGGCGCCCTGCCTGAGGACGAGGCGCAGAATATCGCGCGAATGCGCGCCGAGAGCAATACGGACCCCGATCTCCTTTGTCCGTTGCGAGACGGAGAACGCCATCACCGCATAGACTCCTATCGCGGCCAGACTTAGAGCCAGGGCGGAGAATGCAATCAGCAGCGTGAGGTCAAAATTGCGCAGGGACCCGGAATCAGCAAGCATCGAGTCCATGCTTTTGGCATCGTAGACAGGTTCGTTCTGATTGACCTTGGCCACAGATGTTTCTATCGAGTGGAGAAGATCGCTCTGAGCCAGGCTGCTGCGGACTGCAATGCTCATGTTCGCTTCAAGCAGAGACCGGATGCTTTCGGGAGCCTGGGTAAATGGATAATAGGCAGTCGGCTCGACGACGACATCAGTCCCCCAATGTCGAACATCGGCTGCAACGCCGACGACGGTACACCACGAACTGCCCTCGACCTTTGGCTTGATCCGCTTTCCGATCGGACTCTCACCGGGCCAGTATTCCCGGGCAAGGCTCTCGCTTACAACGGCCACGGCGGGCGAGCTTGAGGTGTCGCGTGCATCGAAGGCGCGTCCATGGAGCAGAGGGATTCCAAGAGTGCGAAAGTAGTCATCGCCCACCGCTCGATAGCGCGTGACAATCTCTCCTTGAACCGGTGCCGGCGTCTTTCCTTCGGTCTGGATGGGCGTCGAAGGGTCGATGCCGCTGAGCGGAAGATCGCGAGCCACGGCCGCACGCTGCACTCCCGGCACAGCGCGAACGCGCTCAACGACCTGCTGGTAGAAATCGGGAAGCTGAGCACTCTTCAACTGCGAAGGAGCCGCGATTCGAAAGGTAAGCAGGTTCCTGGAAACGAAGCCGAGTTCGACGTTGCTGAGAGACCAGATGCTTCTGAGCGCAAGGCCGGCGCCGATCAGCAACATGCAGGCCAGTGCGGTTTCGACGATAACGAGGATAGAGCGCTGGCGGCTGAATCCGCGTCCGCTCGAGCTGCCTCGGTCGCGCAAACCGGCATTCACGTCGACGCGGGCGGAGTCGATGGCCGGCGCAAGTCCGAAGAGAATTCCCACCGCCACCGAAACCAGGAGCGAGTACGCCAGGACCACGCCATCGACACCGGTTTGCTCGATTCGAGGGACTTGCGGAGGATGGATTGCGAGCATTCCCCGCAAGAGCAGAAACGCGACCCCGACACCAGTCACCCCGCCCGCACCCGCCAGAAGCACGCTTTCTGTGAGCAGTTGGCGAATTACGCGCAATCGCGATGCGCCCAGCGCGGTGCGGACTGCCATCTCGCGACGGCGGCTGGCGCCGCGGGCAAGCAGCAGGTTAGCAACATTTGCGCACGCAATCAGCAGCACGAAACCGACGCAGCCCATCAGCATGAGCAGGGCAGGACGTGCGCCGCTGGTAAATGTGTCATTGAGGGACTGAAGATCCACGCCGAAACCAACGTCGCCGCCTGGGTCGGCCCGATGGAGGCGAGCCGCGACCGCATCCTGTTCGCTGCGCGCCTGCTTAAGGCTTACTCCATCCGGAAGACGAATCCAGCCAGTGAGCCAGTGCACATTAGGCGATGACCCGATCCCACTGTTGCGACGTAGCTGCAGCAGCGTCCATAGCAGTTCCTTGCCGTCAAAACCGTTGAATCCGGCCGGCATGACACCGACGACGGTATATGGCACTCCATCAAGCTGAATGGATTTGCCGACAATGCCGGGATCAGATTCGAAATGGCTTTTCCAAAAGACGAAACTGATTACGACAAATTGACCGGCGCCAGACACATCTTCCTGCGGGGAAAAGACTCTGCCCAGCATCGGCCGTATGCCGAGAACCGGCAGGAAGTCGTACGAGACCACTCCCGACGGAATACGCTGGGGCGGCTGCCCCGGACCATTGAGATTGACCTGCCACGAAACGTGGGCTCCCATCTGGGCGAGCAATCCGCCCTGCTCCTTCCAGTCGAGGAAATCCTGAGTGGAAAAGAGATTGTCGTTACCGTTTGCCTGGCGCTGAGAGACATTCACGAGGCGGCCCGGGTTGGGAAACGGCCAGGGCTTCAACAACACGGAGTGGATGACGCTGAACATGGCGGTATTGGCGCCGATTCCCAGGGCCAGCGTGAGCACAGCCGCAAGGGTAAAGCGACTGGATTTCAGCAGCGATCTGGCCCCATAGCGGACATCTTGCAGCAACTGCTCCATTCAGTTCACCTCATGGAGATGAGACGGTTCGATGTTTGTGTTGTTGCAACGACGCCGGAAAAACTTCAATGGGCGGAGATTCCCACATTAGCAGCGACAGAAATCGACAGCCTTTCTACATGGGGCTTGTGAGGCGACTTAAGCAGGGGTCAGATTTCTCTTGCGGACCGGGAATTCTGCTGCGTTGCGATGGGGGGGGTGTACCCCCCCAACCTGCAAATAAGTTATCTATTTTGAGAAGCATGCGGACGAGATCTCGCTCAAATATCTCTGCAGATTGAACTTAGCTGCAGGATCGTCCTGGCAAAGAGGTTACGGAGCATTTTGAAGTAATTGGGATCTGGTTCCTTTGCAATCGAGGTGCAAAGTCGCTTGAATTCTTCCGGCAAGTTGCTATCAAAGGCCGCGAGGTTAATGTTCTCTTCGGGTCGATACTTCGAGGGAATGTGGATCGCATTTCCAGCGCATGATTTCCGCATTCGTTTTCGATTATGCGCCAACAGCAGGAAATTGCCTGCAAAACGACAGAGGGAATTTTGCTTTTGTATTGAGGGAGATAGCGGGAACGCAAAGAAAATACGCTTGACGAGCGAAAAGGGCGGAATCGCGAGCGAACCCGTACAGAAAAAAACCATCACTCAGGGCTAGAAGGAGTGTGCGTAAGAAGCGATTTCAAGGTTCCCTCGCGCGATATCAGATACTTTTTGTTCAAAGAACAGCAAGCTCGCGATGCTTCGCGTCATGACAAGTTGGCAAGCTAGCTCGCCGATTCTTCTTCGAGTCAATGGATGCCAGGGTCGGCACGAAGTGTCGATTGGGCTTCACGCACCAGGGAACGGGTCTCTGCGATGAGTGAGGCGAACCCTCGATATTTGCGCAGGTGGCTAAACCAGGGGTCGGCGGCAAGTGTTTCGGGCGCGCAAACGAAGCCGGCCTTTACGGCATTCCGCAAGCTCTGCGCCGCCGAAGAGGCCAGGCCGATGTACGCGTAGTGCCGCGCAAAGTAGACGAGAATCTCCGGTTCCCTGGTGGTGTCGGCAGTCTCCATGAGACGAACGGCCTGGTCTTTTTTCCCCTGCAAGGTTGCGAGCAGCGACCCAAGCAGAGCGCTCATGAGCCCGGACAGCGAGTGGGTGCGAAGCCTCTCGCGCAACAGGCCAATGGCGCGTTTCTTTTCGCCGAGCGCGGCCCATGCAGCGGCATCGAGGTAATATGCGCCGCGCGCGGTGTAGCTTTCGATCGCGGCAGGATAGTCGGCCGCGAGGAAATGAGTGTGGGCGACGCTGGTGTCGATAGCAGGATCGAGTTCGACGGCACGCTGGTGAGCCTGAACAGACTGGCGAAGCAGGCCACGGAAGCGCAGGACCTGAACGAGACCACTGAATGTCTCGGGTTCAGTGGGATGGTCTCGCAGGCGCTCAAAGAGGCGCAGCATGGCTTTCGGGGCGCGGCCGGAGTCCACTTCGACAAGGGTGTAGAACTGGTGTGCGGCGGCGAGATCGGGATCGAGAGCAAAGGCGCGCTCAAAGGCGGCCTGGGCGAGTTCAGCACTCGCGGAAGAGCCGGGAGTGAACTTGTGCAGAAACCAGCAGCAACGGCCAAGGCAGGCCCAGGCCGGAGCAAAGGCGGGATCTTCGGCAAGCGCCGTCCAGCAGAGATCGCGGGCAAGGAGCATGGATTCAAGGGAGCGCTGGGCCGCCAGTTCTTTGGCGCGGAGAAATTTCTGATAGGTGGAGTGGCGAACACCCGGCTCGCCAAGAACCTGCAGTTCGAAGCGGTAGCCGTGCTTCGAGACCGTGCGGATTGCAGCGCGGCCGACGATTTTGCGCAGCGAGCCGACGAGGTTGGTCAGGTTGGCTTCGCTGACGTGGATTGCGGGCCAGAGAGTGTCGAAGAGTTCCTGCTTGCTGACGAGGTGCTGGGCACGACTGACGAGACAGAGAAGCGCGTCGAAGGCGCGGGGCTGAAGTGGCACGGTGCGGCCCAGGCTGCGAAGGAGGCGATCGTCGGGATGCAACTCGAACTTTCCGAAGCGATAAGCGCGATCAATCGAACTTTGATTTTGGTTTGAAAACCTGTGGCGCATGTGTGGAGTGTGAAGTACCAAAACCAGCCTACACTGCGCACATGATGAAGATGACCTTGAACTCTCCCGATCGACGTGCGTTGCGTTCTCGACGCACAAAGCTTCGCGTACTTTTTCCCATTGCCCTTATCCTGGCCTGCAGCTTCGTCGCACGAATGTCGGCTACCGCCAACGACGAGTCACAGAAGAGGGCTCCTCGCGATGGCGCGCACGACTTCGACTTCAACATCGGTGTGTGGCACACGCATATTCGCCGGGTGCTCGATCCGTTGTCAGGTTCGCCCGATTCCATCGAATTGAACGGCACAGTAACAGTCCGCAAGGTTTGGGGCGGCAAAGCCGAACTGGAAGAGATCGAAACTGACGGTCCCAAGGGCCATTGGGAAGGCCTTTCGCTGTTTCTCTACAACCCGCAGTCGCACCAATGGAGCCAGTCGTTCATCAATAGCAAGATCGGCGATCTCGGCACTCCGCTGATCGGCGAATTCCGCGACGGCCGCGCCGAATTGTTTGGGTCAGATACCTTCAAAGGCAAGTCGATCCTGGTGCGCGGCGAGTGGTCGGAGATCCAGACGGACTCCCATCGTTACATTGAGTCGTACTCTGAGGATGGCGGGAAGACGTGGAGAGAGTCCTTCCACGCCGAGTTGACGCGGGACAAGCAGGCCGCGCAGCAGGATGGCTCCGCCATCGCAGATCCGCCACAACCGGGGAAGGCGGATGTCGACGATCAGGATTTCTCATTCGATCTGGGTGCATGGCACACGCAATCGAGACGCCTGCTGCACCCGCTGACCGGCTCAAACACCTGGGTCGAGATGGATGGCAAGACGACCGTCACCAGGGTTTGGGGCGGACGGGCAAATCTGGCTGAATACGACGCAAACGGCACGGGCGGTCACGTGACCCTGCTTGGGCTGCGCTGGTTCAACCCGGCGACGCACGAGTGGAACCTGGACTTTGCGACCCCGCAGGTCGGAATGCTGGGGAGACCGGGAGTGGGTACGTTCAGAAACGGACGCGCCGATTTTTACGATTACGAGCCGGTCGGCGGACGCTCGGTCCTGGTGCGCTTTTCTATCTGGAAGATCACCGACGACACCGCGCAGTCAGAGCAGGCCTTCTCAGATGACGGCGGCACAACATGGGAGGTCAACTGGATCAACCGGTACTCGCGCGTGAAGAGCGACTGAAACGCAATGGCCTCCTTCCAGAATGACAGCACTGGAAGAAGGCCATGAAAAGTGGACTTCGGCTCAGAATCAGTGGTGCTTGCCGCCGTGTCCGCCGCCGGATGAGTGTCCACCACCGTGGGAGTGGCCTCCGCCGCCGCTGAAGTGGGGTGCCTTGGGCGCTTTGTAGCTTCCGCCTCCACCCCAGGAGTGGCCGCCGAAGCCGGACGATTTGGGGGCCTTGGGGGCTCTGTAGCTTTCGCCGCCGTAGGAGCGGCCACCACCGAAGAATCCGCTGCCCGCGGAACCACGCGCGTAGTTGTTTTGGCCGCTGTAGCCGCTGTAGTTATAAGCACGGCCATTGGCGCCAGCGCTGTAACCGGGCGAACGATAGGTTTGTCCGTAGCTGGACCCGCCGTAGTTCTGAGGCGGGCGGCTGTAGGCGCCGGACGAGCCGAAGGACTGGCGTTCGTAGCTGTTGCCGTAAGACGGCATCCTGTTTTGGCCAAACTGCTGCCCGCCTCTGAATTCTGGGGTGTGGCCGTCGGCTAACTGCTGAGTTCTTCCGTAGGACGATGTATAGCCCTGCGAACGGCCGTATTGAGAACCTCCGCTATACGGCTGCGGACGGCCGACGGGCTGCTGGCCATGATTGTAGGTCCCATACGCGCCATTGGAGCCATATCCAAAGCCCGTTCCGCGCCCGTTCTGGCCGTAGTTGCCGTTATTGTGCGCCCATGCTCCGCTGCCATTCTGGTAGCCGCGACCGTAATTTTCTCCGCCACGGTTGCCGTAGACCTGGTTGCCGCTGAAGCGGGGGCTTGGGGTGATGTGGCGGCCGCTGCCCCAATTACCGCCATCAAGCCCGGAGCGGAAGGCGTGTGGCGCCCAACCGCGTGCGCGGAAGGCAGCCATTTCGCCGTGGGCGCCCCAGTAGCGGGCACCGCCGTGGGCAAATCCCCAATCGTGGACCGAGTAGCTATTCGTGGACCAGACGTCGTGGTTGAAGAAGATGGCGTGTGCAAGCCAGTCGAGTCCCCAGCCAAGCCAGCCGAACGGGGTGGCGGAGAAGGCGTTCATGGCGATTCCGGGGCCGAAATGGAGGAAGGCGCTACCGATGAATGAGCCGATGGCGCCAAGGACCGAGTAGCCGGGATAGGGGGCCACGGGTGCTCCGTAGGCGGCCCAGGGATTGTAGGCGGGCACATAGACCACTTCGGGAGTGGGTGGCGCGATTTCGATGTTTCCCTGGTCTTCGGTGACGACTTCCTGGGGCGTGGTCTGGAGGTTTCCCGCAGACTCGGCGCGCGAACGCATCACCTGGATGGTCTGCATCACGTCCTGGGGCTGGTTGTAGTAGGCGTTGCCTAGATCGGTGGTCCACTGGAGGTTCTGTGCCAACTGATCGAGAACCTGCGGAAAAGCGGTAAGGGCCTTGACGCTGGGATCCCAGGTGGTTTGTGCATTGGCGCCCGCGGCAACCTGGTCAGGCGGCGCATTACCCTGCATATGCAGCCACTGGTCGGCGGCCGAGACCTGTGCAGGATAGGTGGAGGCCGCGAGAACCATCGAGACCAGGTTGTCAGGGTAGAGGGCGATGGGGGCGACCAGCTGCTCAAGCTGATCGGGACTGAGAGCGTGGGCTGGCTGGTAAGGCGCGTTGTAGTCCTGATCTGGGCCGACGTAGGCCTGCTGGGGCGGCGCGTACTGCTGCTGGTAGCCCGGCTGCTGGCCATAGGCAGGCGGCGGCTGATATTGCGGCTGCCCGTATTGCTGCCCGTAGGCAGGCTGCTGCCCATACGCTGGGGGCTGCTGATAGGCAGGCGGCGGCTGGTATTGCGGCTGCTGTGGATACTGATTGGGCGCGTATTGGCCGGTCGAGGTCCCGGGGTCGCTATCGGTCCAGTTCGGGATGGGAGAAGGCGACTGCGCGAAGGCAGCCGATCCGGCGAAGACGAACCCTGCGACGATGAGCATGGGGACGGCGCAGCGGTCGCCAATTCGGCGGGGAACGCGGGCCGCAGCAGAGGTTCCAGGGGAAATTGACGGCAAGTTGGAAAGCAACGATCCAGAGAGCGGGCGCAGGAAGCGCAAATCAGATTGGGGTTTCATCATCCCTCACAGTATTCGCGCGATGCGCTGCTCTCGTCCGTCAGCCTTGTCGTCGCCGAATCCTTTGTCCCCGTCGGGGGTTTCGGGCCGGGGTCTGTTCCGGTCCAGACACAACCCTCCGAGGGGTACCTTTCTTCCAACCCCTGCCCACCGGGTTAGTTTCGCGCATGTAACGGAATTGTTAAAGCGCAGCGGGCCGGGGAACCTTCGGGAGTCGTGCGCGATCGCACAGCGGGTGCGCCGGCGGAGACCGGATCGAAGGTAAAGGGCGCAAATGGAGGTCGTTAGACGAGAGGCCGCGAAAGCGATGGTTTCAGGCTTCTTTCAGTCTCGGAACGAATCCAATGATTTGGCATTGGATTCCACTGAAGGACTAAAATTATTTCGCTATGGCAACTGTGACACTCCCGACCGAAATACAGCCGCGCTCGCCTCATGGCGACTTCCGCAATGAGCCCTTTACCGACTTCAAGAACCCCGAAAACGCTCGCAAGATGAAGGCCGCGCTGGAGATGGTCGCCGGCCACCTGGGGCATGAATATGACCTCCTCATCGGCGGAGAACGCCTGAGAACCGAGGGCAAGATCAAGTCCCTCAACCCGTCGCGCCCGGCGCAGGTGGTGGGCGTTCACCAGAAGGCCGGAGCTGAGCACGCCGAAAAGGCAATGCAAGCAGCTCTCGGGGCTTTTGAGCTTTGGAGCAGGGTTTCCGTCGAGCAGCGTGCATCGCTGCTGCTGAACGCGGCGCAGATTATTCGTGAGCGGAAGTTCGAGTTCTGCGCGTGGCTCACCTACGAAGTAGGCAAGAACTGGGCCGAGGCCGATGCCGATGTGGGCGAGACCATCGACTTTCTCGAGTTTTACAGCCGCGAGGCGCTGCGACTTTCGAAGGCAGAGACGCCCATTCAACTCGCCGGCGAATTCGATCAACTGCTCTACATTCCGCTGGGCGTGGGTGCGGTGATTCCCCCGTGGAATTTCCCGTTCGCGATCATGGCGGGAATGACGGCGGCTTCGATTGTCACGGGGAACACGGTGATCCTGAAGCCGTCGAGCGACTCGCCGACGATTGCAGCCAAATTCGTCGAGGTGCTGGAAGAGGCGGGGATACCGGGCGGCGTGGTGAATTTCTGTCCGGGCTCGGGAGCGAGTTTCGGCAACGCGATTGTGGAGCACCCGAAGACGCGGTTCATCGCGTTTACGGGATCGCGCGATGTGGGTTTGGAGATTCACGAGCGCGCGGCGAAACACCAGAAGGGACAAGTCTGGATCAAGCGGACCATTCTCGAAATGGGGGGCAAGGATTCGATTTTGGTGCTGGCGGATTCGGATCTTGATGCTGCCGTCGATGGCGTCGTCGCATCGGCGTTCGGATTCAGCGGGCAGAAGTGCTCGGCGTGTTCGCGCGCGATTGTGGAGGCGCCGGTATACGACGTGTTCGTGGAGCGGGTGCGCGAGAAGGTTGCGAAGCTTACGGTGGGCGATCCGATGGTGAATCCCAACATGGGGCCAGTGGTCAACAAGGCGGCGATGGAGTCGATCCTTGGCTATATCGAAACCGGCAAGAAAGAAGGACGGCTGGTTGCAGGGGGCAAGGCGGTCGAGAATACCGAGGGTGGATTCTTCGTGGAGCCGACGGTGATTGCCGATGTGGCGCCCGATGCGGCCATTGCGCAGGAGGAGATCTTCGGGCCGGTGCTGGCGGTCATCAAGGTGAAGGATTTCGACGAGGGACTGAAGGTCGCGAACAACACCGAATACGGACTCACAGGAGCGATCTACACGGGTTCGCGCGAAGCGCTGGATATTGCGCGGCGCGAATTTCATGTGGGCAACTTGTACTTCAACCGGAAGTGCACCGGCGCGATGGTGGGCGCACATCCGTTTGGCGGATTCAACATGAGCGGGACGGACTCGAAGGCGGGCGGGCCGGATTATCTGCTGCTGTTCACGCAGGCCAAGAGCGTGGCGGAGAAGCTGTAACGATTTGTTGAGAGGAAAGAGGGTCCCTCAGGAGCGACGATCTTCTGAGGGACTTTTTCTTGCTGTATAGACGGATCGGTTGCGGATCTGGCGAACTGTTTCAGCCGGGCATCTTACTTCAATGCGAGGATCTGGGCCTTTAGTTTTTGGAGAGAAGCGAGACGGGCTTGATCGCGCTCCTCGGGTGGTTTGCGGTTCATTGCCTGAATCAGCAGGTCGATGTGGTTCGCATATGCATCCGGAGTGACATGGGGAGGGACTTTGAGCGATTTCAAGGAGATCTTCCAACCGTCCTTCGATATCAAGTGGAAGTTTCCGGTTGCGAATCGTGTCGCCCCAGGCGTGAAGACCATGTTGTCGTCAACGAGTCCCAGAACTTCGTATCGAACGACGACGGCGGTGGATTCTGGTCCGCCGGCTTGCGCGACGCGATAGCTGCGAGCGATCACGACGGGGCCATCGGGTGGCTCTCCATCGTCGAGCGTGAGACGCCAGATGGGCGCGTCCTCTGTTGAATGGAGGCGGGCGCCGGACAGATCGAGATGACAGAATTCATCGACGACTTGCCGGCGAGTCTGCGCAGCGCTTAACAGGAGTGGAACTGCCAGAGACAGAAAAAGGACGAGTCGTTTCATTACTGCGATACCGTTTGCAGCCGGTAGTAGCCGACAGGGTTACCCCAGTATTTCGGATCTTCGTGGTGGACTCCATGGCTGGTTGCGCTGTAGAGGAACTTGCCTTTTTTGGGAGGATTCGGATCGTAGAAACCGACGTGGGAGGCGAACAACATGAGGTCGCCTGTTTGCAGCATTTCGGGAGGAATTTGCAGCCGCCGCAACATTGGATGATGCGGCAGAGTATTCGTTGAGCGGTATTCGTACTGGTATTTCCCGAGCTTTGAGATCACGTACCAGACAAGTCCGCTGCAATCAAATCCATCATCGGGATTAGAGCTGTCGCCTCCATCCTTCAAGTATGGTTTACGCTCCATCGTTTCTGCATTCGTCAAAAGTGCACGACCTTGGTCGGCGGAGATATCGATCAGAGGCATCTCGGTGTTGTGTCCTTAGTGATTTGGTGGGAATGCTTTTGAGGGCCTTAGGTTAAGACGAATTGGAACAGCTGTCAACGGTTGCGTGGGCCTGTTGTGAGGCGTGGTTCTATTCGGGAGCACCATCGGGAGGCGAGGAATCGAGAATACGGAACTGACGGAAAGAGGCGGGAGATGGCGCCGGTTGAAGGCGGCTCGTCCAAGAGGAGTCTTTGGCTTCCTGTCCTGTCAAGTGTCGCTGTCGACCGGTTTCGGCCAAACCAATGATTCCCAGCGTTCGATTCTTTTCTGCCGCCTTGCGTGGTATTTCTGCATTTTCGCGCACAATGGATGCAGTGCAAGACACGCAAATGAGCCGAATCGCCCAAGCCATCGCAATCGACAAGCAACGTTGTTTGACTGGTCCGCCGTCCACACCCTTTGACCGGACACTACCCCTCCCGGTATTACTACTCTTTCATTCGCCTGTCCTAAAGTAGCCTGTGCTGTTTTTCCACAAGCGCCACAAGGAGAGATAGAAGATGCCGACGATTGTTCGCTTTCATGAGCTGGGCGGACCCGAGGTTCTGAAGTTTGAAGATTTGCCAGAGCAGCAGCCTGGAAAGGGCGAGGTGCGGCTGCGGGTTCGCGCTGCGGGATTGAATCGCGCCGAAGCGCTTTTTTATCGCGGGCAGTACCTCGAGCAGCCGAAGCTGCCTTCGCGGATCGGCTACGAGGTCGCGGGGGTGGTCGAAGCGGTGGGCGCGGGCGTCGATGACAGCTGGATCGGCAGAGATGTCGCGACGATTCCGGCGTATTCGATGAATCAGTACGGCACGCTGGGGGAGCAGGCGGTTGTGCCCGCTTTCGCGTTGACGGACTATCCCGCTAACCTGACGCCGGAGCAGGCTGCGGCTGCGTGGATGCAGTACCTGACCGCTTACGGCGCGCTGGTGTATTTCGGCAAAGTAGGCGCGGGGGACTTCGTCTCCATTCCCGCGGCGTCGTCGAGCGTGGGGCTTGCGGCGATCCAGATTGTCCGCGACGCAGGGGCGACGGCGATCGCAGTGACACGCACGTCCGGCAAGAAGAATGAGCTGATCGCCCTCGGAGCGCATCACGTGATCGCGAGTACCGAGGAAGACTATGCGGCGCGGATCAAGGAAATCACCGGCGGCAAGGGTGCCCGTCTGACATTCGACCCTGTGGCAGGACCGTACGTAGAGACGCTGGCGGGAGGCGCGGCGCAGGAAGGTCTTCTGTTTATTTATGGCGGACTTTCGCTGCAGCCGACGCCGTTTCCGCTGATGCAGTCGTTTCGGACCGGGCTCAGCATGCGCGCGTACGGCGCGCGGGAGATCACAACCATCCCTGAGCGACTGGCGCCGGCGAAGAAGTACGTCTATGAGCGGCTGGCGGATGGACGATTTGTACCGAAGATCGCGAAGATTTTTCAGTACAGAGACACCGTCGAAGCGTACCGGTATCTCGAATCGAACCAGCAAGTGGGCAAGGTCGTGATTACGATTCCGTAGTTGCGGACGATCTTCCCGGATCGAGTGTGTGAAAGGCGGGGTACGCAGTGGGAAGTTGCGATCCCTCATTTCGCAGTGCGGAGAGCCATTCGTGCACATGATTGCGAAGGAGGACGACATCCAGGCAGCAAAACTCCGGCGGACAGCGATCGAGGCGGCGCAGGGCTCTCGAGAGCAGCGAGATGGCGCCACGTGGATTGCGAGACTGGAGATGGTGAAAGGCCGCGGAGACCTGAATGAGCGCCTGAAGGAAGCTCTTTTCCGGTTCGCGCAGGGTGAGCCAGACGCTCTCCCAGTGTTCGTGGGCCTCGAAGAAGCGCGTAGAGCGATAGCAGTTAAGGCCTTCGGCGAGCAGGCCTGCGGTCCAGTCAAATGCGGTTTTCATTGGCGGAAGAACAAAGGCCGCCGATGGGGACATCAGCGGCCTTTAACTTGCGTTCAGATTTCCGGTTTACGACTAAGCCAGGGCCGGTGACCCGGTTGAGGGAACGGCGGGCGCCTGCTGCATCTCGGCTTCGAGTTTGCTGCCCACTTCCGCGGCAGCCTGGGCGAGCACGCGGTGGTGAATGGTGAAGAGCGCGAGTTCGAGACGATCGCTGACACCGGTTTTGTCGTAGATGGAGCGCAGATAGTTCTTGATAACCTGCTCGGTGGTTTTGAGTCGCAGCGCAATCTCGCGATTCTTGCAACCCTGGACGATGAGCGCGACGATGCGCATCTCCTTGGGCGTAAGACGATCGCGAACGCGTGTGCCGACCATGTCTTCTTCGGGCGAATCAGGAATCTGGAGCTGGGGCGGGGCCCAGGTGTCTCCGGCAGCGACGCGGCGGACGCACTCAACGAGCGCCTGGCCTGTAACGTTGCGGAAAACGACGCCACGGAAGCCCTGCTGGAGGTAGCTGCTGGCGGTTTCGCTGTTTTCGGCGATCACGATCCCGCGGCTGTTGGACGCCTCAAGGATGGTGCGCAGCCGGGCCATGTCGGGCCGCAGGGACGCAGCAAAGACCACGATCGAACCAGGGAAAGTGGTAATGGCGTGCATCATCCGGTCCAGATCGGTGCACTGAGCAATGATTCTCAAATCTTCGTCCATCGCCAGGACCTTGGCGGTCCCGGCCCTGAAGATTGCCTGCGAATCTGCGAGAATGACTTTGTTCATGTTTTGCGCCTCTACGCCAGTGAAACAAAACTTCGTTGGGCCGAAACCGGCTGACTTTTTCTCACGGGCCGGGTGCTGCAATTCAACATCAAGCGGTCCCTTTAGCACTCATTTGGGGAATAACAGACATCTTGAGGACATCGGGAATTTCCCCAATAGGTGCAGTGGAAATCATACACATGCCTTTCGTCACCCCTAAGGCTCAGAGGTACCTGCACCTAAGTAATACCCCGAAATTAGAGTACAGCGCAATCGAGCAATACGTCACGGAGAATCCTGCGGAGGTGGTTGTCATCCTGTTTACCGAGTAGGCACAAAAGAGCTTTACTGTGGTGAGTGAACACTGAAAGGTTCGGTTCGATGTGGTCGCCAACCCTTGAATTTTGATGCGAATGGAAGACCGTGAAGCCACACAAAAACACCGTAGACTGGGAAGGATATGGCGAGGCCGAATTTACTTGCAGTGGATGACGACGTAAGCGTTCTGGAAGCCGTGGTGCAGGATCTGCGGCGCCAGTACGGATCGGAGTACCGGGTTTTGCGCGCGGCAAGCGGGCAAGCCGCCCTGGATACGCTGGAACAGTTGAAGCCGCGGGGCGAGCCGGTGGCCCTGCTGTTGAGCGACCAGCGAATGCCGGGAATGACCGGGGTCGATTTCCTGGAGCGTGCGCGGGATCTTTATCCGGAAGCGAAGCGGGTGCTGTTGACGGCATACGCAGACACGGAAGCTGCGATCCAGGCGATCAACACAGCGCGCATTCACTATTACCTGACCAAGCCCTGGGATCCGCCGGAGGAGAGGCTCTACCCGGTTCTGAACGATCTGCTCGACGACTGGAAGGCCGGGTATATCCCACCCTTCGAGGGACTGCGCGTGATCGGCAACCGCTGGTCATTGAATGACCACAACCTGCGCAATTTTCTGTCGCGGAACCATGTGCCCTACCGGTCACTGGATGCGGCGACGTCAGAAGAGGCGCGCAAGCTGATGGACGAGCGGCACCTGACGCCGGAACAGTTGCCGGTGGTGCTGTTCGCGGACGGCAGCGCGCTGGCAGAAGCCAATCCGGATGCAGTGGCGGCAAAGGTTGGGCTAAGCACCCATGCGACCCAGGAGTTCTATGACATGGTCGTGGTGGGCGCTGGGCCTGCAGGGCTGGCAGCGGCCGTGTATGGGGCCAGCGAAGGCCTGAAGACGCTGGTGATCGAACCGGACGCGCCTGGCGGGCAGGCGGGTTCGAGTTCGCGCATCGAGAACTATCTCGGATTCCCAGCCGGGATCACAGGAGCGGATCTTGGGCGGCGGGCACATGTCCAGGCGTCGCGGTTCGGCGCGGAGCTCGTAACGCAGCGTGCGGTGGGTCTCCGGATCGATGGGCAGTACCGGTTTGTGCAGCTCAGCGACGGACGCGAGGTGACCTCGCACGTGGTGCTGCTGGCGCCGGGGGTGCAGTACCGGAAACTGGGGATTCCGGGATCGGACAGGCTTACGGGGCGGGGGATCTACTATGGCGCTGCCCTGGTGGAGGCGTCGTCGTGCCGGAACGAGGAGGTGTTCCTGGTTGGTGGGGCGAACTCGGCCGGCCAAGCGGCACTGCACTTTGCAAAATTTGCGCGCAAGGTAACGATGCTGGTTCGCGGAAAGGGCCTTTCGGCCACAATGTCGAAATACTTAATCGATGAGATCGAGAGCACATCCAATATTGTGGTGGAAGCGCAAACACAAGTAATCGCGGCCGAAGGTGAAGAGAGACTTGAGCTCTTGCGCCTGCGTGGCCCGAGAGGTGAATATTGCGTACAAGCTACCTCGTTATTTGTGTTCATCGGTGCGGAGCCCGGCGTAGAGTGGCTTCCAGACACCGTGATGCGCGATGAAAAGGGATTTGTGCTGGCCGGACCCGATCTGCGGCAGGACGGAAAAGGGCTGAACGGCTGGCATGAGCAACGTGAGCCGTTTCTGCTGGAAACCAGCGTTCCGGGAGTGTTTGTCGCGGGAGATGTTCGGCATGGGTCGGTAAAGCGGGTGGCGTCGGCGGTTGGCGAGGGTTCGATCGCAGTTCAATTTGCGCACCAATATCTGGCAGGGTTCTAGGTGGGGATAGAAACAGGAAGATGAGTGCAGGGGAACAATTGGTGACCGTTGAACCGGTTCCGTTGAAGGAAGTGGCCGGAGCGCTAAGCCACACACGCCCATTTGCCGAGACGCCGGCCGATACACTGCGCGGACTTGATGTTGTCCAGCGGGTGAGAGCAAAGGCTGGGGCGACGCTGACGAAGCCAGGCCAGCCGGTGATGCACTACTGGCTGATTCTCGAGGGCGAGTGCCGCGCAGAACGCGAGGAACCCGACGGCTCATTCACGATTGTTGGCACCGCGCGGGCCGGCGAGGGCTTCGGCGAGACCCCGTTTCTAACCGGCAAGATGCAGTCTGCATTTCTGGTAAGTGCGATACACGATTCAGTGCTGATCCGGTTTACGGCCGATCAGTTCTGGTCGCTGCTGGCCTGCTGCCCCGCTGCGCGGAAAGTTGTGCTTGAGGACATGGCGACCCGTCTTCATGCCTACCAGGCTGAGGCGCTGCATCGCGAAAAGCTGGTTTCGCTGGGCACGCTGGCGGCGGGCCTGATGCATGAACTGCACAACCCGGGATCGGCGGCCAAGCGGGCTGCATCGCAACTGCGCGGCAATCTGCTGAAGCTGCAGGACCTGAGTCTGCGCTCGATGGGAAAGCCGAAGACCGTTGAGCAACTGGGCTGCATGCACAGCCTGTTGCAGCATGCAGTGAAGAGCTGTCATGCTCCGGCATTGAGCACGCTGGAGCAGGCCGATGCGGAGGAGGCGCTGGCGGATTGGCTGCAGAAGGCAGGCGTTGAAAACGCCTTCACGATTGCGCCATCGCTGGTGGCAATTGGATTTGAGCAGGAGGAATTGAAGTGCGCGCGTGAGTTCTTCGATGCCAGCAGCTTCTCAGATGCACTGAACTGGCTGGAGGCATTGGTGTCGAGTGTCTCGCTGGTGTGTGCGATCGAAGAGAGTATTTCGCGGGTGTCGGAGCTGGCGATGGCGGTGAAGAAGTTTGCCTACGACGATCGCTCCCCGGTAAAGCAGCTTGATGTTCACGACACATTGCAGAGCACGATCACAATCCTCGGGCACAAGCTGCGGATCAAGCAGATTGCGGTGGAGAAGAAATTTGCCGCGTCGCCGTCAGTGATCGAGACTCGCGGGTCGGCGCTGAGCCAGGTATGGACGAACCTGATCGACAATGCAGCCGATGCCTCGCCGGCGCAGGGGCAAATTGAGATTGCGACCTGGACCGAGCCTGCGAATGGCAAAGGCGATTCGGGGTGGTTGGCGGTAAGCATCACGGATCACGGGCCTGGGATTCCGCCGGAAGTGTTGCCGCGGATCTTCGAGGCATTCTTCACGACAAAGCCACAAGGATCGGGGACCGGGCTGGGCCTTGAGATCGTGCATCGTATCGTGACGCAGAAGTTCGGCGGAAAGATCGATGTGGAGTCGCAGCCGGGGAACACGCGATTCATCGTGCGGCTGCCGCTGAGCGGCTCGGAATCGAAGCACAAGGTCGGCGCGGCAAGTAAGTAGTTCCCTTCTTTACTTTCTATTCATTCGAGCAGGATTCCTCCGTAGCGGAGACACGAGCTGTCGGCGTGCATGCTGACCTCAGTGACTGTGCAGATCGGGCTTGATGAGATTCCTCCAATCATTCTGATTTGCGGCAGCTTGAGAATTGTGCGTGGCTCCCTGCCGCTCCTGCGTCAAGTTATGCGAACTTTCCGCCGATAAACGGGGTGGAAGGGTCTCGAATGGCCGATCGCACGGAACTGCTCGAATCTGCGCTGGACAGCCTGGTGGAGGGTGTGGCGCTGGCCGATCACGAGGGCCGCGTAGCGCTGTGGAATTGTGCAGCCGAGTCGATTACCGGCTATGCGAGCCGGGAGATGTTGGGGCAAGGCGTACGCGAGTTGCTGGACGCGCTCGTCGCGGGCGGAGCCCAGCATTGGATTCAGCGGACGGATGAGAAAGGGTCTTCGCAGCGCGGATCGCTGGTACATGTGCGCCACAAGGTTGGACACGAAATAGCTGTAATGGCGCGGATTCTGGTGCTGCGCGATGCGCTGGGTGCGCGGATCGGAAGCGGCGTGATGTTTCACTCCACCGAAGCGAACTCCGCACTGCCCCATGGCGAGATCGACGAAGGTTCAAGTGTCGGAAGCAGCCAGACGGAACTCGAGGACCGGCTTGCGGCAATGCACGAGGATTTCCTGCGCAGCGATATCCCGCTGGGAGTGTTGTGGGTTACGGTGGACCAGGCGCGCGGATTGCGCCGATCGCACGGCTCGCGGGCTGTTGAGGCGATGCTGGAAAAGATGGAGCGGACGCTGGCAGGCGGGCTGAAGCCGGCCGAGGAAATCGGGCGCTGGGGCGACGATGAGTTCCTGGTGCTGTCGCATGAGCGGAATCTGGCGATGCTGGCAGCGCATGGACAAGTGCTGGCGGGAATGGCGCGAACCACAGATTTTCGATGGTGGGGCGATCGTATCTCGCTGACCGTGAGCGTGGGCGCGGCCCAGGCGCAACAGGATGAGGCATTAGCCGATTTGCTGGAGCGAGCCCAGGCTGCGATGCGGGCGAGCGTTCATGCTGGAGGAAATCACATTACGGCGATGCAGGGGAAAAACACATGTTTGCCATCATAGGCATCGTGGTCGTATTCGGCGCGGTTATCGGCGGCTTTCTGATGGAAAAGGGCCATATCGCCGTGCTGATACAACCCGCCGAATTGCTGATCATCGCGGGAGCGTCGACGGGCACGCTGCTGGTGGCGAATCCTTTGCACATCCTGAAGGGAATTCTGGCCGGATTGAAGGGGGTTCTGAGCGGTTCAAAGTTCGACAAGAATCGGTACCTGAACCTGCTGAAGATGATGTACGTGTTTCTGAACAAGGTGCGCAAGGAAGGGCTGCTGAGCATAGAGAACGACGTGGAGAAGCCGCAGGAGAGCGCAATCTTCAAGAGCTTTCCCGATTTCGTGGCGGATCATCACGCGCTGTATTTTGTGTGCGACACGCTGCGCATGGCCATCACCGGCGGAGTGGATCCCTTCGACATGGATCAGATGATGGAGCTGGACATGGAGGTCCATCACCAGGAGGCGACGCAGCCGGTGGCAGCCCTGACGACAATGGCGGACGCGCTGCCCGGATTGGGGATTGTGGCGGCGGTGCTGGGCGTGGTGATCACGATGGGCGCTCTGGGCGGGCCTCCGGAAGAGATCGGGCACAAGGTGGCAGCGGCGCTGGTGGGGACATTCCTGGGAATTCTGCTGTGTTACGGCGTGGCGGGTCCGCTGAGTTCGAACATGGCGAAGACGGCCGATGAGCACAACGATTATCTGCATGTGCTGCGTGTGTTGCTGCTTGCGTTTCTGAAGGGCTCGGCGCCGATTCTTGCCGTAGAACTAGGGCGGCGCGCGATTCCGGCGCGAGTGCGACCGACGTTCGACGAGATGGAGAAGTATTGCAAGGGCCAGGGCGGCGGCGAAGCCGCAGCGAGCAAGGCCGCTTAGGAAGGCATCGACGTGTCCGCAAAAGCGCAATCGATCATCATCATCAAGAGAAAGACCGGTCACGGCGACCACCATGGAGGGGCGTGGAAGGTGGCGTACGCAGATTTTGTCACGGCGATGATGTCGTTGTTCATTGTGCTGTGGCTGATGAATTCGAGCGAAAAGATCAAGAAGGCGGTGGCGGGATATTTCAACGATCCGAGGGGCACCGGCACGATGATGGGCACGACCATGACAGGCACAGGGGAAACGGTGAGCGCCGCCGCGGCCAGTGACATGCAGAAACTGAAGGAAAAGCTCGAAAAGGAGATCAGCGCTAGGAAGGAACTGGAGAAGCTGTCGAAGCAGATCGAGATCACGATCACTCCTGAGGGGTTGCGGATCGAATTGCTGGAGGACAAGAACGGAACGTTCTACCAGAGCGGCAGCGCACGGCTGAGCGAGAATGGGCAGGAGTTGCTGGGACTGCTTGCCGGAGAATTGAAAACGCTGCCCAATTCCCTGTTGATCGAGGGCCATACGGATGCGGCGAAGTATTCAGAAGAAACCGACTACAGCAATTGGGAGTTGTCGGCCGACCGCGCCAACGCGGCGCGACGACTGCTGCAGCAGAACGGTGTGCGGGCCGATCAGGTGACGCAGGTTCGCGGGTATGCGGATCAGTTGCTGCGGGTGAAATCGAATCCATTCGATCCATCAAACCGGCGCATTTCGATCCTGGTGAAGAACCTGGACGGGATGGTACCGGAGATGAAGGGCATCGCGAAGGACGCGGCGCAGCCCTCGACTGAACGGGGCAAGGTGAACAAGTAAGCAGCTCGATCGAACTTTTCTCGAGCTCGCCGCGGTGGTGTAGTCTGGTGCACGGAGCAGAAAGCGTTTACCGCGGGAGTTTGAAATGGCTGTTGTGGCCGGGGTGGATTTTGGCACGCTCAGCGTGCGCGTGACTTTGGTGGACAGCGAATGCGGCCCGATTGGGACGGCATCGGCTTCCTATCCGTTGCATCGTCGTCGCGAGGACCCGGACTTTGCCACGCAATCGCATGCCGACCAGATGACCGCGCTGGCCGCGGCAATGAAGGATGTGCTGAGCACGACCGGAATCAGCGGCAGCAGCGTCGAGGCGATCGCGCTGGATACAACCGGTTCCAGTGTGATTCCGGTAGGCGAGGGGCTGAAGCCGCTCGATGAGTACTACCTGTGGTGCGACCACCGCGCTCATGCCGAAGCCGAAGAGATCACCACAAAGGCACACGTGGCCGGGCTGGAGGCAATCGAATGGTGTGGCGGCGTGTATTCACACGAGTGGGGATTCGCGAAGCTGCTGCATTGGCTAAGGCACAATCCGGGCAAGCGGGAGATGTTTGTCACGGCCCTGGAACACTGCGACATGGTTGCCGCCACGCTATGCGGCGTGAAGAGCGTCCGCGAATTGAAACGCAGCGTGTGCGCGATGGGGCACAAGTGGATGTGGAATCCGAAGTGGGGCGGATTGCCGCCGGAGGAGTTCCTGGTTGCGGTCGATCCGTTGTTGGCCGGCGTGCGCGCGAAGATGGGAGGCGAATACCTGACGAGCGACAAGATCGCCGGACACCTCTCGCCGGAGTGGGCAAAAAAGCTCGGCTTGCGTATGGGGATTCCGATCCCGGTGGGCGCATTCGATGCGCATTGGGACGCAATCGGCTCGAACATCCGCGAGGGTGACGTGGTGAATGTGGTTGGCACATCGACGTGCATCATTGCCATGGCCCACAAAGCGCGCCTTGTGCCCGGCGTGTGTGGTGTGGTGCCGGGAAGCGTACATCCGGCATACACGGGAATCGAGGCGGGGCTGTCGGCGACGGGCGACATATTCGAAGCAATCGCGCACCGCGCAGGGACGCGTGTCCATGAGCTGTCGAAGCGGCTGGAGACGTTCAAGGCGGGGCAAACGGGGCTATTGCGATTGAGCTGGGACAACGGCGATCGCACCGTCCTGGTAAATCCTGAACTGGGCGGCATCACGCTGGGATGGAACATGGTGAGCACGGCACAGGATGAATTGTTTGCGGCGATTGAGGGAACGGCATTTCACACGCGCATCATCCTGGAGCGCATGGCCGAGCACGGCGTACGCGTGGATCGGGTGATCAATGCAGGCGGCATTCCGCAAAAGAATGACGTGCTGAACCAGGTGTATGCCAATGTGCTGAACAAGCCGGTGCTGGTGCCGACGGGCGTCCCGACCAGCCTTGGCTCGGGGATATTTGCATTGATGGCGGCCGGCATTTACAAGACCATCGAACAAGCTCAGCAGGCCGTTTGTCTGCCCTTCCGCACCATTGAGCCGGACCGGCGCGCGGTTGATGTTTACGAACGGCTCCATGCGCTCTACAAGGACGTCTATTTCGCGCTGGGCCTGCGACATGCGCCGCCGTTGGCGCTGGGGCGTGTTCTGCCCGAGCTGCGTGAGATTGCGGCAGAGGCGCGACACTCGGCCTGACGACAAGCGTTCGAAAGCACCAGGCATCTGAAGAGGTTGCGGAGTACTCTTGCGCTCGCGCTATGCCGGGTTTACCGTGAACACAATCCACCTGTTGAAGAGGAGCGCTGTGCGTCTGGTCTTGTTGCGCCGTTTGTCTTTCTGCCTTTGTGTTGCCGTGTTGCCGGGAGCGACCGGTCTGCAGGCTCTGGCCCAGAACTCGCCTGCCTGGAAGGCTCCGCATTTTTCTGTTCCCGCAGAGGATTTGTACCAGGCTGTTTCGGAGGTTCCGGTGCCGGAGGGCGCCAACGTTGCGCTCTTTGATGACGACGAGAGTTTCAGTTTTGACGAAGCGGGCCGGCTGACGCATGTCGGCCATTACATTTACAAGATACTGACGGCAAAGGGCGCAGAGGGATGGGACAACCTGTCGGTGGGATGGGACCCATGGCACGAGATGCGGCCAGTCATTCGTGCCCGGGTGATTGAACCGGACTACTCCGAGCATAATCTCGATCCCAGCGCGATCACGGAAGAACCGGCGCGCGGCGGCGACTACAAGACCTATAGCGATGGCAAGCGGTTGCGCGCTCCCCTGCCTGCGATTGCGCAGGGGGTGGTGGTGGAGGAGGAGTACCTGGAGCGCGAGACAGAGCCGTTCTTCGCACCGGGACGCGTGGGCCGCAGCTTCTTTGGACATGCACAGGCGGCGGTAACGCACAGCAGCGCCGTGTTCGAGGCGCCGGTTTCGCTGCCCCTGCGCATTGAGACCCGGCAGCTTACTGCAGTGCATCCGACGCGCAATGAAGTCAACGGGCACGTGACCATTACTTATGAAATCGGATCTTTGGAAAGCATTGAATCGCGCGACGCGAATCTGCCGCCGGATGAGTATGTATTTCCGGAGATTGATTATTCGACGGGGGCATCGTGGCAAAAGCTGGCCACCGAATACTCGAAGATCGTCGATGGCCGGGCGAAACCGGATGCGGTGCGGTCGATCGTGGACAGCCTGATCGTCGGTAAGTCTACGCAGAGCGCCAGGGAAGCTGCAATTCTTGACTATGTGGATCGCGAGGTGCGCTACACGGGAATCGAATTCGGTGAAGCGGCGATTGTGCCGCATGATCCCGCAGACACGCTTCAGCTGAAGTACGGCGATTGCAAGGACAAGGCGACACTGCTGGTAACAATGCTGCGCGCGGCCGGAATTCCCGCGTATGTGGCGCTGCTGAATGCGAGCTCGCGGCTGGATGTGCCCGAGGACCTGCCGGGCATGGGGCTGTTCGACCACGCGATTGTTTATGTGCCGGGGACGCCGGCCCTATGGATTGACGTGACCGACCAGTATGCACGGCTGGGACAACTGCCCATCAACGACCAGGGCAGGCACGCGTTGATTGCGCGGCCCGAAAGCACGGCATTGACGACTACACCCGAATCGTTATCTCGCGACAATGTTCTGCTGGAGTTACGGGAGGTCCGGCTGAGCGAAAACGGGCCGGCGACGGTGATCGAGAAGACGCTGCCGTCCGGCGTATTCGAGTCGCATTACCGCGCGTTCTACGCGGACAAACCCGACAAGGACACACGCGAAGGACTGACCGGCTACGTGAAGGCTCAGTACATTGCCGACAAGCTGACCAGCGTAGAGCGGACCGACCCTGGAGACTTGACGAAACAATTCGAATTGACACTCCAGTGCGAAAAGGCTCGGCGCGGATACACCGACCTGGACAATGCCATTGCAGCGATCCGGGTGGACACTTTGTTTCAGCAATTGCCCGATGATCTGAAGCGCAAGGACGACGCGGACGAGAAGAAAAAGGACGATCCAGACAAACCGAAGAAGGCGCGCACTGCGGACTGGGAGCTGGATCAGCCTTTCACCGCGGAGTGGCAGTACAAGATTGTTCCGCCGGCGGGATTTGTGCCCAAGGAGCTGCCGAAGGACGACAAGATCGTGATTGGACCGGCGGTGCTGAGCGAGAAGTTCTCGAAGACAAAGGACGGCATAGTGGAAGCGGACCTGGCCTTTGACTCCGGGAAGCGGCGCTACACCGTGGCAGAGGCGACCGAGTTGCGCAACAAGGTGGCGGAGATTGTTGCGGGGCCGGCGATCTTTGTGAACTTCGAGCCGGAGGGCGAAGCGCTGCTTCACGAAGGCAAGGTGAAGGAGGCGCTGGCCAGTTATCGCACCCTTATTGCCGCCAAGCCAAACGACGCGGTGCATCATCTGCAGGTGGCGCGCGTGCTGCTCGAAGCCGGGATGGGCGAGGCAGCGCGCGCCGAGGCGCGGGAGGCGGTCAAGCTGGACCCAAATTCAGCAGTGGCGGAGCGAACGCTGGCCGACATTCTGAAGCACGACCTTGTGGGGCGCGACATGCGGCCTGGCTCGGACTGGACGGGCGCGGCGGAGGCTTACCGCGCATCGGCACGGCTCGATCCCGATGATCATACCGCGCAGGGGAATCTGGCGATCATGCTGGAGTATGACGCAGCGGGACGCCGCTACAGCGGACAGGCAAACCTGAAGCAGGCGGTTGTGGAGTACCAGAAGCTAGGCCAGGACAAGCTTGTGGAGATGGGGATTCCGAACAATCTGGCGTACGCGATGTTCTACAGCGGCGACGCGGAGGGAGCGATCAAGGCCGCGCAGGTGTTGAACCCGCAGCCGGTGGCGCTGCTCGCGGCGAGTCGCGCGATCCTGCATGGGAGCAAGGAAGGCCTGGCTGAAATCAACAAACTTACCAACTCCGACTCGGCGTTCAAAGAGACGGCGCGAACTGCCGGCGAGATGCTGATGAATACGCGGCACTATGCTTTGGCTGCGGATTTGCTGCAGGCGGGCGCATCAGGAGATAACGCGGCGCAAACCATGGGGCTGGCGAGCATGCTACGCGATGCGAAGCGGCACGAGGACCTGCAGTTTGCGAATACACCAGCGGATTTGGTGAAACGGGCGTTTCTGTTGACGATGGATCCGGATCTGACGCCGGCCAAGATGGAGGCCATCACAAGCCACGACGGAATTGCGGTACTGCGCGCGGAAGATCCGGAGGATCTGAAGAAGGAGCTTGCGGCAGGCAAGAAGCTCAACAGCCAGATGGCGCGGCAGGATAACTCGCTCGACGTGACGATCGACATCATGCTCCAGGCGTTTGATCCCAAGGGCGAAGGCGACGATGCGAACGGATATCGCGAGAAGGTGCAGATTCCGGGCGGTCCGAGTATGACGTTTTTTGTGGTCAAGGAAAACGGCCAGTACAAGCTGCTGGATTCTCTCGAAAAACCGAATGCAATCGCACTGGAGATGCTGGATCGGATTAAAGCGGGCAACCTGAACGGCGCGAAGGTGCTGCTGGACTGGATTCGCGAAGATCAGCACCTGAACGGCGGCGATGATGCGCTGGGCGGCCCGGTGTTTCCGCGCTTCTGGACCAAGGGCGAGGCAGCCGATGCAAACAAGATGACTCTGGCGGCGGCGGCGCTGCTGGTGGGCACCAGGGCGACGGCAGCCCAGGGCGTGAAGATTCTCGAAGAAGCGGAAAAGAACGCAAAGACCGATCGCGAGAAGACGAACATCGGGCTTGCGCTTGATGTTGGGTACTCGGAACTGGAGGACTACGCGAAGCTTCTGGTGGTTTCCTCGGATCTGGCGAAGGATATTCCCGAATCGCGGAGCGCCTTCATGACCGAGATTGAAGCGCTGATCGGCCTCGCGCGTTACGATGAGGCGCTGGCGCTCTGCGATTCCCGGCTGAAGCTGCTGGAAGGAGATCCGGATGCGCTGCAGGCGAAGATGCGCGTCGAATCAACCCGCGGAAATTACGCCGTTGCGCGCGGATGGATACAGAAGCTCATCGACATGGGAAAAGGAGATGCAAACCTGCTCAATTCGATGGCGTGGTTTGCACTGTATACGGGCAAAGTGGACGGGGCTGATGTAGCCACCGCGACCAAAGCGACGCAGATGGAACGCGACAACCCGGCGATTCTGCACACGCTGGCTTGCGTGTACGCGGAGACGGGCAAGACGAAAGATGCGCATGATCTCCTGTTACGGGCGATGGACGAGTTGAACCTCGATGCGCCCGATGATGATTACTGGTACGCGTTCGGACGGGTCGCGGAACTGTACGGAGAGCCCGAAGTGGCGATTTCGGATTATCGCAAGCTGGAAAAACCGAAGGATGCCATGCTGATTTCGACGTCGACCTACCAGTTGGCGCAGAACCGGCTGAAGGCGATGGGCGCAAGTGGGCCGGCAGCCGGGAAGTAGCAACCCCGTTCGCCTTTGCAACTGCCCCGTGCGAGCCTGCGAGACACGTTCAACGACGCGGAGGTCCCCATGATCTGGTTCTACGAAGCCTTCTTTCCGGCCGTCTGGATTACGTTCTTAATCTACTGGCAGATCAAGGCCATCAATACCAAGAGCACGCAGCGCCTCGAACCGGCCAGTTCGCGCATCCTGCGTGCCTTGATCTTCCTTGTCGCGATCGTCCTGCTCTCGACCACCCGCATCCCGCTGCGCTGGCTTTACCGGCCTCTCTGGCAGCAAGGCCTCTGGCCGTTCTGGGTGGGAGCTGCCATCACCGTCAGCGGCCTTCTGTTTGCCGTATGGGCGCGTGAGCACCTCGGCCGCAACTGGAGCCGCTCCGTCACCATAAAGCAGGATCACGAGCTGATCACCACCGGACCGTACGCGCTCTTGCGCCACCCCATCTACACCGGCATTCTGGCTGGATTTCTCGGCCTCGCGATCGCCATCTCCGAGGTGCGCGGGTTCGTCGTTCTGGCCCTCATTTTCGTCGTGTTCTGGGTCAAACTCAGCATGGAGGAGAAGTGGATGCACTCCCAGTTTGGAGAGACGTATGCCGGCTACGTGCTTCGGACTGCCGCGCTGGTTCCTTATCTCTTCTGATCGCCCGTGCCATGCCCCCCGCGCAGCCGGAGGATACGTACATATGCAACCGATTGGTTGCATCCGGGGGTCCCCCACCCATACTCTGTGAAGAACTTCTCTCCTTTTATATGTTTACGGAGGGATATGTCGCCAAAGTCTTCTGTCCACTGGGATTGGCTGCAGAGTCATCTTAGGAAAGGAGTTAGCACGGAAGAGGGAACAAGGGATCAGGGAACAGGGAACAGGGAATAGGGAATAGGGAATAGGGAGGGAGAGAAGGCGCATCAGACGTTTTGACATTGTGCATTGTAGGTACCTGGAGTAGAAATCGATTCAATTCCATTGTGCGCCAGAAGGGGGAAATAGCCTGCAAAGTCTGGCAAAATTCTTCTCCCTTGTTTTGAAAGACTTACGCTGGACGGAAGGCGGGTTGGGGTTGACATGTGTAACGACCTCGGCTGGTGTGAGGCGTAGACGAGCGTAGTCAACCACGAAGTCGCGGTGCAGACACGGAATCGCGATCAGCATGCAGAATGCAAACAAAAAACGCCGGAAGAGCGAAAGCTCTTCCGGCGTTCGTGCATTGGTGAGAGGTTAGAAGTCGAACCGCAGCGCGAACTGCATGCGGCGCGGGACTGTCAACAGTTTGCTGGCAATACCCAGGTTGCCCTGCGTCAATCCGCCGCCGATGGAAGCGGGATCGAAGCGTACGGAGTTGAGGACGTTGTAGGTTTCCCATGCGAACTTCAGATTGCCGTATTCGCGAATCTTCCAAATCTTGCTCAGGCCGGAGTCGACGTCGGAATAGCCATCGCCACGGAATGCGTTGCGCTGGCCGGCTTCACCGGGATAAGGCAGGCGAACGTTCCCACCATTACATCCGCCGCAATAGACGCCGGCGTTGATCGCAGTGGGGTTGGCAAAGAACTGCGGATTCCCGTTGGAATCGTAGTAGCGCTTCTGCTTGACGGGGCCCGTATTGACTGCAAAGCTTTCGATCTGCCAGTCGGTGGACCAACCGGGCTCAGCCAGAAAGAAGGGTAGCCCACTCGACCAGCGCTCGATGCCTGACAACTGCCAGCCGCCGATGACCGCATCGACGAGGCCGTTGGCGCCCCCGGCAAGGGCCTTGCCGCGACCGAAGGGCAGGACATACACCGCGTCGGTGGTGATCAGGTGGCGGGTGTCGAAGTCTGACGACCCCTTGTTGAGATAGGGTTTCCAGGTGTTGAGGACTTCGCTGAATGAGGTTGACCCGGTACCGGTGGTGTTGGACGTGAATTCCGTGGCGCGCTCGGCGTTGGAGCCGTAGTCAATGGAGTGCGACAAGGTATAGCTAAAGTCCAACGACAGCCCGTGGCTCGCGGGGTGCCGCAGCGTGAGCTGGCCGGCGTTGTAGTAGCTCTGTCCAATCGAAGACAGTGCGTACAGCGAAGAAAACTGGTCCTGCCAGAAGTGCGACTGCCATCCTGAGGGGCAGCCGTAGTAGCAATAGAAATCGATGTCTGCGAGGGAGGTCGTCGCGCCGTACTGGGCGCGGTAGGGAGCCCACTCATTGTGGTAGATAGCCTGGGTTGCGCTCTCACCGGCATAGTCCACGCCCGCCATAAAGGGAAAGACGTTTTCAAAGTAGGGGATGGCGGAGACGGTGGCATTGGGATCGCCGTTGTTCTGGTCGACGTCCTTGGAGAGCGCGGTGGCATTGGAGTAGTAATCGCCGCCGCCCGCGGGATCGACATAATCGACCGGCTCGGTAAGATCGCGTTGCTCGAGCAGGTGCCGGCCGAGCCGTCCGACGTAGGCGCCTTCGACAGTGAATCCGCCGGGCAGTTCCCGCTGGATTGAGAAGTCAAAGGTTTGGGAGTAGGGGGTCTGTATCTTGCTGTCGAGTCCCCAGGTGATGGCGAAGTTGTCTTGCGGGTAGAGATAGGGGAAGCTGATTGTCGAAGCGGCGCCGCCGACACTGATGGGCGGAATGGCAGAGCGTCCCGTGAAGCGCGGAGCTGCAGGATACGTTCCGGGCGCCTGGCAACCGGGCGAGCCGCAGAAGGGAGCGGTGCCCTCGATGGCGTAGACACCGGCCGGGTTGGAGATGGACGAACTCATGCCAAAGGAACCGTTCTGGTCGAAGTTATAGACCAGTGCCTGGCCGTAGTGATCGAAGTAGATACCGGAGCCGGCCCGGATGGAGGTCTTATTGTTAGGCGACCAGGCAATGGCCAGACGGGGCGCAAAGTTCAACTTCGGCATGGGCCAGTAGCCGGGCTTGCCGTAGTAGTTTCCGGCGGGAGCAAAGCTGAGGTCGGCCTCATAGACCTGCCCGGCCTGCGCGGCAGCTTCGCGCTGCAGGTACCACTTGTGGGTATCGATGGTGGGAGCTATTTCCTGGCCGCTGGTTTCATAGGGTGTTTGGAGCAGAGTGTGGCGAAGACCCAAGGTAATGGTGAGATTGGACTTGATGCGCCACGCGTCCTCAATGTACCACTCGAATTCGTTGGCGGTGAAGTGGCGAGCGATGGGCGTACCCTCGCTCAGCACCGAACCCGAAGTTGAGCTGGTGAGCTTGTAGTTGAAGTCGTCAGTGATCTGCGGGATGGCGCCTGCAAGGTTGGCATACGCGATCTCATACGAATTCGAGAATGAGCTGCCGACGGAAGGCAGACCGATGGTGCTGGGATCGGGAGGATTGCCCTTGAGCCAGTACGGATTGGTTGTAGCGCTGTTCCAGGAATTGCCGTCGGACGAGTGGTTCTGATGGACGAGGCGCCAGTTCACGCCAAACTGAATGGTGTGACTGTGCTTTGTCCAACTGAAGTTGTCGATGATGTTGTTCACAGGCACGCTGAAGATGGTGCTTCGCGTTTCGGCCGAGGGATCACTCAGGAACCGGAAATCTACATACTCGCCTTTGCCGATGCCGGCGAGGGCATAGGCCTGGCGGACAAACCCGTAGCGGAGGTCGTTGACCATGCGCGAGTTGATCGTCCAGGTTTCGCCGGCGATGACGCCTTTGCTGTCATCCACGAGTTGCTCGCTGGGCGGCTGTCCAGGGAATTGCTCGTTGAACGCGGTTGTATCGTCCTGAAGGTTGCCGCGCACAAACACGCGATGGCGATCGGACGCAACCCAATCGATGCGGCCGATGCTGGTGTTGTAGTGGATGGGCGCGGGCGAGGAGAACGAGAATGATCCTTCGTTCAGGCCGTCGCCATTGACTCCGCCGTTCGCCGCCGGGAACAGCTGGAAGAAGGCTTGGGAATTGGGGTTCACGCCGGGAGGGTTGGGATAAACGGATGTGTTGCAGACCAGGCACCCGGCATCCAGCGCAGCAAACTGGGAAGGCGTCAGCATGTCGGTATTGCCGTTGGAATCTGTGTAGGTGATGTTGCCGGACTGGTAAGCGGAGGTGGGAGCGGTCTGGGTGACCTGCTGGTTTTCCGAGATTCGCTGGCCTTCGTAGTTGCCGAAGAAGAACAGCTTGTCCTTCAGGACGGGTCCGCCGAGGTCGCCTCCGAAGATGTTGCGGACCAGCTTGCCCGGGTGGTTGGGTAGCCCGCTGTTGGCTTCCGCCTGCTTGTTGAACCAATCATTGGCCACGCCCAGGCCGTTGCGGTTGTACTCGTAGGCGCCGCCATGAAACTTGTTAGTGCCCTGCTTGGTGACCATGGACACCTGCGCGCCGGATGAGCGTCCGGAGTCCGCATTGGCGTCGCCAGTGGTAACGCGGAACTCCTCGACGGAGTCCTGAGTCATGCGCAGCACGCCCGTGAAAGCATAGCCGTTGACCTGGTCGTTGTCGTCGATGCCGTCGAGGGTGACGTTGCCCTGATCAGAACGGCCGCCGTTGACGGAGCCGCTGCGGCTGTCGTTTGTGGTGGCCGAGGGGAGATAGAGGACGCCCGGTTGCAGCGAAAGCAATTCAGGTACATTGCGGGTCTCGCTGGGCAGCGCCTGGATCTGGGCATTGTCGGCCGAGCCGCCCAGAGCAGCGTCGGAGGTGTTCAGCGACTGAGCGAGAGCGGAGACGTCAACCGTGACCGTGCTGGCCTCAACCGACAGCGCGAAGTCGATGGTGGCCGGCTGGTCTACCAGAAGCTCGGCCGACTTGGTCTGCTTACCAAATCCGGCGGCCGTCGCGGCGATGATATATTTCGCCGGCTGAATCTGCAGGAAGCTGTAAGCGCCCGCGCTGTCGGCAACGGCGGAAAGCGATTTTCCGGTTGCCTTGTCGGTGAGCGTGACTTTAGCTCCTGGGACCAGAGCGCCTGAGGGGTCCTTGATGGTGCCGCGAAGGGATGTGGTGGCGACTTGACCGAAGGAGAGAGTGACGGTGGAAAGGATACAGAGCAGTATCCATCCCGCTAGGGATTTTTTCACGGCTGTTCCTCCAAAAAAAGCTTGCTGCTTCGTTAGTCGTGGGAAACGACCTTATTCTTATTGATCCCGAACGGTGTCAGCCCTCCTGTGGATGTGGCACCTGGCCAGGCACTCTCAAAAAGGGAGTGCAGGTCTCGGGATTAAACTTGCCGCCTGTGAAGCCCTCAACGTTGCCGGCATCGATCGCCGGAGGGGCGGGGGAATTTAAGATAATCTATTCGCACAACCGGTGAGGATTCAATAAAAAAAACTTTCTTTTTCGGGATGGCATTTCGGCTTCGCGATTGAGATTTAAAATTCCCGGTTTCCATTCCGCCCAGGAAACAGGCGTTTCGTACCCTAAAACCTGCACTTGATCCCATAAAAATGCGGTTACGTATCATTGCTGCTGCTGCATTTGTTGCACATCGATGGGGGGCATGGGAGGCTCAGGCGGTTGTTGCGCACGCTCGACCAGAACCGACCAGTCTTCCGGAATGGGCAACTTGCGATCGAGCGCCGGGGGTGAGCTGCTGGCTTCGACGTGCACGGCTACGTAGAGTTCACTGGTTGTTTTGCCGCGGAAGATGCCATGGGTGGGGGGAACGTCGGCGTAGTCGCGGCCAACCGCGGTACGGATGTGGCGATGGTGGGTAACGAGGTTGTTGGTGGGATCGAAGCCAACCCAGCCGAGATGAGGCAGCAGCACATCCACCCAGGCGTGGGTGGCGTCGGGAGTGGAACGGTCGTTATCTTCGCGGCTGCGATAGAGGTAACCGGAGACGTAGCGGGCCGGAATGCGGACATGGCGCAGCAGGGCAAGCATGGTGTGAGCAAAATCCTGGCAGACGCCGCGAGCACTGAGGATCGCCTCGTCGATCGGGGAGTCGACACGCGTGGAGCGAGGAACGTATTCGAAGTATTCAAACAGGCGGCGATTGAGCTCCTGAACAAGGCTGAGCGGGTCGTCGCGGCGGACGGCCTCCATGCGCCGGGCCAGGTTTAGAAGAGCGGGCGTTTCGACCACGAACTGGCTGGGCAGTAGCATCTCCCAGTAGTCGCCCGCCTCGACCATGGCATCGAGGGCCTGCCACGCATCAGGTGAAAGTGCGGCTGGAATCTCGGGCATCGGGTGCTGCTCCACAACGGACTCGGCAACGATGACGAGCTGGTTGTGCTCGCCGGGAATGTCGAAGTGGTGGACGTTGTTGCCGAAGTGATCGCGGTAGGTAAAGACGCGGCAGCGCGGACTGACGGAGAGCGAGAAGGTGAGGCAATGCTGGTTCGAGTCGGAACGCGGATGCATGCACGTTTCCATGATGCTCTCGCTGACCGGCTGCGAGTAGCGATAGCGCGTGAGATGACGGATGGAATAGCAGTTCATATTCAGTGGTCGGTGGACAGTGGACTGTGATCAGTTGTCAGTTTTCAGCGGTCGGCTTTGATGGTGGATTCGCTGTGGTTCCATTCAAACCGCTAATGCGGACTGGATGGAGTAGTGAATGTAATAGCGGTACATGAGCTCGTGGATGCGCATGCACTGCTGGCGGATGGTGTGGAGGAATGCGGGGGCGTCGCCGGCGATGATCTCGCTGACCGAAGTGAAGCTGAGCATAGCGTGGAGGCGGCCGATTCCGGCGGTGAGTTCGTCGGGCGGACGACGGCCGCCCGTGTGCTGAATGGACTGAACGGCCTGGCGCATGCAGTCGACCGAGTAGCGGATTGCGTGCGGGAAATCGCGGTTGAGCAGGAGGAATTCAAGAATGCGACCGGGCGTGAGATCGGCGGTGTAGACCTGGCAGTAGGCCTCGAATGCCGTGCAGCAGCGGAGAAGGCCGACCTGCTCGAGGTACTGATAGCCGGAGTCTTCGCGTTCGGGCGCCTGGTAAAGGCTGGGCTGGTGGACTTCGAGGAGCGTTGCAAGTGCATATGCGCGCTCGAGGTAACGGCCAAAACGAATGAAGTGCCAACCCTGGCCGTGGATCATGGTGGTGTCGCTGACACCCTTGAAGAGATGGATGGCGTCGACGACCGAAGAAAGCACATCGCTGATGTTGGAGCTGAACTGGGTTTCAGTGTGCGGGGAGTGCATCTGGTGATAGAGGCGATTGAGGCGCTGCCACTGCTCGGTGGAGATTTCTTCGCGGATCTGGCGGGCGTTTTCGCGGGCGGCATCGATGCAGCTGGTGACTGAGGCGGGGTGATGCTTGTCGAAGATCAGCTTTTCGGCGATGGAACCGGGATCGCCATTCCATTCGAAGTCCGCGGGGTTGCCGATGGAGGCGATGAGGCGCTGCCAGTGGCTTTCGGCGCTGGCGCCGCCGGAGTCGAGCATCAGGCTCATGGTTACGTCGAGCTGGCGAATGGTGTTCTCAGCTCGCTCGAGGTAGCGGCTCATCCAGTAGAGGCTGTCGGCAACGCGCGAAAGCATCTTGGTTGTCTCCCGATGCGTCTGACTCAGAGCGATTCCAGAACCCATGTGTCCTTGCTGCCGCCGCCTTGCGAGGAATTGACGACGAGCGAGCCTTTCTCAAGGGCCACGCGGGTCAGTCCTCCGGGGACGATATTGATTTTGTCGCCAAACAGAATGTAGGGCCGCAGGTCGACGTGACGCGGCTCAAGACGGTCGCCGATGAGGCAGGGCGCGCGGGAAAAGTCGAGCGTGGGCTGAGCGATGTAGTTGCGCGGATTGTCCTCGATTGCGCGCGGCAAACTCTTCGCGTTGTTGTGCGGTGGAATGCGGGCCGATGAGCATGCCGTAGCCGCCGCTTTCGCCGACAGCCTTTACGACGAGCTTGTCGAGATTGGCGAGGACGTGCTGACGATCCTTGTCTTCGGTCAGAAGATAGGTTTCGACATTGTTGAGGATCGGATCTTCATCGAGGTAGTAGCGGATGATACGCGGCACGTAGGCATAGAGGGCCTTGTCGTCGGCGAGGCCGGTGCCGAAGGCGTTGGTCACGGTGACGTTGCCGGCTCGGTAGGCGTTGAACAAGCCGCTGCAGCCGAGGATGGAGTCGCCGCGGAAGGTGAGCGGATCGCTGAAATCATCGTCGACGCGGCGATAGATGACGTCGACACGCTTGAGGCCGTCGGTGGTCCGCATGTAGACGATGTTGTCGTGCGTAACGAGGTCGCGGCCTTCGACAAGATCGATGCCCATCTGGCGGGCGAGATAGGTGTGCTCGAAATACGCGGAATTGAAAACGCCGGGAGTGAGCAGGACGATGTTGGGCTCGGGGCGGCCCTCGGGAGCCAGCGAACGCAGCGTGGCGAGCAGTAGTTGCGGATAGTGCTCGATGGGACGCACGCCGTAGCGGTGGAAGAGCTGCGGGAAGGTGCGCTTCATGACGCGGCGATTGGTGAGCATGTAACTCACGCCGGAGGGCACGCGCAGGTTGTCTTCGAGGACCACGAACTCGCCGGTGTTCAGGCGCAGGAGATCCGATCCGACGACGGAGATGTAGACGTTGCGGGGAACCTGGAGGCCGCGCATCTGGCGGCGATAGTGCTTGCAACTGTAGACGAGTTCGCGCGGGATGATGTGGTCGTTGAGGATCTTGGCCTCGGAATAGACGTCGCGGAGGAAGAGATTGAACGCGGTGATGCGCTGGGTGAGGCCGCGCTCGATGCGATCCCACTCCTGCGAGGTAACCAGGCGGGGCAGCAGATCGTAGGGAAAGATCTTCTCGGTTCCTTCATCGCGCCCGTAGACCGTGAAGGTGATGCCCTGGGTGAGAAACGAGAGTTCGGCAGACTGCTTGCGCCGTTGCAATTCCTCCTGGGGAAGATGGGCCAGCGTCTCGGCGAGGGCGCGGTAGTGGGGACGCACTTCGCCGGTGGCTACCCTCATCTCGTCAAAGGCGTGGTCGAGCGGGTAGTCGCCGTAGAGCGTCTCCACTTCCGCGATGGGACCGGCGCTCATGAAAATCGAATCCTTCCGCGTTGAACTCAAGGTTTAAGTTATACCCGGTTTTGTGCTTCGTGGCTAAGAAGCCTCGATCCAAGATATGCGTGAGCCTTGACATCTAGCTTTACACGCTGGACATAAAGGCACAATCAGGGAATGAGGGCGCTTGCGCCCCTCCGGCAGGTGCTTGCCAATTTATTTCCGGTCCCAGCGGGGCACGAGATAGCATCGGAGTATGAGCTATGACCTCATGGTGTTCGAGGCGAATGCCGTTCCGGTGACTCACGACGAGTTCCTGGACTGGTATGGACGGCAGACGAAATGGACGGCGGACCATGGCTATAACGATCCGGCGCTCACGTCGGAGCATCTGCGGGGATGGTTCGAGGACATCATCCGAATTTTCCCGCCGATGAATGCGCCATCCGCGGAGGCAGGATCGCCGAAGGATGAGGCGTCGAGCTCGGATTATGCGATTGGGGCCGATTTTATCTATGCGTCGTTTGCGTGGTCCAAAGCCGAGGCAGCATACATGACAGTGGCGCGCCTCGCGGAAAAGCATCAGCTGGGACTGTTCAACGCCAGTTCGACCGGCGAAGAGGTTTGGATACCGGAGGATGGCCGGATGACGCTGGCACACGACAAGGGTCCGCCGACCATCGTGGGGCGGATCAAGGAGTTTCTCAGTTTTGCCAATTAGAGATGGGCTTCTGCAATTGTCAGCGCTTTATTCGTGAGCCTCAGGCTGCTTTCCTTTTGCTCCGCATGCGACGGAGAGAGAGAAAAAGCGGATCCTTCGCTTCGCTGAAGATGACACCTTCGTCGGGCGGGGAGCGCTTGCGGCATATTCGATTCGCTCAGACCGGCCCGCGTGCTTATGGGGCTTTGCGGCACGACTAAACAGCTTGCTGAAAAAGTCGGAAATTTGAACGAAGCGTCGCCAGGGGCTAAAGCCCGTACCCATATTGTGGCGTTTATGGCCTGGCTCACCCAGAGGGTCCCCCGCATGCCCTTATTACAAAACCTCGTTTTCTCGGGTTTTTCGGCTTGCGGCCCGGCTAAAGCCGTGCCCTTGTTACAGAGCCTCCTTCGATTGAGTTCTTCCGCAGCACCTAAAAGTCGTGCCCTGACACAGGACCCTCTTCGATGGAGGTTTTTCCTTCGCGTGTAAAGTCGTGTTTTTTTCAAGGCTGCGAGTTTTTTCGCAGCCTCAAAAATCGTCCCCTTCAAAGCCGCGAATTCTTTCCCGCAGCCCGCAAGCGTGGCCGTTTCAACAAAGCGTTTATGCAGCCGGTTCTAGAACAGGTTCCAGAGCGACTGGTTGTAGACGGCGTGGTGGAACTGGACTTCGCTGCCTTTGACGATGGTGCCAAGCTCGCGGGGGCAGCGGTTTGCAGCAGCTTCTTTCAACTCAGCGTAGCGTCCCTGCACATCGGATCCGAGAATCTCGGCAATCCAGCTTGAGGCTTTGAAATCTTCGATGGCCTTGTAGATGTTGTCGGGCAGGTAGCGGCCGCCTTCGCGCAGGTTTTTCACCTTGGCGATTTCGCCGTCGATGCCGGTTTTGAAGATGCCGTACATGGAGAGGTATGGATTGGCGTCAGGAGCAACGGCGCGAACCTCGGTGCGCATGGAGCGTGAGTTGCCGATGGGAACGCGGATCATGGCGCCGCGGTCAACAGCCGAGGCGCGGATCTGGTTGGGCGCTTCGAAGTGGGGGTCGAGCCTGCGGTAGGCATTCACGCTGGAGTTGAAGATGAGGCAGAGATCGAGCGCGCGGGTGAGGATGCGATCGAGGAACTTCCAGCCGAATGCGGAGAGCTGCTCCTCGCCCTTTTCATCCCAGAAGAGGTTGGTTTTGCCTTTGGACACCGAGACGTTGGTGTGCATACCGCTGCCGTTGACGCCGGCGACGGGCTTGGGCAGGAAGCAGGCGGTGTAACCGTAATTGGCGCCGATCTGGCGGCAGAGAAGTTTGTAGAGCTGGATCTGGTCGGCAGCGGCGACGACTTCGCTGTATCCGAAGTTGATCTCGAACTGGCTGGGCGCGACTTCGGGATGGTCCTTCTCATTCTGGAAGCCCATAGCGCGCTGAACTTCGGCCGAGGTGTCGATGAACTGGCGCAGCGGGTCGAGAGGGAGGGAATGATAATAGCCGCCGGTGGAGACGAAGTCGAATTTGCCGGTTTCATGGTAGATTTTTTCGGCGTCGGTGCCGGCGAAGAGGAAGCCTTCGATCTCGGTAGCCGCGTTCAGGGTGTACTGCTTGTCGGCGTAGAGCTTGTCGGCGTAGGTCTTGAGGACTCCGCGAAGATCGCCGGAGTAGGGCGTTCCATCCTTGTCGATAACGATGCCGAAGACGAGACATTTGCCGTTGCCGAAGACGTCGGCGGGAACCCAGTAGAATGCGCTCCAGTCGATGCCAAGGCGAAGATCGCTTTCCTTTTGCGCGGTAAAGCCGCGGATGGAGGAGCCATCGAAGGTTAGATTTTCGTAGGCGCCGAGCAGGAACTTCTTGTCGTAGTCAAGCAAATGAAGGCGGCCTTCGAGATCGGAAAAGAGCACGGTGACAGCCTTGATTCGCTTTTCATCGGCGAGATATTTCAGCCGCTTTTCGCGGATTGCATCAATCGAAACACGGCTGACACGTTCTTTCTTGGCTTCGAGATTCAGTTCTTCCAGCTCCTCGTAAGAGAGGGCCAGGAAGTTGCGGTAATCAGTGGACATGGATCTCCTTTCGGCGAGTAAGTGTCAGCCTGCGTGATGGAATCTGATTCTTCTGCATGACTCAACTGTCTTTCAAATTCAAATGCACGGGATGCAAGCGGCTTGAGAGACTGGGTTGGGCGTTCAAGATGAATCGGAAAGCGGCGCAAAGCTGTTTGTGAGCTTATGCGTCTAGGTTAACTCTGCGAGGGCAACCGCGCACAACTGTGGCGGCAAATAATGAAACAGCCTGTGGAAATGGGTGCGAAATTGCGCCGCAACATGGCCGCGGCGCACCGGTTCATCACATGCAAATGTGAGTCTCAGCGGTCCATGGGATAACCTGAATCCTTCAGGAGGCCTCGCCCGGATGCTCACATTGAAGCGTTGTGTCCACTACTTCCCTGCCCTTTTGCTGCTTGCCCTGAGTGTTTTGCCTGCAAGCGGGCAAAAAGCGCCCATCGAGATCACTGCCGATCTTAGCGATGCGCCGCGCAAGCTCTTCCACGCGGACATGGATTTTCCGGTGTCGGCTGGGCCCGTGACGCTGATTTCGCCGCAATGGATTCCCGGGCATCACATGCCTTCAGGGCCGGCAGAGAATATTACCGGCGTGGTGTTTACGGCCAACGGCAAGCCGCTTGAGTGGCGGCGCGACGACGTGAATCTCTATGAGTATCACCTCACGGTCCCGAGCGGGGTGACCACTCTTCACGCCCACGTGGACGCGATCGTGACGCGCCGTATTTCGCAACGGATGGCGGCCCTGGAGTGGGAGGCGTTGATGCTCTATCCGGCGCATGTACCGGTGAAGGACATTCCGATTCAGCCTTCACTGAAGGTGCCGGCAGGTTGGGGGATCGGGACAGCGCTCACGCCGATCGGGGGCGGTTCCTACCCCGTACCCGAGACCGGAAGCATTACGAAATTTGCCGCCACGACGGTGGAACAGCTTGAGGACTCGCCCGTCCTGACCGGGCTTTACTTTCACGAATATCCGCTGGCGCCAACGGTGAAGCCGAAGCACTTTCTGGATGTGGCCGCCGATGCGCCGGAAGACGCGAACCTGAGACCGGCGGTGCTGGCAGATGTTGCAAACCTGGTACGCGAGGCCGATGCACTCTACGCATCGCACCACTACAACGAGTATCACTTTCTGCTGACTCTGAGCGACGTGGCGGGTGGCATGGGACTGGAGCATGGACAGTCGTCAGATAACGGCGTTGGAGAGAAGGGATTCGCCGATGATGTGCACCAGTTGCCGGAGTCGGACCTGCTCTCGCACGAGTTCACACATTCGTGGAACGGCAAGTATCGCCGGCCGGCGGGGTTGTATCAGCCCGACTTTGCTACTCCCATGCAGGGCGCGCTGCTGTGGGTCTACGAAGGGATGACGCAGTATCTCGGCCATATACTCGCTGCACGCTCGTCGTTGCAGTCGCCCCAGGAGTACAGGGATACGCTGGCGATGGTTGCGGCCGACCTGGATTACACGCGCGGACGCGAATGGCGGCCGACCGTGGACACGGCGGTGGCGGCGAGCATTCTGCGCGGCGGCAGCGCGTGGTACAACTGGCGGCGCGGGCAGGACTACTACTTTGAAGGCGAGATGCTGTGGCTCGACGCGGACACGCTGATTCGCGAGAAGACGCAGAACAAGAAGTCGCTGGACGACTTTGAGAAGATCTTCCTCGGCAAAGGCGGCAACACCGGTCCGCTGATCGTGACGTACACGTTTGACGAGCTGGTGCAGGATTTGAACCAGGTTGTGCCGAATGACTGGGCGACGTTCCTGCACGATCGCGTCGACAAGATCAATCCGCATGTCGATGCGGCGGGCATTGAACAGGGCGGATACAAGCTGGTGTTCAAGGACAAGCCGTCGAAGTCAGAACGGATGATGGCTGCGGCCGAAGGACGACGCGGCGGCGGCGTGAATTGCTGGTATTCGATCGGCTTGAGGGTCGGCGCAGACGGGACGATTGCCGACGTGCTGTGGAATGGACCGGCGGACAAGGCCAGCGTGGCGCCGGGCGAGAAGATTATCGCGGTGAACGACAAGGTCTACTCGGGCGATGCGCTGCGCGATGCGATTCGCGATGCGAAGGATCCTTCGAAGCCGCTTCGCTTAATTTTGCAGGCAGATTCGTTTGTGTCCACCGTGCAGATCGATTACCACGATGGGGAGCGCTATCCGGCACTGGAGCGGGTGGATGGCACGCCGGCGTATCTGGATGACATCATCAAGCCGCGGACTACGCCGGAGAAGGCGCCGGAGGAGAAGAAGGAAGACACCGAGTAGCACATTCATGAAAACAAAACTTAAACCGATGTTTGCGATGATCGTTGGCATATTGATCGGCGTTGCGGGCGGAATTGTGATCCGAGGGCAGCAACTGAAGACGCCGCCTGGCTACGTGATCGCCGAAGCCGAAGTGACAGACCCGGCTGCGTTGCAGACCTACGGGGCGAAAATCACGGAAACTCTGGCGCCCTTTAACCACCACTTCATCGTTAGTACGAGTAAGATTCAAGGTCTGGAAGGCGACGCGCCAAAGGACCGGGTCGTGATCATCGAATTCGACAGTGCGCAGAAGGCGCGTGAATGGTACGACTCGCCAGCCTACGCCGCAATCAGGCCGATCAGGCAAAACGCTACAAAGAGCCGCATATTCATCGTGGAAGGTCTTGTGGGTCAGTGATGCGAAGGGGTGTGTCAGAACTCGCGAGCTTGTGCAGATTTTGCACTAGCCGGCTCTGAGATTGAGAATCGGGGCCGCCTCGAGTTCTACGTGAGCGGCAGCCGCCATACGCTGGTGGAAGCGCAGTTCGCCGGATCGAGCATGCACAGCATCCTGCTCGACCAGCCGAAGCCGGAGCGGACTGTGGCCCGCAACTCGGATCAGGCGAAGACGTTCGATATCGCGATGAACTAGATTTCTGAGCGGAGTCAAGGCCGGGTGCAGCACGGGCGCTCGGCCTTTGCCATGCTCAATCGCCGACGGGCCCAATTGCGTGGATTGTGCCCTGAGGCCATTCTCAGCAGTTAATCCATATACGCCCATGACGGCCGGCATCGACTCGAGATTTTGCCGGTATCGCGCTTAGTGCGCGGGACTTGCTCATTCGCCAGAAGAATCGGGCGATACGGCAGATAACCTATCAGATAAGTAGCGTATTTGTGATAAAGTTTATCTCGATTCGACAAGAGCGCTGCCCCGAAAGTCGCTCATTCCCTTATCTTTTGCCTGTGCCTGCTGAAATAATTTGCTAATTCGAAAAGACACCTTTGTCTTTCTGTAGTTGCGGAGTGGTTTCGTGGGCGTCCAGCCCAGAATTAGCCAAGTCGGGAAATACACGATACTCGACGTCATCGGGACGGGCGGGATGGGGATCGTGTATCGCGCGAACGACCCGGCGATCGGGCGGACGGTGGCGATCAAGATGCTGCGCGAAGCCGAGTCCCCCGGAGGCATCTTCGATCGTTTTTTTTCGCGGGAGATGAAGTCGACGGGAAACCTGCACCACCGCAACATCGTGACGGTGTATGACACCGGCTGGCAGGACGGCAAACCATACCTGGTGATGGAGTATCTTGAGGGCGAGCCGACGTCGAAGCTGATTTCGGAACGGCGGCCATTGCCGCTGGTGGAGAAGCTGGACCTGGTAATCCAGGTGTGCGACGGGCTTCAGTATGCGCATGACCGCAACATCATCCATCGCGACATCAAGCCGGCAAATGTGATTGTGCTCCTGGACGGGACGGCCAAGATAGTGGATTTCGGCTTGGCGCGGAATACGGGCGTTGAGAGCACGACCGTGCAGACGGGGCAGTTGGTGGGCAGCCTGTCTTACATGTCCCCTGAGCAGATCAACTCGATTCCGGTCGACGCACGAAGCGATGTTTTTTCGACGGGGGTGATGTTGTATGAGTTGCTGACGTACCAATTGCCGTTCAAGGGCGACGACGTGGCGTCGACGTTCGTGAAGATCCTACGGGAGGAGCCGAAGCCGCTGGCGCAGTACGGGACGGACTTTCCACCGGGCTTGCAGGCAGTGATATCTCGGGCGCTGGAGAAGAACGCAAATGACCGCTACCAGACGGCGGAGGAGTTCGGGTTTGACCTGCTGTCAGTGCAAAAGGTCCTGAAGGCCGCGTCGATCGCCGACTGCATGAAGTGGGCGGAGGCGGCGGCGCATCGGGGTGACTTGGAGCGGGCGCGGCTGCACCTGCAGGAGGTGATTCGCCTGGATCGCCAGAACGAGCGGGCGAACCGGCTGGTGCGCGAGGTGCGGCGGGCGATCCAGGAGCAGCAGCGGACGTCACAGGTGATCCAGATGCGGTCTCAGGCGCAGGTGGCGCTGGCGGGAGCGCAATATGAGGAAGCGCTGGCGTGCGCCGATCAGGCGCTTCGGCTGGATCCGACGAATACGGAATCGATCAAGCTGTGCGATGAGATCCGGAACGCAATTTCGCGAGTGAAGGCGGTTCGGGAAGCGCTGAACCGGGCGGAGTCGGCTTTGCTCGCGGGGGATCTCGACGAGGCCAAGGAGGCTGTGGAAGAGTCGCTGCGGCTGGATGCGTCGGACTCTGAAGCGCGGGCGCTGGCCTCAGTGATCAATACGGAGCTGGCGGAACGATCGCGGCGGCAGCGGGTGCAGGTGTTTGTCGACCAGGCGCGAAGGGAGATTGCGGAGCGCAAGTTTTCCGACGCGCTAGACGCGCTTCACCAAGCCGAGGAACTCGATCCGTCGGACTCGAATGTGCATGAGCTGATGCAGTGGGCGTTGCGCGGGCATGAGCAGGAGAAGAAGCGGCGCTTTCTGCATGAGATTACCGACCAAATCGAGAAGGCGCTGCACGCAGGGGATTTTACATCGGCGTGCACGATTTCGGAGATGGGTTTGTCGCAGTTTCCCGACGAGCCGACGCTGGTCCGGCTGAGAGCGATTTCGGAGAAGCAGCGGGATATTGCGGAGCGGCGGCGATTTGTCAACGAGCAGAGCCTGGCCGTGAAGGCGTTAAGCGAACAGGGCAAGTTGCAGGAGGCGGTGCGACTGCTGACACAGGGTCTGGCGAAGTATCGGTCCGAACCGAACCTGGAGTCGCTGCTTGCCAACACGCGGTTGGAAATCGAGCGGATCGAGTTCGAGCGGCAGGAGGTGGAGCGGCAGCACGCGTTGGAGCGGGCCGAGGCCGAAGCCCGGGCCCAGCTGACGCACCAGGTGCTGAACTGGTCAGTAGAGCTGCGGCGATCGCTCGATGCACGCAGCGAGATAGGTGAGTTGCGGAGCACGGCGCAACAACTGCGTGCGGCGATGGAGGGCCAGCACATCGACGAGCATGCCATTGAGGTGGCTGCAGCGGTGCTGGATGAAGTTGACTCCCGGTTGCGGGCACGCGACCAGGCGCTGACGGAACTGGAACAACTTAGACGGGTTGTGGAGCGGCCTCACGACACAACGATCCTGGGGGAATCGGAGAATCGTCTACTCAGCATCAACGCAGCGTTTCCGCACGAGCCGCAGGTGCAGCAAATCAGCGCCGAGCTGGCTGCAAACCTGTCTCGACTGCGCGAGCGGCGCGACCATGTACTCGCGTCGCTGGCGGCGCTGGTCAAGGACCTCGAGCGGACACCGACGGGAGACCTGACCGTGCTGTTCAGGCGGGCACGAGAAATTGCCACCGGATTTGCCGGCGATGCGCAGATTGGAGCTCTGCTGCAGCAGGTTGAATCTACGGTGACGAAACGGATGGAGCGCCACACGGAACTGCTGGGGGAGATCGCTGGTCTGTTGACGTCTTTAGGCGCCGCGCACAGCCTGGAGGATCTGTCACGCACGGTGGAGCGGGCGAAGTCAATCGCCGCGCAGGACGCGGGTGATCCGGACTTGGCCGATCGGGCGCGGCGAGTGGAGAGCGATGTGGCCCGTCTCCGCGCTGTCATCGATGGGCTGTTGCACGAAATGGATGCTCTGGCGCAGGCGGTGGCCGCGGCACCAACCGTGATCGACGCCGAGGCTCTGACACCTCGCATTAAGTTGCTCGTGGAGAAGCGAGCCAACTTCCAGGAACTGCAGGAAGCCGCAAAGCGCATCCTTACCGGTATTCAAGGCCGGCGGATGGAGCACGACCTCATCGTGCAGGAACTGGAGTCTCTACGCGCCTCCCTGCCCGTCCTGGAGTCGGATCAAGAGTTGGAGGCGGCGGCGGCGCGCGCGGGAGAGTGTCTGAACTCGCACCCGAATGACCCGGCCGTTCGCTCAATTTCTGCTGGGATAGCGCAGGATGTGGAGCCACTTCTGCGCGAGCGGGCCGACTTTCGTGCGCGCACGCTGGAGTGTGACAATGCACTGCACTCGGCGGGAGAAAAGATAGGGAGCGGCGACTGGGAAGGTGCGCTGAATATCCTGCTCCGCGTTGAAGGCCGGAATCCGGAGCGGGCGGATCTCCGTCTGCAAATCACGGTAGCCCGTAAAGCGCTAGAACAACAACGGGCCGAACAGGAAAGTGTCCAGAGCGAGCGGATTGCGCGAGAACGCGCCGAAGCCGAAGCGCGGGCGCGCGACGCGGCGATTGAGCAGGTAATTCAAACTGCACGGCGTCTGCTGAGCGAAGAGCGGCTGGATGAGTCGGCGCAGTGCCTTCGCGACGCGCTCACGCGATACCCCGGCGATGAGGGTTTGCAGTCGGCACTAGCGTCTGCGGAGACGGAAGCAGCGCGGCGGAGGGCCGAGCGCGAGCAGCAGGAACGCGAGCGGCTCGAGCGCGAGGCTCTGGAACGTGCCCGCAAGACTGCGGCCGACCTGGCGATTAGCGAAGCCAAACAATTGCTGGCGCGAGACCGCGGCGAGGAATCTGTGCAGCGGCTGCAGACGGCTCTGGAGCACGATGCGGCGAACTCTGACTTGCGGGCGGCCTTGCTCGCGACGCAGAACGAGATTGAGCGGCGGCAGGCCGAGGTTGTGCGCGAGCGGGAACGGCAGGAACAGCTCGCACGCGAGAAGGTGGCAGCCGAGGCAAGGAAGCGAAGCGAGGCGGCGGAACAAGCCATCCGGGACGCGAGCAAGCTGCTGGCCCAGGAGCAGGAAGACCGCGCTTTGGAGCTTTTGCGCAAGGCGCTCGATCGAGATCCGGCGAATCCGGAACTAACGTCCAAGCTCAAGTTGATGGAAGCCGAGGCGGCACGAGCCAAGGGCGAACGCGAGCGACTCGAGCGCGAGGCTCTGGAACGTGCCCGCAAGACTGCGGCCGACCTAGCGATTAGCGAAGCCAAACAATTGCTGGAGCGAGACCGCGGCGAGGAATCTGTGCAGCGGCTGCGGGCGGCTCTGGAGCACGACGCGGCGAACTCTGACTTGCGGGCGGCCTTGCTCGCGACGCAGAACGAGATTGAGCGGCGGGCCGAGGTTGCGCGCGAGCGGCAACGGCAGGAACAACTCGCACGCGAGAAGGCGGCAGCCGAGGCAAGGGAGCGAAACGAGGCGGCGGAACAAGCCATCCGGGACGCGAGGAACCTGCTGGCCCAGGAGCAGGAAGACCGAGCTTTGGAGGTTTTGCGCCAGGCGCTCGATCGAGATCCGGCAAATGCTCAACTAACCTCCACGCTCAAGTTGATGGAAGCGCAGGCGGCGCGGGCCAAGACCGAACGCGAGCGACTGGAGCGCGAACGGGTAGCGCGGGAACAAGCCGAGGCCCAGGAGCGTGTTCGCAAAGCAGCGGCACAGCACGCGATCGATCAGGCCCGAGCTCTGCACTCGCAAGGTGAAAGTGCTGCGGCGATCGCGTTGCTGCGGACCGCGATAGGGCGGGATGTGCAGAGCGTGGACCTGCCTGCGGCTTTAGAGGGCATTCAAACGGATTTGGCACGGCAACGCTCCGAGCAGGAACGCCGAGAACGGGAGCGGATGGAGCGCGAACTGCTGGAGCGCAACAAGGCCGAAGCCAAGGAACGCGCTCGGAAGCAGGCGGCAGAATTAGCGATAAGAGAGTCGCGCGATCTGCTGGCGCGCAAGCGGACTGAAGAATCCTTGCAGCGGCTGAATTCAGCTCTGAAGCAGGATCCGGAGAACGGCGAGTTGCGGGCGGCGCTTCTGTCGACGCAGGCGGAAATCGCCCGGCAGAAGTCCGAACAGGATCGGCTTGAGAAGGAACGGCAGGAGCGCGAACTGTTGGCGCGTGAGCAGGCCGAGAGCGAAGCGCGTACCCGCAAGGCGGCTGCCGATAAGGCGATCAAGGAAGCGAAGGACCTGCTGGCAGATGGGCTTGGAGATGAAGCTGTAAGAAAACTGCGCAGCGCGTGGGATAACGACAATAAGAACTCAGAATTGAAAGCGTCGCTGGAGGCCGCAGAGGCCGAATCCCGACGTATCAAGGAAGAGAAAAAGCGGCAGGAGAAGGAACGGAAGAAGCAAGAGAAGCTGGAGCGGGAACAGTTCCAGGCGAAGGGAAAACGGGCTGCGACAGACGAAGCGCGGGCAGTGGAAGGCAAAGCCAAAGCCGAGGAAGCCGCGGTGGGGATGTCTGAAACGGCCTCGGCAACGAAGAAGGCTGCCGGGGAGCCGGCGGTTCAGCCCCAAGCCGACGCCGCGAGGCGAAACCGGCTTATTGCCGCTGGAGCCGCTATAGCGGCGGTGCTTGCTGTGGGTGCATTCTTTGTTTTCCGATCGGGATCGAGCGCCGAACTGCCGATCACACTCCAGATTGAGCCCACCGATGCGCGAATGACTGTGGATGGAACCGCCACGGATTGCCTGGCTACATGCGCGCTACGTATGAAGCCCGGAAAGCACACCATCACGTTGCAAAAGCAAGGATACACAGAACAGACGCAGTCAATCATGATTGCAGATTCGGATACAAATCGCACGATCGCGTTGAGGCTGACCCTGAGTTCCGGCGGTACGAACCCCCAGGTTGCGCAACCACCGCCGCAGGAGGCTCAGCAAACAACGCGCACGCAGTCGGTTACGCAGCCGGTCACAGCCAACAACCGGCAGGCCTCGTCTCCGCAGCAGAAGCCCTTGCAGAATCAAGTTCCGGTACTCCGGCCTGTGCAGCCTCAGGCCCCGCAGGTTGCCTCACCGCCGTCTCCAGCGCCGGTGCAGGTTCCGGCGGACGTGACGGCTTGGAACGAGGTGAAAGATACACACAATATGGATGCGCTGCGCGACTTTCGTAAAAACTTCCCCTCGAGCCAGTTTGCGCGGGAGGCTTACGGAAAGATGGACGAGATGACGTGGAACTCGGTCCACGACTCAGCACAGTTGGCCGATCTTCAGCACTATCTCAACGACTATCCGGACGGCCACCACTCGGAGGAGGCGCGCGAGCGTATCAGCAACCTCCAAAAGGCGCAGGAATCCGCGAAGGCCCAGGAAGCCGAGAAAGCCCAGGCGTTACAGCAGACGCAACAGCAGGCACAAAAGCAGGCTCAGCAGCGGGATCACGATTTGGTGTTGCAGACGCTGGATGCCTACCGGCAGGCTTACGAAGCGAAAGATGTGAATGCTTTGAGTGCCGTCTGGATCACAGCGCCACGGCAAAACCTTGAAAAAGTGTTCAAACTGGCAGATAAGATTCGTGTTGGATTGACGCCGGAATCTGTAACGATAAGCGGAGACACGGCCACTATATCTTGTCACCAGCGGCTCGAGGTGACGGCAACAAGCAAAAATGTCAACGAGCGCCTGGTCGTCTTTTCGCTGAAGAAGCAACAGGGCAAATGGGTAATTGAAAGCGCTAAATGAGCTTAACCTTTCCCGGAGGCACGAAATTGAAATTGAAAGCATTGGTATTCGTTCTCTCGTTAGCGGTTCTCCTCTCGCCCGCGCAGGGTCAGACCTGCTCCAGCACAACAACAACCAACGATCTGGTGTGCGCAGTGCCGCAGTTGTTTGGGCCGGGCGGACTGACACTGCCCAACACCGCGCACAAGGCGCACTTCACCAGTTCGTCGCTCAACACCTTCCGGCCCTTGAACACCGCGGTGGGGGAAGCCTTATCGACTCTGCCGCTGGGTTCGTCGGGGTCGGGGGTGAGTTTTACGTTTGACAAGGATCAGATTCCAGTCCCGACCGAAGATACGCTCGGTCCGATCCTCACCGAGCGAGCGGGCGTGATTGGGCGCAACAAGCTCAACGTCGGCGTGGCGTACCAATACTTCAGCTTCAGCGAGCTAGACGGAATCAACCTGAATAAGTTTCCTGCCGTTCTTGGACACTCGGTGTTTCTGGTGAACGGGGTGCAGCCGAGCTTTGAGAACGACTACATCACCACCAACAACTCCGTACATGTTGCGCTGAACCAGACGGTGCTTTACGGCGTGTACGGAATCACGAACCGCCTCGATGTCTCAGCGGAGGTCCCGATTGAACAAGTGCACTTTCGCGTTACCTCGGCGGCGCACATCGTCCGCACGGTAGCCTGCGAACTCAACGGGACGTGCACCGGGTTTGGATCGCAATGCGGGGAGTTCCACTATTTCGACGCAGGTACGAACTGTTCCAACGCAGTGGCCAGCGTGGATAAAGATTTCGCCAACGGCGGCGATGCGACTGGTCTGGGAGATGTGATCCTGCGAGGCAAGTACCAGGTGATCAAAGGCGAGAAGATCTCCGGCTCTGTGGGAATCGCGTTTCGGCTGCCTTCAGGGGACGAATCGAACTTCCTCGGGTCGGGCACACTAGGCGTTGCACCGTTCGGCGCACTTACGTATCGCGGGCGACTTTCGCCGCACGTGCGGGTGGGGTACCAGTGGAATGGCGACTCCATACTCGCAGGAGATCCGACAGCCACCACCGGCGCCAAATCCAGCCTGCCTCCCGAGATCCTTTACTCGGCGGGCGCGGATTATCGCGTGACGAAGCGGATCACGGTGGCTGCTGACCTGATAGGCGGACGCGTCCTGCAGGCAAGCCGCCTTGCGATGGGGACATTTACCGATGTGAATGCCAAAGTGCTGCCAAACATCGAACCAATGACGGCGGACTACAGTTCGGATGCGATTGGGGTAGGTGCAAAGGTGCGTCTCAAAGGTCGACTGCTGCTCATCGGAAACGTAACCTCGCGTGTCAATAGCGGCGGATTGCGCGCAAGCGTGGTGCCTCTGGCCGGTCTGTCTTATTCCTTCTGAACGGAGTCGGATGGGTACCGGTATGAGCCAACCACCTGAGAGAATGCCAGGCCGGTACGGGCCCCCTCGGTCATTAAACAAACGCCAAGATGATTGGGCCGCACGTTTATGGTTGTGGTGAGCTGCCTTCGGTAAGTGCCCGGTCGAACTTCTGCTTTTGGAAGGACGTTCCAGCTAGAAGCTCGCTTAGAGTAGCAACGTCTGAAACAAGCATCGCAGGCTTTAGCTCTGGTACCTAATTTGTGCGCTGCCATTCTGGGAGTGTTCAAAATTGATCATCATTTTTGGCCAGATGCCGGTAAATGTTCGAAAGGGGGAAATCCATGGCACTGACAGTTGCTTCCCGTGAAGTGGGCAGCGTTTCCGTTCTTGACCTCAAAGGCAAAATCACTCTGGGCGAGGGCAGTGTGCAGGTACGCGATGCGATTCGTGGCTTGGTCGGCAAGGGAAGAAAGAGCATCCTGCTGAACCTGGGAGACGTGAACTACATCGATAGCTCGGGGTTAGGCGAATTGGTAGGCGCGTATACCACAGCAAAGAACCAGGGCTGCGAACTCAAGCTTCTAAAGTTGACGCAGAAGGTTCACGACTTGCTTCAGCTGACCAAGCTCTACACTGTCTTCGATATCTACGACGACGAAAAGATCGCCCTCGCATCTTTCAAGTAGACCAGTCAATCAATCAGCTCGCCTGCGTTCCATGATCGCTCATGTCAGTGCACGCTCCAGTACTCCAATGCAGTAGAGCGACGCCGACGCTGATGTCGTCATCATGGCCGATGTTCTGCGCAACTTGGACGATCGCTTCAGCGGACAAGGCAGTCGGCGATCTTGCTCGCATCGATCTTGCCGTTCTTTCGCTTGGCCACGGCGATAGCGCGCGACGGAGGCGATGAGTTTCTTTAGCCTGGTCTGGATTACTGACTATCATCGCGGCTTGCTCTGGCGCGTCCCTTGTAGCAAGTTATCCATTAAGAGTTCTCGCGCAGGAACGAGCCTCAAGAACGAATCTCAAGATCGAGCTCAAGATCGAATCTGGAGACGTTTGTGATTATCGACCTCAAGCAATGCATTCGTTCTTCCCGTCTCGTGGCGGCATTTGCCGCGCTAACCCTGGCCGCGTCGTTCGCGGCTCTCTCCAGCGTTTCGGTCCACATTGTTTTTGCGCAAAAACCGGCTCCCGATTCGGCCGGTCCCCCGCTCTACCAGACCCTGGGGAATCATGACCCAAACGGTACCGGCAAGTTCTACATGGGGCGTGAAATCGCCCAGGTCATGGGCCCCGGCGGTATCGAGTGGCTCGACCGCGCGAACCGCGAACAGGAGGAACACCCGGCCGAGGTCCTTGCCGCGCTCGATCTTCACCCCGGCGAAGTGGTTGCGGACGTGGGCGCGGGCTCGGGCTACTTCACGTTCCGCATGGCGCCCAAAGTCGGCGCAACTGGCAAGGTGTTGGCCGTCGAAATCCAAAAGGCGATGCTCGACACCCTGCGCGCCCGTGCCGCCGCATTGAAATCCACCAACGTCGAAGTGGTAGAAGGCACCGAGACCGATCCTCACCTGCCCGTGCGCGGTGTTGACCTGGTCCTGTTCGTTGACGTTTATCACGAGCTTGCTGATCCGTTTGAAGTGATGACCAGGGTTTGTGAAGCCCTCAAGCCCGCAGGCCGCGTGGTCTTTGTCGAGTACCGCAAGGAAGATCCGTCGGTCCCGATCAAGGAAGTGCACAAAATGTCGGTAAAGCAGTTGGAGAAGGAAATGAACGCGGTCGGGCTGGTGCGCGTTCTTACCGTGGAGACACTGCCCCTTCAGCACATCGTTATCTTCCAGAAGCGCAACCAGGCCCAGAGCTGGCCGCATCTTCCACCGCGGCCTCATGGTGAACCCTGACATGTGGCCAAGAAGCTGACGTCTTCCGGCGTCAGGCGTGGATGAAACGCCAGTGTGTCTGGACGAATGTCCTTATATTCCGAAGATTATTAGTGCGGACGGCCGGGGAGGACGAAGTGTTCGTCGCAGCGAGGCTCGTAGAAGTCGCCGGCCTGGATGATGGGACTAGCGTACGAAGCCGGTTTGCCGTCAACGAGGCGCTGGGGATAGAGCGCCCTGGCGCCGCAACTGCAGTAGGCGACCAGTTCGGTGAGATTGCCGGCGTAGGTTCGCACCAACCAGGAGAGATTGAGCATCTCGCCGAAAGGCATGCCGCGGAAGTCGAGTTCGAGGCCGGAAACCAGCACGTCGTGGCCCCATTGCAGCAGGCGCTTGGTGAAGAGAAACAGGTCCACGACGAACTGGCCTTCGTCGATGGCGATACATTCAACGCGCTTGCCGATCTGCTGCTCAGTGGCGGCAAGGATGGGCAGGACTGACCACGGATCGTTGGACGGAAACTCGACGGCCTCCATCTTTCCGCAGCCGTTCGGATTGCGGCTCTCGACCCAGCCAGCCGCGGCCTTGGTATCGGCGCTGGGCTTGAGGAGCAGGACGTACTGCTTGGCGTAGTGGCGGCGCGTCTCAATGCGGCGCAGGAGTTCCGCTGTCTTGTTGCTGCGCATCGGGCCGACGATCATTTCCAGCTTGCCTGGCACTGTGATCTCCATCATGAGCATTCGTCGCTGACGCGTGGTTTCCCAGGTCTCAAAAGCGAGATCTGCGGCACCAAGTCATCTCAGCCGAAGCGGGCGCGTGCGACGGTCTGGCGGAAGTCTTCGCCGGTCATCTCGACTTTTACGCACATCTCGGCGAGACGGGAGCGCATGCGGTCGCCAATGCGGTCGCCGAGAGTGTCTTCACCTCGCGACGGCGATTTGCCCTCTTTGTCGGGTTTGAACCCGGCTCCGGCGGGCTGGTCAGAATAATTCGTGGTAACGATGGTGGTCTGTTTGTCGTTATAGCGGGTGTTGAGGATAAGGGCGACGGTGTCCCAGACCCATTCGTTGGGCTTTTGCGCTCCCAGATCATCGATCACGAGGACGTCGGCCGCAAATACGGGTTTGAGCAATTCGAGTTCGGTGGTATTGACTTGCGGGTTATAGCTGTTCTGGATGTTCTTGAGCAACTCGCGATAGTCGCAGAACAGGCCGCGGCAGCCCTTTTCGCGCACCAGCCGGCGCAGAACGCCGACGGCGAGGTGGGTTTTGCCCACGCCGATGGAGCCAATGAAGAGCAGGCCTTTGCCGCCGGTGTCGTGAGGGAATTCGTCGACAAATCTGCGTGCGGTCAGAAGCGCCTTTCCCAGCGAGGGATGAGCGCCGCGGAAATCCGTGTCATAACAATCGAGGGTGTACTGGCGATAGCGCTCGGGAATGTGGGTGGCGGCCAGGCGGCGTTCTTCGCGCTGCGACTGCTGGCACTCGCAGGCGCGCGAAACCCACAGGCCCGAGTCGGACATGACGCGGACAAGACCGATGCCGTTGCAGATGGGACATTCGCTCATTGCTCTAATCAGCCTAGCGCAACCGGCGCGAGCGCGTTGCGGTGTGGAAGGCGGGCGTTTATGTGGAAAATGCGCCGCGATTCAGCGAAGCAAGAGGATGGACCTATAATCGGTGCGTTGCTACGCACTCAAGCATTTATGCCGCGAGAAGGCTCGAAAGACCGAAGAAAGCGCTGCCGTCAAGTCCTGGATGCGGAGACGATGAAGTGGTCGAAGAAAACCTGCGACGACCTGATCGCCGAACTGCACGAGACGCAGGTCTATCAAGTCGAATTCGAGTCAAAGCTTTACCAGGTAGAAGTTGAACTTCTGGAGAATACAGGTGAATACGTTCACGTGATGATTGCGGTCGACAACGGCAGCTTGCCAGCCTCGATTGTGCCTTCGACAGACAGCTTTATTCGTCAAAAACACGCGGGCAGCGCCGCGATTCATCGCCATAAACCGTGAACAAAGGGAGATCGCTTTGAAACGTTTTTCATGGAGATTCGCCTACTTCTTACTCATCCTCTGCACGGCATTTGCGGCAACCGCATTGACAGTGCAGGAGCCCGGAAACGTGCCGGAGACACAGGCACCGGCGCCGGTACAGGCTGCGCCGAAACATCCAAACAATGACTACTGGAACAAGCACGATCAGCAACTGCTGACGGATTTTCCGTGGCTGGCGCGCTTCAAGGAGGCTGATTTGAAGTTGGGACCACCAGCGGCTGGCGAGAAACGCGTGGTGTTCATGGGCGATTCGATCACCGAGGGGTGGCACTTTGATGCGCCGGGCGGCGTGTTTGCGACAAAGCCTTACATCAATCGCGGCATCAGCGGACAGACCACTCCGCAGATGGTATTGCGCTTTCACCAGGACGTGATCGACCTGCAACCGAAGGTGGTGGTGATTCTTGCCGGAACCAACGACATCGCCGGCAATACCGGGCCGATGACCGCAGAGGACACGGAGAACAACCTGGCCGCGATGGCGGAGATGGCTGAGGAGAACCACATCGACGTGGTGCTCTGTTCGATTCTGCCGGCGTATGACTATCCGTGGCAGCCGGGATTGACGCCGGCGCCGAAGATCGATGCACTCAACGAGTGGATCCGGAATTATGCAGCGCAGCATGGATTTGTTTATGTCGATTACCACTCGGCGATGAAAGACGCGCGCGATGGGCTGCCGGCGAACCTGAGCCACGATGGCGTGCATCCGCTTCCCGCGGGCTACGACATCATGGCGCCGCTGGTGGAAGCTGGAATCGCAAAGGCACTGGCGCAGAAGTGAGAAGTTCCGGGCTCCAGATTTTTCAGTCCAGAGGGCTGTGCGCACCGGAAATTCGATGAGAGGTCGTAAATGAGTGCTCGATGGACTCGCCGTGCAGCGATGTCGGCGATCGTGTCAATCCTTTCAACGGCTGCCTGTGTTGGCGTCGCTGCGGCCCGGGAATCGGCCCAGGAATCAAAGCTGGTTCACGGCGTCTGGGTGTGGAAGAGCCCGGACGTCCTGAATGCGCCGCAGGGAGCGGAACGGCTGAGAGACTTCTGCAGGTCACAGGATATTAACGAGGTCTACGTATCTTACCCGGCTGCGAATGCGCCCGCTGAGGAGGCTGATTTCAAGCATCTGATCGGCCTGTTGCATCGCGAAAATATTCGCGTGGAAGCGCTGCTCTCCAGTACCGATGCCGACGAGGAGGGAAAACACCGGGACAAGTTGCTCGCTCGCGTGAATCAAGTTATCGAATTCAATCGAACCCATCCGAATAACCGGTTTGACGGGATCCACCTCGACATTGAACCCCAGCAACGGCCAGAGAACAAGGGTTCGGGGAATCTGAGATTCCTGCCAGGCCTGGTTGACGCATTCCGAGCGGTGCGAGCCACGGCAGGATCAGCGGGTCTGACGGTGAATGCGGACATCCAGAACAAGCTGCTCAAGGGCGACGTCTCACAGCGACGGATGTTGCTCTCCGCGGTACCGCGAGTAACCCTGATGATGTACGAACTGAGCAGTCCTGACGATGGGCAGACCCCGGAGCAAAAGGCCGAGAAAGCCGCCGAAGCCAGCGAGAAGTTCCTCTCCATGGCATACGAGAGCTTGACCGAGCGGGACCTGGCTCGGATTGCGATTGCTCTGCGCACTCCCGATTACGGCAGGTTACTCCCGCAGGTGCTTGCCAAACTGGACGAGGCGAATCGCGGAAACCCACGTTACCTTGGCTGGGCGCGCCACTCTTATAATGACGCGCTCGAATCCCATTAGCCGCTGGGAATCGCCCACTCCCACCCAGGCTGGTGAGGGATGTTGTGGAGGAGGTAACCGCTGATAAAGAAGTCGCTTATCCGTTAACTCTCGAAAGCGGCACGCTCGGGTCACGGCTCCTGATCGGCTCCCGGACGCTGATTTATTGCGACGTTTGCGGAAGTTTCGGAATCTTCATACAATAGAAGAGGAAGATTGCAGGAAAGGTCTGTCTTTAGCGATGCCCAAGGAAAAGATTCATCCCAACTATGCCTCGGTGCGCGTGATGTGCGCCTGCGGAAACAACTTTGAGACCCGGTCGACCCACAAGGGCGACATTCACGTGGAAATCTGCTCCAACTGCCACCCGTTCTTTACCGGCAAACAGCGCCTGGTAGACACGGCAGGACGCGTGGAGCGCTTCCGCCGCAAATACGCCAAGGCTGCCGAAGCGTCTCCGGCGAAGTAGGCTTGGAGCAGCGGCTGAGAGATGGGGCCTCCGCCAAGGCGGAGGCCCACGTTTGTTTAGAGGCAGCTGTCAGTGATCAGTTTTCAGTCGTGACGAGGCGCTCGAAATTAAGTGCTAACGTTGAGAACTGTGAACTGACAACTTGTTAACTGAGAACAGCATTTATGGCTGGCAAGGGATTCACGGTTAAGAAGGACTGGGACAACCCCATCGAGCACGCGATGCCCGAGGGGGTTCGTGTGCCTGCCGAGATGCGGATTGGGCCGGTGCTGGTTTCGCCGGCAACCGTGCTGGCCCCGATGGCGGGCGTTACGGACACGGTATTCCGGCGATTTATCCGGCATGCCAGCGTGTTTACGAGGGAACAGGGAACCGGGGTCAGGGATCAGAGGGACGAAATTGCAGCGGTTGAAGCAGGGGTGACGAATCAGCAGTCGGGGTGCGGATTGCTGATGACGGAGTTCACTTCGGCCGATGGGCTTTCGCGGATGCGGGAGTCGAAGCGCAGGCGGTATTTGACGTTTTATGACGATGAGCACCCGATCGGGGCACAACTGTTTGGCTCGAATGCGGAGACGCTGGCCGAGGCGGCGCGAATCGTGCAGGATACGGGCTTCGACACGGTTGACCTGAATCTGGGCTGCCCGGCGAAACGGGTGGTGGGATGCAATGGGGGGTCGGGGCTGTTGCGCGATCTGCCCAGGATCGGGGAAATTTTCAGGACAGTGCGCAAGGCGGTGACGATTCCCTTCACCGTCAAGTTTCGCATGGGCTGGAATGACACGCAGATTGTGTGCGTCGAACTGGCGCGAATGGCAGAGGCCGAGGGGTTGAATGCTGTAGCGCTGCATGCGCGCACCCGCGAGCAGGGGTACAGCGGGCAGGCGCGGTGGGAGTGGATTGCAGCGATCAAGCAGGCGGTAAGCATCCCGGTGATTGGCAACGGCGATATCCGGACGCCTGAGGACGCAGTCGCGATGGTGGCGCAGACCGGGTGCGACGCGGTGATGATTGGACGGGCGGCTGCTGGCAACCCCTGGATTTTCAGGCAGATCGCCCAGTATACGGCCGGTGGATGCTACGATCAGCCGAAGTTCGCCGACCGCTATCACATGATCCGGGCTTACTTTGAGATGCTGCTGGCAGAGGCGGAGGCGACCAGGGATCTGCCCCGGGAAGCACGGCTTGGAGAGACATCCGGGAAGATGAAGCAGTTCGCCACCTGGTTTACGCACGGGGTGCCCGGGGGGGCACGGTTGCGCAAGTCAATCTACCAGGCCAAGACGGGTACGGAGGTGCTGGACCGGGTGAATGAGTTCTTTACCGCGGCCCCCACGTTACCAAATGGACCGGATGACGGCGACCCGGATGCGTCGTTTCCCGAGGCCGCATTGGTGTGCGATTAGCCATATCACCGGTGGAATCATTTCGGTACCGCTTTCTCAGATCGGGAACGCCGGTAACTACCGTAAGATTACTTTTGCACCCTTCACTCCCAATAACTTAGACCAAAGTGGCATGTTCTGAACTGGAACCCGTGGCTATAGTTGGGTTACTGTTTAGCGAGTGGTCGGGGTTATAGAATCCCGGGTGGTTCCAGGGTTCTGTTCTGATTCATACAAAATCCCCGATCTGGATTTCCCGGGCTGAGGGAAAATGCGCAAGTGGAGCCTCAAATCGAGCAGAATGTGGCTGCGCGTGGCCGCGGGATTTGCGCTGCTCGGTGGCTTCGCGTCGTTTTGCAGCGCGCAGCGATACAGCTTCCGTGAATACAAGCAGGGACTCGTAAACCTGAACGTCACGTCACTGGCGCAGGACCGCGTCGGTTATCTCTGGGTTGGCACGCAGAACGGGCTATACCGGTACGACGGCAGCCAGTTTCAGCGATATGGCGCGGCTGAAGGTATTCCGGATCGAATCATAGACGACATCTTTATGGGCCTGGACGGAACTCTCTGGGTGGGAACGACGGCAGGCGTTTACTTCGAGCGCAAGGATGGGAGATTTTCTTCTGTCCAGCTTCCATTTCCGATGAATGAGTTCACACACCCGACAGGGACCACATTTACCGCAGTCAAACCGGACGAGGTGGTGACGGCGTCGAGCAGTCACGGTGTTCTGCTGCGACGCCGCGGAGTTGATGACTGGACAGCCGAACCGATGAATCTGCGAGGAGGGTTCATCTGGAGCGTACTTTATGGGCCTGACGGATCGCTCTGGTTCGGGTGTGACAAGGATCTTTGCCGGATGAAGGACGGCAAGACAACGGCTACGCGCGCAACGCTGGGGCTGCCGGAAGATCAATGGCTGACGATGATGGTCGCGCGCGATGGAGATATCTGGCTTCGCAGCAATCTGCATATTGCTGAGCTGGCGCCGGACGGAAGCCATGCCGATCTGCGAGATCTGCCGGGCACGCCGCCTTCAGAACCTTATCCGGCGCTGGCGGAAGATGAGCACGGCCGCATCCTAACGGCGCAGGGGTCCTCACTGGCGCTGTGGGAGAAGGATCACTGGCGGCTGGTGACGGAACGCAATGGACTGTCCCCCTTTGAAATTCAAAGTCTGTTTGTCGACCGCGAGGGCTCGATCTGGATGGGCGTAGTGGGTCATGGACTGCTGCGCTGGGTCGGCGAGGATCGCTGGGAGGCTTATACACAGGCGGACGGGCTGACCGACAACCTGGTGTGGGCTGCGATTCGGGATCACCAGGGAAGACTCTGGATCGGCACTGACGCGGGGCTGGAGTGGATTCCCGCAGGTGGGAATACTCCAAAGATCTGGCAATCGCCGGGAGTGCAGATATCGCGCGCCGCCGCGCTCGAGGTCAGCGCGGACGGAACCATCTGGCTGGGCAGCATGGCCGGAAGCCTGACCAGAATCGATCCGAAGACCCTTGCCGGAACGCAGATGAAGATGCCGGCCATTTATGGACTCCTGGCGGACGGGCCGCACAGGTTGTGGATTGCCACGGTGAGCGGATTGTATGAATTGGACCCCACGGGGCCGGACCGTCAGCCGCATCCTGTGGAGGATCCGGCGTTTTCGAAGGCGGTATTGCGCTTTACCGACATGAGTCTCGATCCTTCGGGGAATTTGTGGGTGACTTCGGACCAGGGAATCTTCAAACATGATGCGATGGGGTGGCACGCGATTGATCCCGGCAAATCCGGGGCGATGCCTGACCTGATCGCGGTGGATTGGAATGGGGATATCTGGGCTGCGGGCCCGTCACAGGACCTGATGCGGCTGCGGATTAAGGGCTACAAGGTGGTGGAAGCAGAACACATTGGCCGGCCGCCGCTGATGTCGGAAGGAATCGTATCTCTGGTAGTGGATCACCGCGGGTGGCTGTGGGTCGGCGAAGACGCGGGCGTGACGGTCTATGACGGACAACGCTGGCGGAGCTTTACGCAGGATGACGGGCTGATCTGGAACGACACGGACAGCTTTGCGTTGACCGAGGATCGGGACGGGAGCATGTGGATCGGCACATCGGGCGGGCTGAGCCACCTGATCGCACCCCAGAACGCCCTGGCAGGATCGCCACCGCCACCAGCGATCTCGCAGGTAACGCTCGGCGGAATTCCCGTGACGGACGGCGGTTCAGTGAAGTGGAATTCAAACCTGCTCTCGATATCGATGGCGCTGCTTTCGTTCAAGGACACGCAGGATATCGGCATTCGTTATCGTCTGATCGGCGAGCAGGACTCGGGTTGGGAAGAGACCCGCGAGATGACGATTCATTACCGGCATCTCGAGCCCGGCACCTATCGATTTGAAGTGGCCGCGGTGAATGCCGCGGGCAGCACCAATTCACCCGTGGCGTCGTTTTCGTTCACCATTGTTCCGTTGTGGTGGCAGAACAAGTATGTGAAATGGGGATTGGGATTGCTGGTGCTGGTCCTGGCGACATGGGCCTGGCGCCGCCGCGTGGGTCAACTGATGCGGCAAAAACGGCTTCTGGAATCCGCGGTAAAAGACCGTACCCAGGACCTGGAGCGCGAAAAGACGGAACTGGTGCGGACGCGCGAACAGATGCGGCATTTTGCGGAGCACGACGGTCTAACTGGCGTGTGGAACCACCGCATTATTGTGGAAAGGCTGCGCGGCGAGGTGGATCGTTCGCAGCGCGATGGCACTCCGCTGAGCATCATCCTCGTCGATCTGGACCACTTCAAACGCGTTAACGATGCCATGGGTCACGTTGCGGGCGATTTGACGCTGCGCGAAACGGGCGCGATCTTCCAGCGGGCAGTTCGCAGTTACGACTGGGTGGGCAGATACGGGGGCGAGGAATTCCTGCTCATTCTGCCCGGCTCGGATTTTGAGGCGGCGCGAGCGCGAGCAGAACATTTGCGAGCCGCGCTGCAGGCGGCTCGCATCGGCGAGGATGGCAACACGTTTACCGTAACGGCGAGTTTTGGCGTTGCTGCCGGTTTTCCGACGGATTATGAGGAGATGATCCAGATTGCCGATGCGGCTCTTTACCGCGCCAAGAACGATGGCCGCAACTGCGTGGTAGCCACCGAGATCAAGCAATCGGTTGTCAGTATATCCGCGGCGCGATAAGAGCACTCAGGCGACAGGCAGGTGGATGACGGCGCGCGCGCCGGATCCATCCTCGCGATTCAAGAGGCGAATCTCTCCACCGTGCGCACGCGCAATCTGCTGAGCAAGCGCGAGTCCGACACCGCTGCCCTTCGGCTTGGTGGTGTAAAAGGGCACGAAAAGATTCTCGGTATTGGCAATCCCCATCCCGCTGTCCTCAATTGCCACAACAATGTTCGACTCGGCGACGCGCCAGAAGACGCGCACCGGTTTGGCGCCATTTGCAAGAGACGCGTCGACGGCGTTGGTCAGCAGGTTGATGAACATCTGTTCCAGCTGATCGGGGTCGGCATTGAGCATGACCGGCGGACCGGGGTCGAGCTGGACGGGAACGCGCTGCTCAAGCAACGCAACCCGCTCGAGCAGCGGGCCGGCCTGCACCAGCTTGAGATGGGGCGGAGGCAACTGCGCAAGCAACCGATAAGACTGCACAAAACGATGCAGGGCATCGGCGCGGCTTTCAACCACGCTCAGTCCGCGGCGGAAATCGCGCACCGTGGTTTCGTCGCCGGTGATGCTTTCAGCACGCGCCAGCAGGCTGCCGGCGATGGATTTGATGGGAGCCAGCGAGTTGGAAAGCTCGTGGCCGAGCACCCGGATGAGGCGCTTCCACGCGATCTGCTCTTCTTCCTGCAAAGGCTGGCTGACATCGGCGAGCAGCAGAAGCGTGTGCGGCACGCCGTCCTGGCGGAAGAGCGCCTTGCGCAGAAGCCAGCGCGTCGGCTTGGCGCCGAATGAGTGAATGGTCTGGTCGGCGGAGGCGAGCAGGTTGTCCAGTCCGAGTTCGCGCGAACTATGGCCGAAGCAGCGAGCGAGAGGGCGTCCGAGCAGCATCGCGCCGGCATTGTTGACCAGCTGGAGCAGTGTCTTCGCGATCGAAGGCAAACAGCGGCGCGTGCATGACTTCGAGAATGCGGTCCAAGCAGAGCAGTCGCCTCAAGCGATCGAACGCGCTGCGTTGCAACAGGTCGGCGAGCGCGTTGATCTCCGAGGCCAGTTCTCCGAACGCGTCGGACGTGCCGGCTCCGCGCGCGCGGAAGGAGTAATCGCCTTCGCGCAAGCGATGAGACGACGTTGGAGAGGGTTTGCAGAGGGCGCATCACGCCTTCAATGAGCGAGGCAGAGACCAACAGGAGATAGATCAGGAGACAGAACAGCAAGCAGGAGTGCCGGCGCGGCAGTGACGTGCTCGCTGGCAAAGAAGTATCCCGGCAAACAGGAACGCGGGCAGGGCAAGCAGAAAGCAGAAGAGCCATGCCCGGCGCGATGGCCGAGCGTTTGCGCCTTCTGCACGTGCTTCTCATAAGCCATATTTTTCGATGCGACGATAGAGCGCAGCTCGGCTGAGACCCAGAGCTTCGGCGGCCTGCGATATGTTTCCGTCGCAGCGGCGCAGCACCTTGCGGATAAGCAGAGCCTCTACCTCGTCGATACTCATGTTTTCAAAATTCGGCGCGGCGGCACGGGCTGACGCAATGGCCAGGTTGGCCGGCTCGATCTCTTCGCCGCGGCACAGCAGTACGGCGCGTTCCACGGTGTGCTCAAGTTCGCGCACGTTGCCGGGCCAGGGGTATTGCATCATCTGCTGCATGGCAGCCGGAGAGAATCCGGTAACCTGCTTGCGATAGCGGGTTCGATTGCGATTGAGAAAATGCACGGCGAGAAGCGGAATATCTTCGCGGCGGTCGCGCAGTGCGGGCAGATGAATCTCGACGGTGTTGATGCGGAAGAGCAGATCTTCGCGAAAGTTGCCGGCCTTGGCTTCTTCCACGCAGGTTGCGCGTTGGTTGCCGAGAGAACGCGCACATCGACACGACGCGTCTGCGAGGAACCGACGCGCTCGAGCTCGCCGGTTTCGAGCACGCGCAGCAGCTTGGCCTGCTGGCGAAGGGGAACGTTGGCGATTTCGTCGAGGAACAGCGTGCCGCCATTGGCCAGTTCGAAGCGTCCGACCCGGTCGGAGCGCGCGTCGGTGAATGCGCCTTTGACATGGCCGAAGATCTCGCTTTCAAAAGTACCTTCGGGAAGGCCACCGGCGTTGACTGCGACCAGTGCCATGCGCGAACGTGGCGATGCGGCGTGCAGGAGCTTGGATACGATCTCCTTGCCTGTGCCGTGCTCGCCGGTGATCAGGACATTGGCGTCTGATGGTCCCACCTGGCCGATGAGTTCGAGCACAGGCTGCATGGAGGGGGCTCCGGCGACGAAATCCGGCATGCCTTCGGCGCGGAGAAGCCGGTTTTCGAGTTCGAGCTGGCGGGCGCGCCGCAGCGCCTGCTGCAGCTCGGCGTGTACGCGGATAAGGGAGATCAGGCGCTCATTCTCCCATGGTTTCTGAATGAAGTCGCGTGCGCCTCGTTTGATGCTTTCGACGGCGAGGTCGATGTTGCCCCAGGCGGTCATGACGATGACGGGAAGGCGGGGATCGATCTCCTGCAGCCGGGCAAGCAGATCGAGGCCTTCCTGGCCGGAGGTGGTGTCGCGCGTGTAGTTCAGGTCGATGAGCAGCACGTCGTATTCGCTCTGACCGAGCGCCTCGAGCAGCAGCTGCGGCGAGCGCACGCAGTCCACATGAATGCCCTGCGGCTCAAGCAAGAGCTCCACGGCTTCGAGGATGGACGGTTGGTCGTCGGCGACCAGAACCCGGATCTTCGGTTGCTTGCGGGAATCTACCATATGTTTTCCATCCGGTCTCGGGTTTTACTGATTTGCCGCCTCCGCGACGCTTGACCGAGCGTCGAGTTTTGTTTGCTTCCGCATGACATCGAGAGTCCTGGCCGCATGGCCCCGCGCTCGGCGGGCGACGTCGAACTTCGAGGCAACTTGCAATCCGTCAGACATGGACCCTTCCAGTGATTCTACGGTGCGTGCGTCACTACGCCCGATTTCGCGTCATCGATGGAAACGTCCGGTCCGCTCGCAGCGTTTCTCCGGTGGCGCGGTCGATATCCACCTTGGCCTTTTCATACGCTGTCTGCGCGGCCACGAAAGCAGATTCGGCGATGGCCAGGTCGTGTTGCGCCACCAGCGTATCGTAGCTGGACTTGGCGCCGAGTTTCTGTTCCTGTTCGGTAATGTCAAAGGTCGTTCTGGGCCAGATCGCGCGCCTTCTGCTGCGGCATCCACGCGGGCCTGAGCCTGCTGCAGCGCGAATTGCGAGTTGCGCACGTCGAAACGGATGCTCTTCTGCTGTTGCTCGGAAGCTGATCTGGCTCTGGCGGTACGGCAGGACGGCGCGGAACTGATCGGCCTTGGCCTGGCGGTTGCGCAAATTGATTGCGAGCGTTATGCCCACCTGGTATTCGGGCGAGGAGTAGTTGAAGAGGTTCTGGAACATGCCCGTGAAACCCAGTGGGCAGGGTTGTGATGCACTCTGGACCGAGAGAACAAATGGGGTTTGGCGGCCCGGCGGTCCCGAGCCCGGGTAGGCGCCATACATATTGAGGATGGGCAGAAGCTCGCTGTTGATGTCTTTCAGAGCCTCCTTCTGCACCTCGGCGTGCGCCTTGTAAATGGCGACTTCGGGGCGGTTTTTTTCGGCGTCGGCGATCAGCGTCGTCGATGGATTTGTTGGCGTTGGGATCGGCTGCGCCCTTGAGATCGAGAGGAACGACGGGCATTTCATCGATGGTCGGATCGTCGATCTTGGTGAGCGCGTTCTTGATCAGCAGTTCGTTGAGGCGCAGGGTGGCTCGGGAAACGGTGAGATCGCCTTCGGCTGGTGGCAACGTCGGACTCATCTGTCATGACCTGCAAGGCTGGAATGGCGTTCAGGTTGAGCTGCTTCTGGTCAATCTCGAGGGTCTGCTGGGCGAAGGAGAGCGTACGATCCGTGATCTGCTCGTCCAGATAGGCGTTCACGAGGTCCCAGTAGATGTTCTCGACCTGCGTGACGGTGGCGATCGACCTGCGACTTGAAACGCAAAGTCGGTGATCTGGGCGTTGCGCTTGGCGATGCGGATGTATCGCTCGTTGGTGGAGCGGCCAAAGCCCGCCAGCAGGGGCTGCGTGATCTGCACAGCGAAATTGGAATACAGCTCAGGATTGATGGCGTTGTACGGGGAGTTGCTGGTAATGCGCTGTCCCAGGTACTGGGCGAAGATGTTGGTGCCCGAGCGGGAAGTACTGACTGTAATTGGCGAGGCCCTGAATGGTGTTGGTTTTGAGGGTCGGCACGCCGTACTGAAACTGGTTGGCCAGTTCCTGGGACGGTGTGATCGACGTAGCCCTTGAAGGTCAGGATGGGATCGAAGGAGGGGACCTCGACTCCGGCACCGAGCGTCGACGTCACGATGCCGCCATTGCCGGCGGAGTATCCGGATCCTCCACTGTTGCCGCCGCCACCTCCACCTCCGCCGCTGGACGAGGAGCCAAAGCCGCCCTGGGTGTACTGGATGATGGAGGTATTGACACCGTTGGCGGTGCCGCCCGATTTGGTGCGCATGATATCTGTCTGGGCAATGGGGAAGTTATAACGGAAGTAGGCGATATCGAGGTTGTTCTCGATGGCGAGAGCGATTGCGTCGCTGAAGCGAAACGTACAGTTTGCCGTCGCGGATGAGACTCTGCAGGCGCGGTGAGTTGTTGAGGTCCAGTTCGGGTGCAGTGCTCGGCCTGTAAGGTGCAAACGGAGCATGCGAGTGCGGCAGGGGCACGTGAAACGGCTGTTGCGGGGCAATCGCCTGCTGCTGCAACTGCTGCGCTTGTTGCGCAAGCGAAGGGGACGGCGCCGTGGCGCTGTTCGTTGGGGGCGCTGGGGCCTCCGGAGCAGGCGAGGTTGTCTGCGGATTGGCCGGTGCAGCCTGCGCCAGGGCCGGCTGGACGCCGAGCGCCATGCCGACGGGCAGCAGAAGGATGGCTGCGGCTGAGGAGATACGAGTGCGAATTCGAATGGCCGGGGTCTTCTTCAATTCATTCACCTGTGGGTTGTTCACTGTGCGCCGACCTCCGATGGAGCGGTCTGCAATGTTTCGTCGCGGGTCATCCAGCCGTCGCGCAGCTCGATGATGCGCTTGCCGAAGTGCGCGTTCACTTCAGAGTGCGTGACCTGCACGATTGTGGTTCCCGCGCGATTGAGTTCACAAAACAGTTCCATGATTTCGCGGGCCTGTGTGGAGTGCAGGTTGCCGGTGGGCTCGTCGGCCAGCAGCAGCGACGGTGCGTGGACGACAGCGCGCGCGATGCCGACGAGTTGCTGCTGCCCGCCGGAGAGCTGGTTGGGATACAGATCTTTCTTGGCGACGATCTGAAAGCGGTCGAGGATGTCGGCCACCATTCCGGCGCGATCTTTCGAAGGCAGATTCTTGTAGGAGAGCGGCAGGTCGATGTTCTCGGCAACGGTGAGATCGTCGAGCAGGTGATAGCTCTGGAAGACCATGCCGATACGCTGCCGAGCCAGGTCGGCGCGCTGCTTGCGGTTGAGAGAATGCACGGGCGTGGTTGCGAACCAGTACTCGCCGGCCCAGCCATCGTCGAGCAAAGCAAGAACATTCAGCAGCGACGACTTGCCCGCTCCCGAGGGTCCCATGATGGTGACAAACTCACCTTCGCGGATGGTGAGGTTGATCCGGCGCAGCACCCAGGTTTCGGCGTGGCCGGTTTTATAACTGCGTTCCACATTTTTCAGTTCAATCATGACGTTTTGTTTACTCCGATCTCAAGGCGAGAATTGGGTCGACGGCAGCAGCACGACGCGCGGGCAGCCAGGCCGCAAGAAACGACGAGGATGCAAGCGCGCAGAGGCCGGCTGCGATTGTGATGGCGCCTTGCCCACGCAACAAGTCGCCGCTGAACACCGCAAGATTGGCACCGAGGGCAAGGACAGCTACGACCGTCAGCGCAAACGCAGGGGCGTTTCGCCACTGGCGAACTGCGTACCGCACATCCTGCATCATCGATCGCAACATCAAGTCCTTTCCGCGCAGCGCGCTATTCGGTGCGTAATGCCTGCATGGGTTCTACCCGGGCGGCGCGGCGTGCGGGAAACGCGGCGGCCAGCGCAAGCATGAGTATGGTGACGATCACGGCTCCAACAAGCGTGATTGGGTCGAAGGTGGCTACGCCAAACAGCTGGCTGCGGAAAAGCCGCGCCAACGCGACGAGAGACGGTAATGCGACAGCGGTAGACACGGCGGCGATGACCGCCATCTCACGAACGATGAGAACAATGATGGTGGATCTTGGCGAGCCCAATGCCAGGCGCACGCCGATTTCGCGCGTGCGCTGCTCGGCAGAATAGGCAAGTACGCCATAGAGTCCGACCGCGGCAAGCAGCAAGGCCAGCGCGGCGAAACCCACGGCGAGGAATGCCAGTGCGGCCTCGTCCGAGGCGCTCTGATCCACCTGCTCTTGCATGGTGCGCAAGCCGTCAACCACCAGCGTCGAGTCAAGTTGATGGATCGCTCCGCGGACAGCCGGCTCGATGATGTCCGGCGCCGGCACTGTGCGCAGGTAGAACTCCACGCCGGTGGGATGGATCTCCTGAGAGTAGGGCTTGTAGATCGCCGGGCCCAGCGGGGTGCGCAGATCTGCGTGGCGTATGTCGCCTACCACGCCGACGACCGTGATGTCGTACTTGATGTTGTTGCCCGCGCCTTTCGCGATCTGGCGGCCAATGGCGTTCTGTGGCGAACCGAAGAAGCGTTTGGCGAGAGCGAGATTGACGACTGCCACGCCAGGCTGGTCTTTGGTGTCGGCAAGAGTGAACTCCCTGCCGGCAAGCAGAGGCTGACGTAGCGCGGCGAAGTAACCGGGCGTGATGAAAGGCTCTTCAAAATGCATGTCTTCGTCTTCGCCGGCTTTATATCCCTGGACGGAGTAGTTGGAGGTCTCGTTATTCCCCATAAGTTCGGGGTCGGTGGTAGCGGCTACCTGGGTCACACCGGGGATGCGACCCAGCGCTTCGAGCGCGCCGGAAACAATCTGCGGCATGCGGTCTTCGCCGTAACCGGAGTTCATAGGATTGAGCGCAAACGCGACCAGATGACCGGTTTCGAAACCAACCTGCTGCTGGCGAAGATTGTCGAGCGTACGCACAAACAGGCCTGCTCCGCCAAGCAGCAGGACACTGAGCGCGATCTGAATGCCAACGGCGAATTTGCGGAAGCGTTGGGAGTCTTTGGAAAGCGTGCCGGCAGTCTGCCGCAGCGATCCGGTGAGATTGGGTCGCAGGAAATGAAAGGCCGGCGCGACGCTGAAGAAAAGCGTTGCGAGTAGCGAGAGCGCCAGCGTGAAGAACAGCACTCGCGAGTCAACCGAGGACGAGTAGGGCTCAGATCCCGGATCAGAACTGGTGAGGATTCGTACCAGCGTGCGGGCAACCACCGGAGCAAGCAGGATTCCAGCGGATGCACCGGCGAGGCCGAGTACGCCTCCCTCGATCATCAATTGAGCGAAGATGCCGCTGCGGCGTGCGCCCAGTGCATAGCGCATGGCCATTTCGCGCGCACGGTTGGCGGCGCGCAACAACAACAGGGTGGCGACGTTGACGGCGCAGAGAACCACGAGCAGGCCGGCCATGCTCATCAGGATGACGAGCGGCTTTCGAAGATCGGTGCGGTTGGGGTTGAAGCCCTTGGAGTCGTCGACGACCTTGATCGTCGTCAGGTCAACGAAGCTGTGCCTGAAGCGTTCTGATTTGCTTTTGCCGATCGTGAACTCGTAAGCACGCAGCGAATGCCAGAGCGGACCGAGGCTGGCCTCGGCCTGTTGGCGGCTGACGCCGGGTTTGAGGCGGGCAACGAGCGTGAGCCAGCTGACTGGTGGTTGTTAAGGTCGTCGAGTGGTGCGCGCCACGGAATGGCAACTTCGACCATGCTGGTGGGAACGAAAACCGCGGGACGATAACCGCCGATTGCGGAATCGAAATCGGGCGGTGCGACACCGATGATGGTGAGGGTGTGCCCGTTGATCAGGATTGTCTGGCCGACGACGTCACGTGCGGCACCCAGATGGTTACGCCAGAAGTTGTAACTGACCACGGCGACTGGATTTGCGTTCTTGGCGGTGTCGTCCCCGGGGGTGAAGAGACGGCCGAGCGCGGGCTTCAATCCCAGCAACTGGAAGTAGTTTCCGCTGACAACTTCCGCGTCGTCGTTTTCGGCCTGATTGTGCCACGAAACGCCGATCTGCGCTTTATCGGAGGCAAGAATACCGGCAAACACCTGGTTCTTATCGCGCAGATCCTTGTACATCGGATACGAGAAATAGTTGCGCACGCCGTCCTGGTCGCCGCCGAAGCTGCTCATCGAGCCGTTGAAAGAGCCGGTCCACTGGAACCGCACAAGTTGGTTTGGATTCTGCACGGGGAGCATGCGCAAAAGAACCTGATCGAAGAGCGTGAAGACAGCCGAGTTGGCGCCGATGCCGAGAGCAAGAGTGACGATCACGGTGAAAGTGAAACCCGGCGACTTGCGTAGCTGGCGAAATGCATATCGGAGATGTTGAACCAGCGAATTCATCTTGACCTCTCACTTATTCGGTGCGTAGAGCCTGTATGGGATCGACGGAAGCAGCGCGGCGAGCGGGGACCCACGCAGCAAGCGAGACCGCAATTGCAAGAACCATGACGGCGCCAATCAACGAGACCGCATCGAGAGGACGCACGCCGAAGAGCAGGGATGTTTCAAGGCGAGTGGCAGCAACGGCGATGACGACTCCGAGAGCGAGTCCGATTGCCGCCATGCGCGCGGTGTCGCGAAGAACCAGAAGCGCCGTGCTTTCGCGAGACGCGCCAAGCGCCATGCGAATACCGATTTCGCGGCGGCGCTGGTTGACGCGGAAGGCGAGGAATCCGTAGAGGCCCACTATCGTCAGCGCCAGCCCGATGAAGCCGAGGGCGCTGACCAGTTCCGCCATCATCTGGTAGTTTCCGGAGGAGTAGCGAATAAGTTCAGGAAGCGACGTGATCATCATGGGGTCGAGGAGCGGATTGGCACGGATGAAGACCTGGCGAGCGCTCTGCGCAAGAGCCATGGCGTTGCGACTGGTCTCGACCACGAACGTGATTTCGCCCATCTGCGAGAAGTGGAACGGCACATACATATAGGGCTCGGGTATTTCGCCAATCTGGTTGATGGGCGCATCTTCCGCGATGCCGATAATGCGCGCGTCGAGTTCTCCAGATTTGTCGATACCGTTGCCAAAGCCGGGCAGTTGCACCACCTGTCCGATGGGGTCGCGGCCGGGCCAGAACTTTTGAGCCATTGCCTGGCTGATCACGACCGATGCGGGACCGTTCGCATCGTCGGCTTGGGTAAATCCACGTCCACGCAGGATACGAGTGCCAGTGAGGTAAAGGTAGTCGGGGCTGACCGCGTTGTACTTGATTTCGGTTGGATCGTGCATTTCAGGGTGGCTGGGCAAAAGAACCTTGGCAGCAATGCCGCCTTCCGACAGCATGAGGGGCGAGCGGATCGCGTAGGCGGCGCGTTGCACACCAGGAAGAGAACGCAGGTTGGCAAGCACGGCATCGCGCATGGGAATATCCGGCTCCTGCGTAAAGGCCACGAGCACCTGGTTACGGGTGAGTCCGATATCTTTTGTCCGGGTGTTGAGGAAACTGCGGACCAGCGCGCCGGTGGAAACCAGCAGGGCGAAGGAGATGCCGATCTGCAACCAGATGGCTGCACGACGAAACGCGGGCATTCGGCCAGTTGAGCGCGCGGCGAAGCCCGCCTGGAGGGCCGGGATCAACTCAGGCCGTCGCACCTGCGCGAGGGGGACCAGGGCTAGCATCAGCATGGTCGCGGTCGCAAGGAGTCCGCCGAAGAAGAAGACACGCCAATCGACAGCAAAGCTGGATGTATACCCGAGGGAGGTTAGCATTGCCGGCTCAGAAACGAGCAGGCGGGGAGCAAATGCGGCGATGACCGCGGCGACACCAAGGCCGGCCGCCCATCCTACGACACATAACAGCGTGTTCTCGATGAGCAATTGCCGCGCAACCACCCGACGCTTTGCTCCGAGAGCGATGCGCAGAGCGACTTCAGATGAGCGGCTGAAGGCGCGCGCCAGCAGCAGATGGGCAACGTTGACCGTGCAGAGGAGGACGACTCCGGCGACGATGGCGAACAGCACCACCCCGCTGGAACCGGCGATCTGGAGTCGATACCGCAGATCGGAGACGGCACGCGCGCTGCGTCCGCGATTGTCGGCGGGATCGGCGACCGCGAGGCTCCCGGCAATTGCGATGGATTGATCGTTCACCTGGGCAACGGTTGCGCCGGGAGCGAGATGGCCGAGAACATGGAACCAGCGAAACTCGTGAGACGTCAACTCACCCGATCGCCCAAGTGCGGCCCAATCTTCGGTGGGCATCCAGAGGTCGCGGTCGCTATCGGGATCGATCTCGCGGAATGACGAGGGCAATACGCCCCACACATCCATCTGGTAGCGATGGTCCTTGCCGTGCAGGAGCGGAATGGAGCGGCCGACGATGTTGGGATCGCCACCGAATTCGCGCTGCCAACAGCTATATCCCAGCACCACCGCGGGATGGGTGCGCAGGCGATCCGCATCCTGTGGCGTGAAGACGCGTCCGAGAAGCGGGTGCACACCCAAAACCGTGAAGAAGTTATTGGAGACGACATTGGTCAACAGCATTGCAGCAGTGCCGTCCGGCCGCGGCATCATGCTGCCGCGCCCGCCGATGGCAACCATGCCCGCATATGGACCTTGCAATGCCGTAATCCGCTGCGCCAGTGTCTGATACTCGGAATAGCTGAAGAAGCCCTCTTGCTCCTGCGCCGTGGTGGAGAAAATGCGCACCAATTCGCCGGGATGCGGGACGTGCATGGGATGCAGCCAGAGGGCGTCCATGATGCAGAAGATGGCGGAACTGGCGCCGATGCCGAGCGCAAGTGTGAGCACGGCAGTAAGCGCGAAGCCGGGCGCGCGCCGCAGTTGGCGAAGTGCGTATCGAATATCGCGTGCAAATGTGCTCATCGCGCCCGGTCTCCTTTCTGCTACTCGATTCGCAACGCCTGCATGGGTTGAATGGAAGCTGCGCGGCGCGCCGGAATAAATACCGCGAGGGCCGCACAGGCGGCGAGAACGAGTGTTGCTCCTGCGAGCGAAATCGGGTCGAACGCGCTGACACCATAGAGTTGGCTGGCCATGAAGTGACCGGCCAGCAATGCGGCAGGTATTCCCAGCGCCAGGCCCAACAGAACCTGAAGCAGCGCACCGCGAAAGACCATGGAAACGACGCTCGTCCGCGTCGCCCCGAGCGCCATGCGGATGCCGATCTCCGCGGTTCGCCGCGCGACGAAGTACGACATCACTCCGTAGAGGCCGACGGAGGCAATGATGAGTGCGAGAACCCCGAACAAGCTTGTGAGCTGCGCAACCAGCCGTTCCCCATTGAAGTTGTCGGCCACCTGCTGATCGAGCGAAGCAAGTCCCGTAACTCCCAGGTTGGGATCGACGCCGGCCATGGTCCGGCGAATCAGTTCCTCCGCGTTTGTCTGCGGGCGGTTGAAATTGAGCACCATGGAGTTGATCAGCAACGACTGGGTTTCAGTCGTGATCGCCGTCGAGTCCTTGTATCCATCGAAACGCTGCGCCAATGGACGAAGGAATACCGGCCGGACCGGCTCGCGCGGATTGTTCATTTTGAAGTCGCGAAAGACGCCGACGATTTCAAATGTGCCTGAGTATTTAGGGAAATCGATACCGAAGTGCTGGCCGACGGGGTCCACCTTCGGGAAGAACCGTTTCACAAATGTCTCGTTGACCACCGCAACCATCGGAGAACTCGACGTGTCCTGAATCGACAGGTCCCGGCCGCGGATGATGGGGACTCCCAACGCCTTCAGGAAACCGGGACTAACGCGATCCCAGGTGGAACCGCAATGCTCGTTGGGCCCGGGCGCGGGATGGCCCTGCTGAATCACGCATTCGCCCCAGTTATCGCCCTCGAGCGGACTATAAAGCGCCATTCCGACATCCCTGACACCGGGAAGCGCGGAAAAACGGTCCTGCAGCTGGCGATAAAGGCCGGCAGCCCGGTCGGCCGTGTAACCGGCCCCGGCAGGGTCAAAGTGGAGAACATAACGGTTGTTGGTTGCGATGCCGAAATCCTGACGCTCGAGGTTGGCGAGCGAGCGGGTCATGAGGAGGGCGCCGGCAATCAGAACGAGAGACAAAACCGCCTGGACGATCACCAGCGCCATTTGCGGAAGCGAGGAACGATCGCGCACCGACCGGTTCAGACCGCGCAGAACCTCCGCAGGCTGCGCGTGCGATGAAAGCCATGCCGGAGCAAGGCCGAACAGGATTCCCGTAATCAGCGAGACAAGGAACGCAAATCCCAGAATCGTCAGGGACGGACTGGCATCGACGGGCATGTTGCGGGCATCGGGAAATGCCGCATTCAGAATGATGCGGGTGCCACCGTAGGCGACGGCAAGTCCAACGATTCCGCCGATGATGCTGAGCAGCACGCTCTCTGTAATGATCTGGCGAACGATGCGACGACGGCTCGCACCCATGGCCATGCGTACGGCAATGTCCGCACGCCGCGCCGTGCCACGCGCCAGGAGCAGGTTGGCAATGTTCGCGCAGGCAATCAGCAATACAAAAGAGGACAGGACCATGAGCATCTTGATCCCAAGGCCCGCTTCCCGCTGCAGGTTCTGAATGCCTCCGCCTGCCGGAACGATGACGACATGCTGCTTCAGAATCTCTTTGGCGCCGCCGTTGTCGGTGTAGACCGGACGCGTGTAGAGCCAGTTACGGAGTGCCTGCGAGAGCTTCGCCTGCAATGCGCTGATGTTCGTGCCGGGGCGCACCCGGCCGATGGCATAGAGCCAGTTGGAATCGGCATGGTGAAGGATCGAGCCGGTGTCGCGCATGTAGGGCTCTGTGTTCAGGGGCACCCAGAAGTCCGCAGGAATGTCCGCGATACGGTCGCCGAAGAAGCCCGGCGGAGCAATGCCAACCACGGTGAACGGCTTCGCCTGTACGGAGATGGTTGATCCAACAATGGAGGGATCGCCGGCGAACTCGGTTTGCCATGTGCGATAGCTGAGCACGAGCACGGGCGATGAAGCGGGCGTGTCATCCGCCTCGCTGAACACGCGGCCGCTGTAGGAACCAATTCCGAACATGGAGAAGAAATTGCCGGTGACGAATTCGCCGTGCAGTTCCTTCGACAGCGCATTGCCGCGACGAACGCTCCATCCCCAATTGCCCGACATAACTCCGGAAAGCTGCTCGAACTCCGGCGCAGATTTCTTCAGGTGCAGAAACAAATCGTAGGAGAAGATGTCAAAGTCGCCGTTATCGCTGACGAAGCCGCCATTGACGCAGCAATTGTCAGTGTCGCCGATGCGATAGAGCTGCGTGGGATCGGATACGGGCAGGCGGCGCAGCAGGATTCCGTGCACCAGCGTGAAGATCGCCGTGTTGGCGCCGATGCCGAGTGCGAGCGTGATCACCGCGGCCAGCGTGAAGCCGGGCGATTTACGCAGCTGGCGCAGTGCGTAGCGAAGATCCTGCAGCGTATCATTCAGGGCCTGATTCATCGCGATTCAGCTCCGTAGCGGTTGGGTCTGGGTCCTGCGTTGCTATTCGTTCCTGAGTGCCTGCATCGGCTCAATGCTGGCGGCGCGGCGTGCAGGCGTTACTCCGGCAACAAGAACCGTGAACACAAGCAAAACAGCCGCACTGGCAAAGCTGATTGGATCAAACGGAGTGACATTAAAGAGCATGGAGCGCAGCAGGCGGACAGCGGCAATGGAACCCAGACCGCCCGCAACGAGCCCAACAAGAATGACGCTCGTGCTTCCCTTGAGAACGAGGCCGAAGATGGCGCCGCGCGATGAACCCAGCGCCATGCGCACAGCAAACTCGCGGTTGCGCTCAAGCACGGAGTAGGCCGTGACGGCGTAGAGACCCATCATGGCGACAAGCAGGCTGCAGATGGCATAGACGCCGAGCAGTTCCGCGGGAATGCGCGACATCTGGTACATCTCACCACTGACATCTTCGAGAGAGCGGACATTTTCAAGCGGAAGTGCGGGATCGAGAGCAGCTACGGCATGGCGCAACTGGGATGCAACGGCGCCCGCGGTGGCACGGGAATGAACGGCGATGATCGCGTATCCGTAGCCTGACTTGCCTTGCATCAGGGGAAGAAAAACAACCGGATTGGGATCCGTGTTGTCCGGGCTGTGATAGGCAAAATCGGGGACAATCCCCACCACTTGGCGCTGCACCTTGTCGATCACGATGCTGCTGCCCAGAGCATTTCCTTTGGGCCAATAGCGGTGCGCAGTGGACTCATTGACTACCGCGACCATGGGGGCGGAACTGGTATCGGAGGTCGTGAAGTCGCGGCCCTGCTGAATCGGGATGCCGACGGTATGGAAAAAGTCGGGACCGTCGAAATCAGTGACGATCTGCGTATCTTCGCCCTTCACGGGGACGCGTCCTGGAACGCTGAAGTCGCGGGTGTTGCCCGATCCCCAATCGCCCATGGGCAGATGCGTGGTCACGGTAGCGGAGGCGGCGCCAGGAATGTTGCGCAACCGTTCCAGCAGCGTGGTCAGAAAGACGCGGCCGCGATCTTCGCTGTAGCCGGATCGCGACAAATCGATGACGGCAGTAAGTGTGTTGCTGCGATCGAATCCTGTTGGACGATTGAAAACGTTCAGCGCAGTGCGCACCAGCAGGCCACAACAGGCCAGAACGATGAAGCAGATGCCGAGTTGAAAACCGAGCAGCAGGCGCTGTCCGATCCGCTTGCGCGATGCACCCGCGACGGAAACGGCTCCTTCATGAAGAGCCTCGCGTTGCGACACGCGCAGTGACTGGCGCACCGGAAACATGCCACAGGCGAGAGTAATGATGATCGCCAGGGCAGCGACGAAGGTGATGATGCGGAAGTCGCTGTGCAGATTGAACGCCAGCGGAAAGCCGAGGTCGGGCATCAGCGCGTAGAGCGCCTGCGAAATGGCGGTACTGGCTGCCCACCCGGCAAACGCGCCTGCGAGTGCCAGCAAGCCTGTCTCGATGAACACCTGCATCGCGATTCGAGCGGGTTTGGCGCCGAGCGCAGTGCGGATGGCAACCTCGCGGCGACGGCGAGCCGCATGCTGTCCAAGCAGTGAAGCAATATTGATGCACACCAGCAGCATCAGCAGGCCGGATGCGCCAAAGAGAACCGGCATTTGCTCGCCTATGACGCTGAAGAATCCGCGCTGGAAGTGAGCTGAATCGTAGATGTTCAGATCCCAGCTGTTGTATTGATCGTTGTGCTGGGCGGCCGCGAACGAGCGGGCCAGGGTGTGAATTTCAGCCTCAGCAGTGGCGTCGCTGACACCGGGGCGCAGGCGAAGAACGACCTGTAATCCCTCGTGTAGCAGCGGGTCCGGCGGCGCATCGGCGGACAGATCGCGCAGTGCGGAAAACGGAATCCACGCAGCTTCGGCAAGACCACCAAAAATGCCCGCAAACTCGCGTGGCGCCACGCCGATGACAGTGAAGGCATGACGATTGATGGAGACGGTACGGCCTATGACGGAGGGATTGGAGTTGAAGCGTTCGCGCCATAGGCCGTCCGACAAAACGATCGCGTCATTGGAGCCATAGGCGCGATCGTTTGCATCCGGCTGGAAGAAGCCACCGACCTGGGGTTTGACGCCGAGCATCTGGAAGTAATTTGAAGAAACGATGCCGGCTGGAATCGCCTGCGGCTGCGCATCGGGCAGAGTGAGGTTGAGCGTATTGAAATCGAACGCTGCCGCATCACTGAACGAGCGCGACTGCTTGCGGAGGAACTGGAACTGGTCGTACTGGACGGAGTATCCGTTCGAGCCCAGCACCGTTGCGGAAACGAAGCGCAACGAGCGCGCATCCCGCACCTGCGGCCAGGGATTGAACAGAACCGCATTGGTCCACGTAGCAACCGTGGTCAGCGCGCCGATGCCCAGCGCAAGCGTGAGCACCGCCGTAGTCGTAAAGCCAGGCGACATGCGCAACTGGCGTAACGCATAACGCAAGTCCTGGCCGAACACTTTACGCCTCCACTTCCTCAGTGAGCTTCTTCAGCTCGTCTTCCGAAACAACCTTGCCGTCAAACAGGTGCACTTCGCGCTCAGCGTGCTTGGCAAAACGCGGATCGTGCGTCACCATGCAGATGGTCGAGCCTTCGCGATGCAGGTCGGCCAGCAGGTGCATGACGGCTTCGCCGTTCTTCGAGTCGAGGTTTCCGGTAGGCTCATCGGCCAGCAGGATCGATGGAGATCCAGCCAGGGCACGCGCCACGGCCACACGCTGCTGCTGACCGCCGGAGAGCTGCGCGGGATAGTGCCGCATGCGGTGCGCCATATTCACGCGCTCCAGAGCTTCCTTTACGCGCTTCTTGCGCTCGGCCGAGGGCATACCCGCGCGATAGGTGAGCGGCAACTCGACATTCTCTTCCACGGTGAGATCGCCAATCAGGTTAAAACTCTGGAAGATGAAGCCAATTTCCTGATTGCGGATGCGGGAGCGCTCGCCGAAGCTCAGGTTCTCGACCGGCTTGCTGTTCAGCAGATACCTGCCGCCGGTGGGCGTGTCGAGCAGACCCAGGATGGACAGCAGCGTGGATTTGCCGCAGCCTGAGGGGCCGGACATGGCCACGTATTCTCCACGCGAGATAGTGAGGTGAATGCCAGAGAGCGCGTGGGTTTCCACTTCGTCGGTGTAGAAGACCTTGGTCAAGTCTTCAATGTCAATCAGCTTGTCGTTTGCCATCCAATCCCCCTCGTGAATTCAGTGATCAGTGAACAGTGAACAGTGGTCAGAGAGCTCTTGCGTCTGATCGCTGTGCTTGATTCCTCAAAACCAAAACCTTGTTCGCCCCGACTCGCTACTCAAGGCGGATGCGATCTACGTTGTCCTGACGTGACATGTCGGAAAGAATGACCGTGTCGCCTTCCTTCAGACCGTCGAGCACCTGGATACTGTTGACCGAAGCACGCCCTACTTTCACCTGGACGCGTTCGGCAGTCTTGTGGTCCGGAGATTCCTTGAACAAGCTCAGCGTCGAGTTCTCATTACCGAGCGCCGGACGGCCAACATACAGCACGTCGTGCAGATGCTCGAGATCGATGGTTCCATCGACGCTCAGGCCTTTCACCGCGCCTGGAGGAAGATCCCCATCCAGTTGTACGTCAACGGTGCGCGTTCCGTTCAATACCGCGGGATCAATTCTGGTTACATGACCCGGAATCACTCCGTTATGAGTATCTACCGAAGCCGGCAGACCGATCTGAATGTCGCGCGCCTGGGTTTCGGCGATCTGCAGCGCGGCTTTCAGCTTGCCGAGCTGCACCACCTCGGCGAGTGAAGTTCCCGCAGTGACGTGCGTGCCCACCGCCATGGGAACCGGGAGAGGATCGACTTCGCCGGCAATGCCCGCCCGCACCTCGAGCGCGTCAGTCTGCTTCTGATAGAGCGAGAGCAGGGTCTTCGCCTGGTCAATCTTTGTCTCCAGGGATGCAAGTTGCACTTCGATATTCTTCTCGTTGACGTCAAGCTGCTGCAGGCTCAGCTTGTGCTGTGCAGCGAGCTGATCGGCCGTTCCCTGTGACTTGTCATAGGCGATTTCGGCAATCACGCCCAGCTTCAACAGCTGTTCGTCGGTCTTGGCCTGTATCTGATCCTGAGTGTTTTCGGTGCTGACCTGCGCCGCGGTCATCTTTTTGTCCATCAGGGTGCTCTGCAGTTGCGCTTGCTGGGACTTGTAATCAGCTTCGGCCTGCTTCACCTGCAACTTGGCGTCGAGCAGCTTTTGTTCCAGTTCGGGAGCAGCCAGGTCCATCAGAATCGTGTCCGCCTTTACGATGGTGCCGGGCAGCACGCGGATACGAACCACCGTCGCGTCGGTAAGTGCCGGAATCAGCTCAATCGAGTCTTCGCGCGGAACCAGGGTTCCAGTCGAGCCGCGTACCTGGCGAATCATGTCTCCCCGCTTTACAGTGTCCGGCCATACAGTTGACGCATCTACCGTGGGAGCAGCCGGCTTGAGCCGGGAAACCAGAACCACCGCGACCGTAAGAACCACCACCCCAATGCCGGCCCAAACGTAAAGGCGGCGCCGTTTTTGCTTTTTAATGTCTGGCCGAGCGATATCCATCACACCTGAAGAGGAGCACTTGCCGTGCCAAAAGGTCGCGGGGGCTTGATGTTGTAATGAAAGGGGTTACATTTGCTAAAGCTTTGATGGGATGGGAGTTGAAGTGACCGCTCGGACAGTGGATTGTCCGATATCGGACAGTTCGAGAGGCGCATCCGCCGGCGAAAGGCCACGTTTGGCGATCACCGAAGAGGCTTAGGGCAATTCGACCGCCAGAGCGACAGCGCCGCCGCCACCGAGGCACAGGGAAGCAACGCCCCGCCTTGCGCCTCGATCGGCCATGGCATAGACAAGCTTGACCAGGACTGCCGCACCGCTGGCGCCGATAGGATGGCCGAGTGCTACCGCGCCACCATTTACATTGACCTTCGCCTGGTCCAGGCGAAGTTCGCGGATGACAGCAAGCGCTTGCACGCTAAATGCCTCGTTCAGCTCAAAAAGGTCAACGGATTCAATCGGCCAGCCGGCCTTGGCGACCACCTTCCGAACGGCATCGATGGGTGCCAGCGAAAACCACTCCGGCTCACGGCTGGCAGTAGCCTGCGCACGGACGACGACCATTGGTTTGGCGCCCAGTTCCCTCGCCCGGTCTGCGCTCGTCACCACGAGTGCCGCGGCGCCGTCGCTCACGCCGGGAGCATTGCCGGCGGTCACAGTGCCGCCTTCTTTGAAGGCGGATTTCAGCCTGGCGAGGACCTCGACGGTGGTCTCGGGACGGATGGCTTCGTCGGCATCAAAAGAGCGCGGCGGCTCACCCTTTTTGGCCGAGGGCACTTCGACGGGCAGGATCTGCGCGCGGAAGCGGCCTTCGGCGGTCGCAGCGGCGGCGCGGCGATGCGACTCGGCGGCAAAGGCATCCTGGTCTTCGCGGCTGACGTTATATTTCGACGCAACCATCTCAGCAGCGGCGCCCATGTGGAATTCGTTATACACATCCCACAGCCCGTCGTGGATCATGGCGTCGACCAGGTTTCCGTTGCCCATGCGGTAGCCGGAACGGGCCTGTTGAAGAAGGTAGGGCGCGTTGGTCATCGACTCCATGCCGCCGGCAACAACGATGTCGGAGTCGCCGGTCCGAACGGCTTGTGCCGCCAGCGAGACTGCGCGAAGACCCGAGCCGCAGACCTGGTTCACGGTCAGAGCCCCTGCTTGCGGCGTCAATCCGCCAAAAATTGCGGCCTGGCGTGCTGGACTTTGACCGAGGCCGGCCTGGAGAACGCAGCCCATAATGCAGTCGTCGACCTTCGCGGGGTCAACTCCGGCGCGCTTCACTGACTCGCGCACCACCAAGGCCCCAAGCTTGGGCGCGGTGTACGACTGCAACGAACCCTGGAATTTGGCAATGGGCGTGCGAACGGCCGAAACGATCACGACCTCTGACATCTGTGACTCCGAACCATGAAATTGCGGCGGCACCTATCTTACGACGCCAGAGATTAGATGCGCCCAGCGGTCCGAAGTTCTTCAATCTCAGAATCCGTGAATACGCGCGAGCGAATGAGAAAGCGCACTCCTTCGGGACTGTCGAGGGAGAACATGCCGCCGCGGCCGGGAACTACATCGAGCATCAGCTGCGTGTGCTTCCAGTATTCGAACTGGCTGCGACTCATGTAGAACGGCTCGCCGTCGACCTCGCCCAGTTGCACGTCGGAGTCGCCGATCATGAACTCGCCGCGCGGATAGCACATCGGGGAACTGCCGTCGCAGCAGCCCCCCGACTGGTGAAACATCAGCGGCCCATGCTTCTGACGCAGGACGCGGATCAGGTGAATGGCCAGGTCCGTGGCCAGGACCTGCTCGGGTAGCTCCGGCATAACTGCACCGCCTTAGGAGTGCGCGGCGTTCCCACCCCCGGCAACAAAGACAAAGGTGTCGCGAGGGTGGGGCGCCCAACGCAATCCTCTAGAAGAAGCCGAGCTTCTTCGGGCTGTAGCTGACCAGCAGGTTCTTGGTCTGCTGATAATGATCGAGCATCATGCTGTGCGTCTCGCGGCCGATGCCCGATTGCTTATAGCCGCCGAACGCCGCGTGCGCCGGATATGCGTGGTAGCAGTTGGTCCACACGCGACCGGCCTGGATGCCGCGTCCGAGGCGATAGCAGCGATTGACGTCGCGGCTCCACAAGCCCGGCGCCCAGCCCGTAGAGCGTGTCGTTGGCAATCGCCAGCGCGTCCTCTTCGTTCTTGAACGTGGTCACCGAGACCACCGGCCCGAAGATCTCCTCCTGGAAGATGCGCATCTTGTTGTGGCCCTTGAAGACGGTCGGCTGCACGTAGTAACCCCCTTCGAGTTCGCCGCCCAGGTGAGCACGCTCGCCGCCAGCCAGCACTTCCGCGCCTTCCTTCTTGCCAATGTCGATGTAGCTGAGAATCTTCTCCAGTCTGCTCGCTCGAAGCCTGCGCGCCGATCATCGTGTCGCTCTCGAGCGGATTGGCCTGCTTGATGGCCGCCACGCGCTTGAGCGCGCGCTCCATGAAGCGGTCGTAGATGCTCTCCTGAATCAGCGCGCGGCTGGGACAGGTGCAGACCTCGCCCTGGTTCAGCGCGAACATCACGAAGCCCTCGATCGCCTTGTCGAAGAAGTCGTCGTCTTCCTGGAGCACGTCGGCGAAGAAGATGTTCGGGCGACTTGCCGCCCAGTTCCAGCGTGACCGGAATCAGGTTCTGGCTGGCGTATTGCATGATGAGCCGGCCGGTGGTGGTTTCGCCGGTGAAGGCGATCTTGGCCACGCGCGAACTCGACGCCAGCGGCTTGCCCGCTTCAAGGCCGAAACCGTTCACGATGTTCAGCACGCCCGGAGGCAGCAGGTCGCGCAACAGCTCGGCCCAGACCAGGATGCTGGCCGGAGTTTGCTCGGCCGGTTTGAGCACCACGCAGTTGCCCGCCGCAAGGGCCGGCGCCAGCTTCCAGGTTGCCATCAGTATCGGGAAATTCCACGGAATGATCTGCCCCACCACGCCCAGCGGCTCGTGATAGTGGTAGGCCACCGTGTCCTGGTCGATCTCGGAAATTGTTCCTTCCTGCGCGCGGATGCAGCCGGCGAAATAGCGCCAGTGGTCGATAGCCAGGGGAAGATCGGCCGCGGTCGTCTCGCGGATCGGTTTGCCGTTGTCCCAGGTCTCGGCGAGCGCGAGGATGTCGAGGTTCTCTTCCATGCGCTGGGCGATCTTGTTCATGATGATGGCCCGATGGGTGGGCTCGTATGCCCCCAGGCCGCGCGTGCGGCGTGCGCCGCGTCGAGTGCTCGCTCTACGTCCTGCGCATTGGAGCGCGGAATCTCGCAGAACGTCTTGCCCGTGATTGGCGTTACGTTGTCAAAATATTGTCCGGAAGCGGGCTCTACCCACTTGCCGCCAATGTAATTGCCATAGCGAGGACGAAAGCTCACCTTTTCACTGAGCTTGCCCGGAATCGGTTCGGTCATTGTCGCCATCGAAAAAACCTCCAGGTGTACACCGCGCGAACTTGGCCGGAACGCGCGGAGCACGAATCATACTCCCGCCAGTGTGTGGATGGGGAGTCCTCCCATGTAAACAGTTGGAGTAAAACTGCAAGTCTCGCGCATAAAAAAGCTTGGAGCGGTTGCCATGGAGTTTTGAACTTGATGAAAAATGTCCGATGCGGTACGCACAAGTTACTTGATTGCGTGACCTTCGGCGACGGCCGCGTAACTATGTTCGGGTCACTGATTGGGAGGGCCCCCTACACAGACTTGTCATTCACAGTTCGCTGGCCCGGAACTATGTTCATCAAAACGGCATTCCCCAGGGCTCAGCTGGAAACAAGTTCCTCGAAAGGCTTTCCAGAATATTCGGGAAACTGGTTTTCAATCGTCAGAAGCAGCAGAAAAACACGCTGAACACCCCGAGGCTTACCGATGCAAAGGAGATTGTTCACGTGACGAAAACATCTGAGTTTTTCGGAAATTGCCTTGGAAGACGATCCCCATCCCACAAATTCTGCTCGCTTGCCGAAACCGGCGAGGACGGAAGCGCACTGGTTGAGATGGGCCTCGCGCTGCCCATGGTACTTCTGCTGATGACGGGGATATTTTCCTTCTCGACCGCCCTCTACCAAAAGCTGCAACTTGCCGAGGCCGTCAGCAACGCCGGCCATCTGCTTGCCGTAGACCGGGGCGACGACGACCCCTGCAAGACGGCTACGACGGCGATTTACGCAGCGGCGCCAGGCCTGAACCAGGGTAGCATCTCGCTCACCTACGTACTGGGCGGAGTCAACTACGGTGCCGGCGTAACTTCCTGTCCCGGTTCAAGCGGCACAGCCAACGCCAACATGAGCGCGGGCGGATCGGCACAAGTCATTGCAACCTATCCCTGCGCGCTTCAGGTTTATGGAGTCACGTATGCAAGTTGCAATCTTGGGACCCAGGTGACGGAGGTAGTCCAATGAGTACCATTCGAAATTCAGTTCTCGGTCGCTTGTACCAGGAAGAGTCTGGGCAGCTTTTGCCGTGGATGGTTTTTCTGATGGCGCTCTTTCTCGGCGCGGCCGGAATCACGGTCGATCTGGGGCACGCCTATGTCTGCTACCGCGAATTGCAGAGCTCGACCGATGCAGCAGCATTGGCCGGCGCCTACGCCATGTCACAGGCAGGGGCAACCACGGCCTCGGTGACAGCTGCGGTTGATGGGTCAAGTTCCCTGAGCACCGGAAGCAACGCCAACGCAAATTTGCCCAATGTTGGCATCACCCCGACGTTGCGGTGCGTCACCGATTCGACAATTGTTCAGGCGCCGTGCTCCGCCTCCCCCACTGGCTCCAACGTCCTCCAGGTGGTGCAGACCTCCAGGGTGCCGACCTACTTCATCCGCGGCCTGGAACTCTTCGGGATTCAAGCCGCCAGTTCGATCCCACTCAGCACAATGGCGACCGCGACCCCATTGAGCGGGAAAAACACCCAGGTCAACGTGGCCATGGTGGTCGACACCACGGCTTCGATGGGACAACAGGACAGCGATGTCAACTGCAATAACACGCGGATCTATTGCGCACTGCAGGGCGTTCAGACTCTGCTGCAACAGCTCACACCCTGCACCTCATCGAGCACGAAGACCAACTGCGTCGGATTCGACCAGGTGAGCCTGTTCACCTTCCCCAACGTGACAGCGAGTAGCGCTTCCAGTGACACCACCTGTCCTTCGGGCAATCCATCGATTGTGCCCTATGCAACGCCCACGCCCGGTACGACCTGGAGCGCGCCTACCGGCTCCTCGGCGACATACCAGATCACAAGCTATCTCGACGACTACAGTTCGAACAATCAAAAGGGCGGTACTTTGGACAGTTCTTCCGCCCTGGCCATTGCCACCGGCGCTTCGGGCACAAACAACTGCAAAGGCATGCAGACGCCGGGAGGGGACGGAACCTACTATGCGGGAGTGATCTATGCTGCGCAGTCGTCTCTGACGGCCGCACAGATCGCCAACCCGGGATCTCAGAACATCATGATCATCCTCAGCGATGGCGACGCGAACAGTACCAGGATATCGAACGCGCAGCACTCAGGAAACGTGTATGGATCGCTCGACGATCAGTGCCAGCAGGCAATAACGGCGGCAGGCTACGCCAGCGGACAGGGAACGACCGTTTATACGATTGCCTATGGAGCCGGGTCTTCGGGTTGTTCGACGGACACATCCGGCCCGCTCGCGGGGCTCTCTCCGTGCACTGCAATGCAGGATATGGCCACTTCAGCGTCGGATTTCTACTCCGACGCGACAGCTTCACAGAACAAAGGTCAGTGCGGCTCTTCGAACAGCTTTTCGTTGAATTCAATCTTCAGCAGCATCGCAGCGAAATTCACGAACGCCCGGCTGATTCCGAATGGCATCACCTAGAGCAGAAGGAAGTTCATGAAGGTGTGGCCGGCAGATTGACTTGAATCCGCCGGTCCCAGGGTAACTTCAGCTGGCAACGCCCATGGAGAGGATTTCAAAGAGTGCGGATGATTTCCGGTTCTGGAAATCCATCTGGTCGGCGCGCAGGGGTTTGCTGAAGAGAAATCCCTGCACGTCGTCGCATCCATGTTCCCGCAGCAACTGCAACTGGGGTTCATTTTCCACACCCTCGGCAGTGACTGTCAGCTTCAGGCATTTTGCCATCTGAATAATTGCCGCGGTGATCGCCTCCTCATTGCCGCTCCGGCGGAGGTCATGGATGAAGCTGCGGTCGATCTTGAGTTTGCTCACCGGGAGTTGCTTGAGGTAGCTGAGGCTGGAATATCCTGTTCCGAAATCATCAATCGCGAGCCGCACACCCAGCGACTTGAGTTGACTCAGCACTTCAAAGCGCATGTCCTCTGTGGCGAGCAGCAGGCTCTCGGTAATCTCCAGTTCCAGGTACTCGGGTTCCAGTCCCGTCTCGTCTAATACGGTCTTGACGAGGTTGCAGAACCCAAGCTGGCGGAATTGCACAGCCGAGACATTGACGGCTACAGGAACCTTGTTGCCACGGTCGTGCCAGCCGCGGGCATGCAGGCATGCCATTCTCAGGACCCATTCTCCTATCGGAACGATCATTCCGTTGGCTTCGGCTATCGGAATGAATTTGTCGGGAGGGATCGGACCTAACTCTGGATGCTTCCACCTGAGCAGCGCCTCCCAGCACGACACCGAGCCGGTCCGGAGGTTGAATTCGGGTTGGAAGACCAGGGAGAACTCATCGCGCTCGATGGCCCCTCGCATACTGTTGCCAAGCTTCAGCCGCTCAATGGCGGACGCGGTCATCGCTTCCGAGAAGAATTTGAACATGTTGCGGCCTGAGCTCTTGGAAGCATACATTGCCACATCTGCATTCTTGAGGAGTGTTTCCGCGTCCTCGCCATGCTCGGGGAAGATGCTGATTCCGATGCTGCAGGTGACGCTGAGGACATGGCCGTTGAGGCTGAACGGCGGCTTCAGTTCCTGCGCGACGCGCTCCGCGACAACCGCGGCGTCCGCAGACGAAGTGATCGGGCCGAGAGCAATCAGAAATTCGTCGCCGCCCAGTCTTGCTACAGTGTCTTCGTCGCGCGCGCACGCCTGCAAACGTTGCCCGATGCTCCGGAGCAGTTCATCTCCCCACGTGTGGCCCAGGCAGTCGTTGATGGTTTTGAAACTATCGATGTCAATGTGAAGGACTCCGACTCTTTCGCGGCGACGGCGCGCACCGGCGATGGCCTTTGACAGCCGGTCCTGGACAAGGGTGCGATTCGGCAGGTTGGTGAGCGAATCGAAGAAGGCCAGGAATTGGACTTTCTCCTCAGCGATTTTTCGCTCGGTGATATCGACGAGCGAGCCCTCAAAGGCCTCACTGCCGTTGTTCTTTTCGCGAACAACTCTCAGGCTGCAGAGAGCCCAGCCCAGCGTTCCATCCGGTCGCTCGAATGAATACTCGGTTCCAGTTGTGAAGCTCGATTCGGATGAGCTGTTGTGGAATTTCCGGATGACTTCCTCGGCGCGGGCGCCGTCCGCAAATAATGCGGCGCGTCCGGTGTACCCAAGAATGCGGGCGCAGGCGTCATTGCAATCAAGAATCTTGCCATTCGCGCCGGCAACAAAGAACCCGGTAAGGTTTCGTTCGAAGATATCGCGATACCGTTCTTCAAGAGCCAGTTCGTTTTTGAGCTTGTCGGTGATGATTCTTGTCTGCTGGCGCACGCGGCGGCGGAGGATCAGCACCCAGCCGACCACTCCCAGGGTCGCAACCATCAGGCCACAGAGTATGAAAAGGGCTCTCTGGGCATTGAGCCACGGAGGAGAGGAAAGAACACGAATATCAGCCGGCGAACGCAACACAACCTGGAAATCTGATGGATTACCATTCTCGTCGGCTCTTACGGCACAGATCCCTGTCAAGGAGAGATGGCTGCCCGCCAGCACATCGATGTTTTGAGGGCCGCCGTGCGTAAGCGTGGCTTCGAATGTGATGTGATCGTCCGACTCGACGATGAATACCTGTCCATTGCCAAGCCGGCGAATTGAGCGAAGCGTTCCCGCGATGGTGATCAACTCCGCATCATGGGAGCCCTTGAGCGCCGTCTTTCCGGTGACGGGCGTCGTCGTCGGTGTAGAGTGTCTTCCCGTCGGCCGAATGCTCGCAGATCTCAGGACGGGACTGAAGTTGCCCGCGGCCGGAAATCCAATGACTTCGACCTCGTCCCCTTCCTTGACCGGAGTTCCGTCCTGGCTCTCGGCATAGAGCCCACCGGAGGCGTCCGTCATATAGATGCCCTGCAATGGAAACCGTGCCGTGACCGTGCCGATAACTCTGATCCGATGCTCCTCCGACAGGTCCGCCGAAAAGCGGCGCACGTCGGCGATCGGGGTTGCGAGAACCGCAAAGGGATCTTTCGGGGGAGCCTCAAGCACCGTGAGGTTCTTGAGAGAGGGCATGAACAAATGGATCGCAACCAGTTGATTCCGGCTGTTGAATGCTGCTCCGCAGACTCCGGAAAACCGGACCTTCGCGTCCACCAATTCCATCGGAAAAGGATCGCGGTAATTGGGAACCCTGACCTTGAAGGCACCGGTCGGCGTAGCAACGTCGATGACCAGCACGTTCCCTTCGGCCTGCTGGATGAAGGAACGTACGACGCCGTCCATCTGCACCCACTGCGAATCGAATAAGCCTTTCGCCACGTCGTCGTAATTTACGCGCACCGGTTGGGGAGGCGCCGCATGCCCAACCACCGTCCATTGTGGGTCGGCGATGTAGGGGCTGAATCCGGATCCCACTTTTCCGTGAAGGTCGAGCACCTGGCCGGGCGAAGGCGGCTGGAGCTTTGACCGTCGCAAATCGACCCATATGCCGCCCGATGCGTCCTGGATAAAAAGATTTGGCGCGACTGTATCGAAATACGTCGCGACGGCGCGCACATGAACGCTGATATCACCCTGGGCAGAGAGCGGGAACTGGCGTACCTGGCGAACCGTGGTCAGCTCGGCAGCGCGAGGAGCTGCGATCGCGGGGATTGCACAGCACAGGGAGACGATCGCTAAGACTGCCTTTTTCAGCCCCTTATTGAGGTGGGAAAACGAAGCAGGTACAGGTGTTTTCTCGTGTCCCCTTTCAGGGCCTGTGGCCAGCCTTCCCATTCCCTACTCCTCAATGACTTTAACCGTCCCACAGGGATTACATCGACAATAGTGGGCCCGCAGCTTGAAATGGCTCGATTTAAGGTGAAGTCAGGCTAGCACAGGTTTCGCCAATGGTAACTGCCTCTTATGGGGAATGTAGTTACGTTCGAGTGACTTTTTTCAAAGTCTAAGGCCCACATTTATAGACATTTAGGGGGAATTGACTAGGAAAAGACTTGAACCTTGATGCAACGCCATAGCCGGAAGCAGGGTTACTTGCTTCTCTGGCCTGGTTACTCGGGATGCAGAGGTGATTCGAATCGCGCCGCTCCTAGTCCTCGTCTCCCATTTCCAGCGCGTCTGGCCGGCCCCGATCGAGTTCGCGCGTGTCGAGATCGATGATCGCGAGATGATGCTTTGTGAGTTCCACATTCAGCGATTTCAGGTCAGACTGCTTTAACTGTCGCCATTGCTCGATCAGTCCCGCGAGCGGCTTTTCCGCCGTTTGGAAAGCCTCTGCCTGGGCGGCGGTAGGCGCTTCGTCAGCACTTTCGATCGAGTGTTCGAGTCGCGCGATCTGCATGCGGACGGAGGCAAGTGTTGGTGGCCCAGCCGGACCGCGGCCGAATCCGCGCCCACCGTGCTCAGGTCCCGCGATGGCATCCAGTTTCGAATCGATCGGCGGTGCTGCTTGCCCCACGGCCGGCTGGCCGCTGCGCGCTTTCAACTGCTCGCGAAGAACGCTGATCTCGTGAAGCGCCGCGGTCGCGTTCATCAGGTCGTCGTACATCTGCCTGGCGAGCGTGAACTGTTGTTCCAGATCGCGCATCGGCGTCTTCACCCGCGGATCCATAACCACCTTCAGCGGCGCGGAAAGCGTTTTGCCGTTCGCGATCAAGCGGACCGTGTAATCGCCCGGCAGCACCCAGGGCGCCGTGGAGACAGACGGCGTGTCATGCGGCGTGGCCAAATCATCCTCGGGTCCAGTCGAGAGCCCTGGAACCTGCGGGTACTGCATGTCCCACAGGAAGCGATGATGTCCCGGCGCAGCAGAGAGCACGAGCGGCGGGCGCTCCCATACGGGTGGGTCGGGATACCGGGGGTCCGGAGCCGGGACGGGATCGTTGCTGTTGAAGCGCGCAATCACCTTCCCCGTGCCGTCGGCGATTTCGAGCGAAACCACGCCTGAGACCTGAGAGCCAAGGTAGTAATCAATCACCGCGCCATCCGGCGGATTCGATGTCGCGGGGAAGTCAGCCGGCCACGGCGTCGGCGGATTCATGTCGTTGCGAACGCGCAGCGCGGTTTGCGGTGTGTAGAGATGTGCATCTTTCCCGGCAATCTCCGCGGCAACCTGCCGCAGCGGCGTTGCATCGTCGAGGATCAGGAAACCACGACCGTGCGTGGCGGCAATCAGATCGTCGCCCTTCACCTCGAGATCGCGCACCGAACTCGCCGGCATGTTCAACCGCAGCGATTGCCAATGATCTCCGTCATCGAATGAGACGTAGACCTGCGTCTCTGAGCCTGCGTACAGCAGCCCCTTGCGCTTGGGATCTTCGCGAATCGCACTCGTCGCTGCACCGTCGGGGATTCCGTTGTCGATCTCGGTCCATGTTTTTCCGCCATCGTGGGTGCGGAACAGATGCGGCCGCATATCGTCGAGCCGCATCGTGTTCACCGCTGCGTATGCAGTCTGCACATCGAAGTGGCCGGCGTCCATGTTGAAGACTTTCCAGAACGGCTTGAGCGCCGGCGGAGTCACGTTGTCCCAGTGCGCGCCCGCATCGGCTGTTGTCCAGATCAGCCCGTCGTCTGTGCCGGCCCAGATGCGGTTTCCGTCAACCGGCGAAAGCCCGAGCGCGTAGATCACTCCGCGACGGGTGACTGCGGCCGCTGGTGAGTCTTTGTATCCGCTCACGACTTGCGGCAGATCCCAGGTCTCGCGCGTCAGATCGGGGCTGACCTCTTTCCAGTTCTTGCCGCCATTCTCGGTCAGCCACAGAGTGTTTGTGGCGAAGTACAGCTTATGGGGATCGACGGGAGAAAACTGCAACGGCTCCGTACGCAATGCGCGATAGCTGCGCAGCGGCTTCGGCTCAACATCCTGGATCTGGCCGGTGCGCCGGTCGTAGCGCGTGACTTTGCCGCCGTAGACGATGTCGGGGTCGAGCGGATCGGGCGCGGCATATCCGTACTCTTCGATGCCGACTGGATGCCAGTCGTGAAACGTAATGCGCCCGTCGTCGCTGCGGGTGGGCACGCACGCTGAACCAGAGTCCTGCTGGCCGCCGCACACGCGATATGGGAACGCGTTGTCGGCCGTTGCGTGATACATCTGCGCGGTCCCCTGGTTGTACCACTCGGCCCACGACTCGCCGCCGTTTTGCGAGATCACGACTCCCTGGTCGCTTGCCAGTGCGATGATCTTTGTGTTGTTGGGATTCACCCACACGTTCTGATAGTCGTCTCCGCCCGGCGATCCGCGCAGCGCCGTCCATGTCTTTCCGGCATCCGTGGATTTCCAGCTGACGATGCTGGCCACGTACACCGTATCCGGATCCTTCGGGTCGACCACCGGCACCGGAACATCGCCACCGCCGATGCGCTCCTCAGGGCGCGTGTCATTCTCCGGCGCGTGCACCCAGTGATCGCCGCCGTCGTCGGAGCGATAGAGGCCGACAGGCCCATGAACCGCGCCAATCTCTCCATAGATGCGCTTGGGATCGCTCGGCGAAATCGTCAACTGCACCTGAAGAATCTGGTCCGGCAGACCGTTGCCGGTGAGCTTATTCCATGTGTCGCCGCCGTCGGTCGAGCGATAGAGGCCGCCCTCGGCGCCGATGAACGATCCGTTCTCCCACGGCGCTTCCTGCCGCTGCCACATCCCGGCAAAAACAATCTGTGGATTCTGCGGGATCGATCTGCACCTCCGACGCGCCGGTGCGATCGCTTGCAAACAGGACGCGCTTGAAGGTCTTGCCGCCATCCGTCGTGCGATAAAGCCCGCGCTCCTCATTCGGCCCAAAGGGATGGCCCTCAACGGCAACGAAGACCCGGTTGGGATCGTGCGGATCGATCGCGACCTGTCCGATCTGCTGCCCGTCGCGAAGCCCTTCGAGATGCGTCCACGTTTTGCCGGCGTCGGTGGACTTGTAGACACCATCGCCTGTGGAAAGATCCGGCCGCTGCAGTCCCTCGCCGCTACCGACGTACACCACGTTGGGATCGCTGAGCGAAACCGCGATCGCGCCGATGGAGCCGCTGGATTCGCTGTCCCAGATGCTGTGCCAGGTTGAGCCCGCGTCCGTCGTCTTCCAGACGCCTCCATTCACCGCTCCCAGGTAAAACGTGGCCGGCTCGCTCGGCACACCCGCCAAAGCGCGGGTTCGTCCGGCGCGCAGCGGCCCGATCTCCCGCCAGCGCATATCTGAAAAAAGTTTCGGATCTACTTGCGCCTGCACACACGACCTAACCAGGCAAAACAACGTCAAAGCAAACAAGGCTCGGCACAGGCTCTTCATAGGGCTCCTTCAAAAATGAATCTCGCGGCGGTAGAGGCAGCGGCAAGCGCCGCCGCACTTGAATTGGGGAACGTTACAGGAGGCTCATTGGCCTTCGCTCGATGTTATAGGAAACGAAGCCCTTCCTTGTCGAGAAATCTATCATGGTGAGGTTTCATCGACCTGTCGCGACGGGCTCACATCGCACTGCGACGATGGACCCAGTCATTGGGCTCGCCGGAAGGGCTGCTACACCAATCCTATTTCAAAGCAGATTTAGATCGAATGGATGCGCCGATGAAAAGAGAAGGCCCTCGGAGGAAACTCCGAAGGCCGTCCTCGCTGGTGCTTAGGGTAGGCGCTTAGTCTAGAACGAATTGCCGTGGTCCTTGTCGGCAGCAAACAGATCAGACATTACTTTTACGCCGGAATCGCACGCGTGGTTGAGGCAAGGCAGGCCAAAGCCCGCTTCGAGCGACTTCAGCAGCGAAAAGCTGGTGTAGTAGTTCGGGCTCTGAACTCCAGGATCATCGCTGTAATTCGTCTCGACTGTGAGGACCACCCGGTTCTGGTTTTGCACCGGATACGGGCCGGTGAGCATAGTCGTGCTGCCGCTGTAGTCGTTCTCATCCCAGACGATTACGATGGCGTTGTGTCCCCTCTTCCATGCCGGAGAAGCATGGATGGCGCCCACCAGCCGTTCGATAGTCGTATCGCCCTGCTGGATCAGCCCGGGATTCAGGCCAACCTGAGTCCCATAGGTGTATCCGCTGTTGTTCTGCCCGTAGTCGAAGGCACAGTAAGCATCCGCATTGCTGCGGCCGTGCTGGTCATCGCACTGGTTGGGCACGATGAAGGCAAGCGCCGGGACATCACCCGAGGCCAGGTCGGCATAAAGGCCACGCTGCCCGTCGAAACCGACTACATTGGCGAGGCTGTTGCGATCGTTGTTTCCTTCCTGCACGCTCCTGAAATAGGCGAACGGGTTGTGCTTTACCGCGTACAGCTGGACCACACTCGCCGACGCGGTCAATGGAGAAAGCGTCGAAAAACTCGACAGGTTCGTCGATGTCCCATTGCTGTAGTTCACGCCAAAAATGTTTCCAACCGGCAGGCTCTCCTGGTACGACTTCCATCCCATACCCGCCGACGCTAACTGGTCACCAATCGTTTTTCCCACCGTGGGCGCGGCTGGAACCGACTTGACTCCGTCAAGATCGGCAAGCGCAACAAACGGGCCGGCAATTTCATTCCATGTGTCAACTGCCGGGGTCTCAGCGTCTGTGCCGGTACCCGAAATCGGGCAGACATTTCCCGTCTCGACCTGGATCGGCGCCGTGCCGCTATCGGCGTTCACCACGCCGCTGGCAATGTTAGGTGTGCAACGCGGTGTTGCCCCAGTCAGGAGAATTGTCGCTGCGCACTCCGAAATTCGATCCGCCGACAATTTCCAGGTAGTTGGTCGAACTTGGATGCCCGACTGCGAAATAATTGGTTGCGAGGTTAACCCTCCTGCTGGCGATCAAGCTATTCAGATAAGGTTCGTTGGGATTCTTCAGCACCTGCAGGTAACCATGGTTCTCCATCATGATCAGAAACACGTGATCGAGACGAGGAACGCCAGAGGGGACATGATCTTCCTGGGCGATGGCGGATGTCACCAGCACACCGGTCATCAGACCGATTGCGGCTACTTTCTTGAACATTGAGGCAGACCTCTCGAATTTGTATTTGGGGGAATGTCGACCACAGAGCGGCGTGGTGCGACAGCCATACTGTCTGCCATGCGTATGAAGCCGCCGTTAAAGGATGACGAATAAGCGTAGAATCCGCCGATTCGGGATTCAAGGCGAGCGGGGCTCGCGCCGGTGGCCGAGGGCTGATTGAAGCCTCGTGTTCGACCACCGGTTGGAGTGTTGGAACGATTCGTTTTCCTAGTAGAACAATTTCAGCGCGAGTTGCAGGGTGCGCGCGCCGAAGTTCTCGTTGCTGTTTTTCGTGCTCGTGATACTGCTGAAGCCGGCGCTGGTAAAGTTCAACTGGCCCGGCTGTGCGAAGGGAGGCGTGTTGGTGGTGTTGAAGGCCTCCGCGCGGAACTGCAGGCGCATCGACTCCGTGAAGTTGAAGTCCTTGATGATCGACGAATCGAGGTCCGAGAAGAGCGGTCCTCGTACCTGCTGCACTCCTCCACCAAGAGGCGAGGATGTCGTCCCGGCTGCAGTGGCCGCCGGCGGATTGACGAATGCTTTGGGGTTCAGCCATTGCGTGAAGTTGTGCGGTCCGGCATACAAGCCCTGGCCGGGAACCACATTCGCCGCGCAACCGAAGTCGGCGGTGGTGGCATTCGGGCAACTGACCGTGAACGGCTGGCCGCTTTGATAGGTGTAGAAGAAGTTGATCTCCCACCCTCCCAGGATGAGGTCCGCAGCCTTGGGCATGCTTGATCCAAATTGCTTTCCGTGCCCGAATGGAAGGTTGTAGCTGCCGGAGAAGTGATAGAGATTGGCGGCGTCGCTATCGCACAGGCCGTAGTCCCCCTTGATGCCGAACCCGGGCAGCCACTCGGCGCGGTAGCTGTCGTTGAACTGCCCAGCCTGGGTGTGCTGATCGCTCAGGCACTTGCTCCAGGTGTAGTTGGCCAGCAGAAACAGCCCATAACTCATCTGGTGCTGATAGGTAACCTGCAGCGCGTTGTAGCTGCTGTTGGCGTTGGTGGTTTCGTAGGTGCTGTTGCGCCCGAATTCCGGGAACGGAATGGAGAGCTGAGCATTGGTGCCGTTGGGCAGGATCTGCGTATTCGAGTTGTTGTATCCCAGGTTGTCGAGGTGACGGCCCTGCGTGCCGACATAAGAGATCTGCAGCGCGTCGTGATTCGTGAACTGATCCTCGGCCGTCAGGTTTTCGGTCTGCACCAGGGGCGTCTGGAAGTTATATTGGCGCCCATAAAGGCTCAAGCCCACGTAATTGGGATTAGTGTAGGGAGTCGGGCTTTGCAGCACGGTCGGATTATTAAAGTTGAACTGCGTGAAGGCGTACTCCATGGTCGCCGGCTGGCCGGGCGAGCCGAGCAGAAGCGGATGATTGGAGTCGGGCGCGGGAATTGTCTGCGTGTACACGAAGGGATAGTTGGTTCCCAGCGTTCCACCGTATCCCAGGTTGCCGAGCGCTCCGTAAGCCGTTCCAAATCCTCCCCGCAACACCACGTTGGGGTGCAGGCGATAAGCGAATCCAACGCGCGGCGCAAAATTGTACTTCTGGTCATTGCCCAGCGCGGAAGGCGCGTTGCAGTCGATGGTGATGTTGCTGGCAGCGGCCACGGTATTGAAGATCGCTGCCCGGGCCACTGCGCAGCCCTGCTTCGACATGTAATAGGTGCCGGTGTTGCCGTTTCCGCCGGCGGGGATGAAGTTGGCCTGGAAGCCGCGGGTTTCGCTGTAGGGCGTAAACAGATCCCAGCGCAGGCCGAGGTTCAGCGTGAGCTTGGGGTTCACCTTCCAGTCGTCCTGGAAGTAGGCGCCGATATACCAGCGATGGTCGTCGGTAGCGGCAATGTTGGAGCCGGAGAAGCCGTTCATTCCCCCCACATCGTTCACGCCGTTCCCCGTGGTGTAGTTGTATGGCGCCGGCGCCACCAGCAAATCGCCCAGGCCGTCCAACCCGGTCCCGGTAACGGAGATGCGGTTGGGAACGTCGGTGTACATGCCGTTAAAGCTGAAATCGCCGCGACCTTGCGGCGGCTGCGAGATGTCGCCTTCCAGGTCGTCGACCTGAACGCCGGTCTTCAAGGTGTGGTTGCGGATCACCTTGGTCACAGAGTCGACGCCCTCCAGGCTCCAGACGTATTGAAGCGTGGGAGTGTAGTTGCCTACGCCGAGGTGGGTGAGACCGGCAATCGTGGTAGGCGGCAGACCGCCATTGTTGGCCACCTGCGGCACTCCCTGAATGCCGTACTGCGCGGGAATGCCGAACTGGTTTCCGAAGAACGATTGCTGCAGTTTGTCGCTGTGCACCATGCCGACGTGCATGTCGTTGATGAGGGTGGGAGTGAAGGTGCGCGTGTAGCCGGCCGCCCACGCATAGGCAGGCAAACTGTCGTTTCGGCCGCCGGTCTCTCCCACAGCCACGCCGGGAAAGTTTGACGGAACGGTTACGGCGAAAAGGCTGCGATCATAGACGCCGAAGATTCTGTCTTTAGGCGAGATAATCGCATCGATGCGCACGTCCCATGTATTGGTGTTCTTGTATTCGAGGGGCACGTAGCTGGCGTAGTTGTTCACCAGCAGCGGTGTAGTCGTTAACGGCGCCGGATACACCCCAAGCAGCTTGACCGCGTTGGGATCTTGCCGGGCGGCGGGAATGATGTTGAGGCTGGAAAGCGAAACGCCTGCGGCGTCCTGCGTGAAGTCGGTTGTCGTGTTGCCGGCGAAGCTCGGGCAGCCGCCGCCTGCGGTGCAGTTAAAGAACGGATCGCGGACGTAGGCATTGGGAGTGCCGGTAAGTCCGGTCACCGGGTCGACACCAGAGGCTGGAAGCTGGCGCGTGGTCGCGGGATCGAGTATGGTGCCGTTCGCGAACTTGCGCCCCAGGGCATCGCTGTAAGTGCCTTCAACACCCGATGAACCGATGTTGCCGGTGATGTTGTCCTGCAGATTGGTAAACCCACTGCTGATCATGCCGGCGGTGGGCACGGTTTCGCCGCCCGGGGGTTCGGGCAGGACGTAGCGTCCGCCCTGGTAGTCAGTGAACCAGAAGAGACGGTCTTTGCCGTGGACCAGATGCGGGATCACGACCGGGCCGCCCGCGGTGAAACCGAAGAGGTTCTGATGATATTCCGGAATTGGCTTGCTGACGCAGCCTGAGGCTGAGCAGGTCCGGTTAAAGAAGTAATTCGCGTTCAGGTCGTTATTGCGCAGGAATTCCCAGACGTCGCCGTGCAGCCTATTGGTTCCCGATTGGATGGCCGCGTCGATTACCCCGCCCGTCGAATGGCCGAACTCGGCCTGAAAGTCTCCGCTCTGCAAACTGAATTCCTGGATTGCGTCGGGCGGCGGCACAATGGCTGCATTCGTCAGCGTGTAGTTGCCGCCATAGAACTCAATATTGTCGTTGATCCCGTTGAGGCGGAAGTCATTCTGCCATTCGTTCACGCCGTTTACTGAGAAGTAAGCTGAATCGGAACTGCCTGCGTCAGCCGAGATGCCTCCGCCTCCCGATCCTGTTGGAGCAGTGGAGACACCGGCTGAGAGTTGCGCCAGCGAACCCCAATCGCGGGTGGCGAGCGGAAGATCGTTGACCGCCTGGTTGGTAATCGTCTGGCCGACCGCTGCGTTCTCGGTTTCCAGCAGCGTTACGCCAGCGGTGACCGTTACGGTCTGCTGCACATTGCCGGTGGCAAAATGGACATCGACGGTGGATATCTGCTGCACGTGCACAACCAGGCCGTGCACCACGTATTTCTGGAATCCGGACGCCTCAGCCTCAATCGAATATTTGCCGGGAAACAGGTCGTCAAACACATAGTTGCCGGTTGTCGTCGATCGGGTGGTAGTCTTCGCGCTGGTGTCGTCGTTGGTCAGCGTGATCAACGCCTTCTGTACCACTGCTCCGGACGCATCTTGAACTGTTCCGGTGATCTCACCGCGATCAAGCTGAGCCGCCAACCGGCCCGGCAGACAGATCAAAATGAGCAGGGCAGAAAGACCAATCAAAAATCCATTTTTGTTTCGAATTTGCGCTTTCACCTTCGCCTCCAGGAATGGTTGTCTTGCGGGGAATTTCCTTATCGTTTTGGAGCGCACGCTTCCGGCCAGCACGACGGTAGACCACCCGGCAGGCGCGGAGAAGTGTCTACCCTCAGTGAATTGGGTGTATACACTTGTGGAAAGGCCCTTCCGCTGTTTTTCAACTGCTGAATAAGCTATTGATATGGCAGGCGTTGCTCTCGACAATGAAATGTTGGTAAACTGGTCCGGTTTGCACGTCCCCATCGACCCTGTTCACGGGTTGTTCACCGCATTTCAGTAGCCTTGACACTGAAATTCAATTGCACGCGCACGCTCATTGGGAGATCACCGCAATGGAACATCCCAGCGCAATGCGTTCGGGGCCCAAGGTACCCTCCACACACGACACATGGCCGAGTCAGTTGGAAAATGATCCGAGATGGAGCCTGGCCCAGAGGGTGGTCGCTGGCACGCACTTTTCCCGGTCCACTCTGCTTTCGAACTTCCTTCTATATATTGTTGCGGAAACCATGGAGGGACGGGCCGGCGAGATTACGGAGCACCAGATCGGTGTGCAGGTTTTTGACCGGCCGCCCGGCTACCGCACCATCGAGGACAACATCGTCCGAACCTACGCGCGCCAGTTGCGCCGGCGACTTGCCGAGTACTTTGCCGGGGAAGGAATAGCGGAACCCCTGCGCATCGAGATTCCTCTGGGCGGCTACGTCCCGGTCTTTGTTCCCACTTCAGACGGCGAATCATCGAAAACGGCGCATGCGTTTCCGATAAGCATCAAGATCCAGGCAGAACATGATCTGGCGCCGCCCCAGGATGCCGGTCCTGCCCTAGTATCGAAGCCGAAACGCTGGCTTCTTATCGGGTCGCTGCTCGCCTTGTACACGGCGCTGCTCATCGTTACCACCTGGTATGCGGTTGGCAGAGTCCGGGCTTCCCACCCACCCCCACAATCGGACGAGCCGCTGTGGGCAGCGCTCTTTGATGGCCCGGCGAACACCTACGTGGTGCCCGCGGATGCGGGATTCAACCTGCTTGAAGATTTGTCGCACCGTCCGCTGCCGCTGGCGGACTATATTCGCGGAGACTACCTCGACCTTCCGCTTTCAGGGGTCGACTCCCATAGCGCCGCCGATCTGCGTTCGCAGGAATTCACGAGCTTCGTCGATTTTCAGATCGTTGCCGCTCTAGCCCGAAAGCCTGAATATAATCCGCAGCGGGTCCTGCTTCGATTTCCGCGTGACCTGCGGCTGGACGATTTGAAGAACTCCAATGCGATTCTCATCGGGTCGGTTGGGAGCAATCCATGGGCTTCCATTGCCGATGCGAGCGCCAACTTCCGCATCGTCTATAGCCAGGGAATGGAAGGCGCGACAATCTTCAACGCGCATCCACAGCCCGGCGAAGCGTCATCCTACGCAAGCCACTGGAATGAACCGGCGCACGAAACCTTTGCCCTCATCGCCTTTCTTCCCAACCTCGGCGGCAACGGGCATTTGCTTCTGTTGCAGGGACTGGACGTAGCCGGAACCCAGGCGGCAGCAGAGGCGCTCTTTCATCCGGCCACGATCGCGCCGATCCTCACACGCGCCACGCGGCCCGACGGCTCGCTCCGCTTCTTTGAAATCCTGCTGCGATCGACAAGCATCGAGTCGAATGCGGCGGGAACCCAGGTGATCGGCAGCAGAATTTACTGACACAGCTCTCCCGCCAACGGCAGATTCGAGCTCAACTTCACATCAATGCATTGAATTCAATGGACGCGAACGTCACCTGAGCCGGTTTCCACCTTGACTAACGGACCGCCCCCGTTCAGATTTCCCGTGACGTGATGGTGATTGAGAGAGCCCTTCACCAGCATCTCGTGTTCAGTCGTCACCGAGCCCGATTCGGTCGACGCGTCGAGGGTCAGCGGAGCATTGCCGGTCCACATCTCGATGTTGCCCGAGCCGGTTTCGAGAGTCCAGGGCGCGGAGGGCGTTCCGGTGGCCTTGATATCGCCCGAGCCGGTTTTGCCGTGGAAACCGCCGTGGATGTCCTTGATCTCGATATCGCCCGAGCCAGTCTCAGCTATAACATCACCCTCCCCGGTCTCTTCCGCGATAATGTTTCCTGAACCGGTTTTCGCTTCGAATGGAGCCTGCAGGCCGTTCGCGCGGATATCGCCCGAGCCGGTTTCAAGCCTGGCGTTTTTGCCAACGCCCTCGTCGACGACATCGCCAGAGCCTGAGGTAGCTCCAAGAAGAGTTCCGGCAGGCGCCTCGATCTGGTAGTCGATGCTGATTCCACGCCAATGTTCTTCATGTTGCTGCCCCACTCGAATCACGTTGCCGCTCTGTTCGATCGGTGGATTCGCTGCGATTCGGCGAGCCTGTTCTTCGCTGCCGTCGTGGTTCACATGGATCTTGGCGTGAATGTGTATCTGGTCGCCGGAGCCTCGCGTGAGATGGATATTGCCTGAACCGGTCGAGACCATTAATTGCGCTTCACCACTGACGGTGAGTGAGCGATCGAACGACAGGCCGTTGCCTGACTCCTCCTGGCCGGAAAATGCGATCGCCGGGACAGGGAACAAGCTCGCCGCCGGCTGAGCGGCGGCAATCTCAGGCGCTGCGATGACGGGCGCTTCTGCTTCGGGAGAAACTGCAACGCTTGCCGAGGCATCAGGCCCGGCTGCAAGTGTGAAGCTCTCCGGGTCGCCATTTTCCGCAGTGAGTTGCTCCGCGGGATAGGCAGATTCAGCCTCTAACGTGTTCGCAGAAGCAGGCGGCGCAATCCAGGCAACAGGCGTGGAATGCGCGGCAGCCTGTACCCGCACCAAAGCTGTCGCGGCAAAAAGTGCCATGGGCACCATGGCGACTGCGACGAGCGCGCGGCGGCCGCCGGCAAACGACTGGTGAAATGCGTGGTCATTGAGCAAACGCTCGATGCGGCGGGTGAGACTTCCGGAACGTGCCATGGCGACTCCTAATGCGGTTGTGCGCGGACGCAACCGCGAATTCGAGAAGAATTTGAGCGTAAGAGGTGCGGCTTCGAGCTTCCTCGATTCCCGCACGATCGCTAATGGCCTCGGCCAGGTCAGCGAGTTCCTTCTTGAGCCACCAGCCCAAGGGACTGAGCCAGACAAGCGCGGCATAGAGGCCGGCAAGCAACTGCAGGTAAAAGTCGCCTTGGCGAACGTGCGAGCGCTCGTGAGCAAGCACGATGCGAACCTTCTCTTTGTCCCAGGTATCGTAGTCGGCGGGCAGCACGATGCCAGAGCCGATCGTCAAGGGCGAGGAGACTCTGCTACTGGCGCGCAGACGGAGCCCCGCGGGAATGTCAGACAGATGTTCCGCGGGAATCGGCGCGGCCTGCAGCCAAAGACGAAGCGTAACGGCGAGGCCAAGGGCAAGTCGCAGAAGAAGCACTGCGGCTACCACGAGATAAATCGAGAGAGCGAGAGACGCCGGTGACGCCGCGACGCGGCTGGGCCGTGGCAGCGGCGGCATTTCTTCGCGCGCCTGCGCGCCACCGGCGCCGGCCTCTGTCTTCAAAGGGGAGGGGCGGGCGCTGGATGGTCCGGCATCTTTGGCGCGTGAAGCGGGCTGCGCATCCGGCACTGACGCCGAAGACGATTCGGCCTGCGCCGGATTGGCTGCTGAAACCGGCGTTGCGACCGGTTTGGGTAAGGTGCCCGAGCCGCTCTTGGCCTGGATTCTTGCTTGCAGTTCCTCGAGAAGGGTCATGGGATGGGCGGGAAGCACAATGCTAGCCTTGGCGGGCAGAAGCTGCACACGACCCGCGATTGGCATGAGCAACGGCATTGCCAGCGCACCGGCGAGCACCAGGCCCAAAGCCGCTTTTTGCGCAAAGACATTCCGGATTCGGAAAGCTCGCAGGCCAACCGCGACCATCAGGCCGACCAATAGTGAGCGCATAGCTGCATCGATAAGGACGGGAATCATTGATCCTCCTTCTTTGCGTTTGACCCTTTCTTCTGCGCCGTGGCGATGTGCTCGGCAAGCCGTTGGAGCTCGGCGCGATCGAGCACCTTGGAATCAACCATGCCCACGAGCAGCGCCTCGACTGACCCATCACAGAACCAGTCCACAATTCGTTTCGCGGCGCGTCCGGCTACACGCTGCCGTGACTGGGCCGGTCGATAAATAAACGCGCGGTCGTCGACGCTGTGAGCCAGATAGCCCTTTTCCTCAAGGCGTCGCAGAACCGTGCGAACCGTAGAGTCCTTCAAGGGCCGGTCCAGCTCTTCCCGAACCTGGTCGGCGGTGACGGCGCCTAAGCGCCAGACAATGAGCAGTACGTTCCGTTCCAATTCGCCTAACTCGCCAGGATCGTGGCTCGCCTTGGTGCTACCGTCCATAGTGTTACCGACTGTAACACATTGGTCTACCGGAAAGGCAAGTGAATTTTTAAGACAAATTCAGATGGGCGGACCTAATTGCTTTTGTTACCTCGTTTAGCGTTCGAGAATCTGCTCAAAATACGCCAGCGCCCGGGGATCGTGCGTCTGTCCAAGCCAGAACATTGCATCCTTGCGGACCTCGGGGCTCGGATTCGTTTGCGCCACGTGCAGCAACTCCGGCACGGCTTCGTCCTTCGGCAACTGACTCAGCGCAAACACCGCCTTCTTCTTCACTGCCACCTCGGGATCGTTCTCCACCGTGTCCTTGAGCATCGCCACGGCTTTCGCGCCCGCTTTCTGCCCTACCCAGAAGATCGCCTGTTCGCGAACGCCAACGTCCTGGTCCGACTTTGCCATGTGGATCATGTCGTCGACCGCCGCTGGATCATGATTAACAGACAGGTCAAAACTCAGTTTCTTGCGGAACTCGGGATCGGGATCGGACTCCAGCTTCTTCAGCGCCAGATAGCCATCGTGCCCGCGGCCTGCACCGAGCCAGAATGCCGCCTTCTCGCGCAGCCACAGTGGATTCGCCGATGAAGCAAATCCCTCCAACGCGGCAGTCGCCTTCCCGGTCTCGTGCATGGCGATGGCTGCCAGTGCCTCGTCTGAGTGGCGCTTGTTATCCGCCGTCACCAGGCTCGACAACCACGCCACGCTGTCATCCGCCTTCACATCCGTCAGCCACGTGAACGGCAATCCCCCAGCATCGAGGCGGCAACCGCTCCCGATGAAACGAATCTTGTCGATCGCTTCCTTATCGATTCGCACGAGTATGTCGACGTTGGCCTTCGCAGCGCCGATCCCGATCGGACGACCGGAAGTTATCGTTTGAACCCTCCAACTCGATAGACACCGCAGCATCCATCGTCCGTTGATGACCCGGTGTCGTCTGAACACGTGGAGAAATGCGATCCCGGAACAGCCGCCACCTCATAGCCAAGCCAGAGCGGTCCGTTTGAATGTTGAAATCGGTTCACCGTCGCGGACAGTCCGGTGCCGGCCGACTCAGTGTGAAACTGCGCGTTGACCACCTTCGGCGTGCTGCTGCGCCATCGCCAGCATCGACAACGCCGAGTACCGCCGCTATCAATAATCCTTGTCTCATGGGGATTTCCTCGCTACTTGTTCAGAATTTCCAGCATGTATTTCGTGGCTTCCTGGTTATGCATCAGGCTCAGCTGCTGCACCAGGTACTGCTTCATCTCCAGGTCCTTCTCGTTGCGCGCCAGCGTCACCAGATCGTGCGCATCGTTCGCAAGGAACAGTGCCTGCGCCGCGGCTCGCTTCGTCTCCACATCCGCGTTCTTCTGATAGGTCGACACCAGGGCCGGAGCCACCGACATTCCTCCCGCAATCCCCAGGTTGCGGATCGCCTTCCGGCGCAGATCGGCATCCTGTTCCGACTGTGCAATCTCCGACAGAGAGGAGACGCCGTTGTGGCCGCTCGCAATCAGCGAATTGATGATGTCCGCCTTCGTCTGCGCATTGTTCGTCGCGCGATACATCGACAGCAGATCCTGCCCCGCGCTCATCGCGCCCAGCGTCTGGATCGCAGTCTTCACCAGTTCCGGATTCGTCTCCTGGCGCGCCGCTTCAAGCAGCTTCGACGAGTCTCCGGTTATCAGATAGGACTGCAGGATCACCCGTTTCACGTGCGTGTCGTTGCTGTGCTGGTAGATCGATGCCAGCGTGTCGTCCGCGCGCTTTCCCTGCGCCGCTGCCAGCATTCGAATCGCTTTGATCTGCAGCGCCGGACCAGACTGTCCCTGCGCGATCTGGCCGACCAGCGCATCAGCCTGCGGCGAGTGACTCTCCGCGAGGACAAACAGCGCCCGACTCTTCAACTCCTCCGACTGGTTGCCGCTCAGGATTTTCTGGAGGATCGGCACTGCCTGCGCCTGGTCTTGCTGCATCAGGGCGTTCAGCGCCAGCAGCTTCAGGTTCTCGTCGGGCTCAGCCTGCGGGGACACCGGCTGACCACTTTTGCCCCGGATTTCGATCTCCAGTGCGCCACACTCGTCGAGCCACCGGCTCTTCGGATAGCTCTTCCGCAGCTCTCCGCATGTGCTCAGCGCATTTGCCGGCTGTCCTTCCTTATTCTCCGCATAGGCTTTCCAGTAGAGCGCGCCCTCGGCATGCTCGCCGCGAATCTGCGCCACGCGATCGAACAACCCCGCCGCGTCAGACCAGCGGCTCTCGTTGATCGCACGCGTCCCGTCGGCATAAAGGCTCGCATCATCGGTAGCCGCACCTCCGCCGTAGGAGACCAGCAACGGCTGCGGCAACTCCGCATGCAAGCGCCAGGGCATAACCAGTGCAGTAGCTAAGAAAAATCGCAGAAAATCGTTTGGCTTTCATCAGATCGAAACTCCCTTCGCGGGTTTAGGCCCGCCTTCCTGATCCGGACTGCGTGTCAGCAGCACCCGAATCTCAAATAGAATTCCCTCGGTATTCATCTCTTTGCGCACGCGCTCGAGATCTGCCGCAGTCAGATTCGGATCGTTCGCGATCTCTGCCAGCACGCCCTCCAGCCGGTCCAGCGCCCCGGCCAGCGCCGGATCACCGCCGTTACTCGCAGCTCGTACGATAGAGCCGGTTCGACGCCAGCAGTTCCCGCGCCTCCGATTGCAGCTGAGCGCTTTCCGTTCTGTCCCGCAAATCGGCGTGTTTCAACTGCACCAGCAGCCGCTCTGTGCGATCCAGGTGATCGGTCAGCACCACCAGCACTACGCGCTGCGTGGCTTGCGGATTTGCGGTCGCGATGGTCTTCTTCGTCGTGATCCGCTCCCAGTAGCGCCCGCCGAGAAATACCACCGCCAACAGCATCGCGCAGCCCACCGCCAGCGCCGCGGCTCTCCACTGTGTCCAACCGAGCCAGCCTGCTTTCTCTTCTTCTGATACGGAATCAGCTGTGGCCGCAAGATCTGCCACACGCGCTCGCCGTAATCAGCGCTCCTCTGTGGAACCGCTGTTGGCCGAATCGCATCCAGGCTCTGCTTGTACCTGGCATAGCTCGCCGAGCACTCGCGGCACGCCTTCAGATGAGCATCAGCTGCCTCTGTACCCTCGCCGTAATACACTTCGATCAGTTCGTCTTCGTCCAGGTGCTTCATGCGTTCCCCCGCAGTGGCGCCAGCTCTCGCCGCAGCTTCTGTACGGCGCGAAACACCGCCTGCTTTGCAGCGTTGGGAGCGATTCCGAGTACGTCGGCGATCTCGTTTGTGGACCGATCTTCGAGATGCCGCAGGACGAACGCGCTCTTTTCCGTCGCTGTCAGCCGCTGCATCGCCTTCTCCTGCGCCGAGCTGATTTCGTTGCTCAGGAGCACGCGCTCCGGATCGGCATGCTGCGTCGCCACCTGCACCGTCTTCTGCTCGGGATCGCTCTCCTCACCATGCCGGTACTCTGCTTCAATGCCTGGCTGGTTGATGCGGTTGAGTGCGCAGTTCACAGCGATCCGGTAGATCCAGGTTCCGAAAGCGGAACGCTGTTCAAACCTCTCCAGCCGCTGATACCCGCGCAAAAACGTCTCCTGCACAATCTCCTCCGCCTCGGCCTCGTTACCGATGATTCGAAACGCCACTCGAAACACAGCCGCGCTGTGAGCGCCAACAAGCGCACCGTAGGCTTCCTTGTCCCCGGCCAACACGGCCCGGACAATCGAGTGATCGCTTCCCAGCATTCAGCACCTTAGACAGGAGGTTAGCTTCGCGGTTAGGAGAATATTTTTGCGCTGCGAGCCGCATTTGACTCGACGATTCCCTTGAAACGCGCGCTTGTTTGCTTCGCCCACGTTTTTCGGAGCTTCTCACATTTTCCAGGGGCTGAAGGCCAAAATGGAGGGATTTGACGTCGATAAGTCCATGGAAACATGGATTTCCCGGTTCATCGGCGGGCAAGTTTTGGATCGGAAAAACGAATCAAGCTCGCATAGTCACGCAGATCAGAGGCGCCACCGCCTTCGCGCCGGCCCTCCGACCCTTGTTCCGTAGTCGACTCCAGTCTCGCAATACAGACACGCGGAATCTTTCCACTTCTTCATAAATCAGCGACTTCTTACTCTGTAAGGAGATTTGCCCGTAGGGTCAAGCAGTCTTGTTCCGCGGGTCATCCTTTGACTCGAGGTACTCAATACCGAGCGGACCAATCGCTGTAATCTGGCTAACGTACTCGCTGGATCTCGCCCAATGAAAATGCGACGTGTTCCCCGGTAGCACAATGACAGCGCCAGGCGGGTACGCCACCAGCTTGCCGGCATCGAATTCGGCACCTAATCCGATATAGAAAACGCCAGACAGCACCGTGTAGATTCGGTCCTCCGGGTGCTTGTGCGGCATCAGCTTGACGCCGCGGGGCACTTTGACCCTGATTGTGTAGGGGCCGGGCTCGGAAGGCTTGCCGACAAGGACAGCAAGACGGACGGAAGGTGGAAACGCCGGAAACGGCTTCCAGTCGACGTCTTCGTTCAGGATCGCTTTGAAAGCAGCTTCGCCCGGCTGGTGCGACCGAACCTTGCCTTCTTGAGCTTCAGATATGGTTGCCGTTTTGACGTGTGACATATAAACATCTCCTTTTGAACCTCCCAGGCATTCGCGTTGAAGCCGGAAAGTCACATTTCGACGGGAACAGCACGTACCTCGCACTGTTGCAATTAGGCCGGAAACGTGGGAGCTGAACAATTAGACGCTGGTATCGGCGATACCTTCGTATCAGTTTCACCGGCGCAATGCGCCACGCTCGCCTCGCCGTCAAGGCCGCAGGAACTGGCTACGCGTCAAGGCCCGGAGAAACGCCAGCTGAGTTCGTCGTAATATGCCGGGGGAAGGGACGGCGATAAAGCCGCCCTGGAAAAACTCCGAGCAATTAAGCACTTTCCTAACGCAGGGCCGCGGCCAGCATCTACACTAACTTAAAATCCCGGCCTCCAGACGCTTATTGGAGACCATCACCTGATTTGCATTAAGCGCAAAACGGGCCGTCAATCGGGCACGAAACTAACCAGGGAGACCGACTTCTCCAATAGCTCTCAAGCCGGTTTCCAGGTCACCCCTACACTGTAAGGTTTGCTAGACATGACTGCTGAAACAGACTTCGCAAGAATGAGCCGCGAATCGCCGGAGCTGTGGAACCTGATCGACACGATTCCCGTGTTGGTTCTATGCGCCCAGCCTGACGGTTTCGCTGAATTTGCGAACCGTGCCTGGCGGGAATATGCGGGTCGCTCACTTGAGCAACTGACCGGTTGGGGCTGGCGGACCGTACTCCATCCAGACGAAGTGACTGAGTTTATTGATCGTTGGAACGCGTCTCTGACGTCTGAAAATCTGTTCGAGACCGAGGTGCGGATGCAGCGCGCCGACGGCAAATATAAGTGGTTTTCGATCAGAAGGGCTCCGGCCGTTTCGCGAGCCCAAAGCAGCGAGTCGTCGTTGCGTACGTTAATCGTTTTCGAAGATATCAACGAGCGAAAAGAACTGCAAATCCTCAGCGAACAAGAACGGGCCGGCAGCGAGCTCGATCGACGCGTCGCACAGAAAACAACAGAACTTGCCGCGGCCAACGAAGAGCTGCAACTCCAGGCTGGGCTGCTGCAGCATCTTCCTGTATCCGCCTGGACGCTCATGCCTGACGGGACACCGGATTTCGTGAATCACGTTTGGCTTGATTTCTCCGGCCAGACTCTCGATTTCGTCCGATCGCATCCCGAGGCCTGGATGACCGCGGTCCACCCCGAGGATCGCGAAGCAGCATCGACAGCCTTTTGGGAAGGAATACGCTCTGGACAGGGTTTTGCATTCGAAACCCGCTCTCTCCGCGCCCGGGATGGGACCTATCGCTGGCATCTCCAGCAGACCGTGGTCTTGCGCGATGCAGAAGGAAGAGTCCTAAAATTCGTCGGTACGACCACTGACATCGACGATCAGAAGCGCGCCGAGGAGAAGCTGCGCGAGAGCGAGCATGAATCTCGCTTGATCGTGAACAGCATTCCCGCCCAGATATCAGTCGTAAGCGCGAGTGGCGAGATGGAGCGCGCCAATCAATCAGTCTTGGACTACTACGGAAGGTCGCTGGAAGATTTCAGGGAATGGGCCACAGACGGAACGATTCACCCTGACGATCGCGATTGGTACGTTGAGGTAGTTAGGCAAACGCTAACCTCGGGAGATCCATTTGAGCACGAAGTACGTACTCGTCGGTTCGACGGGGTGTACCGATGGTTTGAAGTTCGCGGGCGCCCGCTGCGTGATCATCAAGGCCAAATCCTTCGATGGTACTTTCTACAAACGGATATTGATGATAGAAAGCGCGCCGAGGAAGATCTGAAAAGTAACGGAGAAAGGCACCGCGTCGTAGTCGAGACGGCCCCGGATGCCGTAATCAGCATGAACGACCGCGGCACAATTCAGTTTGCAAACCCCGCCACCGCGAGAATCTTCGGTTATGATCCGACGGAATTGATTGGGCGGCCACTGACCGTACTCATGCCGCAATACCTGCGGGAGCGTCACGAGAATGGGTTCAAGCGCTACCTGACCACGGGCCAGCGGAATATCAACTGGCAAGGGACCGAACTAACCGGGCTACGCAAGAATGGCCAGGAGTTCCCGGTCGAGATTTCATTTGGGGAACTGAGCCGAGATGGGCATAAAGTATTTACCGGTTTTATACGCGACATCAGTGAAAGAAAGCGGGCCGAAGATAAGCTTCGCGCGAGCGAACGTAGCCTGCGTGAATTAACTGAGACGATTCCGCAGATGCTTTGGAGCGCTGAGGCAGACGGCACAATTAGTTATTGCAATCGGCGCGCGCTTGAATACATAGGATTAACTGCAGACGATGTAGGAGGCGCAGACTGGGCGAAGCCTATTCATGCGGACGACATTGAGAGAATGGTCCAGGCTTGGAGGGCCGCAGTTTCAACGGGCGAACCGTTCCAGTGCGAATTCCGTATGCGCCGGGCAGTTGATCAATCCTATCGCTTGTGTTTTTCCAGCGCCCTGCCCTTACGCGACCAGACGGGTCAAGTCATCAAATGGTTCGGGAGCGTCGTGGATCTGCATGATTGGAAAGAGGCACAAGAAGCCTTGCATGCGATTCAGACCCGTCAGGTCGCGGTTCGTGCGGATGTGAGCCTGGCTTTTGGCAAGAAGCAAAGTCTTGAGGCGATCCTGCATGAGTGTGCGGAATCCATGGTGCGGCATCTCGATGCAGCATTTGCAAGGATCTGGACGCTGAGTCGTGACGGGAAGATGCTGGAGTTGCAGGCCAGCGCAGGCCTTTACACGCACCTCGATGGAGCTCATGCCCGGATACCGATTGGCCAACTCAAAATTGGGGTGATCGCACAGGAACAGAAACACTTTCTCACCAACGATGTCATCAATGATCCTCGAATCAGCGATAAAAAGTGGGCAATGAATGAGGGAATGTCGAGTTTTGCTGGATACCCGCTGTTGGTGGGATCGCGAACCCTTGGTGTGGTGGCAATGTTTTCTCGAAAGCCGCTTACAACGGGAACACCAGAAGCACTGGCGTCAACTGCGGACTTGATCGCAAGCGGTATTGAACGCAAGCATGCTGAGGATAAGCTTCGCGCGAGCGAGCGCGATCTGAGTTTGATCATTGAGACGATCCCCGGCTTGGTGTGGTGCGCGGCTCCCGACGGAGAGCTCACCTACTTGAATCGGCGCATCCTCGAGTACACGGGAACATCCTCCAGTTCCTTTGCCAGCCTCGGCTGGACGAGCTTCCTCCACACTGATGATGTAGATTCAACCGTGCGCGCGTGGTCGAATGCCGTTGCAACCGGGCAGGCATTCGAAATCCACTGCCGGCTCCGAAGGCATGATGGCGCCTTCCGATGGTTCCACGTACTCGGTCAGGCCGCGCATGACAATGAAGGCAGTGTCACTCGCTGGTACGGCTTGTTAATCGATATTTCCGACCGGAAGAATATCGAGGAGGCTTTACGCGGCAGTGAGATGCGGTTGTCACGAGCGACTCGGACAGCCACGATTGGCGAATTTGCCGCCGCCATCGCACATGAAATCAACCAGCCTCTCGCTGCCGTAGTGGCGAATGGCGAAGCTTGCTTGCGCTGGCTTTCGGCCGAGCCTCCAGGCCTGGCCAGGGCGCAGGAGGCTGCAGCAAGGATTGTGCGCGACGGCAAGGAGGCCGGAGAGGTTGTGCGGCGCATTCGGGCTCTCTTCAAAAAGGCGTCCCTCGAGACAATCGAGCTGGACCTGAATGGGGTGATTGCTGAAGTGTTGCACCTGTTGAGCAGTGAGACCACGAAAAGGCGCATCGCTGTTGAGGCGGACCTCGCCGATGACTTGCCGCCTGTAGTAGGCGACCGCGTTCAATTGCAGCAACTTGTTTTCAACCTGCTGCTGAACGGGGTTGAAGCGATGGACCCGGTCGTTGATCGTCCCAGGAAACTCTTCATCGGTTCGAAACAACACAGCCCGGATACCGTTCTGGTCGTGATACGGGATAGCGGCGTAGGCATGGAGGATTCGGAAAAAGTCTTTGAAGCTTTCTTTACGACCAAGGAAAATGGAATGGGGATGGGGTTGGCGGTTTGCCGCTCCATAATCGATGCACACCACGGCCGGCTGTGGGCCTCATCCGACAAAGGAGAAGGCACGACCTTCTCATTCACTCTTCCAGTTCAACCGCGTGGGATCTCATGAAGTCAGACGACCCTATCGTCTACGTGGTGGATGACGACTTTCGCGTGCGAGAGGCCCTGTCGAGCCTGGTTTCTTCGGTGGGATTTCGAGTTGCCGTCTTCAATTCGGCTGCTGAATTTCTGGAATTTGAAAAGCTGGATGCTCCTGCGTGCCTGGTACTGGACTTGCAACTTCCAGGCACGAGTGGCCTCGAGCTTCAGAAGCAGTTGGCCGACGGCGATGCACCGCCGATTGTCTTTATTTCCGGCCATGGCGATATTCCCTCTTCCGTGAGCGCAATGAAGGCCGGTGCCATTGAGTTCTTGTCAAAGCCGTTCGGGGAAGGCGAATTACTTCGAGCGATTAACGCCGCCATCGTACTTGATCGAACTGCGCGGAAACAGCGATCGGAACTCGCCGAGTTGCAGTTGCATTACGGCCTTCTGACGCCTCGCGAGCGCGAAGTTCTTCCCTTCGTGGTTGCGGGCTTCGCGAACAAGGTGACTGCCGCGGATCTGGGAACCAGTGAGATCACTATCGGGGTTCACCGCGGCCAGATCATGCGAAAGATGGGGGCTAAATCACTCGCGGAGCTTGTAAGAATGGCTGACAAACTCGGGCTTGACCGCGCCAGCGGACCGACTAAATAAACCTATAATTGTCGGCATTTCGCATCGCCGCTACTATCGGTGTGTAAATGGCGAGGGACCCGAAATGACAAGCATGGCAAAACACATGGTCGTGGTGGTGGCCGTGGACGACGATTTCCGGGTCCGGGAGTCCATCCAGAGTTTGGTGGAATCGGCCGGATACGCGTCCCAGCTTTTCTCCTGCGCGGAGGAGTTCCTGCGGTCCGGGAAACTCACCATCGCCGCATGTGTGATTACCGACCTTCGGATGCCTGGAATGGATGGTATGGAGTTGCAGCGTCGGATCAGGCTCGAACGACCGACATTGCCCGTTATCTTCATATCGGCCCACAGTACTCCTGAGAGTCGACAAATGGCACTCGACGGAGGCGCCGTAGATTTTCTCTATAAGCCATTCGATGCCGCGGCCTTGCTCGACAGAATTCGCGCGGCCCTAACTACCGATCAGAAGTAACCAGTAAGCGGAGCTTCCCAGAGTTTTCCCGCGTGGAGGAGAGTTGCGTCTGGTTTCGATTTGGTTGGTTTCAGTTTGAAATTCCGGGCCATGCTCGACAAGTTCAACAAGCCGGTGCTGCCGCATTCCCAGGCAAACGTTTTCGCGGCGCGCAACTAGTTAAACCCTTCGCTCAGCCTTAGGGCACGTACAAAGGCGGTAAAACGCCCATGTGACTTGGGAGTGATAGGTGGACACATCAAGTGCTACACCTGCACGATGCGCCCAGTCCGTGGCCCACAGGAAGCCTGGAGCCGGTCATGGAAAATCTCAGCAGCGCAAAGTCAATTGAACAGGGCTATACAGAAAGTGCACTTGACCAGATCATAGGCAGCAGCCCCGCCCTGGAATCCGCTCTCGTGGAGGTCGTGCGAGTGGCGCCGACCGATGCTACCGTGCTGGTTCTCGGAGAGACGGGGACTGGCAAGGAATTGATTGCCCATGCAATTCACAATCTCAGTCCGCGCCGCCGGCGTCCCTTCGTAAAGCTGGATTGCGCGGCGATTCCCTTCGACCTGCTGGAGAACGAACTCTTTGGGCATGAACAGGGCGCGTTCACCGATGCCATTACGCAAAGAATTGGCCGGTTCGAAATGGCGGACACAGGCACACTGTTTCTTGATGAAATAGGCGACCTTCCGCTGGCGTTACAGCCAAAGCTGCTGCGGATCCTCGAACAGCAGGAATTTGAACGTCCAGGAAGCGGCCGAACGCATCGCGTCAACGTCCGTCTGGTTGCTGCGACAAATCGAGATCTAGTGGATATGGTCAGGCACAGAGAATTCCGCAGCGATCTCTACTACCGGCTAAACGGATTTCCTATCGTGCTTCCGCCGTTGCGGGAGCGCGGGCAGGATATTGAGTTGTTGGTTTCACACTTTGTTGAGATGTTCTCGCAGCGCATCGGCAAGCGAATTCACCATATACCCGATGAGACGCTGAGTGCCTTCACGTTGCACCCCTGGCCCGGGAACGTGCGAGAACTTCAGAACCTGATCGAACGAGCCGTAATCCTGTCGAACGACGGCGTGCTTTGGAACCCTCTACCTGATTCGAGTAGTGATTTTGTGATGGCGACTTCTGCGCTGGGCACGTTCAACGGTTCCCAACAAGCCGCGACCCGCTCGCATAACGGAGCGCTTTCAGATCCCTTATCGATATCGGACAGGAATTCACTGAAGGCGACTTCTCAGCAGAGCACGTTCAAGGGTTACCAACAAACCGGGGTCCGTTCGAACAACGGGTCAGATTCAGATCCTTTACCGAAACAAGATGGCCATTCCGTTTCAACCGCGCACGCGCTTCGCCATGAGTTGGGACCTTCATCCGACCAGCCCATCGTGTTCGTTGTCGACGATGACATCTCTGTGCGTGAATCTATGGAGCTGTTAATTCGTTGCGCAGGCTGGCAGCCCGAAACGTTCGAGTCCGCTCAAGAATTCCTGGACCGCCCACGACCACTGGTTCCAAACTGCCTGGTGCTTGACGTCTCGCTTCAGGATCTGAACGGTCTCGACCTGCAAAAGCGGCTCGTCATCGAACGCACCGAAACGCCGATCATCTTCATCACGGGTCACGGCGATGTGCCTACATCAGTGCAAGCCATGAAGGCCGGTGCTGTTGAATTCCTGATCAAGCCATTCAGTGATGAGGCACTCATCGCAGCCATCCAGGAGGGCCTTAAACGTAGCTCTATTGCCCTAAGCCGCGAAGCAGAGATGCGGTTGCTTCGCGATGCCTATGCGTCACTCAGCCACCGCGAACGGCAGGTCATGGCCTTGGTGGCGTCCGGACTCTTGAACAAGCAGGTTGGTGCGGAACTCGGCATTAGCGAGATCACGGTAAAGGGACATCGAGGCCGGGTGATGCAAAAGATGGGGGCCAATTCTGTCGTCGACCTGGTGAGAATGGCCACGAGGCTCCGTTTAGGCCGCGTTCTCAGTTCATCTCGTCCGGCTCAGGGCAGGGGCCAACTCTAATAGGGGTTGCAGCCTTATCACGACAGGCTGCCGGGGGATAGACGCGGAGGGCAAGTCGGTGCGGCCAGGGTACGGGACAGATCGCTTTGGTGTTTGGAGGCTAATCTTTCGATCAGTCGCGTTCGACGGGAGACGGCGTTCTCGTGGTAGGCTTTGGGCGTGCAAGGTCAGCTCAAATTCCTGCCTCACTCCGACACGAATTCTTGTACACGCTTTTTTGCGTTTTCCAGATTTTTCGGCCGGGGGTTGAAGGCCAAAATGGAGGTTCCAAATGAAGGTAAGTACTTGAAATAGGGGAAGTGGAGATTTAGTGGTAGGCGAGGCGGGAATCGAACCCACAACCCCCGGCTTAGAAGGCCGGTGCTCTATCCGATTGAGCTACTCGCCCGTGTATCTCATTGTAACTTTGAACCGGTCCTCGCAGAAGACGGCACCATGGTCTGCGCGAACGCCTCCAGGCACTTCATCAGTGTCGCCGTTGCCTCGCGCTGGGTTGCGCCGCAGGCAGACAGATACGCGGTGATTCCATGATCGTCCGCATCCCGCGCAACAACGGCTCGGCGAACCACCAGGTCGACGCGGCAGCAGCGCAGCGGGATTTCGCGCAAACAGGCGCAAATCTGTTTGCAGCCGGAGACAGCCATTTCGGGAGTTATCCACTGCTGGTCGCTGCGCGGCAGCACGTCGATGTAGCACGCAAGCCTGTGTCCCGCGCTTGCGGCAGGAGCATCCAGTTCGTCGCGATCGATTGCGTCGGGGACAAACACATCTGTTTTCGACGTCCACACCGGTGAGTTATGAGAGTTGAGCAGAGCCAAGGTATCAGTTAAACCGGGCAACCGGCGCGTCTCAGTCAATTCAGCCGCACGGTTCGGAGCCAGGCGCAGATCCACGAATCCGGGCCAGTGCGCCTCAATCACCGGCGCATCCCCACCGATATCGATCTCCCAGTCAGCTTCCATTGGATCTGTCGGCCTCGCCAGCATCACCGGCAACCTTTGTCAGGAAGCGAATCACACTGGCTTCCGCCCAATGAATGTTGTCGCCGCGATCACGCGACAGGTAAGCGCAGTGGCCGCCGTGCTGGGTTTCGACCAGTAGCACATTGGGATTGGCAAGCAACGCGGCACGGGTTTCTGAAACCATCCGCACAAAGGGATCGTCAACAGCGCGAATGATCAGCGTGGGAACGGCGATCTTGTCCACCACGCGGGCGCTTGCGGCTCGATAGTAGTAGTCGTCCGCGTCGCGAAAGCCGCAATAGCGAGCCACAATCTCGTTGTCGAATTGCCGCAACGAGCGAATTGGCCCGATGCCGTTGGCTTGGTAAATGTGCGGATAGAGCGCCACTTTCCTGCGGTAGCGCCGCATGAGTCCGCGAAGAAAATGCCATTCGTAAAGCCGATTCACCGGCTCGTGCAGGGCATCGGAACCTGCCGCCAGGTCGATTGCAGGACACACCGTCGCAACTGCGCAAAGAGGCAGTTCCCCTCCCCATTCTCCAGCCAGCTTCAGCACCAGGTTTCCACCCATCGAGTAGCCGACCAGCCCCACACGCTGCAGTCCGTACCGGCTCGCGTAGTGGCGAATCACCGCGCCCACGTCCGCCGACAAGCCCGAATGGTAAAGCGTCGGCGTCAGCTCGTCGGTATCTCCACAGTTGCGCATGTTCATGCGAACCACGTTGCATCCTGCTGTCCATGCCCTCCCTGCGATCCCCTTGATGTACCGCGACTCCGACGAGCCTTCGAGCCCGTGCACCAGGATCACGGTCAGGCGGCTTGCGCGCACTGCTTCCGGCTGCCAGTCGCAATAGCACAATACGCGGCTGCCGTCCGCCGCATCTACCTCAACCTGCTCCGCAATCGATGAACCGGGATACGCCGGGCGCGGAAGATAGTTTCCCAGGATTGTCTGCACGTGTCCGTTGGTCAATCCGCGTCGGGGCTCGAACGGAAGCAGCCCGGCCTTAAGCAATAGGCTCGCAAGATTTGCATTTTTGGGAAGGTTGGGGCTCACGGACGCTCTGTACTTCAGTTAACTCGGGCCTGGCGATTGGATGCACTTTTGGGCAGCCGGAAATTGATTGTTTTAAACCTTGCCTTATAGAGAATACGTTACCACAGACGCTATTCATGCCACATCGCAACGGGTCTCAGCGCAAACGCCCCGTCGATTGCTCTCCATTGAGCCCGCTGCGGAGACGATCAGAAGGTGAAACGACCACCGACTGTCGGAGCAAAGTTGCTGTTGTGAAGATACGGGACGCCGGGTCCATGAGGAATGGCGATAGACAGACCGCCGCTCACGAAAGAATATGCAAGTCCGGCAAAACCGTCGAACCGCCTCGTGAAGCGATGATCGATGTAGAGCGATCCCTCGTCGAGAGTGCCCGCGCAGGAACTGCGGAAACCGGCTGCGACCGAGCAGGTCGGCGGTGACCGGAAGTCGTTCTGCCGCTGCTCATACCAGGATAAGGTGACATCGGTCTTGCTTCGATAGGTGTACTTGATGCCGGTCCACCAGATCTGCACCAGCTTCTCATTATCAAGATTGTCATCTTCGACGCCGCTCATGAGATAACCGCCCTGGTCCGTGGCGCCCACGCCCAGCGGGTTCTTCGGGTTGTTCTGCCAGATGTATTCGTAGCCGGCATAAAACTTGAACGGATCCCACGCATACTTGGCAGTGACCATAACGGCGTTGTTGTCGGTCACGATGCCATATACGGTGCTGTCTGTTCCGATGAGATTGGTCCCGGTGATTTGGTTTGTATTGATGCTGTTTGTGGTCGACTGATATGGCTGCGTCGGACTCGCAGGCCCCAGCAGCGGATTCAATACGCTGATGGCCTGGTTGTAATGCTGGTAAACGACGTCGGTCGAAAACTTTTGGATCTCTCCACCGAGGTTGAATCCGTAAGCGTTGTTATGCGGCTGTTCCGGCGTGCAGGTTGTGGCGGTCCAGGTTGCGGAGGCGGAGTAGCAGCCGCCAGTGCCATCGGTGAATTTATACATCGCGGCAAAATGGACGGGGCCATGGGCGAGGCGATACTTTACTGCGTCGTCCCAACGGCTGTTCTCGGTGTCGCCGCCGCCGGCCATCGTGCCGTTATACCCGATGTATGAAAAGGCGTAACCGCCGGCGACCGGATCATAAAGCAGCATCGTATCGGTACCGAGCGCGCGTTCACGACCGAAGATCAGCGTGCCGAAATCCGTGGACGATATGCCGCCATAATATTCGTCATTCAACGGCTGGCCCGCACGCGCGCCGTCGATGGCCTCCGAATAACCGCTTCTGGAGAGGCCGTTGTCCTTGATGTTGGTGAGTGACGCATTGGAGAGCTGGCCAGATTGCGGATTGATGCCGGTCGAAGCGTTGAACACAACATACCAGTCATGCGCAAACTCTACCCTGCCCCTGATGCCCAGAGCCGTCTGCGACAGGTTGTTCGGTTCGACCAGAAATCGAGAACCAGCGGCGTTTCGGTTCACCAGGGATGAGCCTTCATAGTTGTACGGGCTCTGCGGTAACCCGTGGCTGACCCAGCCGACGCCGACGTCAAACGCACCGTACAGCGTGATACCGTGCCACGTCAGCGCGTCGGGGTTGGTGGTGGGAGATGCCGGAGCCGATTCGCGGGCCCGGTCCTGGTCGAGACCCGACGTCTCGGTGAAGTTTCCCGGTAACAGGCGCGATGCCGGCAGTCTTGAAGCTGCTCGCGGTAAACGCCACGCGATAGTCGCCGGGATGCCGTTGCGAGAACTTGAAAATGCCATCCAGGTGCGACTTTTCTTCGCGTGCCTGGCTCGTGCTCTTATCCGTGGCCGTGAAGTTTGCGACCGCACCGTCCGTTGGATCGGCCACGGTGCCAGTGATGCCGCTCGACTGCCCGAACGCAGCCGTCGATAAAAAGAAGAGAACCGCGACAGCAAGAACTGACTTCGCCTCGTTCACGCTTCCTCCAACATGAATGTGGCTACATGCACCATCGGTGAATTGAATCGAATGATTTGGGAATGGGGGGAGGGCCTCGGCCATTTTGGCCATGGATTGAATTTATACGTTTCTAATCGTTACCGTCAAACAGTTCGATTTCGCCCTGAATCAATACTTCAACCTTGATCTAAATCTATATGGCGTCGAGGCGCTCGATCATCACATCGGTAGACTTGATAAGCGCCGCGGCTTTTTCGCCCTTTTTAAGGCGCAGTTCGCGAGCCGCATCGGCGGTGATGATCGCCATCACTTCGGCGTCTCCCACGGCCAGGATGATCTGGGCAAGCAGCCCCTCAATGCGAACACTCACCACCGTGCCAGGCAATTGGTTCCTGCCGCTCACCCTTCGATATCTCTCCCGGGAAGCCGCTTCCGGCCGGGCACTATCCGCCTCGAGATACGGACGGAGACTGGTCAGCGTCAACCGGTGATGGCCACCGGGAGTGCGAACCGTCTTGATCTTCCCTTCCAGAATCCATTTCTTGATCGCGGGGTAGCTGATCCCCAGCATCCGCGATGCTTCGCGAGGCGTCAAAAGCTGGCGTTGCGTCGTCATGACCTATCTTTGTAGCACCAGAACCTTGTGGAAGGCCGCAAATAATCGCCAGGCGCTCCAGACGCTGGTGAATGCAGGAGTGCAAAAGAAAGCAATCTGTGATAATTGAAGGCTTGTGGAGGCGGAGATATTGCGAAAAAATCCAGGCTTTTGATTCTAATATTGGGGCGGCTAGTGGGGATCGAACCCACGACATCCTGAGCCACAGTCAGGCGTTCTGCCGCTGAACTATAGCCGCCATGTACCTCTTCGATTGTAGCATCGAACCAGATAGCCGGAACCTCGGCCAAAGAGGCCTCTTACGCCCAATCCAGACGCCAATTCTACCCGCCAATCGACAGCTCCGATTCCCACATCGGATGGAATCGTCGATGCCGCATAACCGCTGGAACCGCGGCGCATGGATCTTTCGCGACGAGACCCTGCGCAGCCTTGAGATTCTGCTCGACGAGGCCTTCCGCATTCCCTTCACCGGCATTCGCTTCGGCATCGACGGAATCATCGGTCTCGTGCCCGGCCTGGGAGACGTTCTCGCCGGCCTGCTGTCGCTGATCATTCCGCTGGCCGCCTGGGTTCGCGGCGTGCCCTATGTCACGCTCGTGCGCATGGCAGCCAATCTCGGCATTGGCGTGCTGGTCGGCACCATCCCCATCCTCGGCGACGCCTTCGACATCGCCTGGAAAGCCGAATCGCCGCAACTATCGGTTGCTGCAGCGCCACCTGGGCGAACCCCGCCGTCACACCTGGAAGGACTGGTGGTTTCTCGTCATGCTGGGGTGCGTCATGGCGCTCATCTTCGCCATCCCGATTGTGCTGGTGATCTGGCTGCTGGCGTGGCTCGTTTCGCATTGAACTGAGACGCCCGGCCAGCGTTCAGGCCTGACCCCGTTCCGCGATACAATCAAGAAACGACGTCGGGGCGTAGCGCAGTCTGGTAGCGCATCTGCTTTGGGAGCAGAGGGTCGGGGGTTCGAATCCCTCCGCCCCGACCATCATGCCAACCTGACTTCTCACAGAAGACGCTTATTCTTTGCGCTCCTTGTTGGCGCGTATTTGCTTCCATCCTCCGACGGATCCGACCCTGCAAGCCAATCCAGCAGAAAACCGGACATGAAGACTTCCCGTACGTGTTCAAAGCCGGTTTCCGCCTCAATGTTTGCGGCTGGCTGAACCGACACGTAGAGTTTCGTGAACGCGGCGCTGTTGTTTTCGATCTTGTGCTGATTTCTCATAATCAGGGCCAGTAATAGCCGCCGCCTCTCAGATAATCGAACTCCGCGGTGAGCGCAGAAAGCAGGATAGCGATCGCGATTGCCGCAAACGCAAGCCGCGGAAAACGCTCGGGCAAAGGAATGACTGTCTGGCCTGTGTGCTCGAACAGGTGAAAGCTTTTCGGCTGCCCCGCTTCCTCGTGCCACGGATCGCCTGCTTCGGCAGACAGCGCCCTATTGCGTGATTCCTCGTCATTGATATGAACGGATATCCAACCCGTGTTCCCGGTTTCGATGCAATTGCTGCGTTTCTCAGTAATGGGCATAAATCACCTCGGCCACGCGGCAGAAACCTGTCGCGTTTTGGCATGATTGATGCTTGAACCTTATGCTCTTGAGACTACCGCAGCAATGCTCCAAACGGCGTAGATTGAGATACTTATGACAACACCTTCGAGATAGGAAAAACCGCGAATCAGTAATTGCCTTCCATTACTGGAAGACAGAAAGTAAGTACCGAAACAAGGCCGAGTGCCGGCGGGCACCCTTTTTTGGCGTTTTGTCCAATCGGAGTCCTGCTGGCGGGGTTCTACCTGGGCTTTGCACCCAGACCGAGGTCCAGCTTGAACAGAGCGAAGCTTCGCGAACAACTGGGCCGAGCAGCCCTTTCAGGCCTGTGCGCGCACCAGCAGACATGTGATGTTGTCGTGGCCGCCCGATTTCTTGGCAGCCTCCACAAGCTGTGTCGACAGCTTTTCGAGCGAGAGTTCGCTCTTCATAAGTCCTTCAATGACCGGGTCGGAGAGTTCGCGGGTCAAGCCGTCGGAGCAGAGCATAAACAGGTCGCCCGGTTCGGCTTCGAATTCAAACACATCCGGCGTGACCCGCGACTGCGTTCCCAGCGCGCGCGTGATCACATTCTTGAACGGAGAGTGCAATGCTTCGCGAGGCGTCATTCGCCCCATTCTCACCTGCTCTTCCACAAGCGAATGGTCGCGCGTGAGTTGCTCCAGATGGCCCTGCGCGCATCCGGTAACAGCGGCTGTCGCCGATGTTCAACACCCACACGTGTTGCTCATGCGTGGTCAGCACCACCATCGTCGTGCCCATGCCGTTAAGTCGATGATTCCGTTGTGCACGCGTGAAGATGGCTTTGTTTGCGGCAGAGACGGCGCTCTCCGCAGCGTCGGGTAGAGGAGGAGCTTGCTCCTCCGGCTTGCGGCCGGTCATCAAACGAAGAATTTCGTCCACGGCAATCGTGCTCGCGATTTCCCCCGCGGCTGCTCCGCCCATCCCATCGCAAACCACGTAGACGCCGGCCTCGACGGAGAAGCCGTATGCATCTTCGTTCGAGGGCCGTTTTCGCCCGCGGTCAGTGACCGCCGCAGCCGTGTACCGAACGACAGCCGTGGCCAAGGAAATTCCTCCGCAGGCAAGTTTACACGTCGGTGCTACAGCAAAACCAGAGACGCCAACCCCGAGCCAGCCAGCAGCGACCGGAATCCCTCAGTGCTTTGCGCCTGGGGCCGGCACCGGAGCCGGCAGCTCATACACTTGGATGGCGCCGGCATCCAGAATGGCCACCCGGCGCGCCGACGGTGAGATTGCCACATTTCCCCCTCCATCCAGAATCGGACTGGCGGGAGCTGTCAAATCCACCTTGCCGGTGATGGCGTCGTAGACTTCCACCAGCTGGCCTGTCACATCGTCAAAGCTCACTGGCGAATATGTTTCGACCGCATGCGTGAACCGAAGCGTCTCCCGTGCCAGCCGCGTCCCGTTTGGCGCCATGATCAGCCGCGGCCAGATCTGTGTCGCGCGGCTTGGCAACATTCCACAATCGCTTGCCGTTGGTCGACATCGCCACCATCCACCGGCTGTTGTCTGGATTACAGGTGGTCACAGCACCTCGGGATTCGAGACAAAGTCCACCGATGGAGCGCACATGGAGTCGATCTTGCCGATACTGCGGTTCCCGCCAGTGAAGTGAATTCAGGTCGAGCATCCATTCACGCCCCTTGCCTCGCAGCGATTTCGACAAACCCTCGGAGTTGATGGGAAGATGCACCGTGGTGCGCGTGCGGCTCACGAGCATCACCTGCCCCGTGGCGCAGCTGCACGATACGCAGCAACGATGTCCGGCTTGCGCGTACGACTTGCACCTCGTCGGTCGTCATCCACGCCGACGCTGTCGAAGGGCTGGGCACGCTGCCCGGCTGCGGCCTGCGTTCCCACCGGCTCGCTCGAATCTGTAGCAACCAGGTCCTGTGTCGGATCCATTTCCAGCCACAACAGCGGTCCCTGAAAGTGCAGCGACGGTTTCAGTTCCAATGCTGCATCGCCAACCTGCAGTTCGTTCAGATCGCGCAGGAGGAATCGACCGTCGTTCAGCATCCAAAGGTAGCGGCCCCGGTCGTGCACTGTCCAAAGTGCTTCCGCATCCAGCGTTCCCTCGGGCAAGGCAAGCACCAGCGCTCGAATCTGCCGTTCGTTCTCTGCCGCCGGACTTCCCTCCCGGCGAATCAATCCTGGCGCGTGAAATGTAAAGAGGATATGGTCCTCGTCGATAAAATCCAGCGAGACCATGCTCTCGCGCTGCCCCTGGTAGATCGCACCCGGCGCGAAGAAACCCAGGGGCTCCACTGGAATGCTGAATGCAGCCGGCTGTGATGCCGGACGTTCAGGCTTCGACAGTTCCGCCGGCGGCGCGTCTTTCGCAGCCTTCGGATGATGTCCGAAGAGCTGCGCCTTTGCCCCGGGAGAATTCGAGAGAATCGCCGCAACCGTAAAAAATGCGCCAGCGCGCAAAAGGGCTTGTCGAGCCAGCCCCAGAACCTGCATCACCATCGATATTCATTTTCGCCGATTCCCGCGGCTTTGCCTCGTTTCCACGTCAATTTCTTGCATCCTCGCTCTCGCCAAATTCTGTTGCTTTCCGCTCCATTTGCGCATTACCCTTACAAAACCCCTCGCAGAGGACTCAAGAAAGCTATCAACCGCTTCGCTATTCCTGTCGGAATACTCCCTCTTTCCTCGCAGGACTGCATAAGTACCAGCACGTTAAACAGCTTGCTGAAAAAACCGATGAAACCGCCGCTTTGTAACAAGGGCATGGCTTTCAGCCTGGCCACAAAAACGCAACAAAATGAGCAGCGGGCTTTAGCCCTTGGGCGACGCTTCTTTCAAAGTTTGGACTTTTCAGTAATTGGGAGTCGGGACATGAAACACGGATGGATCACGGTGGTAGCTGCCTGCGTCATTCTTCTCTCGCTCGGTTCAACACCGGTTCGCCCGCAGGGCTTCGGCACTGCCAAGGAAAAGGTGTACCTGCAACGCAGACTGCCCGCCCTGGCGCATCTGAGCGGAAACACCATCAAGGTCAAAGCCACGGGTCACAAGGAATTCGCCGATCTCGCCCCGGATCTGGAGTCGCTGCTTGAAACGGAACTGCTCAAGAACGATGCTCACCTGAGCACCAGCAGTAATCCTTCCACCATCATTTCCTGCGAAATCACCGATTATTCCCACCCTCGCCCCATCGTCACCACGCAACCAGCGCTCGCCATCGGCAAAAAAGCATCCAAGACCCAGACGAACACGCGCATCACCGGTTCCTTGAGCGTTTCTTTTCAGGCTCGAACCTCCGGCGGACAGAACCTCTCCTCCGACAGCATTACCTCCAAATACGACCAGACCTTCGATAACACCGGAACCGACATCTCCCACATCAAGAACTCCGTCACCGGCGGGTGGAAGAAACTCACCGGCGGCTCCGGCTCCCAGAACGGCGAAGACTTGAACCCGCCCACCGACGCGGAATTGCGATCGCGCCTGATCAGTGACGTTGTTCGCCAGATCGCATCGCACCTCGTGAACACCAATGAGACCGTCGAGGTCTACCTCGCCAAAGACAAGGGTGGGCTCGACCAGGGCGACAAAGAAGCCTCGGCCGGATTGTGGCAGCGCGCGCTCGAGACCTACGAAACCGCGCCGCAGCTCCCCAAGCCCGGTGAAGACGCATATCGGCTCTATAACATCGGCGTAGCCTACGAGGCATTGGCGTACAAAGCTGAGAGCCAGAAGGCGGCGATGAAGTTTCTCGACGAGGCCGCCATCAATTACGGCAAGGCCATCGATGCCAAGCCCGACGAGAAGTACTTTCTCGAACCGCAGAAACGCATTGAAACCGCCATCGCCCATTACAAGAAACTCGAGGGCGAGGAAAGCGAGAAGTCCATCGCCAGGAAGGACGCACCGCCGGGTAAGCCGGGCGATCCGCCTCCGGCCTCCAGCGCCAAATCCACATCGTCCAAGGCCCTCACCAACGATCAGGTCATTGCGATGGTCAAGGCCGGCATGGATGACGATGCAGTCGCCCAGGCCATCCGTACCTCCAAACTGGCGCGATTCGATCTCAGCACATCCGGTCTCCAGGCGTTATCCGCGAGCGGAGTCAGCGACCCTGTGTTGAAAGCGATGAAGGCCCGCGCGGCTCACCAGTCGGTGGCTGCAAAATGAACCTGGCCAGGAGAATCGCGAGCGCGCTGCTCCTGTGCGCCTGCGGCATCTCCGCATCCGCACAGGACGACCGATGCGGCGCGGGCAAGGACCTTGTTGTACAGGCCCTCGAGCGAATTTCGCCCCAAAGCGACAACAGCGCATTCGAAGACGCACTGCAACTGCTGAAGCACGCGGTCTCAGAGTGCAGCGAACTCGGCGATGCCTGGTATTACCGCAGCCTCGTCGAAAAACGTCTTGGCCACGACGCCCTTGCCAAATACGCAATGGATAAGGCGCGCTTCAACGACTCTGAAGCGCTCGCAGAGGGGCTGAATCCGCTCATTCTTTCCACCCCTGGCGGCCGTGGTCTCTCGGTTGTGCCGGGCTCGGAAGCTCCACCTGGTGCGCATCCCGTTCACGCCGGACCAGTGAAGCAGAAGTGGGCGCTGGTCATCGGCATCAGCCGCTTCGCTGACCAGGGCGTTCCCGCGCTCCACTTCACCACCGCCGACGCCAAGGGAATCGCCGATGCTCTGAAAGATCCGAAAATCGGGCGCTTTCCGTCCGCCAACGTTCATGTCCTCACCGACGAACAGGCGACCACCAGGAACATCAAGGAAGAACTGAACTGGATCGCGCGTCATGCCGAGGCCAATGATCTCGTCCTGATTTACGTGGCCACCCACGGCACGCCGCGCACCGTGGACACCGCCGGCGGCGCGAACTACCTGGTCACATACGACACGCAGATTTCCGGCCCCGGCGGATTCAACGAGGACGCACTCTTCGCCACTGCCTATCCCATGGTCGAATTGGCCAACGCCGTCGCCACCCGCATGAAATCCCTGCGCACAGCGGTGATCCTGGATACCTGCTACAGCGGTGGCTCAATGAAAGACAGCGCGACCTCCGGCGCCATCGCCAATTCCGCTCCGTCTGAGCAGATGCTGAAGCACATGAGCGAGGGGACCGGACGTATCGTCCTGGCGGCCAGCGGGGTCAATGAACAGTCCATGGAAAGCGCGAATCTGAAGCACGGCTACTTCACGTACTTCCTGCTTCGCGCCCTGCAGCAGACGAATGGACAAACGCCATTGAGCCAGATCTTCGCAACCGTCTCCCAGCAGGTCTCACAACAAGTCGGCAGCCAGCACCCTGTCATGAGCCGCAGTTCCGCGGACGCTGACTTTGCGATTGGCGCCGATATATCCGCGTCCGCATCCGCGAACCCCTGAGCCGCGCCGGAGCCTCTTTCAATCCGTAGTGCAGCCGCCCGAACGCACGAAGTGCGCAACCCCAATTGGAATTGCGCACTTCGTAAACACGCCTTGCTAGAAACTCCCCCAGCTATTTATGGGAGCCGCCCGTCGATGGAGCGGAAGGACCCGACGACGTAGTCCCAACACTTGTCGACCGGCTGCTGCTGACCGAACTGCTGCTCGACCCCAACCGCGATGAGTTGTTCCAGCTTTGCGACGACGTCGAAGGAGAGCTCGGCGGGTTGCCACGATGAATCGAGGCGCCCATCGCCTGCGACATCGTGATCCTGCTGTTCGCGCGACCTGACTCCGGAACGCTGATATAGACCTGCGTCCTGGCAACACCGTGGCTCAAAGTTTCGCGCGAAAACTTGTCCAGATGACCAAGCGTCTCGCGCGGCACTCCCAGGCCGGCTGAATCCTTGCGGAACTCGAAAGATGTGGCCGACGAAACCTCGGACGACGTCAACGGCTTTGTGTTGCTGGCAATCAGCGAGGGCGCATGAGGAAGAGGTGGGTGGGGCGGCGGCAAACGACGCCCGATCACGCCTCCTCCGGTGCTTCCCGCGGGAGCCAGCGCCGCGACGTTATTCAGTCCATACCATCCTCCTCCGCCGCCTGGCATCCAGCCCCAACCCACGTTAGGACAGTACGACCATGCACCGGAGTGGTACGGAGTCCATGCCCAGGGATACGGAGATACCCACGAGTAGCCCCCGCCCGGGTACCACGCCCACGAGCCATTCGCAAACGGATCCCATGCCGCGCTCGCGAAGTAAGGACGCCACATGGAGCCGCAGCCGCCCGCGTTCATGAAGTTCCCGTAATAGGCCATATCGCTCGTGCCGTACGCGTAAGGCGAACTGAACGCCGACATCGAAGCAGCATTCGAATGGTACGAAGCCGCGTTGTGGTCCCACTCGTCAAACTCGGTCTTCGTCACGTCCTTGGCAACGGTTGGCTCATCCGCGGCAAACATATCGAATGTCGCTGTCTTCTTCTTCGGAATGGTCACCGCGCCATCGGTGCCGTCAGCACGAACTTCGCCATCCAGCACGGCAAGCTTCGCCTGCGTGCCTTCGATGTCGAGCCGAATATGGGTTGCCGGATTGAGCTTCAGATTGCGGTCGCCAAAAACCAGCGCAAACTCGTTCACCGGCGCCTTGCTGCTCTGCGGCTTCACCAGGCTGATGTATGCGGTGCCCTTGATTACATGAATCGACGAAACCGTCGCACCGCTCGCATTTCGCCCCAGCATTGGAAATTCGACAGCGGAGTTCGGAGCCAGCCGCAGGGAGCTGTTGTCTTCAAACTCCACTTCGGCGATCCCCACACCCGTCCGGAGCTGGTTCTGCTCGACGATCGGCAGGTTGGCAATTGCGGGTTCAAAGCCACGCCCGCTGTTTCGTTCGATTTCGACTGCGCCCCTTACCTGGCTCAGGCGCACGATTCGCACCTTTGAAGTGGTGCCTTGTTGAGCAGTCGTGTCTGCAGTTGCGTCATTCGCCTGCGCATAGAGCGTTGATGCCAGCAGCAGGAGCGAGAGGAAAGTCATGGCCTTGGGAAGGAGGGTCTTACTCATGTTCGCATCCTTTCGGTTGGGCGAACCTTGTTGAACAAGCGTCCTGGGTGCAGGATAAGCGCGAGGACGTACCGTGCCACAAATGCTAGCACGAACTTGGACCGTCTGACGATCTTTCAAGTTGTCCCCGCCGTTCAAATATTTCCGCCGTCGGAACCCCTTCCTGTGCGGGCGGACGCCGGCTCCAGCTCTTCCGTGCCCCCGGAACTGCGGGTTTCCCCTCCTCGCCGGGCCAACCGCCTTCGGCAATGCTCGAGAATCGGGTAATCCCCGACGCGGTCATTCATACCTCAGAGCCGTAGCCGGATCAACCTCCATGGCGCGTCGCGCAGGAAGATAACAGGCAAGCATCGCTACCGCCGTCAACCCCAATGCAACCGCCAAAAGCGTCGTCGGATCGTTTGCCCCTATCCCATAAAGCAGCGGCGAGAGCAATCGCGCCGCGAAAAATGCCGCGCACAAGCCAATCCCGAGGCCCATCAGAGTCAGATGAAGTCCCTGTCGCATCACCAGCTTCAGAACGTCGCTGCGTCGTGCCCCCAGGGCCATGCGCACGCCGATTTCGTGCGTCCGCTGCGACACCACGTACGCAATCACGCCGAACAGGCCCACCGTCGTCAGCACCAGCGCCAGAAACCCCGAGAATCCGAGCAGCAGTCCCGTCGTGCGCGCGGGAAATAGCGGCAGCGCCATGTACTCCTCGATCGTCTGCAAATCGGTCGCCGCCATCAGTGGGTCGACCGCCTGCACCTGCCGCCGCACCGCCTCCAGCAACCCGCGTGCATCCCCCGACGTGTGAATCACAACAGTTCTGCGGTCCGGCAACTCCCCCCGATAAACCACGGGGATGGGCGACTCGCCCAGAGTCCGGTATTTGCCTCCCTTGACCACTCCAATCACTTCGCTGGTCGTCTTCTCGCCACCAAGCGCAACTCGCTTCCCAATGGGATTTTCACCGGGCCAAAGTCGTTGCGCGAGGAACTCGTTTACAACCACCACGCTGGCCCCCTCAGCGTCGGTCTCCTTCTGCGTGAAATCCCGACCGCTCAGGATCTTGATTCCCATTGTGCTGAAGTAGTCGGGATCGACACGGAAGACATTGACCATGATCTGGTCAGGATCCTTGCCCAACCGATGCCCCGCGGAGGTCTGCGATCGCGCAGTTCCCAACGGCAGAAAATCCGTGTAACTTGCCGCCGTCACACCGGGGAGGGCGCGGACTCGCTCCATGAACTGGCGATAGAACTCCGCAGTCTTGGCGCTGGAGTATCCAAGACTGCTGGGGTCGAGGGTCGCAACAGCAATCCCGCGCGTGTCAAATCCCGGATCGATCGAGTTGGCATGCATCAGGCTGCGCACACACAATGCAGCGGCCGACAGCAGCACCACGCACGTTGCAATCTCGCCAATCAGCAACGCGCTACGTAGGCGCGACTTCCGCAGTCCCGCACTCTGCGTCTCTTCCTTCAGCACTGGAGCCGCATCCACCGCCGCGCTGCGCAAAGCCGGTACGATTCCAAACACCAGGCCGGTTCCCACTGAAACTGCCAGCGTAAACAACAGCACCCGCCAATCGATTGGAACCTCTAGCGTGACCGGGATATTCGACGGCTTCAGCATCAGCAGCAACCGGGCCCCAGCCCAGGCAATCGCCACTCCAGCCGCACCCGCAATCGACGAGAGGATCAGGCTTTCAATCAGTAGCTGACGCAGAATTCTGCCCCGGCTCGCTCCCAGTGCCGAGCGGATCGCCATCTCCCGTGCGCGGCCCACCGAGCGAGCAAGCAGCAGACTCGCTGCATTGGTACACGCAATCAGCAACACCAGCAGAAACACCGTAAGCAGCAGACCGGTGAAAGCGGCCACGTATCCTCGATAAGGCCCCGGCACCAGGTTCGTTGGATAGACCAGCGCATCGAGAGGGCTCCCGCTGTCGCGATGCAGTTGTCTGGCTTGATCGCCTAGAAGATACATCTCAGCCTGCACCTGAGCTCTTCCGATTCCTGGCTTCATCCGGCCCGCCACCACCAGCCAGTAGCCGTTCCAATTCGTCATGCGATCCGCGTCGTGGATGAAGCGTGACCCCGTGGCAAGCGGCGCCCAGAAATCCGGCGTTGTCCCCACGATCAGCCCACTGAAACCGGCCGGCGCCACGCCCACAACCGTAAACGCCGTTCCATTGAATACCAGCGCTTTCCCGACAATCGCCGGATCCGACCCGAGACTCTTTTGCCAGAAAGAGTGGTTCAGAACGGCAACATAGCGCGGCGTTGAAAGCTGATCGTCATCCGGCGAAATCATGCGACCCACCATCGCGCCCACGCCCGCCAGCGAAAAGTAGTTGCCGGAGACGAGCTGTCCTTGCACAACTTCGCCTTCGCCCGCGCGATTCCAGATCGCCTCGTGCCCATCTCCGTCGAACGCCAGCAGACCTTCAAGTGATCGGGAGTGATCGCGGAAATACACATAATCCGGATAGTCAAACGGAAGGAAGCTCTCGATTCCTGAGCCGGCGCGATTATGGAGCCAAACCTCGCTTAGGCTGCTGATGGCCACCACACCCGGCGCAGGCCGCAGCAGCAGGGCGTTCACAAATGAAAACACCGCCGCATTCATCCCGATCCCCAAAGCCAGCGCCACCACAACGGCGGCATTCGATGCCGGCCTCTTCTTCAGCATCCGTAGTCCGAAGCGAACGTCGCGCCACCACTCCACCGGCGAGAGGAAGCTGCCTTGTTCACGCTGTGTTTCCTTGAGAACGGTCACATTGCCGAATTGTTTTCGCGCTGCCCTTGCCGCCTCTTTGGACGTCATGCCTTGGGCAGTGAAGCGTTGCTTCAGCAGATCGAGGTGAGCCCCGATCTCTTCATCAAATTCCTCATCATTCTTGCGCTTCAGAAAACCCGCCGCCTTGCTCCACCACACTCTGAGAGTCTTCATCGCTTCAGGCCTGCCTTTCCAGCCGCAGAACTCGCTCGATCACTCCCGAAACGCGCTCCCAATTCTCCGTTTCGCGCTCCAGCTGTTTCGAGCCTTGCCGGGTAATGGTGTAAAACCGCGCTTTGCGTTTGTTCTCCGAGGTTCCCCACTTCGAGGCGATCAGGCCTTGCTGTTGCAGGCGCAGAAGCGAGGTGTAGACCGTCCCTTCATTCAACTGGAGGACGTCTTCGCTGAGCTGCTCAATGCGCCGGGCAATGCCAAAACCATGCAACGGCCCCATCGCCTGCAGCGTCTTCAACACCATCAAATCAAGTGTTCCCTGCAGAACGTCGGATTTCTTCTCGCCCACGAAACTCCTCCTTTGGACATCCCAAAGAAGCTAGCACAGTCTCCTTTGGAATGTCCAATGGAGAGATAACGGCGATCGCGAAGGGAGCGTTCTTGTCAGACGGACCGACAAGAACATCGTTGGGGACCCCGGATGGTCGCGTCGACTGGAATGCAGTGCCTCCGGATGCGGTTACTCAGGAATTGCGTTAGCCGAACGATTTCGCACATTGCGGTCGTTAACAACCCATCGTTTGCTTGGACAGCCCCGAACTGTCTTATCCAGGGGGTTCACCCATACTTGTCAAGAGCCGGCCTGGGATTGTTCTCACTAAATCGCAGAATTCAAACGATATAGAACGTCTTGGCCTTTGCAGGTAATTTCGACTCCCAGGCGCATAATGAGACTTGAATTCGATCCATTCAATAACCAGGTGCTGCGGTCCTCGAATCGGGTGCGGTCCAGAATCGGGTGCGGTCCAGAATCGGGTGCGGTCCTGGCTTGAACGGAGAAATCAACCGCTAAGTCCCTTCCTGAGAGATACTATGAAGCTAAGTCCAATCAGCAGGAATCTTTACAGACCCCTCATCTCCTAACCACATGAAAACAAAAAGCTTCTTCGTTCGGATGGGGAGGGGGGGGTAGGGTGGCAAAGTAGTACATACCTGTTCCAGCAACCAGCCCCTGTCCACTCTTCACTGCCCACTCTTCACTGTCCACTGTCCACTGCCCACTGTCCACTGTTCACTGCCCACTGTTCACTGTCCACCGCCCACCGCCCACTATAAAAAGGAAAGAATGCTGGACAGCAAAACACTGAACCCGCGCACCGCTTTCCTCGGCTACGGCGCATGCGCGATCGCCGGATGCCTGTGGGGAACCGGCTTCTACTTCGGACGCATTGCCCTGAACGAAATGAGCGTGGAGCACATGGTGCTCTACCGCTTTCTCTTTGCCTGCGTCGGAATGTTGCCGGTTGCGCTTCTCAATCGCGTCCGCTTCACCGCCGCAGAGGTCCGCATCCTCCTCATCTCCGCGGCATTTGGCATTCCCATCCAGTTCCTTATCCAGTTCCATGGCCTCGCGCGCACTACCGTTAGCCACGCCTCGCTCATGGTCGGCTCCATGCCCGTTCTTCTGGCCATGGCCGCAGTGCTTTTCGCCGGCGAGCGGCTCGACGCCATCGGCTGGTCGGCGCTGGTCGGTTCCACCCTCGGCGCGGCTCTGATCGTCCTCGGTGGCCATCGTGGGCCCGCTACCCAGGGCCAGCCCACGCTTTACGGAGACCTGCTGGTTGTCTTCTCGCTCTGCACCGCCCTTGCCTGGATTCTGCTCTGCAAAAAGCTCATGCAGACGCACAAACCGGTCGTCGTCACCGCCTATAGCATCCTTACCGGAACTGCGATGCTGGCCGTCTGGGTCGTCGGCCCGGTTCTGCTGAATCCCTGGCGCACCAACAAGGTCTCGCCGCCTCCGCTCGCGCATGTCAGCATGACGGCGTGGATCGCGCTCGCCATCGGCGGCCTGGCCTGCACCGCTACCACCACGTTTCTGTGGAACTGGGGCATTCATCAGGTGCCCGCCTCGCGCGCCGGGGTCTTCCTCAACATTGAGCCGGCCCTTGGCTCCTACCTCGGCGTCCGCCTCCTCGGCGAACACCTAGGCCCCTACGCCTGGGTCGGCGGCGCCCTCATCCTCGGCGCCGCCATCGTCTTGACCACCCGCGGCCACCAGCCCCAACCCGACGTGATCCTCGAGTAAAAAAGTGTCCCGGTAACGCGCAGAAGTCACTTCAATATGAACCCAAAGTCTCACTCCGGCCCCACGTTAGCGCCATTGCGACCTCCTACAACAGCGCTAGACTTGCCCTTGGTCGCGGAGGTGAAAGTGACCCTGTTGACGTGGAGTCACGAGTGCATCGTCGGCGTACAGGCCATGGACGATCAGCACGGTATCCTGATGGACACGCTGAACGAACTGCGCCTGATGCTCCTCCGCGGGGCCGCGCACCGCGATGTCTGCCTCCAACTGGAGCGGCTCATCGAGTTTTCCCAGATGCACTTCCATAGCGAGGAGCAGTTGCTTCTCCATGAGGGCTTCCCTGCCGTCAGCGAGCACCGGACGGCGCACCAGCACCTGCTGTCCCGCCTCTACAGGGCTCTGGAGCAGGTCAACCGCGAGGACGTCGCCAGCCTCAGCACCCTGCTCGAGTTCCTGCCCTCCTGGTACACCGAGCACGTGGAGAGGCTCGACCAGCCCTACGGCGTCTGGCTGAACAATCGCGGCGTTTTTTAACCTCAGCGCGACATCGAAGCTCTTTTATTTGAAGTTCTGCTTCAGGCTCACGACTCAAACGATAACTGCGCCGATGCCCACGCGGCCGCTGCTGATTTGGGCTCCGAAGCCAAGTCGTAGACCAACCGTTCCAGGACCAGCCTCTTGTCGGGCGGCGAAGACCGCAGTTCCAGATCCGCGCGCGCAATCAGCCGCAGCGCACGCGTCAAATCGCGCCGGCTCTTGTAGCGCCGAGCCTGCCGGATCAGGTCGTCCGCCGCAAATGGCGGCATCCGGAACCCTTGCCACAACGCCTGCCAGATGGCACGCGAATCGCGAACGTTCTTTTCCAGAATCACCAGCATCTGGCGGAACGTGCGCGCCAGCATATAGAGATGCCCGATCGCCGCATCCTCGCCTGCATCCGAGCTGTTCAGCAGCCCATGCAACAGCGCCAGCGCGCGAGCCGTATTGCGCGAACTGATCGCGTCCGTCAGTTCATAGAGCGAGCGCTGCTTCGCCGCCAGCACCATCGTCTCAACATCCCCCAGCGTGATGCGGCCGCGGCCAACCGTGTAAAGCAGCAGCTTCTCCAGTTCCGACGCAATCAGCATCATGTCGGCTCCAAGCGCATCCACCAGTTCGCGCGCCGCTTCCGGATCGATCTTGGTTTCGGCAGCCTGCGCTGTCGCCGCGGCCCACCGCATCGCGTCCTCTTCAGCCACGCGGGCCAGTTCCACCATGCCGCAGTATTCGCCCAGCGTCTCGCTGAGGCGTTCGTAGCGGTTCTTGTCCTCGAAGTCCATGCGTCGCGTGTCCGTGGGAATGCGCAGAAAATCAGCCACGAAAATCAGCAGTGCCTGCGGGTTTGGAGAGCGAAAATACCGGTCCAGCGCTGCAAACTCTTCTTTCTTCGCTCCGCGCGTATAAAGCTGGCGCACATTTCGCACAAAGATCACCTGAAACGGCGCCATGAGCGATGGAGTCTGTGCGCGGTCGAGCACTTCGAAGATCGGGGTTGCACCGAGATCCAGATCTGACAGGCAAAAGTCCCGCAAATCCGGTGGAACGAAGGCCTTCAGGACCGCGTCGCGGCACCGATCGAGAAGAAATACCTCGTCGCCCGCAAGCACATATCCGGGTTTCATCGTTCCCATGCCCGCAGCTGCGGCCTCTATCTCCGCAACGAACCGGCCAACCGCGCTGAAACCAGCACCCCAGCGAGAGCCACTCATCGTAAGAAGCCCCTGTTTGGATCAGCAGCGTGCATGCGTGTACAGGATACCAGCGCAACCGCAAATCAAGTCCTGAGGGAATCGAGGTTGAAACCCAAGAGCAACCATCCCTACTCCCTAATCCCTGTTCCCTGATCCCTGCTTCTCACATTCCTTCCAGTACATCCGCTACCAGCGCCCGCGCAAAGTCACGCGCCATACGATCCACGGCCGCCGGGCTTTCATCCAGGAACGTCGGCAGGTCCGTTGTTGACTGGTACTGTCCGCGATAGACATAGTTCTTGTTTTGGTAGAGCACCTTGCCATCGCGGTCAGTGAGCGTGACCGAGATAACCAGCGTGATCAGGAAACTGGACGATTGTTGCGTGGTGGTGTTGTAAGTCAGCGGTGCAACGACTTCGTTGAGGATGGTGCCGCGGAGAACCGCGTCGGGATTCCCGCCCTCGGCCGGTGTAATCCGCATTCTCGACCGGGCAGCGAATTCGCGGATCACGGCATCCGTGAGGGCCGCCTCGGTGTGATAAGCCTCGGTATGGGTCGCGAAGATCGGAACGGCGAGTGTGCGCGTGCCGGGCGGCAGGTGCGTCGCCGCACCAAGCGTGTGGTAACCGCAGCTGCAAACAGCAGCCAAGGGCAACGCGAACGCAAAAACCAGGAAGCGGCGGAGCATGCTTACCGATATTGTAGCGGCGAAACGCGCCCGGGGCGGCACAACACAACTACACGCGAGCGCTCGCCAGCATCCCAAGCCCGGGCGATGGGAGCACCAATCCATCGTTCCTGCCGGCAAAATACCGCCGGTTCAAATCATCTGCGCCAATCATTTCAACCGTCGCGAAACCCGCGGAGCGCAGTTCCATCTCCAGAACTTCAGGCGTGAAGAAGAGCTTGAATGGCTCACCGGCCGCGGCTACCCGCGCGGAGAGCATCTCGAATGCCGCCCGTGCCCTCGGCCCGAGCATTTCCGGTGCGAGCGCGAAGTCGAAGGCGACCCCCGTCGGTGAGGGCAGCTTTCCAATCGCCGCAACCGTTGCGCGAAATGCTTCCAGGGTGAGATACGGCACAACGCCCAGCCATCCAAAGAATGCAGCGCTGCGCATGTCCAGGCCCGCTTCCGCCAAACCATCAGCAAGTGTCTTGTGCTCGAAGTCGAGCGGCACCAGCGCGAGATTGGCCGGTATCGAAATTCCTGCGTCGGCCAGCAACATTCGTTTCCATTCCTGCGTTGCCGGGAAATCCACCTCGAACACCCGCAGGCCGGGGAATGGGTTGCGATAGGCAAACGTATCGAGTCCGGCGCCAAGAACGACGTACTGCGTAATTCCCTTCTCAACTGCAGCCGCAAGCTCGTCCTCAGCAAAGCGGCTGCGCGCCGCCATAAACGCACGAAACGCCCGGGACATCGGGTGCGACTCCCTCGCATGATCAATAGCGAAGTCCTGCCCCAGCAGCGGAACCGCAATTCGATCGCAAAGAATGCAGGGCTGATCGAGTACCTGGTGGACAGCGCGGCGATGGGCCACGCGAAGAGCAGTTCGGCTGGCGCGGCCCGTCTCCATGCAATCGAGTTTAGAGGACAGCCCCAGGCTGACCAGCAGCTACCATATACGCTATGACCTGGATCGGATGGGCTCTGCTTTCAGCGTTTTTTGCCGCCGCCACGGCACTGTTGGCCAAGGTTGGCGTTGCGCATGTGGACTCAAACCTGGCAACCGCCATTCGCACCACGGTTGTCCTGGTCTTCGCCTGGGCCATTGCCCTGGCCCTCGGCAAACACGGCGAGATGCGTCTGCTCGATCGGCGCACTATCCTCTATCTGACGCTCTCGGGGCTGGCTACCGGCTTGTCCTGGTTGTGCTACTTTCGCGCGCTCCAACTGGGCCCCGCATCGCGCGTGGCTCCGCTCGACAAGCTCAGCGTGCCGCTGGTCATGCTGTTTGCCTGGCTCCTGCTTGGCGAAAAGCTCACTCCCGCCATCATCACCGGCGGCCTGCTGATCACGGCGGGCGCGGTAGTAATGGTGCTGGGATAAGTCGGGGCACGCCAGTTCTTATACTGGTCACAATCGAACTCCCGTTTCAAATGTTGTGAAAGGTGATCGTGACCTTATCCGTCCAATCCGAATCGAACCCGGCTACGCCGCTACGACGCATCGTTCTCACGGGCTTCATGGGCTCCGGCAAGTCGACCGTCGGACCGCTTGTCGCCGCGCGCCTCGGGTGGCGCTTCATTGATGTTGACGATGTGATCGAGGCAGAAGCGGGTATCGCAATTGCAGAGATCTTCGCGCGCCATGGTGAAGGCGCCTTTCGCGACCGCGAACACGGGACCATCGGCAGGCTTGCATCAGAAGACAGTCTTGTCCTGGCCCTCGGCGGCGGCGCCATTGAACGCCAAGACACCCGCGAACTGCTCCTGAATACCGCCGGCACTCTGCTGGTTCATCTCGAGGTGCAACTGAATACCACCCTGTCCCGCTGCAGCGGAAGCGAAGGCACGCGCCCGGTGCTCGCCGACCGTGCGAATCTCGCTGCCCGCTACCAGCGCCGGCTGCCGCTCTACCGTTTGGCACATGTTTCCGTGCAAGCCGACACCTTAACCCCCCAGCAAGTAGCAGAGGCAGTCCTGCTGGCCGCAGGACTCAACCGCGACGTCGGCTGATCGCATATCCACTTCGAGCAGGATGACCGATGTTCCAGAGCAAAAGTATCTCGGAATTGATTGAATAGCCTGCGTTAAGCCGCAGCCACGCCCCGCTTGTTATCATCAAAGCAGGTGCGAGGCTCGTTCCGCGCCTCCACCGAGGTCATTTCCGCCCTTATGACTCCCGCCACACAGGCTGCCAGCCGTCCGGACTTCGCTGCAGACGACGCGACCCTTCCAGGGCAGCCCGCCGCACTTCATCCTGCGCACATTCATGCTCCCAGGCCGGGCGTAACAGCAACGCTGATCAACGATCTGCGCGAGCTCTTCAAAGTGCGCGTCACGGGAATGGTGGTGGTCACGGGATGGGCGGGGTTCTACCTCGGATCGATGCAGTCAGGCATCTCCAGCGTCCAGCGCGGCCTGCTCGACACGCTCATCGGCATCGGCCTGGTCTCGGCTGGGGCCAGCGCACTGAATGAGGCCCTCGAACGCACCAGCGACGCGCGCATGAAGCGCACGGCGGATCGACCGATGGCAGCCGGCCGATCTCCGCTCGCCGCAGGGAATCCTCGCCGGGATCGGCGCTCTGGCGTCTGGGCGGCTGGTGGCTGGCTTCTGCACACCAACCTGCTCACGGTTTCGCTGGCGCTGCTTACCGCCTTCTCTTACGTCGCCATCTACACGCCGCTCAAGCGCGTCACTTCGCTGGCGACATTCATCGGCGCGTTTCCTGGAGCGATGGGTCCGATGCTCGGCTGGACCGCCGCTCGCGGCCGCATCGAGTGGCCCGCTGTCGCGCTGTTCGCCATTCTCTTCGTCTGGCAGTTCCCGCACTTTATGGCCATCGCGTGGCTCTACCGCGACGATTACGCGCGCGCCGGCATTCGCATGCTTGCCGGTGGTGCAACCCGATGGCTGGTCCACAGTCGTCGAGGCGCTCTTCTACGCAGTGCGTCATGATTCCCGTCAGTCTTGCTCCGTGGCGGCTCGGTATGACTGGCGCAGTCTATGCAATGCCCGCAACGGCGCTCGGGCTTTTCTACCTCGCGTACGCCATCCGCTTTACCCGCATCCTGCGCACAACCAGCGAAGACTGAAAGCCGCATGGTGGCACGCGACTTGCTCAAGGTCAGTGTGCATCTATCTGCCCCTGCTGCTCACCTCGCTGATGGTTTGCGCCGTCGCAAGGCATTGAGGAGAGCATGAGCACCGCCGCAACAACGCCAAATTCCAGACGGCAAACACGCGCCCGGCGATCGTGGCCATTCTTGCCGTCAGCGCGGCAGCAACACTCTTCCTGTTCTGGCTGATCTATCAGCATCCCGCTGCCGACACCGCCAGTGTCAAGTTTACGTTCCTGCCAGCACTCAATGCAGTACTCAATGGGCTAAGCGCGATAGCCCTCCTCGTCGGTTACACCTTCATCCGCGCACGCAAAATCGCAGCACACCGCGCGTCAATGATCACCGCGTTCATCTTCTCCACGCTCTTCCTCGTCAGCTACATCCTGCACCACTACCTGCACGGAGACGTTCGCTACCCGATTCACGCCGCATTCCGTTCGCTGTATCTGTCCTTGCTGGCCAGCCACATCGTTCTCGCAATCGTCGCCCTTCCGCTGGTGCTGGTCACCTTTTTCTTTTCGCTCTCCGGCCGTTTTCCTCAACACCGCAAGGTCGCTCGATGGACGTTTCCACTCTGGCTTTATGTTTCGGTCACCGGCGTGATCACTTACGTGATGCTGCGCCTCGCGCAGGGAAGGTGAGCCGGATGCCCGTGAGCGAACGCATTCCTGAACCGGTAAAACGCAGCGCAGCGGTCAACGACGGCACGCGTCAGCTTTTGCAGTGGGGCTCGGCCATGGTGGGTGCGGGCCTGCTTGCGGCCATCCTGCTCCAGACGGTTCTCGGCGGCTTCAGTCCCACCGGCGCCAGCACCAACACCGGGTGGTTCGCCCTCATCGTGGCGCTCATGTGTATCCCGTTCGGCGGCCTCCTGTTGACGCTCGGCATCGCCAAGTGGCTCCGCAACCGGGCAATACAAAAGTCCGGACAAAGCTCCAGCCACAGCTCCGGTGCGCGACGGAACTGATTGCAAGAATACTTCTCGCGCACCACGACTTCGATTCTCTTCTGTCGGCAGTCTCTGTCAGCGTTGCTCAGTTGCGAGCGGAGCACGAACTGAAATGCGCCCAGACATATGCTTCAGAACATTCTCGGCCGCGATTACTCCCCGGTATTGAGCCTCTTCAAAAATGGAAAAGCCACTGAGATCGGAATTGGCAAAAAGGATGCGGCCGCGCGGTTTGGTGAGGTTCCGGCGTTCCGGCGAAAAGATCGCGCCAACCTTGGGGCGAGCCATCGCATGGCCAAGCCGCATGATGTCGATGCGAGAGACGCATTGCCGTATATCGGGGTGCACGCGTTCAAGGTCGTGCAGAATGGCTTCTTTCCAGTACGCCCACTCGCTGCTCAACAGCAGTTGTCGATTGTGCGCCGGCGGGCCCTCGGCGAGAGCCCAGTAAAAGGTCCAGACCGTTCGATCGACTTGAGTGCGGAGAGTCTGGTGCATGGCATCCACGTATCCGAGCGTTGGTGACTCCATAAAAACGTTATCCCACGTCGGATCGCTTCCGTAGCTCTTGGGAATTCGCTCGAGTGTGAGATTGGCAGTCAACCACGGCGAGTATTCGAAGTCGCGCAATCGGGCCATGCCTTCGATCAGATACGGCGCCAGGAAAGTGGGGGCAGCGAAGATAACAAATTCGGTCTGAAATTCTGTATCCACGGTGAGCACTCCGAGACGCGGACCGTTTTGAGTAATCCGATGGACCATCTGCCCGGTTCGCACGAATTTGCCAACGCGCTCGAGCAGCCGGCGGACGATCCAGCCGTTCCCTTCCGGCCAGGTGAGCGGCCCTTTCTCTTCCGGTTCGCGCGAGGCGAAGTACTGAATGCCCGCCCACGCCGAGGTTTGATCGGTGGTGGCGCCGTAGTCGTCGCGACAGCAGTAGTTCATGTACCAGTTCAGGATTCGCGAGTCCATCTTCTGATCGCGGAGCCAATCGGCAAAGGAAATCCTGTCGAGGCCGGAGGTATCTTCAGAAAGAGCGAGTTCCATGGGAACGGTAAATTTGCCAGTGACGCGGAAGCGTTGAATCTGCTCTTCCAGGCGGCGGAACTGGTCGCGGTCCTTCTGGCTCAGTCCGATCGCCGGTTCGATCCCCTCCTGCCATTTTCCATAAAGGAACAATCGTTCTTGCGGCGTGAAACACAGATAGCGCTCTTCCCATTTTCCGTCTTTGAGGACGCCCAGTTCTTCAAAGAGTTCACGGACATATACAGCTTTTGGGCCTGGAACAGGAACATAGTGAGCCGCCCACGGGTAGGCGGTGATTTCGCTTTCGCCCCATCGGGAGTTGCCGCCTGCTTGATCGTTCATTTCGAGAAGAACAAAATCGTGAAATCCCCTCTTCTGAAGGTGCCACGCGGCACTAAGGCCGGCAACGCCACCGCCAACAATCACCACTGGAACCCGCTCGATCTGTTTAGGTGCAGGAAAGGCAGCACGGTCGCGCAGCAGGTGACCTTGCTGAAATGAATCATTCACAAAGGAACCCTCGATCCTGGGCTCGCTCTTGAGCGATAGGCCGGCGATGGAGAAACCTGCCGATTGGATGAAAGTGCGACGCGTGACCGTCAATGGCTGATGTCCTTCCAGTCTTCGTCATAGAGATGAATCAGAACCTGATCGTTCAGGCGATTCGGCGCCATTGAGAGCGGAGACATGTCGGGCGGAAACTGGAAGAGCGAAGGCAAACCTTGTGTATCCACGAATCGAAGGCCGGCGGGAAGAGTCGTGGGAGGTTTGTATTCATGGTGCCCGGCGAGCACGAATCCCCATTCGCCAAAAGAGGGAACATACACGTGATACGGGTAAGTCAGCATGCCCGCCTGCTTGATCGTCTCGGCGATGCACCAAAAGGAATCACGGGCAAACATCGGGGATGTACTCTGAACCACCATCAGGCCCTGCTCGCTTAAATGTCGGGCGACGGCTTTATAGAAAGCAGTTGTATAGAGCTTGCCAAGCGAGTAATTGGTGGGATCGGGAAAATCGACGACGATGAAGTCGAAACTGTCAGTGTTGGAGTCAACCCAGGGGAACGCATCGGCATTGATGATCCGGACCTTAGGAGACAGGAACGATTTCTGATTCAGCGCCGTGAGCATCGGGTTGGTCGAAAATAACCGCGTCATCTCCGGATCCAGGTCCACAAGCGTGACGCTCTCGATCTGCGGATATTTGAGGATCTCGCGAACTGCAAGGCCGTCTCCGCCGCCAAGGACGAGCACGCGCCGGGGGGCCGGGATCGCGGAAAGTCCGGGATGTATAAGCGCTTCATGATAGCGGTATTCATCGCGAGAGCTGAATTGAAGATGGCTGTTCAGGAAGAGACGAATATCGTCTTTGAAGCGCGTGAGGACGATGTGCTGGTAGTGCGTGTCCCGCGCGAAGATGATCTCATCGGCATAGATGTTATCTTCGGCCGCAGTGGTAATGTATTTGGCTTCGGCGAGACCGGCACTAAGGCCGGCGAGGATGATGATACAGGCAATGCGCAGGGCGGTCGCCCTTGCCAGCTGGTTGGCAAACAGGAACGTGCTCCATAGGGCTACTCCAGCGTTGATGATGCCGAACAGCATCGCTGAGCGCACAAGGCCGAGATGCGGCACGAGAAGAATCGGAAATAGCAGCGAAGCGCCAAGCGCTCCGAGGTAATCAAATGTAAGAACGTGCGCGATCACATCGCGAAAGTGATACCGGCCCTGTATGATGCGCATCAGCAATGGAATTTCAAGCCCGACCAAGACTCCAATCACAATCACGATTGTGTACATCAGCAATTGAAATCCCTGCGAATAGGCAAAAGCGAGAAAGAGCAGGGCCGAGGAAAAGCCGCCTACCACACCAAGTAGCAGCTCGATCCAAACGAATCGGTATGCGAGCCCGCGGTTGATGTATCGCGAGAGAGCGCTACCGATTCCCATCGCAAACAGGTAGCAGCCGATGATGGTTGAAAACTGAAGCACGCTATCGCCGAGTAGATAGCTTGCGAGCGTGCCCGCGACGAGTTCATAGATGAGCCCGCATGCGGCAATCAACAGGACAGTGATGAAGAGAAGGATGCCCACGCTAGTGAACTGCCGCCGCGATGATCACACATATACCGAGGGACATGGCTCCGAGCAGAATGGCCAAAGCCAGGTTGTGTTCCTGGACGATTTCTTTCCAGAGGTTATACGGCGTGACCTTGTCGAGCACGAGAAATGCGCCGGCAAAAATCACGATGCCGATCGCCGCATAAAGAATCGCATTCACCACGTTAGTTAACTGAACCCCCATCACTTGCCTCCTGTGTAGTGGTGGTAATAGCCGTATACGGAACGATAGGAACCGGGGTTATCGCGAACCGACCTCGGCACGTTGCGCACTTCATCCACGCGGTTCAGGCTCCATCCGCGATATTCGGCAAACGACACCGTGCCCAAAACCGCGAGACCGTAGATCAGAAAAAAACTGCGCATCATTTATCGTCTCCGGAATCGAAAATATCGACTATGGTTCCGACAGTTTCGGAAAAACCCTGCGCGTTGCCATAATCGCTCTCAGCCCAGCGAAGATGTTCAAAGTTGAGCGATCGCCACGTGATCAGGCCGGCAGGGATTAGCAAGGCGAGCACTGCAAGGCCGAAGAAGCTGGCTTGCGGCACATCGCGCTTGATGGTGACGGTATAGCGGATAAGTCCCTTATTCGGATCGCTCTCAGGTTCCACACGCAGGTAATAGTTTCCAGGGGGGACGCTGGGCACCGTAACTGTATTGTTCGTGCTGCCCTCGGTCCATGACCCGTCTGAATCGTATCCGTGATAGTAGCTGACTTCGCGCCCGAAGTCGTAAGCGCGGCCGGTATCTTGGTTGATGAGCGCGTAATTCAGATAGATCCAGTTGTTGTTCACATCAGCGCTCGTCGCCAGTTCGACATCCGAGGTGCGCCCTTTCAGTTGAAACATGTCGGTGACAAACGAAGCTTCGCCCCTGGCGCTGGTGTTGAACTCGAAGGTTTGCTCGAAGATCTGTTCATCGCTCTCCATCCAATAAGCTCCCACCGCCGACGCCAGGAGGAGTATGAGAAAGACACCGGTCAGCGCCCATACGCCTTTGACATTCGCACTGAGTGGAGACGGCTGATTTTCATAGATCCCGATCGGCGCTGGAGGCTCGCCTTCGAGCTTGAACGCCTTCCAGATATCCCGTCCCGCAAGATATTCGCCAAGCGACCAGGTTATCTCTTTGCCTGAACCTTCGCTGGATATCACGCGTGGCGGCGAGATATAGTCCGACACGCTTGCAGTCTCGCCAACCCGTACCTGCCATGGAAATTCGCCGATCACATACGATGTCGATGCGTCCGCGGTTTGGAAATGCTTGTAAGTTTCCCCAAGATAGGTCAGCGAAGCGCCTCCCGCACTCAAATCGGGAAGGGAGCGCAGAATGCTGACATCGTTCCAATGGCCATCGTACTCGGTCAGGTAGCGAAAACCTTTGCCGGGATTGAAGAGTACGTATTCGTGCCAGCTATAGGAGATGCCTTCAACCTGAATGGTGCGGCGCTGAAACCCGATAACCTCGTACGCCACACCGCGAATGGTTCCGCGGACGCCGAGTGGAATGAGCGGAGGGTCTTCACTGGTTGAAGCATGAAATTGTTGCAGGATCCTCAGCTGTGGATCCCGCGCGTCGAGCACCGAGTGGCAGCTATCGCAGACGATCGTCACCGCATTGCCAAATGAACGCACAGTGAGGGCAGCGCCGCAACCAGGGCAGTTCAGCGATCTGACCTGCGGCGTACCCGCTGGTGTGGGTCCACTCGTACTCACGACCATCCCTCGAAACTGCGAAGATTCTTCAGCTTGAGATCGTCAAATTCAACAGCTTCGCCCAGAAAAAGGAGTGGCGGGTCCTCGCTGTAATCGATCGTGGCAAACTTTTGTGTGTGCGACATCAGGTCAATGAACACGACGTCTGACTTGTCCCAGTACTGAAAAGGCAGTTCGCCTTCGACCCCGCGATAATGCGCCTTCGTAATCGTGCTGACCGTGTAGGTCTGGTTGTCCCATGTGTATTCCTGGCCGATCCGGCACTCACGAGGCAGCTTCTGCCCCTGCGCAGCAAACGTGACCGCGTAGTCCAGCTGAGCGTCCGAAAGCCAGCCGCTGGCGCCGTCGTTCATGATCAAGTGCCATTCGTTCCAGTTGCCCTGGTCGTATTCGTAGATGATGCGGCCGATCGCGACGAACGCGCGCTTCCCGTAAACCCCCTCGGTGCCGATCTGAATCGGAGAGCTGTCCGGCGGAAGATCGGCAACCTGCCCGACCTTCTGAAGGTCGACGTCGGTTCGAATCAACACGGATTTGCAGTACTCGCATACCGTCTGTAGGCTGCCAGACCAGCGGAATGTGATCTTCGCGCCGCAATTCGGGCAATTGGCGGTGGGCTGAGTCATCGCTTCTCTTGCGCTGCGACAGGATCTAATTCTCCGATCGCACAGTACTCTCTATGTAGTTCGCGGACTCGGACGAACTCTGCAAAAAAAAGAGCTGCAATCCGAGACTCGAAATCCCATCGCGGATGCGGCACACAGCAGAACAGGTTCAGGCAGAGCGATCCAAACTCGGGAAAGGTATGGCATGTGAGGTGCGACTCTGATAGCAGGCAGAGGCCGGTGATTCCGCCGCTACCCGGGAACTGGTGCCAGTGCGCATCTCCGATCGTTCGCAGATCCAAGTCCGCAATGATCTCGGCAAACAAGCTGTCCAGGGCTTCGAGGCTGCGGAGCGAGTCCGCACGGCACCCTTGAGCATCCACAATCCATTCGGTTCCATTCATCGTTGTATCGGCGCTACTGCGCGTGTCCACACTCAGGGCAGAATTTGCTTACTCTCGGAATCGACTTACCGCAATTCAAACAAAACTTTGTTTCAGCGCCTGCGGCTGAAGCGGGGTTCGCTGCGCCAGAATCTTGGGTGGATCCGGTCTTTTTCAGCGCATCCATCATGGCCTGCCCCATGGCAACTCCGGCTCCCAGGCCAGCACCCAAGCCGGCCGCGCCACCCCCCTCGTTTGCCGCGGCAATGGGAATGGACTGGGCTACTTCGAATTGCGTGTACCGGCCCATGTCTCCGACCATATTCATTCCGATGCGCTGGTCGAGTATCTTTTGGAGTTCATCCGGAAGCGAGAGATTCTCGACCACAAAGCTATCCAGAGACAATCCCAGTTCGACGAATCCGGGTTTCAGCGAGGAAGCAATCTTGTCAGCCAAGGCCGACTGGTTACTCGCCATATCGAGAAACGGCACCTGGCTGTTTGCGAAAGCGTCAGTCATACGCCCGACGATGGTGTTGCGCAGCTGCCCTTCCAGATCAGGGACGGTGTAAAGATCGCGCGTACCGCTGATTTTGGAATAGAACACTTTGGGATCGGAGATGTGATAGGTGTAGATCCCGAATGCACGCAGCCGGACCGCACCAAATTCCTTGTCACGGATCGTGATCGGATTGGGCGTTCCCCAATGCTGGTTGGTCTGAAGTCGAGTTGAGAAGAAATACACGTCCGATTTGAATGGGGACTTGAACGCCTTGTCCCAGTTCATCAGGTATGTCAGGATCGGCAGCGTGTGAGTGTTCAGCGTATACAACCCGGGTACGAAGACATCGGCTACTTTGCCTTCGTTCACAAACACGGCCATCTGCGAATCACGAACCGTTAGTTTGCCACCATTCTGAATTTCGCGATCCTGCATGGGGTAGCGGTAGGCGAGAATACCGTCTCCGGGCTCGACCCACTCGATGACATCAATGAACTGTTTGGACAAGAAATCGCGAAAGCTCATGATCGCGCTCCGTCAGAGATCACAACCGTTACCGGTGACGGCATCGTATGGTCTTTCAATGCGTCTGTCAACCGGGCGCATATTGCAAAATGAACGAGCGATATTGCAAATAGCGAAGTCGACGATTTGTCCGGCGTGTTTTTGACTTTGACGACGAGCGATCGATACCGGCTGCTGCTGCTTGCAACTTACTATGCTGGATATGACAGTCGAAGCGTCGCCGATCTTTTACCGCTTGAGAAGGCTATGACGATTTCGCTGAGCTCGACGAGTTGCTGGCGCGCTTCAGGGCTCTGTGGAATGCTGATGTTGAAGACCGTTGTTCCCTTTCGCACCACGATGCTGGAGTCGCGACCAATCTTGGAAGCTGAATTACTACTTGCGTCGTCAGCGCCCGCAACGCGCACAGATTCGAATCTACCCCCGATCGCGCTTTGAGTATTTTGAGCCTCGGGTGGTGTATCGCCGGCAGAATTCAACCTTCCCTGCCCCGCCGTCGAAAATGCAGTAGGCACTTTTGGCGTCGTCGAGGGTCGCCTCTCGCAAGCGCGAAACCGTAACACCGATCTTGGTGAAATCGGCTGGGCTAAGAGCGGAGCACATAACTTTGCCAGAGGCGGGCGCAATCGTTTGTCCTAAGGAACAATAAGTTATTTATTTTCATATGGAAGCGGATATTGTACTCATAGGTGGTCTGTCGTTTGCGGCATCAGCATCTGCTCACAAATCACAGTCAGTTTAAGATTGCGCGGCACGAAGAACGGCCGGAGTGAGTTAGCTGAAATGTTCCGACGGGCAACCACAGGATTGATGTGTCTTGCCGGACGAAGAGTTGTACGTGCATAATTGTCGCGCCTTTGCAGCAGCCTGATTCCAAGATTCTTCCCTGGAGTGGCCGCGTCAGGCGGTGATAGTTGTCCGAAAAAGTCGAACTCGAGGCCAGCGCGCGCAGCCGCCAGCCACGTCTGACCGCCTGCTTCGAGAGCCGTTGAAGTTGAAACAGAGCAACAAAACGCCAAGATGTTCACTTACGGAGGTCGTAATAATGCAACGCAGACTCCTGAGACCCATTCTCGGGTCGATTCTCCTGCTCCTGCTTGGATGCTCGCAGGCCCTATGGGGACAGGCGGTGTCCGCCACGCTCGTCGGAACCGTGACCGATAATACTGGCGCAGTTGTCCCCAGTGCAACGATCACTATTCTCGAGAATGCCACCGGCATCACTCACGTCGCCACCACCAACGGGAGCGGCAATTACACATTTCCCGATCTCACTCCGGGCGATTACACGGTAACGGTTGCCGCGTCCCGCTTCAAGAAGGAGACGCGCCCCGACGTCGATGTGGCCGTGAATACCACCACGCGCGTCGACATTAGCCTTCAGCCCGGAAGCGTCTACGGAGACGGTGCACGGTTACCGCAGCTCCGCCGATCATGGAAACCGACCGCGCCGATGTGAGCACGAACATTGAGGCGCAGACTCTCAGCTCCATGCCGGTCATGGTGAACCAGAACTTCCAGTCTCTTCTCACCCTGGCTCCCGGCGTGGGCCCGCCTATCTTCGAGCATTCGCAGTTCTTCAATGCTGCGAGTTCCATCCAGACTGAGGTCAACGGCCAGCCCCGCGTGGGCAACAGCTATCAGATCGAGGGCGTGGACGACGACGAGCGCACCGGCCTTCTGCAAATCATGATTCCGCCGGAGCAGGCCATCGCTACCGTCGACGTGGCCACTTCGAATTACGAAGCCGAGCTGGGCCGCGCCGTCGGCACGGTGACCAACGTGATCCTCAAGTCCGGCACCAACCAGTTCCACGGCCTGGCTACCGAATACGTGCAGAACAGCGACGTGGATGCGCGCGCCTATTTCAATACCGGCGTGGGCCACATCGCCTACAACTACTTCGGCGGCGCGGTGGGCGGCCCCATCAAGAAAGACAAGCTGTTCTTCTTCGGCGATTTCTTCCGCTCGCCCGATCACGAGGCGAACAACAACGTCGTCACCATTCCCTCGCCCACCTGGTACACCTGCAACAGCCTGGGCTACATCGACCTGAGCGGCGCGCTGAACGCCTCCACCGGCAAGGGACAAATTTACGATCCCGGCACGGGCAACTCCTCCGGTCAGGGCCGCACTGCCTTACCCCAACAATCAGATTCCCTGCACCGCAGCGGCCGCGGCGGCCCAGGGTACGACCACCACCGTGGATCCCGTCGCTCTCAAGCTGATGAGCCTCCTGAAGGCACCCAACCAGAACACTGTCCACCGATACCACCAGCGCTGTCAGTAACGACTACTCCGCCAACCTCCCCTTCCAGAAAACCACCAACCGCTACGACGCCAAGATCGACTATCAGATCACTCCCAAGGATCACCTGAGCTACCGCTACGAGCGCGAGGACGTGACCACGTTCCAGGCGCCGATATGGGGACCCATGGGAGGCGGTCCTGCGCAGAGCGCATTCGAGGGAACCGGAACGCAGCATGTATACAGCACCGGCCTGAATTACGACCGGGCATTTTCCAGCACGTTGCTCACCGAAGCGCGCCTCGGCGTGGCCCACTACGGCAATTCAGCGCTCTGCCCAGCGACTACGGTTCCAACGATGCCACCAACATCGGCATTCCCGGCGTCAACATCAGCCAATTCACCAGCGGACAGGTCGGCATCAACCTGGGCGACTTCAGTCGGCAACCCGCTCATCGGCTACTCCGCGTCCCTGCCCTGGGTGCGTGGCGAGACCAACGTCGATGCGGTGAACCACTGGACCAAGATCGTCCGCAACCACACCTTCAAATTCGGCGTTGACGTGCGGCGCATTCACGACGACCTGCTGCAGGACCAGACTTACAGCGCGCGCGGCGCGATCGATTTCGCAGAGAGCAACACCGCGTGCAACGGGTGCGGCACTGCCACCAATATCGGCAACGAGATGGCCAGCTTCCTTCTGGATCAGCCCTACCAGGTGGGCCGCGACGTCAACACTTATTTCCCGCGCTACCACCAGTGGTGGGTCTTCGCCTTCGGCGGCGACAAGTGGCAGGTTTCGCACAAACTGACCCTGGATCTGGGCCTGCGCTGGGAGTTGTATCCACCGGCCACGCCCGGAACCGCGCAGGGATTCTCCAATTACAACCCGACCAATAACACGCTGGTGATCGCCGGCGCGGGCGGCAACCCAACAACCTGGGCATGCAAACCCAGTGGAACTACTTTGCACCACGTGTTGGCTTTGCCTACCGCGTGAGCGATAAGACGGTGGTTCGCGGCGGCTTCGGCATCAGCTATACGCCGTTCGAGGATAATACCTACGCGTACAACTATCCCGTTCGCGCCAATAACGGCTACAACCAGCTCAACTCGTACACTCCGGCGGTGCTCACCAACGGATCGCCGTTCACCTTCGAGGGCGGTTTCCCGGCTCCAGTTCCGGTTACCATTCCCTCGCAATGGCATCATTGTAGCCAACACGCCCACAACTGCTCGCCCAAGCGGAGTTCTATCATCCCGCTGAATTACCACAACCCCTACGTGGATTCGTGGAATATCGCATTGCAGCAGGACCTGGCCGAATGCAGATTGAACGCGCAGTTGAACTATGTGGCCAATCACGGCACACGAATCGGCGTTGGCCAAAACATCAACCTGGCGCACAGCGCTCAACCAGGGAGCGGCCGGCTTCCGCTCAATGTCGCATTTAAGAAGACCGCGTCGGCGACCGAGGACTTCTTGGGCTATTCGACGAACTACCAGTCGCTGCAAGCCGAATTGAACCGCCACATCGGCGGCAATCTGTACGTAACCACCTCGTTCACCTGGGGCAAGGGACTGGCTACCAAACTGGCGGCGATGACGACGGCGGCCTTTACTTCTGGCTCGATCAGCGCCACGGCTATGCACCCAACGACTTCGACCACCGGTTCAACCTTGAGGAAAGCCTGAATTATGTGCTTCCCTTCGGGCCCCATCAGCGCTGGTTGAACTCGGGACTCACCTCATCGATCCTGGGCGGATGGCAGTTGTCCGGCATCGTTTCCGCCTACTCCGGCCTGCCCATGGACATCACCGCCAGCGGCACCAGCATCAACACCTCAGGCGAAAACCAGATGGCCAACATCAACGGCGGCTTCTCCACCCCCAAAGGCATTGGAGCTGGTCACAACTGGTTCAACACGAAGTGTCTTCTCTCAGCCAACGGGTTGTACCGGCGCCGTGGGGACCCCGTGCGCCCTCGTCTACGGAACCAGCATCGGCAACGTCGGCAGCAACGCATACCGCGGGCCCGGGATACATTCAGAACAACGCTTCATTGTTCAAGGACTTTGTGCTGCACGAGAATTGGGTACTGGACCTCCGCGCCGACGCGTTCCAGCTCACCAACTCTCCGCAGTTCGCCAGCCCATCAACCTCCTATCACCAGCGGCACCTTTGGACAGGTCACCAGCACGGTAGGGAGCGGCACCGGGATCAACGGAATCGGAGGCGGCCGCACCTTGCAGTTCTCGGGCACGTTGCGCTTCTGAGCAAGCCTGCGTCCGCGACCCTCATAGGAGGGTCGTGGCACGACAAACTTGCGCAGCGGTTTTAAGATCATGGGCCGGTCATTGCATTCCGCGATGGCCGGCCTTTTCACAGCCGAGTCGAGGCTGATTTCGGCCTCCCGCCTTCGTGTTTAGAATGAACATTCAGTGCCCAAGGCCCCGATCCAAGCCGCGCGTGCAACCGCAAAAGTCACGCGCGTTTTCTGGCTCGCGAATCGATCTGCTGATTTATCTGGCTCTGTTCCTTGCGACCTTCGCGGTCTACGCTCAGGTCCGCAGTTTCGACTTCGTCAACTACGACGATCCCGATTACACCACCGGCAACACGCACGTCCGGCAGGGTCTCACCGCGCGTGGGCTGGAATGGGCGCTAACCTCGCGCGACGCTGCCAACTGGTTCCCGGTCGACCTGGGTTTCACACATGCTCGACAGCCAGTTCTTTGGCTCGGACAGCGGCTGGCACCACCTGCATAACGTCCTGCTGCATGCGCTGGCGGCCGTTCTATTGTGCATTTTTCTTGAGCGGGCGACGGGCACGCGCTGGCGCCGCTACGTTGGTGGCATTTTTATTTGCATTGCATCCGCTGCACGCGGAGTCCGTGGCCTGGGTGGCCGAGCGCAAAGACGTACTCAGCGCCTGCTTCTGGTTTCTCACCTTATGGGCATATGTGCGATATACCAGGCGCCCAGTTCCAGCCCGGTATCTGGCTGTAGCTGGTTGCTTGTGCATGGGGTTGATGGCCAAGCCAATGGTGGTGACTCTGCCGCTTATCCTGTTGCTTCTGGATGATTGGCCCCTTGCACGTCTGGGGCAACCGGGTCGCAAAGTCATTTGGGAAAAACTTCCCCTGTTTGCGCTTTCGGGCGCCGCAGCCGCGATCACCTGGCTGGTGCAGCAACACGCCGGCGCGGTCAAAGCGCTGCCGCTTGAAACTCGTCTGGCAAACGCGACGCTTTCTTATGCGTTCTATATCCTCAAGACATTCTGGCCGACGGGGCTGGCGGTTTTCTATCCTTATCCACGCGCCTTCGGGTTTTTACCGCTGCTCGCCGCTGCGGTTCTATTAGCCGCCACCACGACCGGTGTAATCTTGCTGCGCCGCCGCTCACCGTATCTGTTGGCGGGTTGGGGCTGGTTCGTGGTCACGCTTGTTCCGGTGATCGGGTTGGTGCAGGTGGGTGGCCAGGCCCGCGCCGACCGCTATATGTACATCCCCATGGTGGGCCTTCTGATCATGCTGGTGTGGGGTGCAGCTGAGATCCTGGAAATGATGCGGGCCAAGGTGCTGGCAATCCCATTGGCCGCAGCGGCCTGCCTGGCCTGCGCCGCAATTACCTGGGTCCAGGTCGGATATTGGCGCAATAGCGAGACGCTGTTCCGTCACGCGCTCGAAGTCACGGTCTACAATTCCGTGGCCAATCACAATCTGGGCGTCTACCTCATGGCTTCGCCGGAGCGCCTGTCTGAAGCGCTCCCGTACCTCGAAACTGCGGTGCGCATCGATCCCGACTCCGCACCTGCGCACACCGATCTCGGCAGCGCGCTGGCCAGGAGCGGTCGGCTATCTGAAGCTATCGCACAATTCCAGGCCGCAATCCTCCTGGCTCCGGAAGCGCCCATCCCGCACAACAATCTCGGGAGCGCCTTGACTGAGGCAGGACGCCTGCCCGAAGCCATTGCCGAATTCCAGACCGCCCTCCGGCTCGACCCCGACTACAACGAAGCTCGCCGAAACCTGGTCGCGGCGCAGGCCGGCGGCTCGACGCAATCGCATGCCAGCCGCGGCATCGAACTGCTCAAGGCAGGTGATGCCACCGGCGCGATTGCGGAGTTGGAATCGGCATTGAGCCTCGACCCTGGCGACGCCGATGCCCACAACAACCTGGGCGTCGCGCTCTCACGTTTCCCCGACCGCCAGCGCGAATCCATTGCCCACTTCGAGGCCGCGGTTCGACTGAGACCGGATTTTGCCGATGCCCAGTACAATCTCGGCGTGGCGCTCTCGGGCATTCCCGGCCGTCTCCCCGATGCCATCCGCCACCTCGAAGAAGCCGAGCACCTGAGGCCCGATCCAGAGTTGGAACAGGAAATCGCGCAGCTCTCAGCGAAACGACGGTGACGTGACAGAGTTGTCATTCACGGCGTCGAGGTGTCTTTCGGATCGTGCAGACACATGGATGTCGATGAGCAAACTTTGGCAGTCACTGAATCACTTGATTCACACGAACGCCAAATTCGCTCAATGGGCTTGGGTCTCCTGCAAGGGTGAAATGAAAACGCGCTCCGCGCGGAGCATTGTCTGTGGCCCACAATCGGCCGCCATGTGCCTCGATGATTGAGCGACTGATGCGAAGGCCCATGCCCATGCCCGTGCCATGTTTCTTTGTGGTGAAGAACGCGTTGAATATCTGATCCGCTTGCTTTGGGGGAAGTCCCACGCCTGTATCCTCGACCAACACCACAATCTGCTCACTTTCGCTTTGCTGCGAGCGAAGCGTGAGCAGGCGCGGGCCATCGACATCTTTCATGGCATCGATGGCATTGATCATCAGGTTCATCAGGACCTGTTGCAACTGCACCTGGTCTCCCACAATCAGTGGTATGTTGTGTGCGAGCTCGGTTCGAACGGATATCGAGTGCTGAGTAGCTTCGACGCGCAGAAGGACGACCATCTCGCGAATGAGTTCGTTCAGGTCGACAGGCTCTGTCTTAAAAGTTCCTTTTCTGAAAAATAACCGGATGTGACTGATAATTTCCGCAGCGCGATTTGCATCCCGAATCATCCTCGAAGCCGCCTCTTTGGCGTCGTCAAGACCTGGAAACTCGCGCTTCAGGCACCGCAGGCAGGTTGAAGCATTGGTGATGGCGCCCGTAATAGGTTGACTGATTTCGTGCGCGAGCGACGCACTCAACTCTCCCATAGTGGCCACGCGATTCGCGTGGGCAAGGTCTGCCTGTGCCTTACTCAGTGCCTCCTCGGCTGCCTTTGCCGCGGTAATGTCAGTTACGGCCCCGATGAGCTCAATCGTTCCAGAAGAGTCTCTCATCGGGTGCGCCACTACGTGCAGGTGTTTAACCGTACCGTCCGGCATGAGCAAACGATGTTCAAGGTCAAATGCACTGCCATCAATCGGTGCGCGTTCAAGGATTTGCTGCACAATCCTCATGTCATCCGGATGAGTTATTCGTTTGATCCATTCCAAAGACGGCTTCATCGCCTTGTCGTAGCCGAAGATTTGATATGTTTCCTCCGACCAATGGAGCTCTCCGGTGGCCACATGCCATCCAAAGCTGCCAGTGCGTGTCAAGCGCTGTGCCTCTGCGAGGTATGCCTCGCTAAGGCGAAGCTGTTCCTCCGCGCGCTTTCGGTCTTCAATGTCAATGCCCGTGCCATACCACTTGATGATGTTTCCAAGGCTGTCGCGCAGCGGTACGTTGCGCACCAGCAACCATCGATAGTCGTGCTGTGCTGTCCAGATTCGTGCTTCAATCTCAACGGGTTCTCCCGCTGCCAATGCCGATCTCCACTCGGCGATGTATCGAGTGCGATCATCCAGGTGGACGATGGATTGCCAGCCAGAGCCCAGCAATTGCTCCGCCGATAGCCCCGTGGACTCGAGCAAGCGCTGATTGATGAAATCTACAGAGCCGTCGGGCCTCGTGCTCCACACATGTGCGGGGATGGTATTGATGACCCGGCGAAGTCGATCCTCGCTGCTCTGCAAACTCTCGTAGAGATCCTGTAATTCCCGGGCAGTATCGTTGAATACACGTCCGAGATCGGCAAGCTCATCTTCTCCCTCGGCAGGGACCCGATGTTTGAAGTCTCCACTTGCCAACGCCTTCGAACCTTTCACGAGCAGCTCGAGCGGCTGCGTGATACTTCGCGTAATGACGAGCCCCAGCGTTCCGGCAATCAACAAAGTGAGAACGACCGTGGTGGGCACAACAAGGAAAATCCAGTGCTGCACCTGGCGGATATTGGCTGCGGCTTGGGCCTGTTCAGTCTTTACCTCGCGGTCGACTCTTTCCACCAGGGTAGATGTCGAGAATTCGAGTGGGCGTATCTGGTTGGCAAGGCGCAATTGCACGGCGTTCCAATCTTTTGCTTCAGCCAAGCCCATGATCGTCCCGGTCTGCGTTTGGAGCACCGACTGCACGACTGCAAGCGTCGGCAGAATCGTCGGATCAAAGGCATTCTGGGAATGCACGGCCAACAACGCCCTTTTCGCTCGTTGCGTGTCCTCCGCAAACACCTCATTCATCGATTGAGTCCCGGCGCGCAACCGTTCGGCGTTTCTTGTGTTCGCAAGCGTCTCCAGAGTGTCGCGAAAGTTCAACAGGTCCAAGTGAACACGTAAGACCGTTACCAACTCCTCGTCATCCTCGTTAAGCTGCTCTGCTTGTACTTGGACGATGTGGAATTGCCATAGGACGATTACGTCACCGGCTAACATTGAAACAATGATGAGCGCGAAGCATAGAACCAGGCGTGGGCCGATGTTGAGTCGTAGTCGATTCATCTCAGTGCGAGCCTGTTTCCGGTTCAACTCTGCCAGGACTCATAGTCCGAACGAGCTCATCTTGCAGAGCCGCCGCCGCCTCTGGAGCTGTGGATTCACGGGTCAGCACGGAGCGCAGTGCATGGGAATAGGCCTTGGAGACCGCCTCATAGTTCGCTCCGGCAACTGCTGACGGGCGCGAAACGATATCGCCTCCCGCGGTTTCCCCCGGCTTGTACCACCAGGGATAGACTTTCCTCATCACAAATGGAACTTCGAAGTACTCGACCTTCCGGCCTGACTTTTCAGGACGACTCGAGGCCATGAATTGTGCCTGCTTGCGAATCAGGAACTGAACGAGCTTGATGGCTTCCGCGCGATGAGCTGAATTGCTTGAGATTCCTAAAGAGTAGCCTCCCAGAGTGCCAACTCGCGCGCTCTTTCCACCAGGGACACTCGTCACTCCAGCTTTGTCCCGGAACGGCCTGTCTTCTGCATAAATCTCATAGACGTCGGACCATGACAGCAGAAACGCAGCCTGGCCTGAAACCCAGAAGTCGTTTTCTGCGTCCGAAGCAGTGTAAGAAACCACGCTTGGAGGAGAGATCCAACCTACCCAATGTGCCGCGCGTTCCCAGGCGCGGATAACATTTGGATTGTTTACGCTCACCTTCCGGTCGGACTCGATGATGTGGCCGCCTCCTTCTGCTACCTGCCACTCCAGACCTTCGCAAGTAAGCTGTTCGCTATCCGACACAATCGCTCCAGCCCAGACGAACCCCCAAAACTCTTTCTTCCCTCCAGCGCGTTCTCCGGCCTGAATCCGATCGGCCATCTTCTCAAGCTCATCCCAGGTTCTGGGTGGCGCCTTGTAGCCGTACTTGGCCAGCAGATCCGTCCGATAAGTCAGAATCTGCATATTCGGGTGATAGGGCATTGCCACGAGCTTTCCCCGAACCATATAGCTGTTGAGGATTTCAGGATCCTGCGACGAAATCTCTGAGGCAAAATCAGGTTGCAGGTCGATGAGGTAGTCACTGAGTATTCCAGACCAGATCGTGTCAATGCCATAAACGTCAGGGGGCGCAGCATCAGGGGACGCGGCGCCGCTGCGGAGCAAATCCATGGCGAGCGCGAGTTTTGCTCCGTTGTCCTCTGGGGTCGGAAGATCGTTGACGCGAATGCCTGTTTCCCGTGTGAATTCCCGCAAATTGGCGTCCGAGATCATCCGATGGTCCCCAGGAATTCCAAGCCCCTCAGAATCGAAAAACGTGATTGTCACAGGCTGTGCGGGCCGACGGCAACCACAAAGAGAGAGAGCAAGAAGTGCGATTCCTACCGCGCCAAGAAGTAAGGGCGAGCCCCGCGCGCGCAAAGAGTGTTCTCGAACGCACAACTTAGCTTCCCTGGAGTTTTGCATAGGAACAGCACTAACCCGATTTAACCATCCTGTCTTAGTAGCGGTAACCTGATCGCTCTAACTCAGAAATCTCCAATCTAACCGATTCTCTCTCTGTCTGCTGAAAAATGGAAGCGTAATCTGTTGCCAACTCCGCGAGCGATTCGGTCTGTGCAGCTACATGCAAAGCGTCACCGGACACCGTCGCATGGCGCTCCGCCGCGAAATGGAGATCCGTACCCCTCGAGAGTTGCTGTCGCCTTTTAGTCCTTACGGTGGAAGGTCTCTCTTGACTTGCAGTCGCGTAACATCGCCTGCGAAAGTTAGACCAATAAAGCAAGTCCTCGGGGACGGAAGCCCATCCGTTTTATATAACTCAGTAGCTCGACAGTGTCTCAAGACGCTGTTAAACCGGAGGATCTCCAACTCGCATCTTGCGGCGAATCCTCGCTGCCGCGAGCCGGACGGAAACTGACCGATACCAAAGTATCGGTCAATACCATCGTCTAGTAGCTTCGCCTCGACTGGCTACTAATATTGACCGAAGGGGATCTGAGTGTGTTCGCCAGCCAACATTTTGAACCCGCTGTCCGGTGTGGCGACAGAAATCGCGCGAAGCGATTTCTCTTGAGATGTGGTTGCGGACAAGTGAAGGCTGGTGCAGCACCGCGAGTCCGACGACCTCGGGGTAATATTGCCCGATCAGATCGTGCCCAGGAGTCCGCGCATTTTATGTGGCGATGAAGGGCTTACTCGCGAACCGACAGACTCCAGCACTTTTATCCCACCCTTTCCGTTGGACGAATGACAGGAGATGACTGAATGAATTCTCTACGCGAACTCTTGCAGCGAGCACAACAATCTCATCAGGCGATTGGGCACTTTAACATCTCCGATCTCGTTGCTTTGAAAGCTGTCTTCGCTGCCGGCCAGGAGCTGAACCTCCCGGTGATCGTGGGCCTGTCCGAAGGCGAGCGAGCATTCGTGGGGACTCGCCAGGTCGCCGCTTTCGTGCGCAGTTTGCGCGAAGAATATGACTTTCCGGTTTTCCTGAATGCGGATCACACTCATTCCCTCGCCAAGGGCCTGGAAGCAGCCAAAGCCGGCTTTGATTCCATCGTATTTGACCTATCTGCCCTCCCCTTCGAAGAGAACGTGCGACAAACCAGGCAGGCCGTCGAAGCTCTGAAAGCCATTAATCCCTCCATGCTTGTCGAGGGCGAAATCGGCGACATCGGGTCTGGCTCCGAAATACACGAGACGGCCCCCGACCTCTCCAAGGGCCTCTCCACACCTGAGCAAGCCAAAGAATTCGTCAAAAGCACGGGGGTGGATATCCTCGCCCCCGCTGTTGGCAATATGCACGGCATGCTCAAGAGCATGATCGACGGCGAAACGACGAAACATCTCGACATCGCCAGAATCACCGCCATCAAGCAATCTGCCGGCGTCTTCCTCACGCTGCATGGAGGCTCCGGTACCAATGACGAAGACTTCCGCAAAGCCGTCAATGCCGGCATTAATATTGTCCACATCAACACCGAACTTCGCGTCGCCTGGCGAAGAGGCCTGCAACTCGGCCTGGCCCAGGATCCGGACGACGTTGTCCCTTACAAAATCCTCCCTTACGCCGTTGACACCGTAAAACAGGTAGTCTCTTCGCGCCTGAAGTTATTCGCCGGGAGAGGGTAACTCGGTCCTTGAATGTTGCCACAAAGCCCTCAGTGAATCTTTCGCCACTCGACGGCTTCTGCCGCGAGTGGACATCTTGGATCAAACATATTAATAACTGGGATCTCACTTGGGGCATCTGATTTTTTAGGAAGAATGGACTGTTTGATTCTGTAAAACCTGGCAAAGGAGAAGTGATGGCCGAGATTCAATCGGATGCATTGGTGTTTTTTGGCGCCACGGGCGATCTGGCGTACAAAAAGATTTTCCCGGCGCTGCACGCGATGTCGAGGCGCGGCCGCTTGAACGTACCGGTAATCGGCGTCGCCAAATCGGGTTGGAATCTCGAGAATCTCCGAGCGCGAGCCAAGGACAGTATTGAAAAACACGGGGGTGTCGACCCGCAGGCCTTTGACCACTTGATGAGCCTGTTGCGTTATGTGGACGGGGACTATGAGGATCCCGCCACATTTCAGGCGGTTCGGAAAGAGTTGGGTGACGTCCAGCGTCCGGCTCATTATCTCGCGATTCCCCCAGTGCTCTTTGAAACCGTAGTGCATCAGCTGGCGGCAACAGGCTGCGCCGCGGCGCCGGGCTGTGGTGGGGGCGCCCGCGTGATCGTTGAGAAACCATTCGGCCACGATCTAAGTTCGGCGCAGAATCTCAATGCGATCCTGCACGACGTCTTCCCGGAGTCGGCTATCTTTCGAATCGATCATTATCTTGGCAAACGTCCGGTCAACAATGTTGTGATCTTCCGGTTTGCAAATGCGTTTATTGAGCCGTTCTGGAATCGCAATTACATCGAAAGCGTGCAGATCACGATGGCGGAAGATTTCGGGGTTGAAGGGCGCGGAGCCTTTTTCGATCAAACCGGAGCTATCCGCGATGTGATTCAAAACCATCTTTTCCAAATCGTCTCCAATCTCGCCATGGAACCTCCGGTTCGGAGGGATAGTGAATCGATCCGCGACGAGAAGGCCAAGGTGCTGAAGGCGATTCCCTCCATTGAAACCAAGGGTCTCGTACGAGGGCAATTCCGAGGATACCGCGATGAGAAGGGCGTGTCGCCCGATTCAACCGTGGAGACGTTTGCCGCGCTTCGCATGGATATCGACTCATGGCGATGGAAGGGTGTGCCGTTCTATCTACGAGCTGGGAAATACCTGCCCGTCACCTGCACCGAGGTTGTTGCGAGGTTTCACGAACCGCCTACATTCATTCGCGGGAAGGCTCTCGGTCGGAATTATCTACGATTCAGAATCAGCCCGGAAATGGAAATCGCTTTTGGAACAAATGTCATGGGTGCTAAGGAGCCCTTTGAGGGCAATCGACTGGAAATGGTGGCCAGCCGCCTGCCCTGCCCTCAAGAGATGGAGGCCTACGAGCGTGTACTCGGCGATGCCATGGACGGCGAACCAACTCATTTTGCGCGTGAGGACTACGTGGAAGAAGCCTGGCGCATCGTCGACCCAGTTCTGAAAGCTGGAACTCCGATTCACGAATACGACAAGCACACATGGGGACCACAGCTCGACGAGTCTGTCACGCCGCCCGGAGGTTGGCACGCCCCGGTGATTGAACAGATGGAGCCGCCTCGAATGGCGGTGCAAGCAGCCTGAGACTCGGGGGGCAAAGCGGCGCATCGCGATCGAGCGCGAAGCGCATTTGAAGTTTTCGGTTCGTGCCCAGCAATGGATTCGCACAAGCCACCGTCCAACTCGGTGCAACTGCTGAACCGTTCTCCGGCCTGCTCAGTGTTTGTACGTCATTCTGCTTGCCAATCTACGCGATCATTTGGGCAGTGATGATCCGCTTGCAGATGTGGCGAGCGTACGTGAGCTTAGTCGCCGTTCATGCATGGCTGCTCACCATTCTGAAAGCCGAGGATCGCGTTGGGACTTGCCGATCCAGACACCATCATCTTCGCCGCGTAACCCCTAAGCGCGGGGGACCTGGAAAGGCGCAGACGAGCCCGATGGAGCCTGGCCTTCACTGTTGCAATTGGGACATTAAGGGCCTGCGCTATTTCTTTCATGGAACATCCTTGCGCGATCCAAATTCCAATCGCAGTGCGCAAGCTCGGATTAAGCCTCTGGATTGCACGTTGAACGCCGCGGCATCGCTGGTGCTGATCGCAAAACTCCTCTGGATTCATGGCAGAATCCCGAATATCGAAGGACGGGGTATCTTCTCCCGTTTCGGATGACTGTTCGAAGAACACTTCAGAGCGAACGCGGCGCTTGCGAATGATCATCAGGGCGGAGTTGATGGCAATTCGTGTTAACCACGTGTAGACCCCCGACCGTCCTTCGAAGGTATCGAGTTTCATATACGCATGGAGAAACGTGTCCTGCAGTGCGTCCTCTGTGTCTTCCCGGTTCTTGGTGATAGAGAAAATCTTTCTGGAAAGCCGAAGCGCATAGAGTCTCTGAAGCTCCTGAAATGCGTCGCTAGATCCTGCCCGCGCGGCGGTCACCAGCTGAGCGTCTCGCGACGCAGCGTCTTCTTTAGCAGATGAGCCGTTAGGGAAATGGAATCCGGTAGAATTCATGCCTGACCTCCTGATTTGTGGCCGTTGCGGAACAGGTCTCCGATCACATTCTTCCCAAGCCATGATCGGACTAAAGCTACAGGAGCCATTAAGCCAGAATCGTGAAAACGACACTATTGGACAAAGGTATTAATCAATACCTTGGTATGGAAAGATATCGAGTTTTTATCTACGCGCGGGCTGCTTATATCTGGGGCCTGAGTCGTTCAGAACCATGTACGAACAGGATGCGGGGGACCTCAGATTTCTATTGACGCTGTTCACGCAGTTGACGGAACGCCAGCACGTCTGTTCATACAGCACGCGACGCCAGGGTCCCAGTGGCGCCATTGGATCTCGTGATCGAGGACTCGGTAGCCCGATCCGGCCAGGCACTCATCCGACTGAGATTCTCGTTCACGTAGAGGAATATGTGAGGCCGGGCATAAATGTGGCGAGCTGTTCACACGTCAATCCCAACGAAGGTCAAGAGCATCTGCGACGTTTGGAGACGGCGGGGACTCGACACCACCGCGGTCCAGCGGAGTCGTCCGATGGCTGAGGGTGCCGAATGAGCCTGTTCAGGGTCGGAACACCCAATACCAAAGTACAATGGACAGCACCCCTGCAAGGCTGGATGATGTGTGCTTGGAGTGCCGACATAAAGGCCCCTGTGGGAAGGAACTCAGCCGCGTTACCCATGTGTTGCTCAGGCTGGTGTAAGAGGCACTCCCTGGCGGAGCACATCGACTGATTAAGACGGTACTGGACAAGATCTTGCGTTCTTCGCTTTGACAAAGTCCGTGGTTGCAGGTGCGGCATGAGAGATTCTGTGATGAATAAGGGTTTAGTTGTGTCAGTTGTGGATGATGATGAATCAGTGCGCGAATCGCTGCCTGATTTGCTAAAGGAGTTCGGGTTCGTGGCCTGTTCGTTCTCGTCAGCGGAGGAGTTTCTCGCGTCGGATAGTGTCTCGCGGACCGAATGTCTGATTCTGGACATAGCGATGCCGGGTATGTCCGGGCCTGAACTTCAAAACGAATTGAAGATTCGCCGGCAGAGGATCCCGATCATTTTCATTACTGCGCAAAGAGATGAGGCGATTCGGTCGCGCATGCTCGAGCGGGGCGCAGTCGAGTGTCTCTTCAAACCATTTAGCGACGTTGCCTTGCTTGAAGCGGTTAATAAATCGCTTCGCATCAATTGATGCATTCGATCTGCGTCTCTGCAGACATGGCGGATATACAATGGTTGTTGCGTGTGCACCTGGCCCCGGAGTAAGGCCGTTCCCCGTGTCACAAACCTCACCAATTGTCTTCGTTGTGGATGATGACGTCTCCGTTCGTGAATCTCTGGAATTGCTGATTCATGAGGAAGGCTGGCAAGCGGAGACGTTCGTATCAGCGCAAGACTTTCTCGGTCATCCACGAGTCGCTGTTCCAAGCTGTCTTATTCTCGACTTTCATCTTCCCGGCTTGAACGGCCTTGAATTGCAGAAGCGCACCGCGGCTGAACGGCCTGAAATGCCCATCATCTTCATTACCGGCTACGGAGATATTCCGATGACAGTTCAGGCGATGAAGGCAGGAGCCGTCGAGTTTCTGACGAAGCCATTCGGCGATGATGTCCTGTTGAATGCTATTCGGAATGCCCTCGAACGCAGTAAGGCTGTACTCGCTCGCGAGGGCGAGTTGCAGGCGCTGAAGGCCCGGTACGCCCAACTCACCTCCCGCGAGCGCGAAGTCATGGCGCTGGTAGTCATCGGCCTCCCAAACAAGCAGGTTGGAGGCGAACTCGGCATAAGCGAGATCACCGTGAAGGCGCATCGCGGCAGCCTGATGCGGAAAATGAAAGCGGACTCCTTTGCGGAGTTGGTAAAGATGGCGTCCCGCCTGCGCATCGCAAGACCAGCCACAACAGATGCTCAGGTGACCAAGTAGTTCTCATCGCGGAAGGGTACCTGTGCATCTGGTAACAACCAGCAATGCACAAACATCTTTTCTAAAGGCTCACCTGCGAGCATGCGTCGCAGTCGACGTGCAGCGATGCGGCCACGCTATCACAAAAAGGCTCTACATCCCCAGGCTTTCCATTTGATAACTGATACCAAGGAATCGTTCAATACTTTGGTCCAATGGATTCCTCTCCACTCTTCTGGCTTAATCGCAACAGTGCGGCGCTTCCGAACGGATCTGACACGCTACAAAACAGTTCGCCAGAATGATCTATCAGGGGCGCGAGAGGAGCACACCATGACAGCAATGACCATTCGGATCGCTGGCGCTATGGCTACCCAGCAACGCCAGGAACCGTTCACCGCCTGCTCCGCGAGAACCGGCTCGTTGGAGCACGGATCGACAGGCTCATCCGCTGAAATGCAGCGGCATGAACACTGGGAGACCAGAAGCGACGAAGAGCGGCAGGGTCATATAGAAAGCTTGCAGCAGTATGTTTGCGAGCTTCTCATCAAGAATCAACAGCTCAGGATGGCGCTGATGACGACCATCGATCCAGAACGGCGGAAGCACGATGTCAGCAACATTCAGAGCTGTTGAAAGACGTCTCATCCTTCTGGAACTCGCATCGATAACTGTGCTTTTTGTCAGGTCACATCAGCTGAGGCATTCGCTCCTGCGCCCCTTCCCGCAAGAGAACCGACGCAGCTTCAAACCGGATCTTCTGACGTTCCTGCCGAAACGAGGGTTTTTTCTCCAGTACGAGAAGTCGAAGACCGTTCACTCCCACCAATGATGTGACAAAGAGTTGCAACTGTGTAACCCTAGTCCGCGGATCGAACCCACATACGAAGGTATCAATCAACACCATCGTCTAATAGATTCTGCCCCCCCACAACTGGCTTAATCGCAGGTGTGCACTCACCCGGCGTCTCGGAACGCTGTTACCAGGAGGATGGCCGTGATTCACCGTGGGCTGGGACCCTATGCTTTCGTTGCAAACGCCTCCCGAACCTTTTCTTACCTCGCGCCAACCCTCCTGTTCCTATGTATGGCCGCGGGGCATAGTCTCTTTCCGCAAGCCATCTCCGGTTCGATTGGTGAGACCGTCACGGATACTACGGGAGATGTAATCCCCGGCGCTACAGTTACCGTAACAGATGTCAACAAACCGACGGAGAACCCCTCAAGGCGCAACGGCTATCAATGCCAACGGATCCAACCATGGGAGTTCCATCGGGTCCCCTTCGACAGGTTTTCGTCCATGAATAAAACTCGATAACCGCGCATCAAACATTCAGGAGAATACTATATGCAACTTGGAATAGTTGGACTCGGAAGAATGGGCGCAAACATGGCGCTGAGACTCATCAAAGGAGGCCACGAATGCGTGGTCTTCGACCAGTCGTCAAAAGCTGTTGAAGGACTCGTTCAAGAGAAAGCCATCGGTGCCGTTGACCTCAAGGACTTCATGGAAAAACTCCAGACGCCGCGGGCCATCTGGCTTATGATCCCTGCCGCAGTTGTCGATGAGACGATTTCCCTGCTCGTCCCTCATCTCGATAAGGGCGATATTCTCATTGACGGAGGAAACTCCTATTACGTCGACGATATCCGGCGCTCGAAAGAACTCGCCGCGAAAGGGGTGCACTACGTCGACGTGGGTACGAGCGGAGGTGTCTGGGGTCTGGAACGCGGATACTGCATGATGATCGGTGGTGAAACTGAAACCGTCCAGCGACTCGATCCCATCTTTCGCCAGCTGGCGCCCGGAATCGGCGACATTCCCCGCACACCCGGACGCGAGAAACTCGGTGGGACAGCTGAACTGGGATACCTCCATTGCGGTCCAAACGGCGCCGGGCACTTCGTCAAAATGGTCCACAATGGCATTGAGTATGGACTGATGGCCGCCTACGCAGAAGGCCTTGGGATTTTGCGCGAAGCCAATATCGGCAAAAAGAAAGAAGCGGTCAACGCCGAGACATCCCCGCTTCGCGACCCCGAACGGTACCAGTATGACCTCGATCTTCGGGATATAGCGGAAGTTTGGCGCCGAGGCAGCGTCGTCGCTTCCTGGTTGCTTGATCTCACCGCTACTGCGCTGGCCCAGGATCCGGCTCTCTCCAAGTTTGCAGGTCGAGTCTCCGACTCCGGCGAAGGCCGTTGGACTATCAATGCGGCGGTGGACGAGGGTGTGCCGGCTCACGTTCTCTCTGCCGCACTATACGAGCGTTTCAGTTCGCGCGGCAACGCGGAGTTTCAGGATAAACTCCTTTCCGCAATGCGCTTCGAGTTCGGCGGTCACCTTGAGATCCCGAACGAGAAGCAAGCTGCCTGACAGGTTCCGGCAAATTCGATCAGTTAACGCGTCTTGGAATGGTTTGACTGATCACGGCGCGATCAAGCTATTTGAACGAGCCCATGAATCAGCTTTCTCTAAGAATTGGTGGCTTGGCGCGCGTACTTCTCTTCTCGAATTGGCCGGGGGTAACCGGGCCTTTAGGGAGGCTGCAGGTTGGAACACGTTTTGATCTCCGTTTTAGGCCTGTGGCTTCTCTTTCTCGTTTTGCGTTCGATGATTCGAATCGCACTGATCGTTGAGTGGGCAATACGAGGATGCCCTGCTATTCGTGGCGCGTCAGTTTTCTCTAAATCCGTGCTTGCGCGGACGAGCACGATCTTTGCGCACAGATGATACGAAGGTGTTGACCAATACGTTCGTCCACTAGATTCATGTTCACACTTGTGACTTAATCGAAGGCGTTAAGCAATTCGCACTCTACTCAGGATGTCTGCCGGTGCGCGACAAGGAAGAGGGAGATCGTAGGCCTCAGATGCCAGATGTCGCATCAGCCCTGGCATCTGCGAACGATTGGCAAAGAACCGGAGAACAAGATTGACCGGCTGCCGCCGGTCGAAGACTCAATACCTAACGAACGAATTCAAGCGAAAGTGCTCTTTCCAGCTAACGAGCACGGTTCATTTACAACCATCGAGGTGACAAGATGAAAGCGACGCGACTGCTTCACGATGAGGGCCAGAGCCTGTGGCTCGACAACATCACGCGCACACTCCTGGATACCGGTGCGCTTCAGGGATACATCGACGACCTGTCAATCACCGGTCTCACGTCAAATCCGACCATCTTCGACCACGCAATCAAGAACAGCCCAGCGTACGACGCAGCGATCGCCGAAAAGCTGCGGCGTGGCATATCCGGCGAAGCTCTCTTCTTCGAGCTGGCACTTGAGGATCTCTCCAGAGCCGCCGAACTCTTTCGGCCAGTTCATGAAAAGACGAATGGCGTTGACGGATGGGTTTCTCTGGAGGTGTCTCCGCTCCTTGCGAATGACCCGGCAGGGACTATAGCTGCGGCCAAGGAACTGTTTGGCAGAGCGCCGTCTAACCTGTTTATCAAAATTCCCGGCACTCGGCAGGGGCTGCCCGCGATCGAAGAGGCGATCTTTGCAGGTGTGCCTGTCAATGTCACTCTCCTGTTCTCCCGCGAGCAATACCTGGCGGCGGCCAATGCATTCCTTCGCGGCATAGAGCGGCGCATTGATGCCGGTCTTAATCCGCTTGTCGCCTCCGTGGCGTCGGTATTCATCAGCCGCTGGGATGTCGCTGTTACCGGCAAGGTGCCCGAAAACTTGCGCGATCAGCTTGGGATCGCCATCGCAAAGCGTATCTACAAGGCTTCAAGTTCCCTACTGAGTTCGCCGCGGTGGCAGCGTGTCTACAACCTCGGCGGACGTCCGCAACGACTTTTGTGGGCGAGCACTGGAACAAAGGATCCCAAGGCTTCAGACATTCTTTACGTCAAGGCCCTAGCCGCACCTTTCACTGTCAATACCATGCCCGAAGAGACCCTGAAGTCCCTCGGCACCCACACTGAACTCGGCGAGTTGCTATCACCGGATGGCGGGAACTGCGAGGAAGTTCTGAGCCAGTTCGCCGAGGCCGGCATCGATGTCGATGCTCTGGCCGCACGGCTTCAGGACGAAGGGACACAGTCATTCGTCAAGTCGTGGGACGATCTGATGAAGGTGATTTCCTCCAAAGGTGGCTCGCTCGAAAAGGGCGAATCGCTGAGGAAAGCTGGATAGAGTCAAGGCGCACAAGCACATCATGAATGGATGGGACATGACGGAAGCGGCATAAACATGGCGGCGCAATCTCAATGAGTGGTTAGGCAGGCGTATGTCAGGGTATCGGTCGACGCTTTGACGAGGCTAGCGATTGCCCCCGCGAGAGTCGCTAAGGAGAATGATCTTGGTTGCGCGCTTACTCTCAGTTAACGTCGGGTTGCCCAAGGATATTTCCTGGCGCGGGAAGACCGTTCACACCGCGATCTGGAAAGATCCCGTGCAAGGTCGGCGCACCGTGTGGCGTCTGAACATCGACGGTGACGGCCAGGGAGACCTTGCCGGGCACGGCGGTGAACACCGCGCAGTAATGGTCTATCAAATCGATTCTTATCGTTACTGGGAGCGTCACTTCGACAGAAAATTCCCGACCTATGGGCAGTTTGGCGAGAACCTGACTGTCGATGGCCTGCCGGATAACGCAGTATGCATCGGCGACCGCTATCAAATCGGGAGTGCCTTGTTGGAAGTGACCCAGCCACGAGTTACCTGCTATCGGGTTGGCATCCGCGTTGATGAGCCGCTCATGGCATCGTTGCTCGTGGCGCATCACCGGCCAGGCTTCTATATGCGAGTGCTTCAAGAAGGTGAGATCGGCGCCGGCGACGAGATCGTTAAGGTCAGTGTGGGCCCCGAGCAAATGACGGTGGCTGAAATTGACGCGCTGTTATACCTGCCCGTGCACTCGCGTGAACAACTGGAGCGTGCTCTGAAAATTCCCGCATTGCCCACTGGCTGGCAGGCGTCCTTTCAGGCCCTTCTCGAGCAGGAGCAGGACGGAAAAGCGCTGAACGGGAATCCCGGACTCGCACAAGATTCCGGTCCGCCTCCCGCATGGCCCGGATTCCGTGAAGTGCGAGTTTCTGCCGTCAATCAGGAATGCAAGACCGTCTTCTCTTTGATGCTTACCTCTGAGGATGGCAAACCGCTGGCCGATGCGCTTCCGGGACAGTTTGTGGTTCTCAGAATCCGCACAAGGCCCGATTCTCCGCCACTATTGCGCAGCTACTCCTTATCGAACGCTCCCGGCGCGGGTCATTATCGGGTGAGCGTGAAAGAGGAATCGCACGGTGCAGTCAGTGGATATCTGAAAAACAATGTGCGAGTCGGCGACTTATTGGACGTCAGCGCGCCGCGAGGGAGCTTCAAACTCCAGCAGGATAACGATCCAGTCGTACTACTAAGTGCCGGTGTCGGGGCGACCCCAGTCCTGGCAATGCTGCATGCTCTGGCGTCTGCCGGGACGACTCGGCCCGTCTGGTGGCTATTTGGCGCTCGCAATCGAGAAGATCACCCATTTGCAGCGGAAGTCCGCCGTCTTCTAAGCGCCTTGCCTGACGGGAAGAGCTACGTAAAGTACAGCCAGCCCGGCCGCGAAGACCGACTCGGCTCAGATTTTGATGCATCCGGCCGGCTCACGACCGCAGACATAGCCGCCCTTGGAATCCCCGACAGCGCGCACTTCTATATGTGCGGGCCGCCGTCGTTTATGGAGGACTTGAGTTCAGGCCTGCGGACCAAAGGGGTTCCCGGGTCGCGAATCCATTCCGAGGTATTCGGTTCGCTACCGTCGATAACGCCAGGAATCAAAACGGAACATTCGCGCATGCCGCACCAGCCGCCCGAGGCGACGGATCAGGGGCCCAAAGTGGCATTCGCACGAAGCGGTCTGACGGCCTCGTGGGCTTCGCGCTACCAAAGCCTTTTGGAACTGGCTGAAGCATGCGACGTTCCCGCGAAATGGTCGTGCCGCACAGGAGTATGTCACACCTGCGAAACCGGACTGATTTCAGGTTCGGTGAGTTATCAAATAGAGCCGATTGAGCCCGCCGCAAGCGGCAACGTTCTTGTGTGTTGCAGCCAACCCCAGGGTGACGTCGTTCTGGACATGTGAATTGTGAATTCGTCAGCAGCCCAGTCGATCGTGACACGGAAAAGCGTGTTGCGGATGACTCAGCTCTTTTTCAACCTACACAAACCGAACTGGAGACAAATGATGAGTGTTATCGACAAAGCTCTAGAAGCAAACCGCGACTATGCAAAGAAGTACGATCCAAAGCTTGGTGGGCGTCCAAATCCCAAAATCGCAGTGGTCACTTGCATGGATCCCCGCCTCTCGGATCTCCCTGGAATCCTCGGGCTGACTCACGCCGATATCGACGTGATCCGAACCGGCGGACCAGCGGTAACTGAAGACGTCCTCGGAGAGCTTGTTGTTTCCACCCGGATCATCGGGGCGAAAGAGATCATGCTCCTCAACCACACCGGCTGCGGATTCACGACATTCACCGACCAGGAGCTGAACGCAAAACTCGCTGCTTCAACGGGCGATTCGTCGCCCGCTCCGATGCGCTTCTTCTCTTACAAAGACCCTGACCAGAACACCCGTGAACAGATTGACAAGGTTAGATCGCATCCCTGGATCGCAAAAGACGTTCCGGTGCGGGGCTTCGTTTTCGACGTGGAGACGGGTCTGCTCAGGGAGGTCAAGGCAGTCCGGCAGCAAACTGCCGCCTGACGGCGCTCTTCAACGAAGGCATTTCAGGGCGGCACGCGTCAAGGAGTTTTGCTGGCTGAATGCCGCTTCTTCCGCAAGGATAGGTCTGCATGAAGGCGACCGACACGCAAGTCCAGGTTAGCGAATTGCAAAGCGTGCGTCATATTGAACACGATGTCCGGCGGCTCTCGCGGGCCACTCTGCCAGTCGATACGGCTGAGTTGGCCCGACATCTTATCGGGAAGACCATCGTGCGCAAGATAGGGAGAAACCGGATCAGCGGCCGCATTGTCGAAACAGAAGCTTATCCCCCAGGCGATTCGAGCGGTCATGCTTACCGCGGACATACGGCAAGCAACCACACCCTGTTCCTGGGCACCGGGTTTGCCTATGTGTACTTCATCTATGGAACGTCTTACATGCTCAACGTGACCGCTGAAGAGCCAGGAATCGGCTCAGGAGTGCTGTTGCGCGCGCTCGAGCCTCTTGAGGGAATCAAGCAAATGGAGATGAGCCGCAGAACCGACAAACTGATCGATTTAGCGAGAGGGCCCGGGCGGCTTGCGGCCGCATTGCAGATCGACGAACGGCTGGATGGAGTTGACCTTTGTGCCGATGGGCCGCTTTGGCTTGGCACTGCGGTTCGGAAGACCGCGCCCATCGGCACAAGTGTGCGCATCGGAATCACTCGCGAGGTCGACCGGTCGTTGCGCTTCTTTGAGGTGGGCAACCCCTTCGTTAGCGGCCCAAAGTCCCTTTCGACGAAATGAGAAGTCGTCGCGCCTGTCGCGATTCGTCTCACACTCCTTTTCCATCGGGTCGACATCTCGCCGATGGCGTAGCTAGCGGTAAAGGAGAGGGCGAGGCAACACAGCGTAACGCGCCAGATTGCTACCACTCACAACTCGTCTTTGCGGCGTCAAGGTAAGCCTTGGACCAGAGCGCGATCTGCATCTGCAAAGACTTGCACCACGCGCGATGCATCCCCTCGACCTCATCCGCCGTGCTCCCTTTAGCCGTGAGATACGGCTTGATGGTCTCGTTCATTACTGCGACAAACGCGACAATGTCGTGGAATGGGACAAATGCGGTTGACTTGACTCCGTCCACCTGGTTCTTCTTGAGACTCGTGTGTCTCAACGCAATTTCCTGTTGATAGTTCAGCCAATCCTGATCGTACTGACGAAAACAAGTATCAAGAATCCATTGCTCGAAGCGAAGATTGCTTTTCGTGAGGTATTCCGGAATAGCATCACCCTCAGGAGTGCGCGAGTGCCTCGCGAGATGGGGGATGCCGGCGATGATACTGCTCCTCCAGTGGTTGACAATCTGCTTAGTCTGGCCCGCCAGCACCGCTCCTGCCAAGCGAAGTAACCGCTCGTCCTCTGCTGTGAATCCCGCAGAGATCCTCAACTTTTCCAGCTCGTCGAGCGACACTGGCGAAGGCGGGACGGCGGCGGTTCCATAGGTATAAGCGGGAATCTTATCTGCCACCCTTTTCATTGCGACTCCTGCATTCTCCCTTAGAATCTGTTGCTCGGCGCATAAGGCCTATTTCTCTGCCATCACCACAAATCGAGTTCCTGGTTGGAAATAAGCTACTGAAGTGCCTACTTGACCTGCAATCTCCTCGGAGTGCTTGCGACAAACCGACGCCCCAAACACTCCGATTGAGCCAGAAATCATCGTGCGACACAATCGGACGATAGTATTGGCCGCACCTTAGTATTGCCGTTCCAAGTTCGACTACCGCACGATGACTACAAAGCCTGGCAATACGAGCGCGCGCCCGTCGATGACCTCAGATTCGCAACTTGAGCGGCCAACGGATCCGTGAGCATCGATACCGATGTACGACCGATACCTTCGTATACCCAATACCATCGTCCGATTGTTTTCGGCTGTCTGATCTGGCGTAATCGCATCTGAGCGGTCGAACAGTCTGATTCGGATAGATTCGAAACGTGAACATTGTCATTGCGATTCGAGGTCTTTCATGGCGACATTCAATCTTTCATATGATGGCAGCGATGGTTCTTCATCCACGCTGAGTGCATGGGAAAAGTTCATTGGTAGCGCGGGCTTCCCCGAGAGCGGCTGCGCTTCACTTGTCGCGGGTGGCACGCGAGAGGGGAGCGCCATACGGTCGTGGGTTCTCGCGAACTATACCAGAAGGTATGTGCCGGAGCACATTCTCGACGCTCTCGGCCTGCGCAGGCAACTCGTGCTCAAGCGACATACGGAGGAACGAGACAGTCCATTTTCCATCACGACGGACGAAGCACACGCCCGTTCATCGACAAACAACAACAGCCACCCTGCAGATTGAGTTCATAGGCCGGCCTGACCGAGTACGGTCTGCTGGCCCGCCAAGAACCTGCGATCGGATCGCGAAGGGTTATAAACATTATGAGCGGTTCTTCGTCAATTCGATCTCGGCTCTCTCTTCTCGCCCTGGCCTGCGCCGGAGTGATGCCTGCGTCTGCAGAAGGCCCGCAGGCAACGCCCAGCATATGGGCACCTGCTTCCACTCCAGCACACCAGATCTACAACCTCTCCCTCTTCGTGCTGTTAGTCACAGGAGCGATTTTTGCGGTAGTGGGGGGCCTGCTCGCGTTTGTCATCTTCAAGTTCCGCGCGCGCAAGTCCGAAACGCAGCACGAACCGGCACAGATCTACGGAAGCGTACGGGTTGAGCTGGCGTGGACCGTAATTCCGGTGCTGATTGTTCTCGTTCTTTTTCTCACCACTGCGCGCGTCATCTTTGCTATTCAGGATGCGCCGGAGCCGAAATCTGCGCTCGACGTCACCGTAATCGGGCATCAGTTCTGGTGGGAGTTTCGTTATCCCAAGCTCGGCATCGTGACTGCCAATGAGTTGCATGTTCCGGTCAGCATCGAGCCGAACACGGAGCCAACCTACCTAAAGTTGCTCTCGGCTGACGTGGACCACAGCTTCTGGGTGCCGCAGCTTGGCGGCAAAACCGATCTCATCCCCAACCACCCCAACCAGATGTGGATCGACCCGCACGCCGCTGGCCTTTATCTCGGTCAGTGCGCGCAATTCTGCGGCATCGAGCACGCCAAGATGCTGCTTCGCGTCTATGTGGATTCGCCGGATCAATTTGCCGCATGGGTCAAGAACCAGCAGCAACAGGGGGTCGAAGACCAATCGGTTGCGGCAGGCCGTCATGTCTTCGAGAGCCAGGCCTGCATGAATTGCCACACCATCACCGGTACTGCTGCCAAAGGCACCTTCGGCCCCGACCTCACGCACCTGATGAGCCGGGCCACCATTGCCGCCGGCGCCGCAACCAACACACCCGACAACTTGCGCGCTTGGATTCAGGATCCAAGCACATTCAAACCCGGCGCCCTGATGCCCGCCATGCAACTCAGCGACGAACAAACGAACGAAGTGGTGGCCTATCTCTCCACTTTGCACTGAAGGACTTGAACGATGGCCGATCAAACACTGCCAATTCCGGGATCGATCGACGCTTCGCCATCGCGCGGTGCGGCGTTTCTCGAGTGGCTGCACAGCTGGGTGGTCACGGTCGATCACAAGAAACTCGGCATTCTCTACGTCGTCTATGCCCTGTTTTTCCTGCTCGTCGCCGGGGGCGAAGCGATGGCCATGCGCATTCAGCTTGCCGCTCCGAACAACCATTTCCTCTCGCCGGAGGTCTTCAACGAGTTCTTCACCATGCACGGCACCACCATGGTGTTCCTGGTGGGCATGACGATCATATTCGGAATCGGCAATTATCTGGTTCCGCTCATGATCGGCGCGCGCGACATGGCCTTCCCACGTCTCAACGCATTCAGCTTCTGGATGTCGGCCTTCGGCGGGTTGTTCCTCTATTTCAGTTTCATTGGCGGTTTCGGCCTTTACGGTATGGGTAGCGCGCCCGATGTCACCTGGTGGGCGTATGCGCCGCTCACCGCCAAGGCGTTTACGCCCGGCCACAATACCGACTACTGGGCGCTCTCGCTCATCGTGATGGGATTTGGCACTCTAGGCGCGGCCATCAACATTCTGGCTACTGCATTCTCGATGCGCTGCCGCGGCATGACGCTCTTCCGCATGCCGCTCTTTGTCTGGCTGATGGTTGTGACCAGCGGACTCACGCTCATCACCATCACGCCGCTCACCGCCGCGCAGGTGATGCTGACCATCGATCGCTATCTCGGCGGCCACTTCTTCGATGCACAGGCTGGCGGCGCGCCCATCGTGTGGATGCACTTCTTCTGGATCTTCGGCCACCCGGAAGTCTACGTGTTGATACTGCCTGCATTCGGCATTGCAAGCGAGGTCATCCCCGTCTTCTCGCGCAAGGCGATCTTCGGCTATCCGGCCATGGTCGCGGCCTCGGTCGGCATCGCCTTTGTGAGCACTACCGTGTGGGCGCACCACATGTTCACCGTCGGCATGACGTCGGTGGGCAACACCTTCTTCGTTCTGTCCACCATGATGGTCGGCATACCCACAGGCATCAAGATCTTTAACTGGATTGCGACCATGTGGGGCGGCAAAATCCGCTTCGCCACACCGATGCTCTTCTGCACGGCCTTTCTCTTCCAGTTCCTTTGCGCAGGACTCACCGGCATCATGCTTTCGATCGCGCCCTGGAATTGGCAGTTGCACAACTCCTACTTCGTGATCGCGCATTTTCACTACACGCTGACCGGGTCCTTCATCTTCTGCATCTTTGCCGCGTTTTATTACTGGTATCCTAAGGTGACGGGCCGCATGCTGAGCGAGAAGCTGGGCAAGTGGCACTTCTGGCTCTTCTTCATCGGTTTCCATCTCACCTTCGACACGATGCATTTCGTGGGTATGCTCGGCATGCCGCGCTCCATCTACACCTACGAGGCGGACCGCGGATGGAACACACTCAACTTCTGGATTTCAATGGGTGGCCTGATCCAGGGGATTGCGGTGCTGATCTTCGCGTGGAACCTGATCGACTGTTACCTGCACGGCGAAGAGGCAGGCAACGATCCATGGGATGCCTGGACACTGGAGTGGTCCACGCCATCGCCTCCGCCCGCTTACAACTTCGCTGAAGATCCGGTGGTTCGCAGCCGCCGTCCGCTCTGGGACATCAAGCATCCTAACGATCCGGATTGGAAGTACGAACGATGAGTACCATTCCAATATTCGCTGATGAAAACTGGCGCCTGCCTTCGCGCGGCCGCGTGGGCATGTTCTCGCTGATCATCGGCGAGTCAGCCATCTTCACCATTTTTGTGGTCGCGTACATTTATTACATCGGTCGCAGCGCGTACGGACCCACGCCGCAAATTCTCGACATCCCAGTCTTCAACACCATCTGCCTCCTTTCGAGCAGCCTGACCATCTGGATGGCCGAGCACGCCATCGAGCGGGGGAAGATTCGCGTCTTCGGCGCGTGGTGGGCACTCACCATGACGCTCGGCATCGTCTTCCTGGCGGGCACCGCGCTTGAGTGGAACAGACTGATCTTCACCAACGGCCTCACCATCCGCACGAATCTGTTCGGCACAACGTTTTACTCGCTGGTCGGCCTGCACGCGACACACGTGATTGTCGGCCTCATCATGCTCTCGCTCGTCATGCTGTTCACGCTTCTCGGCCGTGTGGAGCAGCGCCACGCCGAACGCATCCAGGTACTTTCGCTCTACTGGCACTTTGTCGATGCGGTGTGGGTAGTGGTCTTCACGGTTGTTTACATCGTGGGGAGGTGAGTTGATGGCGGAGACAATTCATCGCGAAAGCGCACGCTCGCAAGATCGAACGGTTGACCTGCCCGCTGTCACTGCGTGGCCAATCGTATTGGCCTTCGGATGCACTTTGGCTGCCGCCGGCCTGGTGACCAGCGCTGGGATCGGCATTCTGGGCGGCGTGCTCATGCTCACCGGGTGCGTCGGATGGTTTCGCCAGGTTCTGCCTCACGAACAACATGAGGAAGTACCCGTTTCTGTCCAGCCGGTCACGATCGCGTCCCCACGTGCGCTGGTCGAGCGCATCCGGCTCAGTCCCGAGCACCGCGCGCATTTCCCGATCGAGACATATCCCGTCACCAGCGGCCTCAAAGGCGGCATCGCGGGCGGCTTTGCCATGATCGTGCCCGCACTTCTCTACGGGCTCATCGCGCAGCACAGCATCTGGTATCCGGTGAATCTGCTGGGCGGCGCGGGCGTAGCGCGCTGGACGAACTCCACCCCCGCAGAGATCGCAAGCTTTCACTGGCAGTGGCTGCTGATCGCGATCGTGATTCACTCCGTCACGTGCGTGCTAATCGGTTTGCTGTACGGCGCCATGCTGCCTATGCTGCCGCGGCACCCCGTGGTGCTGGGCGGCATTCTTGCACCCGTGCTGTGGACGGGCATTCTGCATTCCTTCATGGGCATCATCAATCCCACGCTCGCCGACCACATCGCCTGGGGATGGTTCCTGGTTTCGCAGGTCACCTATGGCGTGATCGCGGGAATCGTCGTCGCGCGCCAGGAGCGGATCCCTACCGGCCAGTCGCTGCCCTTTGTCGAGCGGCTGGGTTTTGAAGCGCCGGGGCTGATGGATTCCAACCCGGATGCGGGACCTCCGCGAGACGAGGAGAAGCACTGATGCGCGATCTCTTTCTCGCATTCCTGGTCTGTTGGGCCGCACTGCTCGGCGGCTGCGGGCACGCGCCGGGCGATCCGCCCAATCCGATGCTGCGTCCGACCGAGGTGAGCGATTTCGCGACGCTTTACAAGCAGAACTGCGCCGCCTGCCATGGAGCGAACGGGCAGAATGGGCCCGCGATCGATCTCGCGAATCCCGAGTACCAGGCGCTCGTCGATGATGCTACACTTGCGCAAATGGATCTCCGACGGGATGCCCGGCACAGAGATGTCGGCGTTTGCGCAATCGGCCGGAGGCATGCTGACTGACGCACAGGTGAATGCGCTGATCGCAGGCATGCGCATGCAGTGGTTGCAGCCAAATGTCTATGGCAATGCCACGCCACCGGTTTATGCACAATCTCAAGCTGGCGATCCGCATCGTGGACAGCAAAGTTACCAGGCGCACTGCGCGGGTTGTCACGATTCATCAGGGCAACAGATCACAAGCCCGAATTATCTGTCTCTCGTCGGCGACCAGGCCTTGCGCAGCATCATCATTGCCGGACGGCCAGATATCGGTCAGCCTGACTGGCAGCATGACGGCCCTGGCGGCAAGGCGACCGCACCGCTTTCGACGCAGGAAGTGGACGATATTGTGACTTATTTAGGAAGCCTGCGGAACATAGCGTCAGCGCAGTCCCCATCATCCGTGCAGGGCGGGAGGTAAGAGACATGAGTTATGAAGAACAGGCATTCGACAAGCAAGCGTCGCAAATTGTGAGCACAACCGGCGCCGTCGCGACCCCGAACCACGCAGGTGCCCAGGTTCTTTCGCGCCGTTGGCTGTTGTTCAATGCCGCCATTGCGCTCAACGGGCTTGTCGGCCTGGCACTGGCCGTTCCCATCGTTCGCTATCTGCTCGCGCCTTTGAAGAAAGACTCGAGCTACGACTCCTGGGTATCGCTTGGGGCCACAGACTTATTTCCCGTTGGAGAGACGCGGCTCGCGTTCTACAAGAATCCATCCGCCAATTCCTGGGACGGACAGACGGACAAAGTCGCCTGCTATGTGCGGCGCGAGAGCAACGATCAGTTCCGCGTCTTCGCCATCAACTGCGCGCACCTCGGCTGCCCGGTGCGCTGGTTCCCGCAATCGCAGCTCTTCATGTGTCCCTGCCATGGCGGAGTCTACTATGCCGATGGCTCGCGCGCGTCAGGTCCGCCCGAACGCGGCCTCTTCACCTACAGTTGGAAAATCGCCTCCGGCAAACTGCATATCGACGCAGGCCAAATGCCTACGCTCTCGAATACTGCGAAGCTCGTGAAGATTTCCGTGAAACAGGGAGATTGTTCATGCAGCGGATGAAACAGACCGCAATGCGCATCTACGACTGGCTTGAGCTGCGCTTGCAGCTCGAAGGACCGGTAAAAGACGCCGTGGTGCATCCGGTCCCGAGCAAGAGCGCCAGTTGGTGGTACGTCTTCGGCAGTGGCGCCTTCACGCTGTTGTTTCTGCAAATCTTCACCGGCATTCTGTTGGCGTTGGTTTATGTACCCGCCGCGGGTGAGGCATGGAACAGCTTGAACGTCCTCAATCACCACATTCCGCTCGGCTGGTTTCTGCGCGCGATGCACGGATGGGGATCGAACTTCATGGTCGCCATTGTCCTCATTCACATGGCGCAGGTGTTTCTATTCGGTGCGTATAAATTTCCCCGCGAACTCACGTGGATTCTGGGTGTATTTCTGCTCCTGATGACGCTGGGCATGGCCTTCACCGGTCAAGTGTTGCGCTTCGACCAGGATGCCTACTGGGGCCTCGGCATCGGAGCATCGATCATGAGCCGCGTGCCGTACATCGGTGGGGGGCTGGTTCATCTGCTTCTCGGCGGCCCGATCATTGCCGGCGCCACGCTTTCGCGATTTTTTGCGCTGCACGTTTTTGTCATCCCGGGAACTATGCTTCTGTTCGTATTCCTGCACGTGTGGATGGTGCTCAAGCTTGGCGTGAATGATTGGCCGATGCCGGGCCGACTTGTTCAACGTTCCACCTACATTGAGCAGTACCACAAACTTGCCCAGGAAGATGGAATGCCGTTTGTGCCCGGCGCGTTTTGGAAGGATCTCGTTTTCTCCGGCGCAATCCTCGCCGCAGTCGGGGTGTGCGCTTTTGTTTTCGGACCGTTCGGCCCGGGAGGACAGCCCGATCCTTCGATTATCCAGACCGTACCGAAGCCGGACTTCTTCTTTCTCTGGATCTACACCATCCTCTCCTATCTGCCGCCCGCGATGGAGACGCCGTTCATTCTCATCGCACCTTTGCTTGGCATCGCCTTTCTGCTCGCACTGCCCTTGTGGGCCGCAGAAGGAGAAAAGAGCTGGCATCGACGTCCCGTAGCGTTGCTCGCCGTCTCCACAATCGCCGTTTGCTGGGGCGTGCTGACACAGTTGGGAACGACCACCCCGTGGAGCCCGCACATGAACGCGTGGAGCGGCGATCCCATTCCCGTTCGCTTTTCGCACAACGCGACGCCGCTCGTCCGCCAGGGTGCCGCGGTCTTCCAGGCCAAGCAATGCCGCAATTGCCACTCCGTTGGCGGAGCGGGAGGTGAGCGCGGACCAGTGCTCGATGAAGTGGCGACCCGTATGACCATTGACCAGATGCGGTTCAAAGTCGTCAGTGGAGGCGGCAATATGCCCGCTTACGGCAAGAACCTGTCCCCCGCGGAGATTGAAGCTCTCGTCAGCTTTCTTGAGACGCTGCACCCGGCCAATGAGCCGCCTGCCTACGACGCTTCACGAAAGGCAATTGAAGCATCGCAGACTGTTGACGGTGCAACTTTGCCGGCCAATCGAAGCGCGGCTCAATGATCGACACCACGACAGTCGCGGATCTCTTCACGCAGTGGGACGTGCCCTGGATTGTGACCTCAGAGCTTGCGCTCGCAGCGCTTATCTACACCCTGGGTTGGGCGCGCATCCGGCGCACGCGTCCTGAACAGTTTCCTGCCTGGCGGCTTGCGACATTTCTCGGCGGCATCGTCGCGCTGTTTGTGGCCGTCGCTTCACCGCTCGATACATTTAGCGAATCGCTGCTGTTCATGCACATGGCGCAGCACTACGTGCTGATGTCAATCGCCCCGCCGCTCATCGTCCTCGGCGCGCCCGCTGTTCCCATGCTGCGCGGCCTGCCCCGATGGATCATTCGCTTCCTGCGCCCGCTCTTCGTCACGCGTGTGATTCACACCGCGGGCCGATTTCTCACCCGCCCGCGCGTGGCCTGGCTCGCGATGAATGCTGCGTACGTCGGCTGGCATATTCCGCGGGCTTACGAGTTCGCGCTCGCCTCAGAGAATTGGCACAACTTCGAGCATGCCTGCTTTTTCTTCACTAACCTGATGTTCTGGTGGCCGATCATCCGGCCATGGCCGAGCTCTTCAGCGCAGTCGCGCTGGATGCTGATTCCTTATCTTCTGCTCGCCGATGTGGTCAACACAGGAGTTTCTGCCCTTCTCTGTTTTTCGGGCCGGTTACTCTATCCGAGCTACGGCGAAATACCGCGCGCTTTCGGGCTGAGCGCACTCAACGATCAGATTGCGGCTGGCGCTTTCATGTGGGTCTGCGGATCGATGGCCTATCTGATTTCGGCTGCTCTTATCACCATCCAAATGCTTGAGGCTCCTGCAAGATCTGTAACGGGCATTCTGTCCCACGGACCTTTTCCTGTGGCAAAGGTGCAAAGCAACCCATAGCGAGATTGTCTGAATGACGACTGTATCAAATATTCGGCGGCTAAACCCGCAGGACGACTTGCAAGGCAGACTCTCGACCGGCCTTGGAGTATTCATCAAATTCTGCGTCCTCACAAAGCCAGAAATAAATCTGCTTGTCGCATTCACTGTTTTAGCTGGGTTCTGCTTGGCCTTTAAGGAATATCCCCATTCCTTTCCACTTCTTCACCTGGTCAACACGTTAATCGGAACCTTCTTGGTCGCTGGGGGCAGCTGCGCTCTTAATCATTACGGGGAAAGACGGTTTGACGCCTGCATGCGGAGGACCGCCCGGCGACCTCTTGTTTCAGGAGATATAAATCCGGATGACGCATTTCGATTTGGGCTCCTGCTGTCCTCTATCGGGCTCGTCTATTTGATCGTGGCAGTGAATCCTTTGACCGCTGTTCTTGCCGGGCTCGCGTCCACCATCTACCTCTTTGCTTACACCCCGCTCAAGAGAAGATCCCCCGTTTGTACATTCGTGGGAGCTCTTTCTGGAGCCATACCTCCGCTGATTGGATGGGCAGCCGCTTCCGGGAGTCTGAGCCTTGAAGCCTGGGGACTCTTCACCATTGTCTTCCTTTGGCAGTTTCCACACTTCATGGCAATTGCATGGATCTATCGCGAAGACTACGCACGAGCTGGGTACTACGTCTTGCCCGCAGGAAGCAGAAACCTTCAGACCATGGAGTGGCAAATTCTATTCCCCCTTTTTGCGCTTGTTCTTGTCGAGTCAGCCTTCAGGGTGTTCGGCTTTGTTGGATGGACGTGTGTCACTGGAATGCTGATTCTGACCCTCGCCTTCTTGTGTTATGGTGCACGGCTTGTCCTGAGAAAGAACAATGCATCTGCCCGGCGATTGCTGTTCTCTTCTCTTTTTTATCTACCTTTGGTTCTCTTCTTGCTGATGTTCGATAGGGCTTGAATCGGGATTTATTTGAGCCAAGTAAAGAATGGATCCGCGCACGTTCCAGAGATGGAGGATTTCCTTCCGCGAAGACCAAGAGGCGGGCGGAGCGATTCCGCCCCGTCCGGATATGCAGGAGAACATTGTTGCGGCGTGACGACTATACGACAGGCAAGGGAGTGTCTAGCCGCACAACTATCAAGGAGATATCGACAGTGCCGCAAGCCCAACCCGCGCAAATTCCGCTCACGCCCAGGCAGAGAATCTTCTTAACGTTCCTTTTCCTCCTGGCGCTCACTCTGTCGTATTTCGTCGTTTCTACTATCGATCCGTTGGCGTCGGCCTTGCGCCTCTCCTCCACAAACGAATCTCCAGAGAACGCGACCGTACACCCGGGAGTCCAGGCATTTCGTTCCACCTTGGTTAAGAATGCTCAAGCGCAAGATCATCGACCCAACACCATTCTTAACCCGCATGAACAACCCCCGGCTTGACAACTACTAAGCCGTCTGTGTACTAAGATGTCTTAGTATGAAAAAAACGGACACGATGCAGGGTTCTCTCGACCTTCTCGTCCTCAAAGTCCTCTCCCGCCAGCCAAAGCTCCATGGCTATGCCATCATGACGGCCATCAAGCACATCTCCGGCGACGTCCTCAACGCCGAGGTCGGTTCGCTTTATCCCGCACTTCACCGCATGGAGGAGACCGGCTGGATCCGCGCCGAATGGGCTGCCAAAGACACCGGCCGCCGCACTCGCCTTTACCACCTCACCGCAGCTGGCAAAAAACAGCTTGACGCCGAAGTCACCCGCTGGCGCACCGTCAGCTCCGCCATCAACCGCGTTCTGCAGGAGGCTTAAACATGTCGTTCTGGTCGCGCATCACCTACGCCTTCCGCGGGGACCGCCTCAATCGCGAAATCGATGAGGAATTTGCCGCCCACATCGAAGAAGCCATCGCCGCCGGCGATGACCCCGCCGAAGTGCGACGCACCTTCGGCTCCCAACTCCGCCTCCGCGAACAAAGCCGGGACGCCCGCATCGTCGCCTGGCTCGACTGCCTCCGAGCCGACCTCGTCTTCGGCTGGCGCCAGTTGCTCAGGCGCAAAATCACCACCGCTGCCGCTGTCCTCTCCCTTGCTCTCGCCATCGGCGCCTGCGTCTCCGCCTTCCGCCTGATCGACGCGCTCTTCCTGCGCCCGCTCCCCGTTGCGCACGCGGATCGCCTCAACTTTCTCGCCATTCGGGTTCCCGATGACAAGGGCGCACCTCGCACCTTTGACCAATTCTCCTATCCCGAATTCGCCCGCATGCGAGCCGCCGCTCAGGGCAACGCCGAACTCATCGCGGCCTCATTTACGAGCCGCACCGACCTCACCTACGCCACGGATAATGAAATGGAAAAGGGCTACGTGCAGTACGTCTCAGGTTGGATGTTCCCCAGCTTCGAACTGCAGCCCGCACTCGGCCGACTCTTCATTGCGAACGACGACAGCGCTCCCGGCGCCAGCCCCTATGCCGTCATCTCCTACAACTACTGGACCAGTCGTTTCGCCAACGACCCCAGCGTTCTCGGCCGTTCCGTCCACATCGGCAGCAAAACATTTCAAATCATCGGCGTCGGCCCGAAATCCTTCACCGGCATCGAGCCCGGCACTATCACCGACATTTTTCTCCCCACCATGATGAATCCGGATGTCACCCGCGACGATACCAGATGGCTCCGCACCCTCGTCCTCGTCAACCCCGGCGTCCCCATCGAACCGCTCCGCGCAAAGCTCGATGCGGTCAGCCTCCGCTTTGAGACCGAACGCACCAAAGGCTTCGTCGGCATGTCGCAACACAACATCGACATGTTCCTGCAGATCAAGTTGCTGATCGAGCCCGCTGCTTCCGGCGTCTCCCGTCTGCAGGACGATTACCGCCGCGCTCTCGTCTGGCTCGGCGTCCTCGTCGCGCTCGTGCTCTTGATCGCCTGCGTCAACGTCGCCAACCTCATGACCGCCCAGGCCGCATCGCGTGCCCGCGAAATGGCCCTCCGCGTCTCTATAGGAGCCGGCCGCTCACGCCTTGTGCAGCTTGTCCTCGTTGAGAATGCTATGCTCGCGTTCTTCTCCGCCGCGCTCGGGGCCATCTTTGCCTGGTGGGCCGCGCCTTTTGTTGTCAGCCGCATCAATCCGCCCGACAACCCCGCGCACCTCATCCTCCCCGCGGACTGGCGAGTCCTTGTCTTCGGCTCGCTCCTCACTCTCGCCGTCACACTTCTCTTCGGACTCGCTCCCGCCCTGCGCGCCTCCGCCATCCAACCTGTCACCGCTCTCAAAGGCGGCGAGGAGCCGCACTCCAGGCAACGCTCCATGCATGCTTTGATCGCCGCACAGGTTGCCTTCTGCTTCGTCGTCCTCTTCCTTGCCGGACTCTTCGTTGCCACCTTCCGCCATCTCGCGAGCCAGCCCCTCGGCTTTGAGGCCAAAAACCTGCTGCTCCTCGAAACCTACACTCCGCACGGCCAGTCGCCGGAATCATGGTCGCAAATGGCCGACACCCTCCGTACCGTTCCCGGAGTCAAAGACGTTGCCGTCGCCAGCTGGCCGCTACTCTTGCCCGCAAGCGTCTGGAGCGGCTCCATCTCTGTTAATGCCGCCCCGATCACAGATACATGGGGTTACTTCATCTCCATCTCGCCTGGGTGGCTCAACACCATGAAAATGCGGCTCCTCGAAGGCCGCGACTTCAACTCCACTGACTCCTTCCCCGGCGAAGCCATCGTCAACCAGACCTTCGTCAAGACTTTCTTCAACGGTGCCGATCCCATAGGCCACACGTTCGAAAAAGTAAATCCTTTGGGCGATCGCCAACTCTGCCGGGTCATCGGCGTCGTCCCCGACGCGGCCTACAGCAGCCTCCACGATCCCATCCTCCCCGTCGCCTACGTCCCCGTCCGCGAACTCAATGAAAAAGGCGCCATTAATCCCGCCGACGGCGGCACCTTCCTCCTTCGGACCTCCGGCATCAATCCGCTCTCTATTGCGCCCACGCTGCGCCGCCTGGTCGCGCAGACCAACCCCGCCTACCGCATCGGCAACGTGCAAACTCAACAGGAACTCGTCGACAACCAGAGCATCCGCGAACGTCTCCTCGCCTTGCTCGCGTTGTTCTTCGCCACTGTCGCCCTCCTGCTCGCCGCCATCGGCCTCTACGGAGTCCTCAGCTATTCCGTCCTGCAGCGTGAGCGCGAAATCGGCATCCGCCTCGCCATCGGTGCGCGCATCGGCAGCATCGCTCGTCTCATCACCGCCCAAATCTTTGTCACCGTATTCATCGGCGCCGCCGCCGGCATCGCCCTCGGTGTGGCCTCAGTCCGTTACGTCCAAACTCTCCTCTTCGGAGTCAAAGGCACCGACCCATCCATGCTCATTGCACCGGCCGCCGTCCTGCTCGCCGCCGTCATGCTCGCCGCCATCCCAGCAGTCCTCCGCGCCGCACGCATTGACCCATCCATAATGCTCCGCGCCGAATAGGCTTTTCATATCTTCTGCAGTAAACGACAGTCCTGGTATCGAACCCGCGTGAGTTGTCAACCCCACATCCATGTGGTCTGGGTTCGTTCCACTGCCCGTGAGCGCATTTTGGAGTCCACCGTGAACCTTGCCGAAAATGTCGAACTCCCTTTCGCGCTCATGGCACACACTGACCGCCAACCCGACCGAAATGCCTGAAACGACTGCAGCCCAGATCGAATGAGCACAATTGTCTGTCCGGGGCAATTAGACCATTAGAAGCAGACTGAGGAACTCAAGCGTTGTGTAATACAAGCCGACGTTCGAGCGGTGGAAGAGGCCGTATCGGCAGGATTAGGACTCACGCGCCAGGTCCCGTTCCAGTGCCCGTGCTTCCAACCTCGCCGAGGAGAGCAAGCTGATCGATGGGTCGGCATCTCGCCAGATATGTAAAAGATCCCGATACGCCGCAAGCGCTCTGTCCCGGTCGCCAGCCGACGCAAGTGCTCGCCCGAGTTGCAGCCGCGCCAGCACGCCAACGGGATCACTGCCAACGATGCCGGGGTGGTCCAGGATTCTCTGAAATTCGTGTACTGCGTCCTGGGCTCGGTGCGAGGCGAGCAACGCCAGGCCGCGGATGTAGATCGGATAGAGCGCTCCAATGAGCGAGTTCGGAGGGCTCAACTCGTAAGGCTCGGCTTTGCGCAGTTCTTCGAGTGCGGCTGGGGCGTTGTGTTGATTGAGGGCGATAAGGGCGCGCAGAGTGGGCAGGACGTTGAACTGCACGAACGTATCCTGCGGAAAGCGCTTGTTGAGATCAGCGGTCATTGTCTTGATGCGTGCCGTGTCGCCGATGAGGCCCAACGCGAAGGCCGCACCGTATTCGACTTCACGGCTGTTGGAATTCGCGAGCGCGGCCTGAGCCTGGTGGCGGGCTTCGGCGGAATTGACGAAGAGGGCTTCGCGGATGGCGGCTGAGGCGAGCCAGAGCGCGGCGCGCTCCCGCTGGTCGATGTGGAGCGAAGCTTCGACCGCGCGGCGCGATAGGCCGCGTGCCTGATCGAGGTGCCCGTGCCACCCAGCGGTCCAGGCTTCCTTGTTGGCGACCCAGCCCTCAGTCCCCGGACGCAAACGAGCAGCTGCGGCAACGGCCTGCATGCCTGCGGAGTCACTGCGCAGGAAATCGAGATCGTAGCGGAGCATGAGGAACTCATCGAGTGCGAGGCCGCGGGACTCTGCTTGCTGGATAGTTTTTCCGGCCTGCTCAAAGCGGTTGAGGTACAGGTTGTTAACCGCGATGTTGTCCCAGGCGATGCCCCGGTCGGGATCGAGATCCACGGCCTTGCGGGCCTCGTCAGCAGCAATGTCGAAACGGCCGGCGATCTTGTTGATCATGCCGCCCATCCAGCTATGGGGCACTTCATCGCGGGGATAGGCTTGAGCCCAGGCTTCGCAGGTTTGGCGAGCTTGTTCCTGGTTGCCGAGGGCAAGGGACTGATAGGCAGCGGTGATGAAGTAGCGTTCGCGGTCACTGGTGCGGTCGCGGAGACGCCAGGCTTCGGCGATATCGGCGGCGGCGAGATCGGGTTGGTCAAGGTCGGCGGTCATGCGGCCCATGGAGGCCCACGCCATGGCAAACTTCGGATCTAATTCGACGGCCCGTTGCAGGAGAGGAATGGCGGCGATGGGACCACTGTGGAGATGAATGTCCCAGGCAGTCTTGTACGCCTTGAGCGCATCGAGAGATGAGGTCGTCGCCTCAGGCAGCGGTTTGCTGTGGCTCGCGACGGTTAAGGAGGACTCGCCGATACGGCGGCGAAATCGAGTGCCGATCTGGCTCAGGGCAGCAAGGACATCTTCCTTCCGCGATACCTGCACCTGTTCATCGTCGAGGTCCGCGCCGTCGACGCAACTGCGCGCGTGCAACGCGAGGACCCACGCCTGGCCGATCCGGTCGATCGAGCCATCGAGGACGGCCGCACCGCCGACGCGTTCGCATATCTGGCGGGAGATAGCCGGGCTAAGCGGAGCGTCAGCCGGCTGACCCATCAGGGGGAGGGTCCGCTGGATACGGTCATCCGGTACAAGACTGAGAAACGGCGACTGCTCCAGTTCGACGGCCATCCCCTGGCGAAGGGTTCCGTCGAAGACGGGATCGCCTGTGGAGTTGGCGAAGTCGGCGAGGACGATGGTGTCGTGCGAGGTGAGAGGCCGGGTGCGATGCCAGAACTTCCAGAGAAGGATAAAGCCAAGGCCCACGATAGCTAAGGCGCCGGCACTGAGGGCGACGCGCAATCGGGATTCCCGTGTGCGGATTTCCACTTCAGAGTGGCGGGCGAGAAGCACCGTGGTCTCGACCGCGTCCGGCACCACCAGGCGCACGCTCTCGGCCAGCCGATATCCACGGCCCGGGACCGTAACGATGTACTTGTGATCGTCAGTGCCCTCACCCAGTGCCTTGCGAAGCATGAAGATGGTCCGGGTCAGATTGGTTTCTTCGACAAATGTGTCGGGCCAGACCGTCTTCATCAGGTCGTCTTTGGTGACGACCTCCTTACCGTGCCGAACCAGGACGAGGAGCACCTGGAACGTCTTCGGTGTCAGCGCAACTGGGGCGCTGTCGCGCAACAGGATTTCCTTATCGGCGTCGACACGAAAAGGCCCGAACTCGTACAGCTCTTTTTTTTCGTGAATAGCAGTTGACCCCACGAGTAACCCCGCCGAAAGGGCATGAACCGGAATGGCGGAATTCTAGCAAACGCCTATATTTCTCGATACCCTCGCAAGTTCGATCAGCAGTCCATTTATCTTCAACAACTTACTGGATTGCAAGGAACTTTCAGAAACTTTCATGTCGATTGCAAGGACTTCTGGACGCGCCTGCTACAAGCTGCAATTCGTTCGTACGGCGCGGACCAGGAGGCCGGAATCATGGCGAGATCAACCAGGATCACGATCAAGACCGAGTCACTGATGATCTGTCAGGCCCGGACTTCTACCCGGAGTTGGTGTACGCGCTGCGCCGGAGAGGTCGAGATGGTCGCGCTCAAAACGACCGCGGTTCTCTCGAACCTGCTGCCGCACGAACTGGAGAAATGGCTCAACTCAAACGATCTTCACCGGTCATCAATGGCCGATGGAACCGAGTTGATCTGCTTGAATTCGCTGCTTGCCCGCCTGGGGAGCAGACAAACCAAGTAACTGTGGAATTCCGCAGTTGCCAACGTGAAGGAAGAAAAGGAGAGGTCATGAAATCCAGTTTGTTACTCGCATCTTCGGGGTCGGTCTTGTCGGCCCTGCTGTTCACGGCTATCAGCGCACAGTCACAGGGGCCTCGCTACGCGGTCACCGATCTCGGCGCCTTAGGCGGCACGTATAGCTACGCATACGGCATTAACAACGCCGGTGTGGTCGCTGGAGGCGCCGCAACCCCAACCCAGACCGATGGCCTTTCTCAGACGGCAGTCCTCTGGTATCGTGGGCTTCCGCCAATACGCCTGGGTACTTTGGGTGGAGATGCCTGTCCTTCCTGTAACAGCGAGGCCGGAGGTCCAAATGCGGCCGGCGTCTCGGCACTCCTCTCTGAGACCGCAGATCCCGATCCAAATGGGGAAGACGTGTGCGCGTTCGGCACTCATCGGCAATGCCTGGCAGCAATCTGGAAATTCGGCAAGCTGACAGCCCTGCCGCTCTTACCCGGCGGACGCAACAGCCAGGCCGTTTGGATCAATAATCGTGGAGATGTGGCCGGGTTCTCGGAAACGAGCATCCAGGACCCCACCTGCGCGAGCATCACTCCCTACCAGTTATTCCAGATCGAGGGGGTGGTATGGGAACCGGACGGCCGTATTCGCGAGCTTGCTCCTTTGCCGGGTGACACCATCTCGTTTGCTCTCGGGATCAACGAGAAGGGCCAATCTGTCGGTGTGTCTGGATTGTGCTCCAACACAGTCTTCCCGCTCTACATCAACCCCTCTGCAAGCGCCGCTCATGGGGTCCTGTGGGAAAAAGACGGTACGCAGATTGACCTCGGCAATCTGGGCGCCGGCACTTTTACCGTCCCCGCTGCAATCAACGATCGGGGAGAAGTAGTCGGAGCGTCGAAGATCGCAGATGGCACGGTTCACCCATTTATCTGGACACGCGAAACAGGAATCAAGGACCTTGGTGAACCGGCCGGTGCGCTGGCGACAGGGATTCCTTGCTGTCATACCATCAACAACCAGAGTGAAATCGTGGGATTTTCGCTGGGGGCAGACGGGCCACACGCATATCTTTGGGAAAATCGAGAGGCGATCGACCTCAACTCTAGAATTCCCAAGGATTCGGGCTGGACGCTGATGTTCTCGGAATCCATTAATGACCGTGGTCAGATTGCGGGCCTGGGCATAAATCCAGGAGGAGAAGCTCACGGCTTCCTGCTCACGCCAATGGAAAGATAGAAGAGGAACATCTCTCGCCGGCAAGCGAGCTTCAGGTGACGACCCGGGGCCGGGAATCTCGGCCCCGGGTTGGGACTTGGCGAACGACGGACTTCATCACACCCGGTCTCATCGAATATCTTGGCCTGAATCTCAACAAGAAGATAGTACGGTGAAATCGTTCGCTTCAGCAGGTCGTAAACGGATCTTCCAAACGGAACTCAAGTAGAGCGTTCTATGGAGTGTGCGGCGTTGCTCGCGACCGCTTTTGTGGAAACAGGCAGACCGGACGTGAGCTAAATCACGCATACCGCCTATTCCGATTCGACGTTGATCATTGCCTATTACCATTGCACTGCGAGATCCAACCGTTTAGCACTGCATCGTGATATATTGGGGGCACTTTTCACGAGTACCAGTCCATGGAACGGCTTGCATCAGAGCTGCCTACGGGAGCTCCGTCCAATATCACTGCGCTGTTACACGAATTGGAAGCAGGGCAGCCAGCAGCCTTGAACAGGCTGGTGGAGGTCGCATACCCGGAACTGCGGCGTATCGCTCACCGACACTGTGGTCGTGAAAGAAAATCCTCAACGTTGCAGTGTACGGCTGTCGTTCATGAGGCATGGCTACGTCTCGCCCAATCGCAGCACTCAACATGGAAGGACCGCGCGCACTTCTTCGCGTTTGCCTCCCGTCTCATGCGTTCCATTTTGATTGACTACGCGCGAGCTCGAAAAAGCGCGAAACGCGGTGGCGGAATTCCCGCTTTCACTTTGATCGATACCGACGCAGTGGGTTCTCCCCCGGACGTCGATATTCTCGAACTCAACGCAGCTCTCGAAGAGTTGGAGAAGCTCGACCCCATGCAGGGTCGCATCGTCGAGTTGCGCTACTTCAGCGGGCTCAGCATCCCGGAAACATCCCAGGCCACCGGTGTTTCGGAGAGTACTGTGAAACGGGAATGGATCGTCGCCAAGACATGGATCAGAAGGCGGCTACTTGAAGGCAAGAACCGACAGTGAACCCACAAGAATGGGCGCGCGCGAAGGAGCTGTTTTCGACCGCTCTAGATATGGCCGAAACTGACCGAGAGCCCTTTCTCCAGTCACAGACCGACTCGGAAGCAACGCTTGGGGAAGTTCGCACTCTGCTGGCGACCTTTGACGAATCTCCCGACTTTCTCGATGAACAAGCTGCCCAGTTGCAACTTCCAGCGCCGGCAGTGCTCAGTAATGTTGGAAGACGACATCTGCTACAAAGGATCGAAGCACTCTTTGACCACGGAAAAGAAAGCCACTTGGCTGCTTCATTGACGGAGGGTGCGAACTCCCTCATTGATGACTTCGATGAGCTAAGTTCGGTCGGCTTCGGATCTACGCCCGAGCGTGTCGGCCCTTACAAGATTCTCCGCCGCCTGGGTGAAGGAGGAATGGGAGTCGCTTACCTGGCCGAGCGCGACGATGGAGCATATCGTCATCAGGTTGCGATCAAGATACTTAAAGATACTTCACACGCGCCCGGGCTCATTGCGCGCTTCCAGAATGAGCGCCAGGTCCTGGCAGGCCTGGATCATCCATACATCGCCCGTCTTGTAGACGGCGGTACGACGACTACGGGCCAGCCCTATTACGTAATGGAGTATGTGGCGGGCGAATCGGTATGCGCTTATGCAAATTCCCATAGCCTGGGACTGCGCGAGCGTCTCGATCTATTCCTAACCATTTGCGAAGCCGTCGCCGCTGCGCACCGCCAGCTCGTGATCCACGGGGATATCAAGCCGGCCAACATTCTTGTTGGCGCTGACGGGCGGCCGAAGCTGCTCGATTTTGGGCTCGCCCGTATCATCCGTCCTGCCACGAACGATGTAACCATGTCGATGGTGCTTTTGACACCTGGCTATGCAAGCCCCGAGCAAGTGCGCGGTGCGCGCCTGACCACCACTACTGACATCTATTCGCTCGGGGTGCTCTTGTTTGAACTCCTGACGGGAGAGAGTCCTTATGGCGAGGCGACCAGTTCACCGCTCGAACTGTGCCGGGCTATTTGCGATCATGCTCCGTGCAAGCCAAGCGCAGCAGCACACACAGCCATCGCAGGCGTTGCGCCGCGACAATTGCGCGGGGACATGGATCATATTGTCAGCAAAACTCTGCGCAAGTCACCGGAAGAGCGCTATGGAACCGTTGACGAACTGCGCGCCGATGTTCAGCGCCACCTGGATGGCTTTCCGGTTGAAGCCGCCCGCGGCTCAGTACTCTATGACTTGCGCAAATTCGTGGTGCGCCGACGCTGGTTCGTCGCATTGGGCGCGTTGCTTTTGATGATGGCTGGCTTTGCAATTTGGCGAGTGTGGCGCGCTGAACAAATGGCCGAATTACGCTTCAACCAGATCCGCCAGTTCGCCCATGCGATGGTCTTTGACGTTCACGATTCGATGGCGGAGTTGCCGGGTTCTACAGCCGCTCGCAAAATGCTGATCGAACGGTCCCTTCAATATCTGCGGGGGCTGGAGACAGCGGGCGGGGAGAATCGCGATTTGAAGCTTGAATTAGCTCGCACCTATATGAAAATCGGGACGGTCCAAGCAGCCGGCGCCAGTTCCAGCCTTGAGGATTGCGCTGCCGGCATTCAGAATCTTGAGCACGCTAGAACCTTGTTGCGGGAGATATTGCTGCGCTCAAGTGGCGATGAAGAGGCCGCCCTGGCCCTTGTCGAAACGGATTTTGAAGCGGCAGACGTGCACTCGCGACGCGGCGAGATGAGTGAATGGAAATCACTGCGGGCCGAAGCCACGGATCTATTGAATCGCATGGGCGCGCACCACCCGGAAGACTACGACCTTCATTTGCGTGCATTGACATCAATAGCCAACACTTTGGACGGCGAGCACAATCCTGCTGCTGCCCTCAAGGCCTAGAAGGAAGTGCTGGACGCGGCGAGCCACGCGCCTGCCAATTTGGACACCCGACTGCTGCAGGCCCGTACAGAACGCAATATTGCTGAAGCTTTCCAAGCTTTGGGGGACATGCGGGCGGCGCTCGATCATCATCACGCGGCACTCCGTATCTTCCAGACGTTGCTCGCGTCCTCTCCGGACAACACACATTTCAGATTAGAGACGAGCTGGGCTTATACGGAGACCGGTTGGGTGGAGCATGAACTCCACGACGAGCACGCAGCTTTAGCTGACTTTGACAGGGCAATGCAGTTACTGCGCGCCATGGCCGCTGCCGACCCGCGAAATCAACTGGCGTGCGTCGAAATTGGAAAGCTGGAGATGACGGCTGCACCCACCCTGGAACTTGCGGTCAGTCCACAACGATCCGCTGAGAGCCTTCGCGATGCGTTATCGATCTTTGCCGAGGGGCTGAAGTTGGATTCGACCAACGATGACGTACGCGTGAACATGGCGCAGGGGGAGTTATCCTATGGCGACCTTCAGGTACGGATCGATCGCGGGCATTGCTCGGCTGGAATTGACTATTATCGGCGGGCTTTGGCAACGGCGTCTGCGGTGCGAGACGATTACCCCGCCACCAGCGTCTTTGACATGCACAAATTGCGCGAGCAAGTCCAAGGCAGACTCTCTGCCTGCCGCTCTGAGTCCGCAAAGTAGCACTTGCCTTTAGCACCCCCCAAAAACAAATGAACCGGTTTTGCTCCCGATTCCGCTTATGCATATTGGATTTACGACCGCTATCCACAATGCAGAGCTGCGCTTTCCATTGGGCGGCGCAGTAGCGCATTGGTGCGCATGCAGGACAGTTCTACAGGCGCAGCATAAGCATGCCCGCTGTTAGCTGCGCTCAGTGAGCGCATTCGGAAAGAGGACGATGCATTTACGGTACCCAGACGTTTACCACGCATATATCTGCGACCACACTGTTCAAGAATCAACCGCTGATGGCGCCGAAGCAGTCAAGCGAAACAGTGCTCCACAGAGGTCCATTTGCTTCGGCATGAGGCAGATCGCCCGGTGTGGAGCGCCATTGTTTGCTTCAGCCAGTACGGCGCAATTCGCGACCGTGCCGGCTCCAAAACTTTTGGTGCCGCGCAAAAGTCGCTGCCAAAAGGAGTTTCTCTCATGACCCGCCTTGGATTCTTCCGCCGTCTTTCCTTTCCCTCGATCTGCGTTGTTGCTTGTTCCGTGCTGTCTGCGGCCTTCCTTCGCGAGCGCGTTCACTCTCCCATTCGTTCTGTCTGCATCGGCCCGTTCTCGCGTGCGGCGCACCACTGGTTTCGCGAAGACCTGCCAGCCTACAGGTTCCCTATCTATCCGGAACTCCCATGCGTGAATCGGAGTCTGCGTTTTGTTGCGGGGTGCATTCTTGTGCTCATGGGCTTGTTAGCGGCACTCCCGGCTAAGGCTCAGACGGTTACCACCACAATCGCCGACCCCTGCAACGGCTTCTGCGGGATATCTCCAAACGGTATGGTTGTCGACCCCGGCACAGACCAAATTCTCGTCGGCGGTGGGGGCTCGAACAGTTACATCTGGATTGATGGCGCGAGCAACCTGGCTTCCCAGGGCTACATCCCGGGGTACGCTTCAACCAATGGACCCCTGGCCGTGAACCCAGTCACTCACAAGTTTTACCTGGCCGCTTCCGGCGCGTCCGATCTCGCGGTTTTTGACAGCAAAACCGGCAGCATGAGCGTGATCACCAAAGTCGGCGTAGGTTCCGCCTTAGCGGTCAATCCCGCCACCAATACGATTTACTCGGCCATGGGCAACACCGTCTACGTGGTCAATGGTGCGACCAATACCGTTGCCACCACTATCACCATCGAAAGCACGGTTTTTGCCATCGTTGTCAACCCCGTCACCAACCAAATCTATGTGAGCGAGGGTGCGGGCAACGTCACGGTGATCAACGGCGCATCCAATGCGATCGTCACCACGGTCAACGATCCCCACGGCATGTACCCCTATGCCCTTGCGGTCAATCCCGTCACCAATACCGTTTATGCCGCCAATAGGGTCAACAACAACAACATCACGGTCATCAACGGCGCGGCGAATCAGGTTGTGGCCACGATGACTGATCCAACCGCGTCTTACCCCTGGCTCCTGGCAGTGAACCCGGTCACCAACATGGTCTACGTGACGAACAACAACTCCGGCACCATCTCCGTATTCGACGGCTCAAAGAATTCCTTCGTCACATCGATTAGCCCCGGCTCCTATCCCCGCCAGATGGCCATCGATTCCATCGATAACAAGATCTATGTGACCAGCCAAAGCGCCAGCAACAATGTCACCGTGATTGACGGCGCGACCAACCAAACCGTTACGCTTACGGTCGGGTTTACCCCTGGTCCACTGGCCCTCGACCCCGTCACCAACAAGATCTACGTGGCGGCCTTTTCTACCGGCAAGGTGGCGATGATCGACGGCGCCACAAATACCGCAACCACAGTGACCGATTCGATGGCCACGCACCCCATCGAGATAGCCGCCAACCCGCTTACGGGCCAGATCTATGTGGCGAACACAGACAGCAATAACGTCACGGTGATCGACGCGTCGACGAATTCGGTTGCGGCCACGGTGGGCACGGGGACCGGCCCCACAGCGGTGGGCGTCAACCCCTTTAACAACACGGTCTACGTGACCAATGGTGGCGACGATAGTGTCACAGTGATTGACGGAGCAAGCAATACGGTTACAGCGACGGTGAAGGACCCTAACGCCAAGAATCCCACAGCGGTGGGCGTCAACCCCGTTACCAATACGATCTACGTGACGAATGAGGACAGCGCGAATGTCACGGTGATTGACGGCGCGACGAATACAGTCCCGGCGACGGTCACCGACGGCAACGCCAGCAAAGGCCTCCTCCACAGCGTCGCCGTGAATCCGGTCACGAACCAGGTATTCGTGGCCAATGGGAGCAGCAACAACATCACGATCATCGATGGCGCGACCAACTCCGTCGCTACAATCAACGATCCCGATGCCAACAACCCACTGGCGGTAGCTATCAATCCCGTTACCAACTTTATCTATGTGATCAATCAGGGCAGCGACACTCTGACGGTGATCGACGGTTCGGTCCTGGGCGCCACCTCGCTCGACTTGCTCTCTGGGCAGCAGCCCAGCGTGATCGCTGTTAATCCTGTCACCAACAGAGTCTACGTGGGGTATTCGACCAGCGGCTCCATCACGGTGATTAACGCCGCCAAGAGCAATACGATTTCCACGATCACCGACACAAGTGCCAACAATGCCACAGGCATAGCCGTCAATCCGAACACGAACAAGATCTACGTGGCTGATCGGAACACCAACAACATGATGGTGATCGACGGCGCGACCAACACCTTTACGACAGTCAGCGCGGGCACAGAACCCGATGCAGTTGCTGTCGACCCTGTCGCTGGGACAGTCTACGTGTCCAATTGGACGAGCAACAACGTCACGGCGGTCAACGAGCAGCATGTGTCAAAGATTCCGCTGCAGGCAAGCATTTCTCCGGTTTCCGGCAATATCACCGGTTTGTCGCCTACTTTGACTTTTTCGGCTTCAAGCAGTTTCGGGCCCACCGCCCCAACGCCGGACAATCTCGTATTTGCGGTGGACACCTGGCAAGGGCCGTGGCAGACAGCAACATTCGAGAGCGGCGACACGTTCTCCGGTGCGCTCGCGACGCTCCAGCCGGGCTTTCACATTCTTTACGCCTATGCCACCGACGGTCAGGAGGCCACTTCCACCGAGGGCTCGGGAGTGGAAAGCCTGATCAGCAACATTGCGGCTTATAGTTTTCTGGCCCTCTCGAATCCCGTCGCCGTGCCCACGGTGACCACTGTTGCGCCCACATCCATTACAGAGACCAGCGCGACCGGCGGAGGCGATGTCACTGCCGCTGGCGGAGCGACTGTGACGGGTCGGGGCGTGTGCTGGGGTACATCGGTCGATCCGGACCTGTCCGGCACGTGCGCCGCGAGCGGCAGCGGCCTGGGAGCTTTTACGGCCCCAATCACCGGGCTCACTCCGGGCTCTCTGTATCACGTCAGGGCCTACGCCTCGAACACCGCCGGGAACGGCTACGGAAGCGACGTGACGTTCCAAGCGCTCGCAGCACCACTGAACACGATCCCCACCGTAACAACCACTGCAGTGAGCGCAGTGACCTCGACAACAGCGTCCAGCGGCGGCAACGTCGACACGGATGGCGGCACGACCGTGACAGTGCGCGGTGTTTGCTGGAGCGCGTCTGCTAATCCGACCATAGTGAACAGTTGCACCAATGACGGTGCAGGCACGGGCACGTTCACCAGTTCGATTACCGGACTCGTGGCAGGCCTCGGCTATCACGTCAGGGCCTATGCAACCAACTCCGTGGGCACCGCATACGGATCCGATCTCACGTTCACCACTACAGCGCAGACGCAGTGCCTCTCCAAGCCATCTGGACTTGTTGGCTGGTGGAAGGCCGATGGCAATGGGAACGATAGCGCGGGAGCTAACGACGTTACAGTCACGCCGGCTGAATCGAGCTACGCAGCCGGTGTCATCGGCCAGGCATTCAACTTCGACGGTACGAGCGGATTTGCAGAGAAGCCAAATCCCGACGGTACATTAAACGTCGGCAACCAAAGCTGGACCGTATCCGCGTGGGTACAGTCTTCCTACTCCGGAGCCAATGCGCAGACGATTTTGTCGCGTTATTCCTGCGGCTGGGATTGCGAGATGCAGAATAGCGCATTGTATGAGCTGTCGCTCTCGGCCACTGGACAGGCAGTATTCTCGGTCCGTGAAAGTACATCTGGCGCAACGGAAATAGATGTCATCGGAACCACTAACCTTCGCGACGGCAACTGGCATCTGGTCACCGGAGTGCTTGATCGAACACCCGGCAACGTGAATACCTATGTCGACGGCGTGCTGCAGAATTCCGCGGACGGCTCAGGTCTCGGTACGATCGACGATCCAAGTTCGCCGCTGGAGATCGGCATGCACTTCATCCAGGGATGGGGAACGCCGGAGTTTTATTTCAACGGCCTCGTCGATGAGGCGCAGATCTACAACCGCGCGCTTACCGCGACAGAAGTCCAGGGAATCTATAGCGCAGGCTCAGCCGGCGTATGCGCGACGGCTCCAGTGTTGTCAGTCATCCCATCTTCCCTAACGTTCACCGCGACCCTTGGCAGCCCCAACTCCGCAGCGCAGGCGATTTCCGTCGCTAACACCGGCATGGGCACACTCGCCTGGACCGCGGCCAAGACACAATCGTGGCTCAACCTCGACTCGACGAGCGGCACCGCGCCGTTCACAATCAACGCCTCGGTGAATACGGCGGGAATGTCGATCGGCACCTATACCGACACCATCACCGTCACTGCGCCGGGAGCTACAGGTTCGCCCGCACAAATCGCGGTCAACCTTGTCATCGCTCAGGGGACGCCGGTCATCACATGGGCTGCACCCGCGCCCATCACTTATGGCACTGCGCTCGGGAGCGCGCAGCTGAATGCAACTGCGAATGTGCCGGGAACCTTTGCGTACACTCCGGCCAGTGGAACCGTGCTCGGTGCAGGATCGAGAACACTTTCCGTAATATTCACTCCGACAGATGCCACCGACTACATCACGGCTACCGCGAGCGTTCCACTCACTGTGAACCAGGTTGACTGCCGAACTGATTACCAGCGCTGCCACGCTGCCGGTCCACACCGTCAATGTGGATGCACTGATTGCTTCGATCGATGGTGGCCAGATCGTGTTGAACGCCGGCGGCAGGGCCGGCATCAAGGCAGGCGATCAACTTTCGGTTGTACGTGTAGGCAGGGAGATCAAGGATCCTGCTTCGGGCCGGGTCATCCGCCGGCTCACCTCCAGCATCGGAATCCTTCAGGCCACTGACGTTGACGATGTCTCCGCAGTCTGCAACGTCGTTTCAGGCGCAGGGTTCCAGGTGGGCGACCATGCGATAACGCCCGGCACATCACCCGGAGTTGGCAGCTCAGCCGCAGCACCGGCCGCGAGCCCATCGCCGTCACCGCAACCCGGCTCGTCTGCTGGGTCTTTGGCATCTGCATATCCTGCCGACCAGGGCACATCGGGGCAGCCCGACCTGACCACACTCAAGGCCGAGTTTATTCCCGGCGACAAGGTCATTTTCCTGGATGACTTCTCTGACATGGCCGGCGACGAGGCTCCGCCCCACTGGAAGGTGCGCGGTGGCACGGCCGAGTTGCGCGAGGGCGGAGGCATCCGCCAGCTAACGGTCCACGGGGACTCCGTTGCCCTGACGCCTAACCTTTCCGAGGTGCCTTCCAACTTCACACTCGAAGGCGACGTTCTCTTCAGCGAACATTGGGAATTCGTTAAGTGGGAATTCGCCGATAAGAAGGGCGATGCTGTGTTGGAGATATTTACCCGCCGAAACTACACGGACCTGAATCTTTCGGTCAGGGCCAGGGATGGACAGGAATTCAACTCCCTGATCGACGATCAATTTCCCGAAGATTTCAGTCAGCCAGTCAAGCTTCAGGTCTGGTGCCAGAACGGGCGCTTCCGCGTCTACGCCAACGGCAAACGCGCTGTTGACGCGAACCAGATCAACCTTCCGCCGATGAACGCCCCCATTGTGACGGTAGGAAACGCTAACGGCACGGCCTATGTTGGCTTCCGAAACATTCGCATCGGAGAGTCCACGCCCGATTTCGGGAAGATGATCGAATCAACGGGCCGGTACGTAACTCACGGCATCTTGTTCGACACCGACAGCGATCACATCAAGCCAGAGTCCTCTTCGGTGATCCAGTCCATCGCGCGGGGCCTGCAGGCGAACATCGACCTGAAGGTTGAGATCGACGGCCACACGGACTCCACGGGTAATCCGCAACACAACATGGACCTCTCTAAACGGCGCGCTGAGTCGGTGAAGTCGGTGCTCGTTGAGCAGTTCCATCTGGACCCCTCCCGGCTCACGACAAACGGCTTTGGTTCCACCAAGCCCATCAACGCGAATAATACCCTCGAGGGAAAAGCGCAAAACCGCCGCGTTGAAATCGTGCGGTTGTAACCCGGCAGTATTTGAACGAGTGGTTAAGTCCAAGACGTGATTTGTCGCGGGTCCAGTTCTCGGACCTGCGGCTATCTTCCCTATGTCTGTCCGTCTCGTCGCGCTTGGCAGAGGTGATCGCCTGTCGCAATCTGCGCCGCCAATTGATATTCAGCTTACCCTCTTGATCGGTCGGATTGAACGAGTATCGTCCTGTAATTGCACGCTGACATGAGCGCGTCAGATGTAGCGAATTCAGCGTCTGCCTGGAGGCTGCCGTTTGTATTTCATGCAGCCTCTGCGACGCCTCGCCACCATTTCACGATTTGCGCAGATCGCTACCGGAATGTCCCCAGTATTTACAAATCCAATCCATCTGGCCGTAAAACCGGCTTCGCGGAGATTTGCCCGAACCCGACGGAAAGATCCAATCCCCACGGTCAAGTTGACGACAAGCCAACTTTTCGTCCACGTGGAAAATCCCCCCGCTGGAAATCAGGGAACACTGGGGCGTTCGGGGACTTATCCTGGCGGTTGAGTTCTCGAATCGCTTGTGGCGTGTAAGCACAGCCGAGATTCCACAGCGCCGACGACGGGTAAACAGAGGCCGGCTTCCCTTACCATTCCTATTGTCGTCCGACGTCGCTGCTTGGGCAGCTCTACCAGAGACGTGTTTTTCGACTAAGCAGTCAAGGAGCGTCTCCAGAGCAACTCGCCCCAGAATACGGAAACCAGGTAGAGGGCGGAGGCAACGGCCAAGACCCAGAGTCCCATCCTTGCCGCTCCGATTCCAGCTAATCCACCCAAGAGAACCTGTGCTACCCCGAAACGTGGATCTCCTCCGACGAAACGCCATCTACGCTGGTTCGCCCGCTGCCTCAGAGACGGGTATCGCCCGACCGCGATAGCGACCAATCCAAATGCAATGCCTGTTCGTAGACTTAGGAGTGAAACCATGACGGCAAGCGGGATCAGGAAAGTCATGTCCTGCGTGACGAGCAGCTTCCACCCTGCTATCGGTAGGAGACGATAGCGCAGCAATGCTCGCCCCTCATCCAGACGGAGCATGCGTTGCCCAATCGTGCTCATTGCAATACCCACGAATAACGACAGCATCGGAAATGCTTCGGGCTCTGGTGCCCGCCCGAACAGTCGATAAAGGGTTCCGCTAACAGCTATAAGCAGCGCGGTCCAAAAGTCTAGGGTTCCCTGCAGCTCCCGCCACATTTCTTGCGCGATTCCGCCGACCTTCAAGGGCGTCCTTGAGATGTTGAGACCTGCAGGCGTCCTTAGCTCGAACGGGAGACGGCCAACGGCGTATACCGTCCCATGGACGATTAGTGCCAGTAGAACAAAAAAGAGACCCGCGGCTAGGCCCATCCAGAACAGGTAGCCAAAAAACAACACTATAAATAATGGATTCAACGCAAAACTTACGGAACTGAGCAAGAGTCTTTGTGTACGTGTCAGCGGCCAAGTAGCGACTCGCTCCCGGGGCAACCTATGCTTTGTATCTACGGAAAAAGTAACAAGCAGAGGCGCAAGGAGGACAATTTGAAAGAAGAGCGTACTCCAGAATGCTACTTTCGGTGCCCCGCTTTCTAAACCCGCGGACATAATAAAAAGGATGGAGAACAGGAAGTTGTTGAAACGCACGGAGGAAAAGCTGCTCAGTTCCTTCAACATCAGTTTCTTCAACAACAACAGAAGGGCTAGGAACTGAGCCAATCCGGTACCTCCGGCTGTGGTTTCCCGACAATGCCGAAATACACGTCCTCAACTCCGTCTTCTGTCGTGGACGGGCTGAAATCTGATTCAACTCGACCTTGGTGAAGAATGACTACGCGGGTGGCTATCTTCTGCACGATCGACAGAATGTGAGAGGTGAGCAAGATCGTAGCGCCATCGCTGGAGAGTTGGCCAAGCAGCATCTCAATGACCGCGGACGATGCGGGATCAATACCTTCAAACGGCTCATCCAGCAGCAGAACCCTCGGCTTGTGCAGGAGGGCCATGGCCAAGGCGGTCTTCTTCCGCATGCCGAACGAACAATCGCGTGCAACGGTGTGGCGCCATTGCGTAAGATCGAGTAATTCTAGTAGGTTCGTCGTTCGTGCTTTTGTTTCGCCTTTCGTGAGTCCGTAAATGGGTCCAATTGCCATCAGGTTCTCGATGATGGTCAGAGACTCGAACAGCCCAAGCGCCTCAGGGAGTACACCTAGATTCCGCCGGATTTCAACTGCATGATCCCGGAAACCCAGTCCACCGATGAACACGGAACCACTGTCTGGCTCCTCTAATCCTGAGAGCAAGCGTAGCAGCGTGGACTTGCCAGCGCCGTTAGCCCCTAATAAGGCACAAATGCTAGGTTCTACAACGAGGTCTATGCCTCGGAGAACAGGTCGAGAGGCATAGCTCTTCGTCGCGGCTCTGCAGTCAATCACTCTGTTGTTCCCCACTAATCAGTTAACCATACGAAAGCTCAACAGCCGTCTATCGGCTATCCGCATAACCGCTCTTAAGCATGCTTCTAATCCGGGACTCTACGTTGAAACGCGCTTTCCTTTGTTCATCGTGTTGGGCCCTGGCGTCGGTTCTCAACGAGTTCATCGTCTCCACGGCATTCGGCGATGTTGATTACTCCTCAAATGTCGGCTAATGAGATGGTCCGCCGCTTGATTCACCCGCGTAAGCGGATGATCGAGGTGGCAGCATTTACGAAGGAGGATCATCGACATGCAAATTCATTCGGTTGGCATCGATCTAGGCAAGACAACCTTTCATCTCGTAGCACTCGGCGCTGCCGGCAAGGTGCATGTGCGGAAGAAGTTCAACCGGAAGCAGCTTCTGGCCTATACCGCGAACGTCCCGGCATCTCTGATCGGACTTGAGGCCTGCTCTGGGGCTCACTTTCTCGGACGCGCGCTGCGCAAGCAAGGTCATGATGTCCGGCTTATCCCAGCTCAGTTTGTAAAGCCATTCGTGAAGTCGAACAAGAACGACTTTATCGATGCAGAGGCGATCGCGGAGGCCGTCGAGCGGAAGAAAATGCGTTTTGTCCCGATCAAGACCGATGATCAGCTGGACCTGCAGGGTACCGGATCACATTCAAGGCGAACCAAGGCCGTTCAGTGGAACTCCCATTTTCACCGATCGCGCCGCTGCCCTGGAATGCGAGGTACGCTGGGCCCTTGCTTCAACCCGAGAGAGTCAGCTCCTCACAAACGAATCGGATGATCTGCCTCTGCCTTTCGGACCGCTTTGACGTTGGAGGCCCGGATCTAGTCCGGATCTCCGTTCTCAGATCGCTAACAACTCGTTTTACCGGGTTCGGGCCGATCACCTATACTTTTCATCAGCGATCTGAGCGGAAAGGATAAACTGTTCCTGACCAGTTTAGCCACAAACTCCTGTGTCACCGAGACTTAGAAGAGCAGGGACACGAGATTTTGGCAAGACATGAAATATTGCCCGTGCCGGACATGAGATTTAGGCACAGGACATGAAGAATTGGCAGTGAACAACAAGAGGAAGGAGCAAGCGTATGGCAAAGTCGGTAAATAAAGTCATTCTTCTTGGCAATGTAGGCAAGGATCCCGAGATCCGTTCGACCGGCGGCGGCACAATGGTTGCGAACTTTACTCTCGCCACCAGCGACCGCCAGAAAGATGCGCAAGGCAACTGGCAGGACCGCACCGAGTGGCACAACCTCGTCGCCTTCACCCGGCTGGCAGAAATTGTGCGCGACTACGTGAAAAAAGGCTCCAAGCTCTACGTCGAAGGCAAGATCCAGACACGCAGCTGGGACGACAAGGAAACCGGTGTGAAGAAATACCGCACCGAGATTATCGTAAACGACCTTTCACTGCTCTCCGGCCGCGATGAAGGCGGATCGAGCGCAGGCGCGTACAGCCGCCAATCCGGCAATGTCAGCAGCATCGATCAGCGTCAGCCCGCCGCACACGACGATATCAGCCAGGCCGCCGAAATCTCCGACGACGATATACCGTTCTAGCAATGAATTGAGTTCCGATCCCGCCGGACCGCCCTGCGTTTGGGGCGGTTCGCTGCTTTCCAGCCAGATTTTGCATCGCTCCGCTTCGCCGGTTTACCCTGTTACACCCTTCGTCTGATGCAAAGACCGGGCAGCGCCCTACTATAATCATCCCTACTCAACCGAGAACAACCATGTCCCCAGCAGACCCCGAGGCTTCCCAGGCACCCGTCGCACCTGACGCTCCGCGCAGCGAGCGCGGCTTCTGGGCGCTGATTGCCACCCAGTTCCAGGGCGCATTCAGCGACAACATCCTGCGCAACCTGCTGCTCTCGATGATCGTCGGCATGGGCTTGGCGCAAGGATGAGCGCGAGACCTTCGTCTCCGTCGTCACCTTCCTCTTCTCCATGCCCTTCGTGCTCTTCAGCATGACGGGCGGCTGGCTGGCCGATCGCTTCAGCAAGCGCCAGGTCACCATCTGGACCAAAGGTCATGGAGATCGGCTCCATGACCTGTCGCGACCGTCGGTTGGCATGCACGCCGCCACGCTCATCGCTCGTCGCGCTCGGCCTTGTCGCCACGCAGGCCGCGCTCTTCGGCCCGTCGAAATACGGCCTGCTGCCGGAGCTGCTGCCCGCAAAGCGCCTGTCCTGGGGCAACGGCGTCATCGAGCTGGGCACGTTTCTCGCCATCATCGTCGGCACCGTCACCGGCGCCGCGATGGCCGAGCATTTCCGCGGTCACGAAGTCTACGCCGGCTACGCGCTGCTGGCTCTCGCCGCTGATCGGACTCGCCACCAGCTTCGGCATCGACCACGTTCCCGCCGCTGCGCCGGAAAAGAAGTTTCGCTTCAACATCGTCGGCGACCTCTGGCAGCAGATCAAGCTGATGCGCCACGACCAGCCGCTCTTTCTCGCTGTTCTCGGCAACACCTACTTCTGGTTTCTCGGCTCGCTGCTCTTCTCCACCATCGTCGTCTACGGGCCCGACGTGCTGCACATCGGCCAGACCAAAACCGGCTACCTGAACGCCAGCACTCGCCGTCGGCATCGGCATCGGCAGCATGATCGCCGGCGTGCTCAGCGGCAACAAGATCGAGTACGGCCTCATCCCGCTCGGCTCCATCGGCATGACCTGCACCGGCATCGTTCTCGGCGATTGACGCACGCACGGAATCGTGGGTTCGGCAGTCCTGCTCGGCCATGCTCGGCTTCTGGGCCGGCTTCTTCGCCGTCCCGGTCAACGCGCTCATCCAGCACCGGCCGGCGGAAAAGGACAAGGGCGGCATCATCGCCGCTGCCAACCTGCTCTCGTTCGTCGGAATCGCGCTCTCCTCCGGCGTCTACTTCGTCTTCACCAAGTTCATTCACCTCGATCCGCGCGGCGTCATCCTCGCCGCCTCCGTCATCACCGCCGCCGGCACCGTCTACGTTCTCATCCTGCTGCCGGAGTGGTTCGGCCGCCTCGATCCTCTTTCTTCGTCACGCACACCATCTATCGCGTCAAAGTGATCGGCCGCGACAACTTCCCCGAGAAGACCGGCGCGCTGCTGGTCTGCAACCACATGTCGTTCGTCGATGTGGCGCTGCTCATCGCGTCGACCGACCGGCCCATTCGCTTCCTCATGTACCAGGGCATCTACGACAACCGCATCATCAAGCCCTTCGCCAAAATGATGAAGGCCATCCCCATCTCCAGCGAGCAGCGTCCGCGCGAGATGATCCGCTCGCTGCACATCGCCAGCGACGCGCTGCGCAGCGACGAGATCGTCTGCATCTTCGCCGAAGGCCAGATCACGCGCACCGGCCAGATGCTTCCCTTCCGCCGCGGCCTCGAGCGCATCATGAAGGGCGTCGACGTCCCCATCATCCCCGTCAATCTCGACGGCGTGTGGGGCAGCATCTTCAGCTTCGAGCGCGGCCGTTTCCTCTGGAAGATGCCGCGCCGCATTCCCTACCCCGTCACGGTCAGCTTCGGCACGCCCATGCCGCCAACATCCACGGCCATCGAAGTCCGCACTGCCGTGCAGGAACTGCAGGCCGAAGCATTCCAGCAGCGCAAGCGCGCGCATGAACACCCTCGATCGCGCCTTCGTCCGCACCGCCCGCCGCTTCCCGCTGCGCTTCATGATGGCCGACGGCAAAACGCCGAAGGTCACCTTCGGCTCGGCGCTCGTCCAAGACCATCTACATCGCACGCCGCCTTCGCGCCGCCAGTCGGCGAACAGCAAATGATCGGCCTGCTCCTGCCGCCGTCTGTCGGCGGCGCGCTCACCAACTACGCGCTCACCATGCTCGGCCGCGTCCCCGTCAATCTCAACTACACCGCGTCCAGCGAAGTCATCGCCTCCTGCGCCAAGCAGTGCGACGTCGACGTCGTCATCACCTCGAAGGCCTTCGTCGAGCGCTTCCCCAAACTCGAGATTCCCGGCCACACCCTGTTCCTCGAAGATGCACTGCAGTCCCCGCGCTGCAACTGAAAAACTCGCTCGCTCTCCTGCTTGCGCTGCCTCATGCCGCAGCCTCTGCTTGCGCAAGCCGCACCATCGGCGCCAACCCCGGCCGCAAACGCACCGTCGACGATCTCGCCACCGTCATCTTCTCCAGCGGCAGCACCGGCGATCCCAAGGGCGTGATGCTCACGCACTTCAACATCGGCTCCAACATCCAGCAGGTCTCGCAGGTCTTCATGCTCGGCGGCCGCGACAAGATTCTCGGCATCCTGCCCTTCTTTCACTCCTTCGGATTCATGGCCGCTCTCTGGATGCCCGCCGTCAACGGCGTCGGCGTCGTCTATCATCCCAATCCGCTCGACGCCAAGGTCATCGGCGAGCTGGTCGAGAAGTATCGAGTCACGTTTCTCATCGCGACGCCAACATTTCTGCAGGCCTACATGCGCCGCTGCTCGCCTGAAAGCTTCGGCTAGCCTGCAATACGTCCTCGTCGGCGCGGAGAAGCTGCCCGAGCGCGTCGCCCTCGCCTTCGAAGACACCTTCGGCATTCGTCCGCTCGAGGGCTACGGCTGCACCGAGTGTTCGCCGGTCGTCACCGTGAATGGCCGCGACTTCCGCGCTCCGGGATTCCGCCAGGTCGGCGGCACGCCGCGGCAAAATCGGGCACCCGCTGCCCGGCGTCACCGTCAAAGTCGTCGATCTCGATACCGGCCAGCCCGTCGCTCCCGGCACTCCCGGCATGCTGCTCGTCAAAGGCCCCAACGTGATGAAGGGCTATCTGGGCAAGCCCGAGAAAACCGCCGAAGTCCTGCACGACGGCTGGTACACCACCGGCGACGTCGCCACTGATGGAAGAGGACGGATTCCTCACCATCACCGATCGCCTCTCGCGCTTCAGCAAGATCGGCGGCGAGATGGTGCCGCACATCCGCATCGAAGACAAGCTGCACGAGCTGGCCGGAGTCACCGAGCAGGTCTTCGCCGTCACCGCGCTGCCCGATGAAAAGAAGGGCGAGCGCATCGTCGTCATCTCCACGCTCTCGACTGAAAAGCTGGCACCCGTGCTCGAGAAGCTCGCGCAATGCGATCTGCCCGCGCTCTGGAAGCCGCGGCCCAACCAGTTCTTCCACGTCGACGCGCTGCCCATGCTCGGCACAGGCAAGATCGACCTGCGCGGCGTCAAGGCGCTCGCAGCTTCCATGTCATGAAGAAATGCGGACTCCGCGCCCAGGTTGATCTCTATGGCAGCAGATAAAACAGCGAGAAGCGCTTTCAGAAAATCTCGCCTCGCTCTGAATTCGCACCGTCAATCCGTCGTGTATCGAATCTCCAGCCGGCGAATTCGAACGCAGGAATAAACCAGAACGGCGGCAATCAGCGCCAGCAGCCCAAGCACCGCAATCCAGGCCGATACTGGTTCCGTCTCGACGGTCAGCAGCGCAAAAACTCCTTCGGCCGGAACGCTTACTGGCATGAGGTGCCGAAGGTACGACGCCACGCTGAACTTCTGCAGCAGCGACGGCATCACCGGATTGATGGCCTCCCATCCCAGCAGCAGCATGGCTCCGGGCATAGGATTGCGAAACATCAGGCTCAGCAGCAGGAAAATTGATCCGTACCCCAGGCTCGCCAGCACCACGATCAGCAGGTACGCTTCAAGCTGTCCAAGACCGGGCCCGTGCCACATGTAGTCCTGCCCCGCCGCGCCATATCCGGAATACATCAACAGGAAATCGGCAATCACAGCCCCGCCGAACAGCACCACCGCACTCACTGCTCCCGCGAAAAACTTCGAGAGCAGAATCACTTCGCGCCGCACCGGCGACAGCAGGTAATAATGCAGGCTGCGCTCAATCATCTCCCCGCGGATAAGCCGCGAGAAGATTCCCAGGCATCCGAAGAAGATTCCCAGCCTCACGTAGTAGAGCTGCACCACACCCGCAAGGACTTCGGTATCGTCGCTCAACCCGGAACCCGAATGCGTGTCGATCAGCAGGTGGATGAGGATGATCACCATCGGAATGAACGCCAGAAAGTAAATCCACCAGGCCCGCCGAGTGAACAGGTTGCGTCTGATCTCAATACGAGTCAGACGCCGCGCCTGGATCCACCACAGCGACCATGGCTGCTGCCGCAGATTGCCGATCAAGCTTGCCAACGATTGATTCATACGGTGCCCCCGTCTGAACCGATCAGGTACTGGTAGATCGCGTTCGCGTTGTCATCGGCCGGTGCAACTGCTTCAATCTTGACCAGACCCTCCGCGGCAATCTCATTCAGCAGCCGGTAAAACTCGTCGATATCCCCGGTCCGCAGAAAGACCCCGCCCCCATCCGCATGCAGCCGCGCCTCCACGCAGTGGTTCAGCGCAAACATCTTCGAAGCCAGCAACTCCGGGCTGTCACAGCGAATCAACACTTGCATCGGCTTGTCGCGCACCTCCTGCCGCACCTCGTGAATGTTCCCCTGTGCAATCAGGTATCCGCCCGTGATCAGCACCACCCGGTCGGAGATCCGGTCCACCTCGTCGAGAATGTGACTCGAAATCACCACATGCATTCCCTGACGGCCGAGTTCCTGAAAAAGCGCCAGCGATTCCGCCCGCGCCATCGGATCCAGCCCGTTCAGCGGTTCGTCCAGCACCAGCACCCGCGGATGATGCGCGACCGCCTGTGCCAGCCGGATCTTCTGCCGCATTCCCTTGCTGTATCCGGCAATCTTCCGTTGCGCCGCTTCCCCATCCAGTTGAACGCGCTCCAGCGACTCTGCCGCCAGGTGATGAGCATCTTCTTCGCTCATCCCGAAAAGCATCAGGCTGTCGAACACGAATTGGAACCCCGTCAGCCCGCGCGGAAACGAGTCGAACTGCGCGCAATACCCCACGTTGCAGAAAAACGCCGTCGCATTTCCGGGCTCCAGTCCCAACACCGAAATAGATCCACGCGAAGGCTGCACCAGCCCCGTCATCAGGTTCATCAGCGTCGTCTTGCCCGACCCGTTCGGCCCCACCAGCGTCGTTATTCCCGGCGACATCGTCAGCGTGATGCGATTGACCCCAAGCACCTCGCCATAAAACTTCGAGACATTCTCGAACCGGATTGTGTCGTTTACCGTGCTCATCCGCGCACCACCTCGCGCGCACGAATCCGCGCATTGAGCACCACTCCGCACAGCAGGCACGCAATTACCAGCACCACCACCATCGGAAACGTGGGCAGGATAATTCGCGGGTTTATACGATTCGGCGCATCCAGCATCCGCTGCCACAGTTCTGTCATCACCACCGGCAGATTCAGCAGCAGTCCCCACTTCGTCCGCAGAATTGCCATGGCGATGCCGCCCACACCCGCCGGTACAAACACCACTGCGAATATCGCCCCCGTTGCAATCACCCGCCACTTCACCCACGCCGAGACCGCAAGCCCCAACATCGCAAGCAGCACGATCCACACTGTCGCCCCGGCAAAAATACCCAGGGCAAGGGATAGGTTGCCCATCCCCCATGGCTGGGGCGAAGCGTAGCACTGGTAGACAAACAGCGCCAGGCACGGAATCCACGTGACGTAGGAGAGCGAAAGGACCAGCACAACAAATTTGCCCAGCAAATATCCGAAGCGCGAAATGGGATGGCTCAGCAGAATCGGCATCGCGTTATCACCCAGGTCAAACGACACCAGTCGCGGCGCGATCCATGCCGCAAGCACCAGCGCAAACCAGCACTGCGTCTCCAGAACGTGCAAAAAGAAGCTCCGATCGATGTCAAGCGCCGGTGCCCCACGCATGATCAACGCCCGTGCCATGGGATTATCCGCGACATAAATAATCACCAGGTCCACCAGGCAGGGCAGAAGCGAAAGCACAAACAGCCCGATCGTGATCTTCGACGACCACGCCTCCGCGAGCCCATAGCGCGCCAACACCAGCGGCCGCGTCCACAGCGGTGTCGTACGGCCGGAGTACGGCCGGTAATCATGCAGGAACACTGACATGGTCTACCCGTCCTCCTTCGTACTCCATCGCCCGCAGGAATATGTCCTCGAGCGAATCGCGCCGCTGCTGAATCCGCCTGACCTGCGCGCCCGATTCCGCCGCTGCCGCATAAAGATCCCGTGCGCTCAGAACATCCGGCATCACCAGCTTCACACGGCCACCGGCAAAGCACGCGCACTCGCATCCCAGCGCCCGCATCTTCTCCGCGAACCCCTCGGTGCTGCCCACCATTTCCAGTTCGATAAAATTACGATGCGACCGCCGTTCCTCTTCGATATTCGAGATCGCGGCGATGTTTCCCTTGTTCAGGATCAACACCTCGTCGCAGGTCTCATCGATATCGCGCAGCAGATGCGACGAAATCAGCAGATGTGTCCCGCCCTGTTTGCGAATGTCCTTGATGAGTTGGATCATGCGCTGGCGCGCCGTGGGATCGAGGCCGTTCGTCGGCTCATCCAGGATCAGAAGCTTCGGACCGTGCGCCAGCCCCTGCGCCAGCTTGATCAGCTGTTTCATCCCCAGCGAGTAGGTATTGATCCTGCGATAGCGCACCTCGCCCAGCCCCACATAAAACAGCGCTTCGTGGGCGCGCTCCAGCGCTTCCTCGGGCGGCAGTCCGGCAAGCTCTGCCATGTAGCGCACAAACCGCACGCCGCTCATGTTGCCGATGAACGAATCGTTCTCCGGCATGTAACCAACGCTCTGCCGAATCGGCATTCGGTCGGCACGCACATCCAGGCCCAGCACCCGGGCGGTCCCGCCAGCCGGCTCGTGAAATCCAAGCAGGGTGTTGATGAGCGTCGACTTCCCCGCACCATTCGGCCCTAGCAGACCGATGGCGTGACCGCGCAACTCTCCCGTCAGTCCTTTGAGGACGGTGCGGCCGCCGAGCCGCACCTCCAGTCGATCAAGTTCGATCACGCCCATGAGTTCTCTTACGTACTACCTGCTACATTTGTTCCGGATTCACCGGACCTTGTTTCTTCTCGAGACTCAGCAGCCTGCCCAGGGTAAGGAAATCAAACCCGAATAGATTGCTGTTGCTCGCCGCCTCAATCCGCGAATCCTTCCCCCACGCGCAGATCGCCGTGGGATGCGCATCCGATGCCAGCTTCCTGAGTGCGTCCGCCGAGTCACCACTCATCTGCGACAGCAGCGGCGTGAGCACCGGACCCAGGTTCTGATAGGCAACCGCCGAGTAATTCTCGTTCTGATCCACCGGAAGCAATCCTTTGAAGCTCGCCGAACGCCCCAGCGAGTCTCCGGACTCCCTATCGTGCAGCGCATCCATCAGCAGTGCCCGCGTCGGCGCAACTATCATGTACCCGTTTGCAAAGGTGTACTCCGCAACTTCTGCTCCGCTCACCGAATCATGCACCGCATGGAACGTTTGCGCACCCGCCTGGACCGTATCAATCGTAATTCCATGCGCATCCTTCCCTTGCGCATGATTGTTGATCGCCTGCGCCAGCCGCTCCAGCGTCGTCTCGAACTGGCCGGAATCACGCACCTCAATCACGGCCTTCCACGATGGCGTCGGAAGCACCGGCCCATCCAGCGCAAACAGGAACTCCCCGCCCAGGTTGCCCGCTAGATCGTTGCGGATATCAATGCCCAGCTCGGTTTGCGCCTTGTCGAATTCGTCCGCGCCGTTCTTCTCGGTCGACATCATCGCCACCATGTCATCGACAATCGACGTCGGATCCTTCGAGACTCCGGCAACAACCAGCGCCGCATTGGGCGAAACAAAATCGAGCGAGCCCACCGCCGCCGGGCTTCCCAGCCACGATGCCACACGCTGACGATTGCCGGCAAACTGCAGATTGAGATGATTCTCCGTAGCCCCGTTCACTTCACGATGCTCAGCAATCAGGTAGCGCACTCCGCCGATCCCCGACTGATCGAGCATTGCATCCCTCCTGCCGTTATTCTGCCCGTGGGCCGCCATCCCCGCGATCATCGTGTGCAGATCAGCCGCCAGGATGATGCCGGCTCCGCGCGTATACGCGGCAGTGATCTGCTGTCCGAATTCCGTTGTCGAGAATCCGCTCGCTCCGGCGTTCAGTTGCGCGTCAATGGTTTTCAACGTGGCGACATTGTTCGAGAAGACCACCTCTTTCTCCCGTACCAGCGCGTAGGCCCCTTTGCCGTCTGCGTTGCCGGAAGCGCCTCGCAGTGCCGCCTCATCCATCACCGTCAGGCCAACATGCGATCCCGAAGCAAACTGCTGTTTCAGCAGATCTGCCAACCCGCTCCGCTCGACATCGGCTACCACCGCGAACCCCGGGCCTGGCTGCTGATTCAGCGCCACGATCACCATCTCGTCGCCAACATATTGGCTCAGATCGTGCAGTTTGTTTACCAACTCGTCCAGCTCCGCCGTCTTGTTGTCCTTGCCGCTGCTCCACCACTGCTGCAGCACCGGACTCTGCTTCAGCTGATCCTCAAAGATCGCCTTCGCCTGCACTGCAAAATCACCCAGGTTCGGGACACTGACATAAAGCTGCGTATCCGCCGGCATGCGGCCCATCAGGTCGCTCGCATAACGCGGCTGCGGCAGCGGAATCTGCTCGATCTTGTGCTGCAGCACAGAAAACTGCGCCAGCAATTCAATATACTGATCGCGATTCGGACTCCATGCAACCTGCTCGCTCACCGGCTCTGGCGCAAGGTTCTGGCTGGTCGTGAATTCGTCTCCCGCATGAATCGTCGACTGTACGCCGGCATGCGACACATCGACCGATCCCTGGAGAACACCCACCCGCGAGCCCTTGATGCCGGAGTCTACTGTGAAAACCGTGCCCGTCACCGCAACGCGGCAGTCGTCCGTCTTCAGGTAGAGGTGTCCCGAACTGCGATGCGCAGCTTTCACAATCACCGCGCCATGATCGAGATCAACCGTCACGTTGTGCCCACGCGCGCCGATGCCTACCTCGCTGCGCTCGTTCAACTCCACCGTCGACCCATCGGCCAGCCGCAGAACAGCGTGCGACGCACCCGACGTCCGCAACTCATCGCCTTCATGCAACTGTGCACCCGCCGTGAGCACGCGATCGCCGGAATCCGTAATCAGCGAAGCAGAACCGTCAATCGATTGCACTTCGGCCCGCACACCCTGCGGTACCTGCCAGTACGCCTTGTAGAGGAACAGCCCGGTTGCTGCAATCGCCAGCGATGCGGCCATTGCCCAGGCCATCGTCCACGGCTGAACGCGGTTCTTCGCCATCACCTTCGGCGCCGACCAGTCCACCGCCGCTGATCCGCTGTGGAATCGACGCAGGCACACGCCGCATTCCCGCAGATGCGCCTTCACCAGCAGCGCCCGATTCTCGGGCAACGTCCCCTCACGATACGCAGCCAGTAGCGGCCGCATATCTTCGCAGCTCTCAATCGCCGCGCCGTCTGTAAACGGAACTCCCAGCCGCCCTGCCACCTTCTCCGCCGCCGCCGAAATCTGGCCGGCTTCGAGACTCATCCCACGCATCGCCTGCGCTGCGCTATCCAGCAAAACCTCTTCCCGGTTCTTCATCGCTCCCCCCGTTCCATCTCTCTGAGCTGCTTCTTCAGTCTTGATCGCGCCTGGTGCAGCGTAACTGCGACAACTGCCTGCGACGTCTGCATCAGTGCGGCTATCTCGCGATTGTCCAGCTCTTCCACGTAGCGCAGCGTAAACATCTCCGCCGCCCGCGGACTCAGCTCTGCCAGCGCCCGCCGCAGCCACTGCCCCAGCTCCCTGCTGGAGAGTTCAGCATCCGGCCTCGACCCACGGCCTTGCGAAGCAACATTCCCTGCCGCATCGAGGGGTTCGACAGCCGCCGTGTCTCTCCGCCGCAACAGGTCAAGTGACCCGTTGATGGCGGCGCGATACAGGTAGCTGCCCTCGTTGCTCATCGTGCGCCCGTCGCTGCCTGCCAGTCGCAAAAACACGCTCTGCGCCACATCCTCCGCGTCTGCCATGCTCCCCGTGATGCGGTAGGCAGCCATCAGAACGCGGCGATGATGCATAGCAAACAGGTGCGACAGATGCTGTCGCGTTTCCACCGCCGGAAGAATTGGACTGGCGACTGCCACGGGTTGGCCTTTCTGACTGTTCATAGAGATGACGTTGGAACCAGCCGATTATTAATCGGTTGAACCAAAAATACGCCAAAACTCCATGTAAAGTTCAGATTTCCGTTAAGAGTCGTTTCCGTCCCATGCCTGGACAGTCCACGAAAGCCCGGGATGATCCTCAGCCTGCCAGGGGGACCGCCGCGGTCGCTCGAACGCTGCTTCTCTTCAACCTCAGCAGCAGACCCGTTGCCGCAATGGCCAGCGTAAGAATCGAAAATGTCAGCAGTTGCACTTTGTAGCGATCGGCAAATGACTCGCTGACCCACGACAGCGCAAACGTCACGATGGCTGCCGCAGCAATCAACTCGTATGCCCTGTCCCATTTCAGATCACGCATCGCGGAGAGCATAACGATGACCACAATAACAATAAGTATCGAGTCATAGATCGGGTAATAGACATTCACAAGCATCGTCCACGTCAGCGCAACTGCCCATTCCAGGGACCTCCGCGGTCCAGTTTCTCCGCCTGACCTCAACCATGCCACCGCAGCCCAAACCGAGATTCCTGCCGCCAGACACCCCAGCAAAACAAGAACCACCGGCGACCTGCCACCCGGGATCGCACAAGAGAACGAGTTCAGATCCACGTACTTTTGCAGTTGCAGCGAGTTGGAACCGTAAACACCCGAAGTGCGGCCAAACGATCTGAGAAATCCCACGTACGCAGGCCAGATCCCCACGCCGGCCAGCATTGTTGATATAGCCGCCAGCGCTCCCACACCGGCAGCAAATCCTCCCAGCGCCCTCCACCTTCGTGTAAGCAACAGCATCGGCACAATGAACAAAAGGAGCGTGAACTTATAAGCAAGCACTGCGAGCAACACTCCGCTCAAAGAGTGCCTGCTTCGCCGTTCCTCGATCAGCGCAAGAGCCACTCCGCAAAACGCCACTGCGGAGAGTTGGCCGCTCGCCAGGGTGTTTCTGAGGAATGGGAAATACGCCAGCGCAAAGCAGAGAATCAACGACCGCTTCAGCGAATCCTCAGGAAAGAACTCCCGCAGCAACAAAACAATGCTGGCCAGGTAGAGGGCAAACGTAATTGCCATCCAAAGGAAATACGCGCGCGCAAACGGGAGCAACGCAAACATCCTGAAAAACTGCGGCACAAATGGCGGGTACGGACTCGGTCCATATGTTCCGTGAGGCAGCGTCACGATACTGTTAAACGTCGCAAGCTGCAGGCGATAGTCGTAGACCTCCGCCGCACCATGGGAATTGACAATCTCGCCGGTTCCGTAGAAGTAAACAAAATCCACCCCGGACTGCCGGAAGAATTCCTTGCCCGTCTTGATCTGAACCAATAGAAAGAAGCAGGCCGGCCCCACCACGCACAGGCAAAACAGCCCCCAGCACAGCAGGTTGATCTCTTTCAACCCCGGAGGCGAGGTCCTGGCCGTGCGATGGCTGGGGCTGCCGGCCGGGGACGGCCGGTACTTCCCGATGTGCACGGCGGCGCTCAGCGTGCTGGGCTACGAGCATGGCCGCGACGAGCCGGCCATGCTCCTCTGGAACGACGACCGCCACGTCCGGAAGTCGGCGACCTGACCCTGTCCGGGCCGCACGCTGATAGATACGGGGATTCAAACCGATCCCCCGTCGAGTAAACTCGTAGCGAGTTTCGCGGACATCGACGACACCGGACGGAGAATCTCGATGGCGATTCATCCCTTGGCGGGTCAACTGGCCCCCGCGAGCGTCTTGATCGATGTCCCCGCGCTCGAGCAGGCCTATTACACGAACCGGCCCGATCCGGCCGACCCGCGCCAGCGCGTCGCCTTCGGCACCAGCGGGCACCGGGGCACGCCGCTCGACAATACGTTCACCGAGGCGCACATCCTGGCGATCACCAGGGCGATCTGCGATTACCGCCGCGCTCAAGGGATCGATGGTCCGCTTTTTCTCGGCAAGGACACGCACGCCCTGTCCGGTCCGGCCCAGCGGACGGCGCTCGAGGTGCTGGCGGCCGAAGGCATCGAGACGATCCTCGAGCGCGACGACGGCGTGACGCCGACGCCCGTCATCTCGCACGCGATCCTCGTTTACAACCGCGGCCGGACCGACCACAAGGGCGACGGAATCGTGATCACGCCGTCGCACAACCCCCCCGCCGACGGCGGCTTCAAGTACAACCCGCCCCACGGCGGACCGGCCGACTCCGACGTCACCGTCGTGGATCCAGGATCGCGCCAATGCCTTGCTTCGCGCCGGCAACGCCGAGGTCAAGCGCATTCCGTTTGCCCGGGCGATCCGGCCGACACGACGCCGTGAGGTCGATTTCGTCAGACCGTACGTCGACGACCTGGCGAACGTCATCGACATGGAGGCGATTCGCGCGCCGGGCCTGAAGCTGGGCGTCGACCCGCTGGGCGGCGCGGCCGTCCATTACTGGCAGCCGATCGCCGACACCTACGGCCTGGATATCACCGTCACCAACCCGGCGGTCGACCCGACCTTCCGCTTCATGACGCTCGACCACGACGGCCAGATTCGCATGGATTGCTCCAGCCCCTACGCGATGGCGAGCCTGGTCAAGCTCAAGGACCGCTTCGATCTCGCCTTCGGCAACGACCCCGACTCCGACCGCCACGGGATCGTCACCAAGTCGCTCGGGCTCATGAACCCCAACCATTACCTGGCCGTCGCGATCGGCTACCTGCTCACCCATCGGCCGGACTGGCCCGCACGCGCCAGGTCGGCAAGACGCTGGTCAGCAGCAGCCTGATCGATCACGTGGTCGCCGGCCTGAACCGGTCGCTCTGCGAGGTGCCGGTCGGCTTCAAGTGGTTCGCGCCCGGGCTGTTCGACGGGTCGTTCTGCTTCGGCGGCGAAGAGAGCGCCGGCGCCAGCTTCTTGCGGCGCGACGGCACCGTCTGGACGACCGACAAGGACGGGCCGATCCTCGACCTGCTGGCCGCGGAGATCCTCGCCCGCACGGGCAAGGACCCCGGCGAGCACTACCAGGAGCTGACCGAGCAGTTCGGCACGCCGTACTACACGAGGATCGACGCGCCGGCGTCGCCCGAGCAGAAGGCGCGGCTTCAGAAGCTCGATCCCGCCGACCGTCAAGGCGTCCGACCTGGCCGGCGAGCCGATCACCGCCAAGCTGACCCGCGCCCCGGGAAACAACGCGCCGATCGGCGGGCTCAAGGTCGTCGCCGCAGAGCGGCTGGTTCGCCGCGCGGCCCTCCGGCACCGAGAACATCTACAAGATCTACGCCGAGAGCTTCCGCGACCAGAACCACCTGGATGCCATCGTCGCCGAAGCCCAGAAGATCGTCACCGATGCCTGACCTGATGATCGACCTTCGAACTCGTGGATTCTCAGTTCTGACGATCCCGATTCGGGAATCTGGAATCTCGAATCCGAATCGGGAATTCACCATGAGCACAACCGCTACGTGACCGCCCCGCCTGGAAGGCCCTGGAAGCTCACTGCCAGACAGATGCGCGACGTGCATCTCCGCGTCTGTTCGCCGACGATCCGGGTCGCGGCGAGCGGCTGACGGCCGAGGCCGCGGGGATCTTCCTCGATTACTCCAAGAACCGGGTCACGGACGAGACACTCGGCTGCTCGTTGCAACTGGCCGAGGAATCGGGCTTGGAAGCTCGCATCGACGCCATGTTTCGCGGCGAGAAGATCAACGTCACCGAAGACCGCGCCGTCTTGCACGTGGCCTTGCGCGCTCCCGAAGGGCGAGTCGATCGTCGTCGACGGCGAAGACGTGGTTCCCCAGGTCCACGCCGTGCTCGATCGCATGGCCGACTTCGCCGAGCAAGATCCGCAGCGGGGCCTGGAAAGGGCACACCGGCAAGCCGATCAAGAACATCATCAACATCGGCATCGGCGGCTCGGACCTGGGCCCGGTGATGGCCTACGAGGCGCTCAAGCATTACAGCGATCGCGCCTTGACGTTCCGGTTCGTCTCCAACGTCGACGGCACCGACTTCGCCGAGGCCACGCGCGACCTCGATCCGGCCGAGACGCTTGTTCATCATCTCGTCAAAGACGTTCACGACGCTCGAGACAATGACCAACGCCCAGACGGCCCGCGCCTGGTGCCTGGGCGCCCTGCAACGACGACAGCGCGGTCGCCAAGCATTTCGTCGCCGTTTCGACCAACGCCAAGCGAAGTGAGCAAGTTCGGCATCGACACGGCGAACATGTTCGGGTTCTGGGACTGGGTCGGCGGCCGTTACTCGATGGATTCGGCCATCGGCCTCTCGACGATGATCGCGATCGGCCCCGACAACTTCCGCGCGATGCTCGCCGGCTTCCACGCGATGGACGTGCATTTCCGCACGGCTCCGTTCGAGCGCAATCTGCCGGTTCTGCTCGGGCTCTTGACCGTCTGGTACACCGACTTCCTCGGCGCGGAAACGATCGCCGTCTTGCCTTATGACCAGTACCTGAAGCATTCCCCGCCTACTTGCAGCAGTTGACGATGGAGAGCAACGGCAAGTCGGTCACGCTCGACGGCAGCCGGGTTTCGTATTCGACCGGCCCTGTCTACTGGGGCGAGCCGGGGACCAACGGCCAGCATTCGTTCTACCAGCTCATCCACCAGGGGACTCGGCTCATCCCCTGCGACCTGATCGGATTCGCCCGCGCGCTGAACCCCCTGGGCGACCATCACGACCTGCTCATGTCCAACGTGTTCGCCCAGGCCGAGGCCCTGGCGTTCGGCAAGACAGCCGAAGCGGTCAAGGCCGAGGGAACGCCCGACTGGCTGGTGCCGCACCGCACGTTCGAGGGCAACCGGCCGACCAACGTGCTCCTGGCCGAACGCCTCACGCCGCGAGGTACTCGGGGCCCTGGTCGCACTCTACGAGCACAGCGTCTTCACCCAGGGCACAGATCTGGCGAGTCAACTCGTTCGACCAGTGGGGCGTCGAGCTGGGCAAGGTGCTCGCCAAGCGGATCATCCCGGAGCTCGAAGCGAAGGACGAGCCGAAGCTCGCCCACGACAGTTCGACCAATGCGCTGATCCGTCGTTATCGCAAGCTCAAGGCCTCTTGATCATGGCTTTCCCGGTCGGTTCAGCCGGTCGAGCACGGCGGTGGCGAAACGGCCGAGGTCTCCCCTCGGATCCCGTTTCGCCAGGTCGTTCAGTAACGCGATCGCGTCGGGGGTGCCGATCCAGGCCAGCAACGAGATCGCCCGCCTCACGGCGATCGCCGACTCGAGCTTCGGGTCCTTCTGGATCAGGATCGCCCGCATGCACCGCCGTCGCTCGCTCTCTTCGCGAGGGATTCCCGCGTCAACGTGGTCGAGGTCGCCGACGGTCTTCACCGGCCCCAGCTTCTCGGCCAGCAGGGCGACGGCGCGGTCGGGGATCCCGGAGAGGGCCCACATCGCCCGGTAGGCCGCCGGCCCATCGTCCCCGGCCAGGTCGTCCCAGAGGCGGGCCGGGTCGGAAGTCGGGAGATCGCCGGACGGCCGCATGTCCCAGAGATAGCACGCCGCCGTCCTGGCCTCCACTGACAAGCACCGGGCGTCGCGGCCGAAGCCGACCGTGTAGACATCGGCCTGATGCCGGCCGCGATCCAGGACGTTCTGGCCGGTCAACGCGTCCCACAGATCGACGCGGCCACCCGCCACGCCGGTGGCCAGCCAGAGCCCGTCGGGTGAGTAACTCATGGTCCCCTCTCGGAACCAGCTCGGTACCGCGATGACCCTCCGCATCGCCATATCGTCCGCCTGCCAGATCCGGACCTTGCCGTCGAGGTGGGCGGTGGCGATCGCTCCTCCGTCCGGGGCGTAGCGGACGGCGAACATGCTGAAGTCTGCGTCCCTATCCGGTCCGCCGCCGCCGGGCGCGGGGGCCGGACCCAGGTCGGGGCCCAGCGAGCATCTCGGCTCCGGCCCGGGCCTGATCGGCGACCTTGACCTCGCGTCGGGGCTCGCCGGAGGCCAGCATCCAGAAACGGAGAATCTTGTCCCAGCCGGCGGTGGCCATCGTCCCTGCATCCGGGCTGAACGAGAGATCATAGACCTGGTTGTGGGCCAGGCGAGCGACCTGCTGACCGGTCGTCAAATCCCAGAGGTAGGCCGACGATTGGCGGAAGACCGTCGCGGCCAATGGGGTTCCGTCCGGCGCGAAGGCGAGACATTCGACTTCCGAACGCGGATCGCGTCCCTTCGGCCAGTCCCAGCGGTGAAGCGGCTTGCCCCCGGGCAACTCCCAGACGGCGACCTGCACGCGATCGCCGAAGGCGCCGCCGCCGGCCAGGCGACGGCCGTCCGCCGAGAAGGTCAATCGGGAATACCAGGTCCCGTCGGGCGCGAGCGTTGCGTTCGGCGCCGCCCGCGGCGTCGACCAGTCGGATGGCGCCCGAATCGTCCTCGTAGGCCAGCGTCCGGCCGTCGGGCAAGGCGGCGACGACGCTGGTCGCGTGGACCCCCTCCGGGGGCGGGATCTGCTCCCGGGCCGCGACGTCCCAGCGGCGGATGGCCGGGTCCCAGCCCAAGGAGTAGAGCATTCCACCCTTCGCGGCGAAGGCCAGCACAGGGATACCAGTGATGGCCGGCGAGCTGCACAACTTCCTGGCCGGTCGTTGCATCGACGAGGCGGAGGAGATGGTCGGTTGCGGCGACGGCGATGAGCTTGCCGTCGGGGCTGTATGCGATGGCGGATGTGTAATTCTCGGACGGATTGTTCAGCGGGATGACCCGCGACCAGGACGGGGCTCCGGTCTCGGCGTCGTAGAGCCGCACGGCGATATCACGTTATCGGTCGTGGCGATCCGCCTCCCCTCCGGCGAGAAGGCGAACCGGACGAGGCGCTTGACCAGCGGGATTCGTCCACCTCCCGACCATTCTCCGCCTCGAACATCCGGATCTCCTCGGGCCGGTTGCTGGTGACGACCGCCAGCCGCTTCCCGTCCGGCGAGAATCGCGCGAGGCCGTAGTCCCCGCCGAAGCTCAGGCGATCGTTGTTATTGATCGCCCGCGGGCCCATGAAGATCCGCGCGATTCCGTTGGGGACAGTGTAGAGCACCTTCTTGTCGAGGTTGCAGACGACGACCCCGGTGGCGTCGCCCAGGGCGAGCTTCCGTCCGTCCGGCGCGACGTCGATCGATCGGGCATCGCCACCGCCATCCACGCGCATGAGCCTGAGCGAAGGGACGGTCAGGACATCGCGGCGGCCGGATGACGTCTCCCAGGCGACGATCTCGCCCGTCCGCCCCGGCGTGAAGAACCGAGAGCCGTCGGGGGCGAAGGCCACCGCGCGCACGCCATAGGAAGCGGCCGGCGGCCTGTATCCGAAGTCTCTCCCAAGGGCCCGCCATCGTTCCTTGCCGGTCGCCGCATCCCAGACGATCGACTCGTCGCCCGAGGTGACGATCGTGGATTCATCGGGCGAGAGGGCCAACTCGGCGACGATCGAGGGCGGGCGGAACCGCGAGGTCCCCATCCGCAATCGGGCCCCCGGGGGCAGCGGATCGCCGGGGGCGGACGCCGGCCCGTCGACGGCCCGGCGAGTCGCCGCGCCGGGCGTGGCTTGCTGGTGCCCGCGCTGCTGCGCGAGGACGGCCACGCCGGCGGCCCCGGCGCCGAGTGCGAATGCGGTGGCCGAGATCATCGCCAGTTTCGTGATGAGCATGGCTCTGGAGACCTCACGGGAAAGGGTGGCGATCGCGGGCGGGACGGACGCGGCCATCGGCCCCGAAGAGACGGCCATCGCGATCTTGATGGTCGAATCCACGAGGGCGGCCGGCGGGCCCAAAGGCCCGGGCTGCGTACCCGGTCGCCCCAGGACGCCGGCCGAGAGAGCGAATCCGCGTCGGATCAGCCGGCCCCGGAGCTGTTCCCCGCGCAGACGCCCGGGCACTGATCGTCCCAGCCGGCCGCCCCAGCCGCCGGCCGGCCTCCTGGTGCGTCAGCCCCTGGAGGTCGCGAGGACGATCGCAGTCCGATACCGCTCGGGCAGCCGATCGATCTCCTCGTGAAGCACCTCGATCTCGTCGCCGATCGCCCGCGCGGAATCGGGCCGATCCGCGTGATCCGAACGGGTCGCTCGCGACATCGACGCCTCCGCCTCACGGCACCTCCGGCGAGCGTTCTTGTCCCTCAGCCGACGTGCCGTGCGGCAGGCCACCCCGTGGAGCCAGGGGCCGAGGAGTTCGGGCCGTCGCAGCGACCGGGCCTTTCGCGCGAGCGTCAGGAACGTCGCCTGGAAGGCGTCGTCGGCGTCGTGCGTGTCCCTGAGCCGGCCGCGACAGACGGCCAGGACCATCGAGCCATGCCGCGCCACCAGGGCGGCGAAGGCCGGCTCGGCCTCCTCGGCCCTCCCGGCCGCGAACCGTTCCAGCAACTGACCGTCGGTCAGCCCCGCCACCGTGCCGCCATCGAAGATGGCCCGGAGATCGCCCGCAACTCCCGATGCCATGAGCCCCACGCCCTCGCGATGGTGATGAACGGCTCGCTTCTCCCCTTATCTCCCGGGCCGGGGGCGGATTCTTGCAATTTTCTCGACGCAGCGCCGCGCAGAAGGTGAGTATCAGCGCGCCTGGCTTGCCCGCTCTCCTTGCATCCGCGGGCCGGTTCCCCGGTTGAGCCAGATGTCCAGCCGGGGCGTGCCGAAGCTGTAGGGCTTGCCGACGATGTCCAGGTCGCCGTCGCCGTCGAGATCGGCCACGCGCGACTCGTGATTGTCGATCCCCGTGGCGAGCGTCGTCTTCTCGAATCCGCCCCGGCCATCGCCGTAGAAGATCCACATCCTCGCGTTCGGATGGTCGGGCTCGGTCGCCGCGTCGGTCCACTTGGCCATCTCGGCGCAGAAGATGTCGAGATGGCCGTCCCGATCGATGTCGGCCAGTTGGAGGCTGTGGCCGTGGACGACGTCCTCGCCGAGCAGGTCGTGGGCGATCCAGGCATCGCCGCGGCGTTCGAACCATTTCAGGCGACCGATCACGTCCCCGGCGACGAAGACGACCTCGGGAGGGCCGCCCTCGACCAGTTGACCGGCCGCCGCCCGGGTGAGCTTCGATCCCGCGTCGATCAGCATGGGCCGGTACTCGGAGCCGCCCTCGATGCCGGAACCAGTAGCCGCCGCCGATCAGGTCGAGCTTGCCGTCGCCGTCGACGTCGGCCTTGGCCAGCCCTTCGGCCGGGCCGACGCTGCGCGATCGGGACCGTCGGCCAGGGGCCGCTCCGCCTGCGGATCGCGCGGGCGGTCTGGCCAGCCGGAGGACCCCGGCATGCTGGACCCAGAAGGCCAGCTCATCGCGGCCGTCGCCGTCGAAGTCGCCGAGGATCTGGTCGTGGTGCATGTGGCCGCCCGAGCGACTCGATCTCGCGCCGCGTCCACGACGCCCGGGATTCGGTAGTGCGGCCAGGGGTTCTCCCACCAGTAGAGCTTCGTGCCGGAGTAGTCCTCGCCGAAGATGAGGTCGAGATCGCCGTCGCCGTCGAGGTCGGCGAAGGCCCCGCCGGCCTCGATGTTGAGCCCGCGATCGATCGGGTGGATCGTCCAGCCGTCCTTCTCCCGCCGATACCAGGCCAGGCTCGCCCCCTCGACCCGGCTGGCGACCACGATGTCGTTGCAGGCCGTCCTTGTCGACGTCGAGCACCAGGCAGGCCGTCTGCTGGATCGACGTGCCGGGCGGGGGCAGGTCGCCCGCCTTGCTGGAGAGATGGGTCCAGGTCGGCCGGTCGCCCGCCTCCGCCCGGCCCGCGGCGACGAGCAGGACGGCCATCGCGAGGTACACGGTCGGTTCTCCGGATCGTTCTCATGTCACGAGCTTCCTCGACGCTGGATGGCCGATCGGATCGGATCGACTCGATTCGACGAGATCGCGTCGGACCGCGCGGCGAGCGTCAGGGTCCCCTCCCGCCGGGCGAACTCGCGGCGGATAGGCGCTCAGGGTCCAGCCGGTCTGGCGCCGGAAGGTCGTGCTCAGGTACTCCATGTAGGAGAAGCCGGCGCGGTGGGCGATGTCGGCCAGGGGCAGGTCGGTCTCGGTGAGGAGCTGCTTGACGCGCGCGATGCGCACGTCGGTGATGCGTGTCGAGGATGGTCCGGTCGAACTGCTTGCGGAACAGCCGCTGGAGCACGCTGCGGGAGACGGCCACGTGATCGAGCACGTCGTCGACGCCGATGCCGTCGCAGGCGTGCTCGCGGATGAATCGCATGGCGTCGGCGAGCCGGGGGTCGGCGATGGCGGTCACGTCCGAGGACTGGCGGACGGCCACGCCCAGGGGCGGGATGGTCTGCATCGCCGCGGGGGCGGGCTCGCCCTTCATGAGCCGGTCGAGCAGGGCGGCCGCCTCGTAGCCGATGCGGACCGCGTCGGGGATGACGCTGGAGAGCGGCGGATAGGCCAGCTCGCAGACGAGCTCGTCGTTGTCCACGCCGACGACCGCCACCTCCTCGGGCACGGCCACGCCGGCCCGTCGGCAGGCGTCGAGCAACTGGATCCCGCGCGGGTCGTTGCCGGTCATCACGCCCAGGGGCTTGGGCAGCTTCTTGATCCAGCGCGCGGCCCCGTCCACCTCCCCTTCCCAGGAGGATTGCTGGTGGCCCCAGGAGACGCGCGGGGTCGACTCCGTTCTCGTGGAACTGGAAGCCGGCGGCGCGCACGCACGCGGCGAATGCGTCGTGGCGGCGCACCGACCACTCGAAGACCGGGAAGCCGAAATAGGCGAAATGCCGGAACCCGCGCTCCATCAGGTGCTCGGCCGCCAGCCGGGCGATCGCCGCGTGGTCGCTGTGGATCTGCGGCAGGCCCAGGTCCCTCACCTGGTCGTTGAGGTCGACCGTCGGGATGCCCGGCGCGGAGCACCGCCTGGCGCTGCGCGGGGTCGAGGCGCGGGAGATGATCCCGTCGCCGTCCCAGTCGCTCCAGCCACGGCGGGGCCGAGTCCTGGAGCGATCGCTGCTCGATGTAGACGGTCCACGGTCCCCGCTCGCGGATGTATTGCGTGGCGCCCGCGGATGATCGCCCGCCCGTAGGCCGTCGACGTCTCGATGATCAGGGCGACGTGGGGGATGCCGGTCGGTCGCCGTCTCTGGGACGCCTTCATGCGACGAGATCCTCGAAGGGTCGGTGAATCGGCCGGCGTATCGGATCACGACGCGATGCCCGGGCGCCTCACGCCCGGAAATCCCGCTCGAGCGCCCGATCGAATCGGTCAATGACGCAAGCGGTCGCCCGAGGGCTCACCGCGAGACTCCCCCGCGAATCCCGCGGATTCGGGGCGAGTCGGCACCGCGGATCGACCCCGACCTGGTGACCGAAGATTATAAAAAAAAGACCCAAAGTTTCATAGATTGCGGGCCGCCGTACGACTATTGTCGTCCTGGATGCGAGGCAGGTGATCCGACACGAGCGGTGTCGGAACCGACCATATCGAGTTCCTTCCGAGGCAGACGACCCGATCGGGCGCCGGAGGCCCGTCGTCGAGCGAGATGCGACGTCACGTGGTCAAGCTGCGACCCGGATCGGTCGGACGAGAGACGATACCCATCGGTCGACCCGGCACGGGCACCTGAATTCCGAATGTCTCTTTCCTCGAGTGCATCTGATCGTTTCGTCGAGAGAGGTCGGGAGGCTCGAGCCGGGGGTCGGGCCGGTAGCATCTCCTCGGCTCGGCGCGATACTCATCGGCCGGAAGAGCGCACGTCCCGGACGCTCTCGATCCGTGAACCGCGAATACTCGTCGATTTTCCGGGGACGCGGCGAGTCGGGATATCGCTCATGTGATCGGTCGAGTCGTCAGTGCAACGCCATGGATGCTACGGGATCGAGAACGCGTGAACGGAAGTGCGACGTCCGAGACCGGTGGGGAAGTCGGCAATACGACATCGACTTATCCGGATCGGTCGCTGATCCCCCGAGGCGAGGCGCTCCCGAGCCGCGTCGAAGATTCCTTTCTGTTCGAGCGTTCGCTCTCATTTCGACAAGGTGAGGAGAAACTGATGAGCAAGCAGAATCGTCGCGGTTTCACGCTGATCGAACTCCTGGTCGTCATCGCCATCATCGCCGTCCTGATCGCCCTGCTGTTGCCCGCCGTGCAGGCGGCCCGCGAGGCCGCTCGCCGGGCCCAGTGCACCAACAACCTCAAGCAGATCGGCCTGGCCCTGCACAACTACCACACGTCGATGGACAAGTTCCCGATGGGCGTCTCGAAGGACCCCCTCTGGGGGCCCGGCGACACCGACGGGCAGTGGGGCTACGGCCGCTGGACCGGCTGGAGCGCCCAGGCGCTGCTGCTGGGCTACCTCGACCAGACCCCGATGTACAACGCGGCCAACTTCGACTTGGGTCCCCGGGCTCCGGAGGGAGATCTGGGGGGGTCTCCCTTCAACAGCACGATCTACAACTCCGTGATCAGCTGGCTTCCTCTGCCCCTCCGACCCCAATGCGGGATCCGACACGCAATAACAGCTACCACGCGAGCATCGGGTCGACCACCTACGAGAGCCCCATCACCACCCCGGGGATGTTCGCGGTCTGGAACGCCTTCGGCATGCGCGACTGCACCGACGGCACGTCCAACACCATCGCCTTCGCCGAGGCGCTGACCGGGCGGGATAACCCGGCTACGGTCGACCAATACGTCGTCGGGCGACGCCTACCGGGGCGATGTGGTCGAGAACGCCAACAACCCCGGCACCGGCGGCCAGGGGTGGGGACGACCCCTCGGGCTACTACGGGACGAGCTGCCCAGTTTCTCTACGCCTCGGCCAACTCGGCCGCGGTGCTCCAGGGCTCCAGGCATGCGCCGTCGGCCTGGAGCAACCCGGCCACCGCGTCGTATTCGTCGATGCGCGGGTTTAGTTGGTGCGACGGCAACGGCGGCTGGACCTACACCAACATCATCCAGACGCCCAACCGCGACTCGGTCTTCCCCGGCGGCGGCTGCCGGTGGAACTGCGCCGGCTGCGGCATCGACAGCTCGTTCAGCTACGCCGTGTCGAGCAACCACCCGGGCGGGGCGAACATCCTGATGACCGACGGCAGCGTCCGGTTCGTCAAGGACGGCGTGTCGCGGCTCACCTGGTGGGCCCTCGGCACCCGCAACGGCGGCGAGGTCATCAGCTCCGATAGCTATTGACGTCCGGATTCGCTCGGGGGCGCGGCGGGGAACCGGCCGTGCCTCCGGCACTCGGGAGAATAGATGATGCGAATCGATGTGACCAGAAAGTCCGCGACGGCCGCCCTCCGCCTGGGCCTGCTCGCCGGATTGCTTTTCGCTCGCCGGGTGCTCGGACCAGCCGGCCGGGCAACAAGAGCGACGACCCCGCGCTCAAGGCGTCCATGCAAAAGACGATGGAGAAATACAAGGCGAAGATGCAGGAGAAGAAGACGAATAGCCCGAAAAAGGGGAGCTCGAAGGGATTCGTACATCCGTGATCGGCCTGCGCTGTCGCGACCAGCATGCTACGGGAGTCGTCGATGCGTGGCCGGAGCCGTCGAAATCGAGCAATCATCCGGCTAGCCTGGATATCCCGGGACGGTTGTTGTGCTGGCGATGGCACTGTCTTCGCCCTGGCATCGATCGAAGCCCGATCCGGACCGGCTCTGGCTCTCCGCCCAGGAGCGATTGGAAGGCCGGGAGACTCGATCGCGCCAGGCCGCGATGGACCGGCTGCTCGCGGCTTCGTCCGTCGACCGATGAACATGTGCACGGTGCTCGCTCAGCTCGCCACGGCCCGCGGGCGCGACGCCGAGGCGCTGGAGCATCTGGCTCGCATCGGCGATGGATCTCCGCTGGCGGCCAGGGCACGGACCTGGAAGGCACAGATCGAGCTGCGGAATCGGCGGTGCTCGCAGGGCCGAGGCCGCTTTCCTCCGGGCTGTGCAGCTCGATCCCGACGACCCGGTGCTGCCGTCGGGATTCGATCTTGCTCTACTGCACGCAGAGGCGGCGGCGGCGAAGTTATCCGAGCAGTTCGCGGCCCTCTCACGCCGGACTCCGCTCGACTTCAACCAGATGTTGCTCTGGAGCAGCAGCCTGGCGGCATCGTGGGACCCCAGCGAAACGGCCCCGATCATGGAGGGTTTCGTTGACGGCGGATCCCGACGACCGCTCTCTCTCGCCTGACGCTGGCCGAGGCCCTTCGCCGGCTCCGGAGGATCGATGATGTTGAAGGCGGTACTGAGTCCTCTGCCCTCTTCCGATCCCGAGGTTCGAGCCATCCTGGCACGGATCGCCGAGGGTCGGGGTGACGCCGGAGAGGTCGAGCGACTGACCGGCGACGATGCCGATCGCCATCCCGTGCCTGGCCCGGACTGCGCGCCGGCCTGGACCTGGGCCGGCGCGACCTGCGGGCCGCGATCAAGCACCTCCGCGCGGCGGCGGTCGCCGATCCACATAACCGTGCCATTCTCTACCAGCTCGGGGACACCCTGATCCGGCTGGGCGACGTCGAGGAAGGCCGGGGATACGTGTCCGCGTCGAAGGAGCACGACGCGCTGTATGAGTTGCTGGAGCGGGTGGAGGAGCCCGGGGCGCGAGACGATGCCCGACTGCTGGCTCAGGTCGCGGGCGCCTCGCACCGGGTCGGTCTGCGGGCCGAGGCCCGGAACTGGTACTTGCTGGTGCTCCGGCTCGATCCCACCAGGTCTGAGATACAGAAGGCGCTCTACCGGCTCGATCATGAGGAGTCCGCCTCGCTCGCCGGAGCCCCGCTGCAGGCGACGAGGAATCCTCGCGAGCCGGGCAGGCCTGGTGGTTTTTGACCCTCGAGATCGGTCGCTTTTCGGGCGTGGATCGACGGATCCGACAGCCGATGTCCATAATGGCTAGATCCATGATTTCGGCGTCCTGGTCGCAGGCTGGAGCTACACCACGGCGAGGCAACCCATGAACGTCCTTTTGCTGGTTGTGCTCACCCCGTTCCTGGTCATCGCCCCGCCTCGTGGCGAGCCGGCACGACCGCGGGTGCTGGTCTTCACCAGGACCGCCGGGTTCCACCACGACGCGATCCCGGCCGGCATCGCGGCCGTCCGGGAGCTGGGAGCCGACGGCGGCTTCGCCGTGGACGCCACCGAGGACGCCGCGGCCTTCACGCGGGAGAACCTGGCCCGCTACCGCGCGATCGTGTTCCTCAACACCTCGGGCGAGGTGCTTCGACGAGCGGCAGAAGGCGGCGTTCCAGGGGTTCATCCAGGGCGGCGGAGGGCTGGCGGCCGTCCACCAGGGGGTCACCACGCTCGACAAGTGGCCGTGGTACGTCGCGCTGGTCGGCGGCGTGAAGTTCGGCGGACACCCGCAGGTCCAGAAGGCGACCTGCCGCTGCGAGATTCGCGATCACCCGGCCACGAAGATCCTTGCCCGACTCCTGGGAGTGGACCGACGAGTGGTACAACTACGAACCGAATCCCGCGACCGCGGAGTCCACGTCCTGATGACGGTTGACGAGGCGTCCTACCAGGGCGGGAAGATGGGGAAGGACCACCCCATCTCCTGGTATCGCGACGCCGAGAAGGGGCGAGTCTGGTGCACGGGCCTGGGTCATACGAAGGAGGGCTACGGTCAGCCGGCCTTCCGCAGGCACCTGCTCGGGGGCATCCGGTGTGCCGCGGGCCTCGACGACTCGGGGCAGGGCGGGGCATCGAGGGCCTCGACCGTCCGCGTCTCCGAGGTGACGGTCCACGGCGATATGGACTGCTTCAAGGTCGAGACGCCCACGGCGACCTACGTCTACGGCAAGCGGGGCGCGGGCTTCGCGAGCATCCTCGACAAGGACGGCCGCGACTGGGTCTCCTACCGGCCGGGCGGCAAGGCCCGCGGCGAGTATCGGGGCCTGCCCAAGTGCGGCCAGCCGACCAAGTTCTTCCACTGCGGCTACGGCTACGGCCAGTACCAGACCGAGAACCCCTTCTCCAGCCGCGTGACGGTGCGCGAGGCCGGCCACGTCCGCATCGAGTCCGAGACGCGCGACGGCAAGTCCGCCTGCCGGTGGGACTTCTACCCGGACCACGCGACGTTGACGCTCTTGCGGATCGATCTCCCGACGTTCTGGTTCCTCTACGAGGGGACGCCGGGCGGCAAGCTCGACGCCGAGAAGGACTTCGTCATCCGCCCCGACGGCCAGAAGACGACGCTCGACCACGCCTGGTCGCAGGTCGTCCCCTGGGTCTGCTTCGGCGCGGCGAGACGCCCGTCGGCTTCGTCTGCGTCAATCACCAGGACCCCGAGCCGGGCGAGGTCGACTCCTACGTCTCCTGGCCCTTCCGCAAGGAAGAGCGACGGCTCATTCCAGGACATGACCGTCTTCGGCTTCGGCCGGAAGGGATACAAGGAGCTCGTCCAGCACGTCCCCGATCTCAAGCGACTGCCCGCCCGCTACAGCATCGGCTTCATCGACCGGGCCGACTACGCCACGGCCAAGGCGACGTGCGAGCGGCTCCGGTGGACAATCCATGACACGGATGAGAGCCCGTCACGTTAGGCGGAGCATGAGACGCTTGCATGGGAAGGCCTGTAGGGTGCACCATGAACACCGGACGGCTCGTGGCGAGCGGGTCGTTGCTCGGAGGGCATCCTTCGGAAGTTCCTCAAGGCGATGAACGACGTCACGCGCATCCTTTCGGCGATCGAACAGGGCGACCCGCAGCGCCGCCGGCCGAGCTCTTGCCGCTGATCTACGACGAACTACGCAAGCTGGCCGCACAGAAACTGGCCCGCGAGCAGCCGGGGCAGACGCTCCAGGCCACGGCCCTGGTCCACGAGGCCTACTTGCGGCTGGTCGGCGACGGCGCGGCGCAGGCGCTGGAGCGGCCGCGGTCATTTCTTCGCGGCGGCGGCGACGGCCATGCGGCGCATCCTGATCGAACGCGCCCGCCGGAAGCGTCGCCAGATCCACGGCGGCGGACGACAGCGGCGGGAACTCCATCCCGACCTCGTCGCCGCGCCCGAGCCGGACGAGGATCTGCTCGCACTCGACGCCGCGCTGGCCAAGCTCGCCGAGCGCGATCCGGTCAAGGCCCGGTTGGTCGAGCTGCGTTACTTCGCGGGCCTGACCGGCGAAGAGGCGGCCGAGATCCTCGGCATTTCTGCCAGAACCGCCGACCGCTACTGGGTTTACGCGCGGGCCTGGCTGCGTCGCGAGATGGAAGGCGGCGAGTCCGAACGAGAAAATCGAGAAAATCCCTGACGCCGGCGACGCCGTTTCGTCGCACTGAGAGATGAGTCCGATTCCAGCCTCGCTTGCCCGAGGTCCGGCCATGAACGAAGAAACGCTGTTCCAAGAAGCGTTGTCCCGACCTCCCGAGGAACGTGCCGCCTTCCTGGAGCAGGCCTGCGCAGGCCGGCCGGAACTCCGGGCGGCCGTCGAGGCACTGCTGGCGGCGCACGAGAAGTCCGGCAACATCCTCGACAGGCCCGTCGATCCGGCCCAGACCGTGGATTCCGGCCCCGGCCAGGCCCATGCCTGACGCCACCCTCGACCACACGCCGGGGCCCGACGACGCATCGCTCCGCAGCCACCGAGACCGCCGACTACCGCCCGATGTCCGAGGCCGGCATCGTCATCGCGGGCCGCTACACGCTCCAGGAGAAGATCGGCGAAGGGCGGCATGGGCGAGGTCTGGGTCGCCAAGCAGACCGAGCCGGTCAAGCGCAAGGTCGCGCTCAAGCTGATCAAGACCGGCATGGATTCCAAGGCCGTGCTCGCCCGCTTCGAGCAGGAGCGGCAGGCGCTGGCGCTGATGGATCATCCCAACATCGCCAAGGTGCTCGACGGCGGCCTGACGCCGACCGGCCAGCCGTTCTTCGTCATGGAGCTGGTCAACGGCCTGCCGCTGACCAAGTTCTGCGACGAGGCCAGGCTCACGCCCAGGGAGCGGCTGGAGCTCTTCGTGCCGATCTGCCAGGCGGTGCAGCACGCCCACCAGAAGGGCATCGTCCACCGCGACCTGAAGCCGGCCAACATCCTGGTCACGCTCATCGACGGCAAGCCGGTGCCCAAGGTGATCGACTTCGGCGTGGCCAAGGCGACCGCCGGCAAGCTGACCGACGAATCGCTGTCCACGCAGTTCGGCGCCGTCGTCGGCACGCTCGAGTACATGTCGCCCGAGCAGGCGGGCTTCTCGGGCGTCGACATCGACACGCGGGCCGACATCTATTCGCTGGGCGTGATCCTCTACGAGTTGCTGACCGGCCTGCGGCCCATCGACGCCAAGCGCCTGAAGAAGGCGGCGCTGACGGAGATGATCCGGATCATCCGGGAGGAGGAGCCGTCGAAGCCCTCGACGCGGCTCTCGACCGATGAGTCGCTGCCCTCGCTGGCGGCGCTGCGGCAGACCGAGCCGCGCAAGCTGATGGCGCTGCTGCGCGGCGAGCTCGACTGGGTGGTGATGAAGTGCCTGGAGAAGCACCGCGACCGGCGCTACGAGACGGCCAACGGCCTGGCCCGCGACATCCAGCGCTACCTGGCCGATGAAGCCGTGGAGGCCCGGCCGCCGTCGGCGGGGTATCGCTTCAGCAAGTTCCTGCAGCGGCACCAGGGGCCGGTGCTGGCGGCGAGCCTGGTGCTGCTGGCCCTGGTCGCCGGCATCGTCGGGACGACCTACGGGTTGATCCGGGCGGACCGAGCGCGGGCGGACGAGGCGAAGCAACGCGGCATTGCTGAGGCCAATGAAGCGAAGGCGGTCGCCGCGGCCGAGGCGGAGCGGAAGGCGAAGGAGCGGGAGGCCGAGCAGCGGGCGAAGGCGGAGAAGGCGCGCGACCGGACCCGCCAGGCGCTCGACGCCATGACCTCGTCGGTCACCGGGGATTCGCTCACCACGCAGAAGGAGATCAGCGACGAGCAGAAGAAGTTCCTGACCGAAGTGCTGACCTACTACCAGGAGTTCGCCGGGGAGAAGGCGGACGACGAACCGTCGCGGGCCCGAACGGCGGCGGCGGCTCATCGGGTCGGTTTCATCGAGTACCGCCTGGGCCGAACGGCGGAAGCGGCGGCCGCCTACCGCCTGGCCCTCGACGGGTACGCGAAGCTGGCCGCCGAGTTCCCCGCCGTGCCGGAGTACCGCCACGACCTGGCCGGCAGCCACACACAACCTGGGGCTTCTGCTGACCGACCTGGGGAAGCGGCCGGAGGCGGAGGAGCAGTATCGGAAGCCCTGGCGATCCAGGAGAAGCTGGCCGCCGACTTCCCCGCCGTGCCGGAGTACCGCCAGGACCTGGCCCGCAGCCACAACAACCTGGGGCTTCTGCTGGCCGGCCTGGGGAAGCGGCCGGAGGCGGAGGAGCAGTATCGGCAAGGCCCTGGCGATCCAGGAGAAGCTGGTCGCCGACTTCCCCGCCGTGCCGGAGTACCGCCAGGACCTGGCCGCCAGCCACAACAACCTGGGGATTCTGCTGGCCGACCTGGGGAAGCGGCCGGAGGCGGAGGAGCAGTATCGGAAGGCCCTGGCGATCCAGGAGAAGCTGGTCGCCGACTTCCCCGCCGTGCCGGAGTACCGCCAGGACCTGGCCGGCAGCCACAACAACCTGGGGATTCTGCTGGCCGGCCTGGGGAAGCGGCCGGAGGCGGAGGAGCAGTATCGCAAGGCCCTGGCGATCCAGGAGAAGCTGGTCGCCGACTTCCCCGCCGTGCCGGAGTACCGCCAGGACCTGGCCCGCAGCCACAACAACCTGGGGATTCTGCTGGCCGGCCTGGGGAAGCGGCCGGAGGCGGAGGAGCAGTATCGGAAAGCCCTGGCGATCCAGGAGAAGCTGGTCGCCGACTTCCCCGCCGTGCCGGAGTACCGCCAGGACCTGGCCGGCAGCCACAACAACCTGGGGATTCTGCTGGCCGGCCTGGGGAAGCGGCCGGAGGCGGAGGAGCAGTATCGGAAGGCCCTGGCGATCCAGGAGAAGCTGGCCGCCGACTTCCCCGCCGTGCCGCAATATCGAGTCGATCTGGGTGGCAGTTACTGCAATTTCGGCAGTCTGGTCAGGGACGGCGGCCAGCCGGGTGAAAGCCTGGAGTGGTTCGAGAAAGCCATCCGCACCTTGACGGCCGTGTACGAACAGGATCGCCGGTCGGTTCAGGCCAGACAGTTTCTCCGCAATAGCCACTGGAACCGAGCCATGGCTTACGATCGCCTGCGGAAGTTCACCGAGGCGATCAAGGACTGGGACAAGGCCATCGAGCTCAGTCCGAGGCAGAGCAACCAGAGCTTCGCGCGGCACGGGCCACATCGCGGCTCCAAGCCGGTCAGGTGGCCGAGGCCGTGGCGGAGGTCGCCGAGCTGACGAAGAACGCGTCCTGGACCGCCGAGTCAGTGGTACAACTTTGCCTGCTTCTACGCCGTCGCCAGCGGCAAGATCGCCGACAAGAAGCAGGAGTACGCCGACCGGGCGATGGACCTGCTGCAAAAGGCCGTGAAGGCCGGCTACAACGACGCCGCACACATGGCGAAGGACACGGATCTCGATCCCATCCGCGGACGGGACGACTTCAAGAAGCTGATCGAGGAGTTGGCGAAGAAATCGCCGGCCAAACCGGAGCCGAAACCATGAACGAAGAAACGACACTCCTCGCTGAACACCACCGGCCCGGATTTCGGCACGAGGGTTCGTCGCCCATGGCGCGGCATCCCAGTGGCGATCGGCGCCGACTCGGCGAGCTTCCGCCCGAAGGCGGGACTCCCACGGGAAGGGAGCTCCGTCCGTGTGGGAGTCCCGCCTTCAGGCGGTCGGGGGGAAGATGCGAGGTCCCTGGGGAACACCCCGACGGTCGGTTGCACCCACCCGACTTCCGTTCTCGAATTTCGGAGGCCCTGGCGATGTACCCACGAGAGGACCGCGGCCGAACGAAATGTACACCTCCGGTCCTTCGAAGAGGGCCATCGATCTTCGAAGGGGGCCACCCCCAGAGTGTGGCCCCCTTCGAACGAAATGGCCCCCTTCGAACGAAATGTACACCTCCGGTCCTTCGGAGAGGTCGCTCGGTCACCGGGCCGCTCCGGTCGTCACCCCTTCTTCCGACGCGCCAGCTCCCGCCGCAGGTTCCGGATCTGATCCTGGGGGCCGACACTCTTCCTGGAAGCCCTGACCCGATCTTCCGAGCAGTGCCCCGCGTTCCAGTGCCTGGACCACTGCTCATGGCTACGAAGGGATGAAGCGGCGAGAGGCGACGATCCCACCGCAGGCAAGAGACCGCCTGACCGAGGCTCTCGAACGCCTCGTGCACCTCGACGAGGCCACCGACAAGCCCGACGGGGCCGCATGATGGCTCAAGGAGCTGGAAACCAGAAGAGCCGCCGGAGAAGACACCATGAACGAAGGAACTCCCCACCATGTCGGCCTGCGGCACAGACATTCAAGGCCGCGCGGAAGCCCCCGGCGTGGGGACGCCGGGGGCGTGGAAGTCGAGGTCGAGTCGGCGCGGATCGGGTCAGGCCGCGGCCCGCTGCCGACGGTTCTGCACGAAGCGCCGCAGGCCGAGGCCGCCCACCATGCTGAGGAACAGCGCGATGGTGCTGGGCTCGGGCACGCCGTACCGATCGCGGGCCGATGGTGACGGTGGTGATCTGGGCCTGCAAGGTCGTCTGGCCGTTGTTGACCGACGAGGGGACCAGCAACTCCTGGTCGTTCGAGCAGGCCCAGCGTCCCGGTCCCGTCCGGCGACCGCGAACGTGCGGGCTCGAGATCGGGTCGAACGAGACCTGCACGCTCGATTGATACGGGCCGCTCACGGTCCCGTTGAGGTAGCCGGTCACCGTGATCGGCGCGTCGCTGACGCGTTGCCGTCGAAGGAGTTGGGCATCGAGCGTCAGGCTGAACGGCGTGTTGTCGTAGGTCGTCGACTGGCCGTCGGCCAAGCGGCGCGACCTGGAAGTAACCCAGCGAGATGTTCGACGCGGTGTCGACCGACGCGCTCTGCACGGGCACGAAGCTGATGACGTTGCGAGCCGGTGATCCCGGTGGTCCCGACGGCCCCCGACGTGCTGTACTGTCAGGATGTCGTCGGCGACTGGCGCATGGGGCGCGACTCCAGGCGAGCAGACCCAGGGCGATGACCGCGGTGCGAAGCCCAGTCCACCCTCTTGTCATGCGCATCATTTCCTCCTGAAAGGGATGGGATAGTCGCGATCCTTCCCGCGACTTCGCAACGTCTTCGTCCGGACTCGAAGTGTGGCGTCCTCCCCTGGACCGGACGCTTCCCGGGCTTCCCACCGGACGGGCCCGGCACGGACCGGGTCTTGTCGCGAGGCGGACGAACGACATCCGAATCGGCGGCAGTCACGGGAGCACCAGGCGGGGCCCGGACCGGCGTGGCGGTCGAACCCGAACCGTCGCGACCATGGCATGCCAGGAGGGGGAGGCCGAAGACGTGTCGTGGCCCGCATCTCGGCCTCCTGCCCGATCCTGGACGGAACTCAGCCATGAGTCCCGTCGTCACGAATTCTGGTCGTGAACGAACGCGGCGGAAGATACCCCGATGCCCCGAGGTTGTAAATTGAACTTTGGGGATTCCGCGGATTTTTTTCGAGAATTCCTCAAGTCTCGCGGCGACGGCGGCCGAAGTCGGGGCCACGCCGGCGAGGCATCCTCCACGGGTGGGGTCCTCACAGCATGTGGATCGGGTCGACGTCGATGGCCAGCTCGATGCCGTGCGGCGCGGGAGACGGTGCCGGCACGGTGCGGGCCAGCACCTGGAGCGGCCGCGGACTCGGGGCAGCGGAGCTGGATGTGGAACCGATAGAGGTTGCGGATCTTGAGGATGGGGGCCGGGGCCGGGCCGAGGACCCGGACCGACGGATCGGCCGCCGCGGCGGAAGGCCTCGGCCAGCTCCTTGAGGTAGGCGTAGACGGCCGATTCCTCCGGCCCGCGGGCGATCAGGCGGACCAGCCGCCCGAACGGCGGCACGCCGTACTTCTCCCGCTCGGGCAGCTCGCTGGCGACGAAGGCCTGGTAGTCGTGCCGGACGGCCGCCGGATCGCGGGATGCTCCGGCGCGTAGGTCTGCACCAGCACCCGGCCCGGCCGGTCGCCCCGCCCGGTCCGGCCCGCCACCTGCGCCACGAGCTGGAACGTCCGCTCGGCGGCCCGGAAGTCCGGCAGGTGCAGCGCCGTGTCGGCGTTGACCACCCCCACCAGCGTCACGTTGGGGAAGTCGAGCCCCTTGGCGATCATCTGCGTGCCCAGGAGGATCCGCACCTCGCCGGCCTTGAACGCCGCCAGCACCTGCTCGTGGCTGCCGGGCGACCGCATCGTGTCGGAGTCCATCCGCCGCGACGCGTACTCGGGAAACGCCAGCTCGATCTCGCGCTCCAGCCGCTCGGTGCCGATCCCGCCGTAGTGCAGCCCGGTGGCGCGGCAGGACGGGCAGGCCGGCGGGCAGGCCCGCTCGGCGTCGCAGGTGTGGCAGATCAGGATGTGCCGCGCCTTGTGGTAGGTCGCGGCCACGTCGCACGCGTGGCACTTGACGACCTCGCCGCACTTCGGGCAGATGACGAAGGTGTGGAACCCGCGCCGGTTCAGGAGCAGGATGACCTGGCCGCCTTCCTCGAGGGCCTGGGCCATGGCCTGGCGGAGCGACTCGGACAGGCCGCCCAGCGGGGCCTTCTCGTGCCGCAGGTCGATGATCTCGACCTCGGGCATGGGCCGGCCGCCGACCCGCGATCGGCATCGCCAGCCGGGTGTATCGCCCGCGATCGGCGTTGCGCCAGGTCTCCAGCGACGGCGTGGCCGAGCCCAGCAGGATCGGGATCCCCTCCATCTGCGCCCGCTTGACGGCCACGTCGCGCGCGTGGTATCGCGGCGTCGTCTCCTGCTTGAAGGTGCTCTCGTGCTCCTCGTCGATGACGATCAGCCCCAGCCGCCGCGCCGGGGCGAAGACGGCCGACCGGACGCCGACGACGACCTGGACCTCGCCCGCGGCGATGCTCTGCCAGTGGCGGTGCCGCTCGGCGTCGCTCAGGTGGCTGTGCAGGACGGCGACCCGGGCGAACCGGCGGCGGAACCGGCGGATCGTCTGCGGCGTCAGGCTGATCTCGGGGACCAGCACGATCGCCTCCCGGCCCCGCGCCACCACCCGCTCGATCGCCGAGAGGTAGACCTCGGTCTTGCCGCTGCCGGTCACGCCGTGGATCAGGAACGGCGCGAAGCCGCCCGACTCCAGCGCCGGCTCGATCCGCGCCAGGGTCGCCGCCTGCTCGTCGGTCAGCACCAGCGCGGGCTTCGCGGCTCGCGGCGGCTGGGCCGTCGCCGGCCGTCGCCGGCGCGGCCGCGGGCCGGCGGCGTATCGACGGCCGTCGGCCGGCCGGCAGCCCGATCGGCAGCCGCCGGCGGACGGTGTGCACCAGCCCTTGCTTCAGCAGCGCCTGGACCGGCACCGGGCTGCACTTGGCCAGCCGGCAGACGTCGGCCGTCGTCAGCGGCTCGTCGCCGCGGCAGAGGATCTCCAGCACGGCCGTCTGCTTGGCCGAGAGCTTGGGCTCGATCGGCCCGGCGCGCATGCCTCGCGCGTCTCCTCGGGGACGACGAGGAACGTCCCGACCCGCGTCCCCGCGTGCTTCTTCACGCCCGCCGGCACGGCGGCGTCGAGCGCCTGGCCCCACGAGCAGGCGTAATACTCGGCCAGCCATCGCGTCAGCTCGAGCATCCGGCCGTCGATCAGGGGGATCGGGTCGAGGACCTCGACCACGCTCCTTGATCCGCATCGGGTCGAGCCGCTCGGGCGCCTCGCGCGTCGACCCGCACGCAGTAGCCGACCGCCAGCTTGTCGCCCCGGCCCAGGGGCACCCGCACCCGCTGACCGACGCGGATCAGCCCGGCCGAGCCGGACCGGCACGCGATAGGTCAAGACCTGCTCGATCGGCCGGTTGAAGACCAGCCCGGCGTACAGGCCGCTGGCCGGCGGCTCGTCGTCCTCCGTCAGCCCGAACCAGGCCGCCTGCGAGGGAGCGAGAGCGCCGTCGCGCCGCGGCGCGGCCGTTCACGTGCCTCGCGGCCGCCTTCCGCCGACCCGGGTCGATCGCCGTCATCCGTCGCGGGGGCAACGCTCATGGTTCGAGCAGCTTCTTGAACGACTCCAGGTCGGGACACCTCCCGGATTCGCTCAACAGTTTCTCCAACTTCTTGTCATCTTCGATGGCCTTGAGTGCCGGCCGCAGGGCTCGAGCCGGCGGCCCGAATCGCCCTGCGAGGACCACGAGGATGGCAGCTCGCGTTGGTCTTCCGCGTGTTCTCCGCCATCAGCTCCTTGAGCAACGGTGATTCGATCATGGCCTTGTTTCCTCCGAGAACCTGGAACAACCTCGGATCATTATAATTCAGACGGGCCAGGAACTGCGTCACGGCGAGCAGGTTCTCGCGATCGTCGGGCGGAGCGTCTCGATCGATCCGCGCCCGGCATTCCCGGAAGATCGGCTCGGGCGGGCCGTCGATCTTCGCCAGCGGTACCCAGGGGATCAAGCCGAGGTCGTTGGCCGCGAGCAGGTCGGCGGCGGGGATCGTCCACATCTCGATCGCCTTCCACTGGAGGTGCAGCCGGGTCCAGCCCTGGGGGCTGGTCATGTCCGCGACGCCGGACACCTGTTTCCGGCCGCCGGGATGCAGGATCAGCGTGAGCACCTCGGGCAATTCCCCGTGACTGAGATACGTCAACAGGGCGCCGTCGACGGCTTGCTTGCTCAGGCGACGATAAGGGTAAGTGGAGATCTCCAGGAGGAAGCGGGCGGGTTTCGCCTTCCCGTGCAGCTTGGCTTCGATCAAACCGTCGGGCAGCCGGCGCGACTGGATCAGCTCGGCCTGCAACGGCTTCCACCACCGGATGCCACGCACCCCGGCCAGGCGGAGGATCGAGTCGCCATGCTTCTGGATCAGCCATTTGCTGCTCTTGTCGTATTCGTGCATCTCGCGGCCTTCGTGTTGGAATCCGTCCCGGGAAGTGCAAGACCCGTCGCCGTCTCGACCCGACACCTTGACACGGGCGAGTGGACCGGATCGACCCCGCGACCTCTGCCGTTGACAAGGCTCGGGGCATGGCCCTATCGTCGGATCTCGCGGGCCGGAGACATCCCGCATCCGCCGTCTCGATCGATCGCACGGCGGCGGGAACGCCCGACCCCGGATCGCGCCGAACGTCATCAGTACAACGGATTTCTGCACGTTTGTCCACAGGGAATCGTCCTCTCGCGGCCTGCGAAGGTTGCGGATGTAACGGTCGGGAAAATGGTGAGGGCGGCCGGGCGATGCGACTAGGACTCTTCGGGGGGACGTTCGACCCGATCCACCTCGGGCACCTGATCCTGGCCGAGCAGTGCCGGGAGGCGTGCGGCCTGGACCGGGTCTGGCTGATCGTGGCCGGATCGCCGCCGCACAAGCCGGGGGGTCGGACGGCGGTCGGCCATCGGCTGGAGATGGCGCGGATCGCGATCGCCGGCCATCCGGCGTTCGCGGTCTCGGACATCGAGGCGACGCGCCCCGGCCCGCATTACAGCGTCGAGACGCTCGAATCCATCCGCCGCGACCATCCCGGCGACGAGCTGTTCTTCCTGATCGGCGCCGACAGCCTGGCGGATCTCCCCTCGTGGCGCGAGCCGGAGCGGATCGCGCAACTGGCGACGATCGTCGTGGTGAACCGGCCGGGACTCGAGGAGGTGGACCCGGCGCGGCTGCCCGACTTCGGCCCCGGCTCTCACCCGCTGGTCTGCGGTCACGATCCCGCCGGTGGGCATCGCCTCCAGCGACCTCCGCCGCCGCCTGGCCGAAGGCCGGACCATCCGCTACATGGTCCCCCGCGGCGTCGAGGCCTACATCGACGCCCACGGGCTCTATCGGGACGCGGCCGAAGGGCCGGCGATGGCCTCGCGTCACTGATCCCGCATCGCCCCCGCCATTCGTGGGTTCTCTCTTCGTTCGTCCCGCGACGTCCGACAATGCCGGTCGGCAACGGGCAAAGGGCGAGAGAACGGGACCGATGTCCACCGGCGCCGGGTACTGCCACTTGATTCCGCCGGCCATGTCTGATCGAATGTTGCTGGAAATCGACGCCCGGCGGGGTCGGGCAGGACGGGGAACGCGAGCGGTCGGCGACGGGCGTGGGGGATTGAGCGGATGATTGTCGGAGTGCCCAAGGAGATCAAGTCGGACGAGTATCGCGTGGCGATGCTCCCGGTCGGCGCCGAGGAGCTGACCCAGGCGGGCCACACGGTCCTGATCGAGGCCGGCGCCGGGCAGGGGAGCGGGATCGCCGACGCCCAGTACGAGGCGGCCGGCGCGACGATCGTGGCGGAGGCCGCCGAGATCTGGGCCGAGGCCGAGCTGGTGGTCAAGGTCAAGGAGCCGCAGCCGTCGGAGTGGCCGCTGTTGCGGCCCGGCCAGATCCTCTTCACCTACTTCCACTTCGCCGCCGACGAGGCGCTGACCCGACGGCCGATCATCGACAGCGGGATCACGGCCATCGCCTACGAGACGCTGCGCGACCCGCGGGGCGGCCTGCCGCTGCTGACGCCGATGAGCGAGGTCGCCGGGCGGATGAGCATCCAGGAAGGGGCCAAGTACCTGGAGCGGCCCCAGGAAGGGCGCGGGATCTTGCTCTCGGGCGTGCCGGGCGTCGCGCCCGGCCGAGGTCGCCATCCTGGGCGGCGGCGTCGTCGGCTCCAACGCGGCCAAGGTCGCCGCCGGCCTGGGCGCCAACGTCCGGATCCTCGACATCAACCTCGACCGCCTGCGCTACCTCGACGACATCATGCCGCCCAACGTCACGACGCTCTATTCCGACCGGCACACGATCCTCGAATCGATCGAGCGCGCCGACCTCGTCATCGGCGCCATCCTGATCACCGGCGCCAGGGCACCGCGGCTGGTGCGGCGCGAGGACCTCGCGCCGGATGAAGAACGGCGCGGTGATCGTCGACGTCGCCATCGATCAGGGGGGATGCGTCGAGACCAGCCGGCCCACGACCCATCGGCAGCCGACCTATCTCGTCGACGGCGTCGTCCACTACTGCGTCACCAACATGCCCGGCGCCGTCGGCCGCACCAGCACCTATGCCCTGTGCAACGTCACGTTGCCCTATGTGCTGCAACTGGTCAGACACGGCTGGCGGAACCTGGCCGCCGCCGACCCCGGCGTCGCCGAAGGGGTCAACATCGACCAGGGGCGGGTGACCAACCAGGCCGTCGCCTCGACCTTCGGATTACCGTTTCATCCGCTCGAGCGGCCGGCCGGCATCGGTGGCCATGCCGGTCAGCAGCCGGCCGGACGTTGATCGTGACATCCGAGACCCGATCTGGCCAAAATCGATGATCGCTGATCGCCGATCGCCGGCGTTCACCCCGGTCGGATCGTCGACCGCGATTCATCGAATCCTGCATCCGAGGAGAACTCCACCCGATGAGCGAAGACGACTTTGACGCCGAAACGAGCACGATCACGTCATCACCACGACCACGAGCCGCAGCACGAGCACGAGGTCGAGGAAGCCCTCGAGGAAGCCCTCGAGCTCGACACGCAGAGCCAGATCTTCCTGGAGATGCGGCGGCAAAACCTCGACCTGCTCCAGATCGCCACCGAGGTCGCCGGCTACACCGGCCAGCACGGCCCGCTCAAGCCGGGCGACCTGAAGAACGCGCTGCGGAGCATCTGGGACGTCTTCTCCGAGTTCTACACCTGGATCGATCCCGAGGAGGCCGAGGACGACGAGGACGACGACGACGAGGAGGATTGATCGAGTGATCGACACCGACTGAGTCGCAGATGCACCGTCTCCGAAGATCCGATCGTCGAGCGAGACGTGCCCCCGGACGAGCGGCATCGTCTCCGGCCGGGGGCTCGTTTGTCGCATCGAGACGACGAGCCGGATCGATGACCGTGAGCACGAAGCCGACACGTGCCAGACGGTCCGCTGGATCGGGGATGCGGCGACGGGCTTCCTGCGGCTGATCGACCAGACGCGGCTGCCGACCGAGTTCGTCGAGATCGACTGCCGGGACGTGCCGGCGGTCTGGGAGGCGATCAAGTCGCTGCGGGTCCGCGGTGCGCCGGCGATCGGGATCGCGGCGGCGTACGGGGCGGTGCTCGGGGCGCGGTCCGCGGGGCATCGACGACGCGGCAGTCGGTCCGCGGCGCGCTGCGCGACGGCGACCGGCTCACCTGCGCACCAGCCGGCCGACCGCCGTCAACCTGTTCTGGGCGCTCGACCGGATGGACGCGCACGTGGCGCCGACGGTCAGCGAGCGACGGCCCCGCGACTGCTGGACCGGCTGCTCGCCGAGGCCCGGGCGATCGACGACGAGGACCGCGCCATGTGCCGGGCGATCGGCCGCCACGGCGCGGCCCTGGTCGAGCCGGGGCAGGGGATCCTGACCCACTGCAACGCCGGCGGCCTGGCCACCGCCGATTACGGCACGGCCCTGGCCGTCATCTTCGCCGCCCACGAGCAGGGCACGCCGCTCCGCGTCTTCGCCGACGAGACCCGGCCGCTGCTCCAGGGGGCCCGGCTCACGGCCTGGGAGCTCAAGCGCCGCGGCATCCCCGTCACCTTGATCTGCGACAACATGGCCGCGCAGGTCATGAAGGAAGGCAAGGTCCAGATGGTCGTCGTCGGTGCCGACCGGATCGCCGCCAACGGCGACACGGCCAACAAGATCGGCACCTACGGCGTGGCCCTGCTGGCCAGGGCCCACGGCATCCCCTTCTACGTCGCCGCGCCGTCGAGCACGTTCGACCTGTCGATCCCCGACGGCTCGGCCATCCCCATCGAACAGCGCGACCCGCGCGAGGTCACCCACGGCTTCGGCCGCCAGACCGCCCCCGACGGCGTCGACGTCTACAACCCCGCCTTCGACGTCACGCCCGCCGAGCTGATCGCCGGCATCATCACCGAGAAGGGCATCATCCGGCCGGTGAACGCCCGGACGATCCTGGAGACCATCGGCGCATGATCTCACGCGTCGTATCTCGTGCATGACCGTCTCGATTTTATATTTTTTATAGAATTCTCTTGCCAGCCGAGCCGAGACAACATTAGCTTTAAGCTCGCTGGGTCGTCGCGAACCAATCTGACGAGACTTTCGCCGCAGGATGTTCCAGGTGGATGGCTGCGTCATGCGCCTCAACAAAAGACGACGGAATTTCCGGCGGAGCCCGTCTCGAGGGGGAATCTGAGACAGCAGGTGACCTCGCGCCTGATGACGGGGATTTTCCTGGGTCGCTTCCGCTCCGGACAACGCCTCATCGTGCAGAGCCTCGCCAGTGCCTATCACGCGAGCCCGACGCCGGTGCGCGAGGCCTTGGTGGAGCTGGCCAGCCTCGGCTTGGTCCTTCAGCTACCGAACCGGGGCGCGGTCGTGCAGCCGTTCGGTCCCCCCGAGATCAGGGAGATCAGTCAGATCCGCCGGTTACTGGAGGTCGAGGCGACCCGATGCGCCTGCGGTCGCATCCCGACCGGCGAGCTCCCGGCGCTGAAACAGGAGTTCCTGCAACTGGAAGAGCTGCCCCACGACCAGGCCTGGGACAACCGGGCGCGGGCCGCCGATACCAGGCTGCACGGCCTGGTGGCCGAGTGCTGCGGCAGTCGCCGGCTGGCGGCCGAGATCGGCCGCTACCTGACCCTGTTCCGGGTGCTGCGCAGACGTCTCCCATCAGCGGGACGCCTGGACGAACTACTCGCGATCGAATGATGTGCCCGAACACCTGGCGATCGTCGCGGCCCTGCTCGAGTCGGACGCCGACGCGGCCGCCAAGGCGATGGATCGGCACATCCGGTCGGCCGCGATGAAACTGGAGGAGGTGGTATTCTCCGGCCCGGACACCCCCGAGGTGGACCGGGAGACGGTGGGGACCCCGGGACTTCCCCGGACAACCACCGACTGACGTCGTTGATGGGATGGCGTGCGACGCGGTCGCATCCGCCTCCCCTGGGGCCATGGCCGATTCCCTGCGAGTCGGAAGATTCGTTCGTGGTGGAGGAGGTGGGGGGCACCGCCGGCACTCCCCGCATCACACCAGCCCGTCGGGTCGAGATGTCGCCGAGGACCGGCCACTGCTCCTTTCCGGGTGTTCCCTCGAGGATGTGTTCCTCATTCTCTTCATCTTCCCCGAGAGGGGGGTCGTACCCATGCGAAATCGTCGTGCGTTTACCCTGATCGAGCTGCTGGTCGTCATCGCCATCATCGCGGTGCTGATCGCCTTGTTGTTGCCGGCCGTCCAGGCGGCCCGCGAGGCCGCCCGCCGTGCCCAGTGCACCAACAACCTCAAGCAGTTGGGGCTGGCGATCCACAACTATCTCTCGCAGAAGAATTGCTTCCCGCCCGTCATGGAGGATTTCAACTACAACGGCGTGACTCCGCCCCATACCCGGGGATTGGCCCATGAGCTGGGCCGTGGCCTTGCTGCCGTTCTACGAGCAGGGGCCGCTCTACAATGCCGTGAACTACAGCTACGGCGCGCCGCAGCCCCAGAATCAGGTGACCATCTCGACCACCAAGATCGCCACGCTGATCTGTCCGTCCGAGAATTTCAAGACCGGCCCGTGGATCGCCACCAATATGGCCAACTACCGGGCGAACTTCGGCGGTCCGGGCGTCATCGCGTCGTGGAGCGGGGCCTTCGTCGTGCTGTCCCCCAATGTGAACGGCCAGAGCGGCTGCGCCTGCATCACCAACCAGAACGTGGGTAGTTTCGGCACCGAAGGGGTCACCGACGGTACCTCCAATACCGCGGCGATCAGCGAGAAGCTGATCGGGACCTCCGGCTACGGCAATTCGTCCGGGGCGTCCACGATCACCGCCAGCAACAGGAACCTGGCGTTGCGGGGCATGTTTCTCCCGCCCAACGCCCCGACCATCAACGTGGACACAGGGGGGCCGGCGGGCGGTCAATTGGCCCTGCAGTTTCTACCAGAGCTGCAACGCCATCCCCGGGACCCAGACGCTCTCGACCTATAGCGGCTGGTGGTGCGGCGCGGTCTGGGACGGCAGCCACTGGGGGACGCTCGATTTCAATGCCTACAATCATTGGAAGACCCCGAATAAATTCTCCTGCCTGGCGACGAACTCCTACGGCAGTATTCAGAACTCCCCCGGCTCGATCAACGACGCGATCACCGCCTCGAGCAATCACCCCGGCGGGGTGAACGTCGCGTTCTGGACGGCTCGGTCCACTTCATCAAGGACTCCATCGGTCCGCAGACCTGGTGGGCCCTGGGGACCCGCAACCAAGGTGAGACCATCAGCTCGGATCAGTATTGACGGCGAGTCGGCGCGAGGATGGGATCTCCGTCCCGATGTCCCCGGGCCGCGGCCCGGGGACATCGGGCGAGGCGGGACGACTATGACCGGGATGGATCGGATCAATTTTTTTCAGAAACGAGGGAATGCGATGCGATTTCTCCGCCTTGGAGTTGGCGCGCTGGTCCTGTCGGGCGTCCTGGCGGGCTGCGATAGCGGTGGCGGCGAGTCGGCGGTCAAACCGGAGGAACAGAACGACCCGGACACGGGGCTCAAGGCCTTGAAGCAGATGGGCAACATGCCGACGCCCAAGACGGTCGGGACGCCGGCACCCAAGACCAGTAAGTGAGTCGAACGAGGCCGCGGCACCGGACGCCGGGTCGACCATCCCTTGGGGACCACGCGATGCGACGGCGGTATGCCCCCCGGCTCGTGCTGGTGATCGCCTCGGTCGCTATCGCCTGGGGAGGGTGGTGGACGTACGCAGAGTGGCGGTTCGAGGCCGGGCTGTCGCGGGCGCGGGCCGACCTGGCCGCGCGGCGGTTCGATGCGGCGCGGCGGTGGCTGTCGTCGCAATCGATCGGCCGCCCGGAGCACGCCGAGACCGCCTACCTCGCTGGGCGTCTGCGAGCAGGCGCTCGGCCACGCCGGAGGCCGCCGCGGTCGCCCTGGCGCGGGTGCCGCCGGCTTCCCGTTTCGGCGTCGACGCGGCGATGGCGCGCGCCCGGACCTTGATCGACGACCTGGGCCGTTACGCCGAGGCCGAGGAGCATCCTCCGCGCGGCCTTGGCCTCGCAGGGGCGCGAACCCATCCGCGGCCCGGCTCCGCTACGCCCTGTCCCAGCTCCTGTACTGGGAGGGCCGGCTCGACGAGATGCGCCGGCTCTCGCAGGAGGGGTGGGAGAACTCGCCCGACCGGCCCGGCGACCTGCACGACCTGTGGAGGATCGACAACGCGCCGCCGACGTTCGAGCCGATCCAGGCGGCCGTCGAGCGGGCGGGCGCGCCGCCCCGGACGACGACCGCGTCTGGCTGGCGCGCGCCAACCTCGCGATGCACGCCGGTCGGTCGACGAGGCCGCCCGATGGCTCGACGCCTGCCTTGCGCGTCGGCCCGATGACCCCGTCGTCTGGCGGGCCCGGCTCCGTTGGGCACAGGCGGCCGACCGGGTCGACGAGGCGCGACGATGCCTGGCGCATCTGCCCGCCGACCGCTTCACCGAGCCGGAGGTGCTGTCCCTCCGCGCCTGGTTCGCCGCTCGTCGGGGCCATCCCGACGCCGAGCGGGCCGCTCTCGAGCGGTTGATCGACCGGGTTCCCGGCGACACCGCGGCGCTCGAGCGACTGGCGGTGCTGGCCGCGGAGTCGGGCCGGCCGTCTCGAGCCGCCGAGTTGCGCCGCCGCAAGGCCGAGGCCGATCGGGCCAAGGAACGCTACTACCGCATCCTCGAAGGCCCCGCGCCGGTCGCGCGGGCCGCCGAGCTGGCCGCGCTGGCCGAGACGCTCGGCCGCGGATTCGAGGCCCGCGGCTGGTGGACGCTGGCCGCAGCCGAACCGCCCGGCGACCCGACGGCCGCGCCGCCGTGGCCCGGCTGGGCCCGCCGCGGCCGGACCGCTACGCCCGACCCCGCGGGCGGCCGGCTGACGCTGGCCCAGCTGGTCGATCCGGACTCCGGCGCCGTGTCCGACGGTCGAACCGGCCGCGGCCCGGTCGGGCCGATGACGGTGCCCGATCCCTGCGGCACTCGCGACCGCGGACCGTCGCCCGTCGTTCCGCGACGACGCCGCGGCCGCCGGGCCTCCGCTTCACCTTCGACAACGGCCGCTCGCCGCGCCGCCAGCTCCCCGAGACGACGTCGGGCGGCGTCGGCCTGCTCGACTACGACGGCGACGGCTGGCTCGACGTCTACGTCGTCCAGGGCGGCGCCGTTCCCGCCCGATCCCGCGCCGGCCCGTCGCCAGCGGCGACCGCCTGTTCCGCAACCGGGGCGACGGGACGTTCGAGGACGTCGACCGACGGCCTCGGGCATCGCGCGGACTGTCGCGGGGCTACGGCCACGGCGTCGACCGTCGGCGACTTCGACAACGACGGCCACCCCGACCTGTTCGTCACCCGCTGGCGGTCCTACGCCCTCTACCGCAACCGGGGCGACGGGACGTTCGAGGACGCCACCGGACCGCGCGGGCTGGGCGGCGACCGCGACTGGCCGACCTCGGCCGCCTTCGCCGACCTCGACGGCGACGGCGACCTCGACCTCTACGTCTGCCACTACCTCGCCTGGGACGCCGAGCACCCGACGCTCTGCCCGCGCCGCGGCCAGCCGGTGAGGCGATCGACCCGGATCGCCAGTACGACTACTGCATGCCCAACTCCGTTCCCCGCGCTGCCCGACCACCTGTTCCGCAACGACGGCGGCCGGTTCGTCGACGTGACGGCCGAGGCGGGGATCGTCGACCGCGACGGCCGGGGCCTGGGCGTCGTCGCGGCCGACCTCGACGACGACGGCCGGATCGACCTGTTCGTCGCCAACGACATGACGGCCAACTTCCTCTTCCGCAACCTGGGCGGCCTGCGGTTCGAGGAGATCGGCGACCTCGGCGGGCGTCGCCTGCAACGCCGCCGGCGGCTACCAGGCCGGCATGGGGATGGCCTGCGGCGACCTCGACGGCGACGGCCGGCCCGACCTGGCCGTCACCAACTTCTACGGCGAGTCGACGACGCTTCTACCGCAACCTGGGCGACGGGCATGTTCACCGACCAGACCGCGGCCGTCGGGCTGGCCGGGCCCGAGCCGGTTCCTGCTCGGCTTCGGCATCGTCGTTCCTCGACGCCAACAACGACGGCCGGCTCGACCTGGCGACGGCCAACGGCCACGTCGATCGACTTGCGGCCCGACGTCCCGCTACGCGATGCCCGCCCAGCTCCTGGTCGGCGGCGACGACGGCCGGCTGACCGACGTCACCGCGACCGCCGGGCCCGCCTGGACGTCCCGCGCCTCGGCCGCGGCCTGGCCGCCGGCGACCTCGACAACGACGGCCGGGTCGACCTGTCTGCTCGTCCCGCAGAACAGCCCGCTGGCCTACTTCCACAACCAGACCGCCGGGCGGCCACTTCCTGACGTTCCGCCTGGAGGGGACCCGGTCGAACCGCGACGCCGTCGGCGCGGTCGTCACGGTCACGGCCGGCGGCCGGCGCCGACGCGCCTGGCGATTCGGCGGCGGGAGCTACCAGTCGGCCTCCGACCCCCGGCTCCACTTCGGCCTCGAGGCCGACCGCATCGAGGACGTCGAGGTCCGCTGGCCCTCGGGCCGCGTCGATCGCTTCGCGCGACCTGGCGGCCGATCGCGGCTACCGGCTGCGCGAGGGGGACGCGACGCCCGTGCCCTTGAAGGGCTATGGCCCTCGCCGTGCCGCGGCGGAAGCACCGCCGCCGGGCCGCGAGTCGCCCGATTCGCAGGGAACCCGCCGCTAGCCGCCGCGTCATCCGCACGTAGAGCAGGGGGGGTGAGTCGTGAGCTCGAACCAACCAGACGCTGCCGCCGAGGAGTCCACCGCCCCGGGGACGGACCATTCGGGACCGATCGCGGGGACTCCGGACGGGACCGCCGACCGGCTCGACCGGGCGCGGTGGCTGGTCGTGTTGGCGGGGCTCGTCGCCGGGCTGGCCGCCTTCGGCATCGGCGAGGCCACGTACAAGATCATCCCCGCCCGTCGCGTCACCCTGAACACCTTGGGCACGATCTCGCAGAACGTCACGGCGGAGACGCAGTCGGTGGCGGAAGTCAGGAATGCGGCGCTGGCCTTCGCCGTGCTGGGCGGCTGCCTGGGCGGGCTGTCTGGGCGTGGCCGGGGGCCTGGCGCGGCGGTCGGGCGGGGCGGCGGCCGCGGCCGGGCTGCTGGGCCTGCTCCTGGCCGCGGGCCTGGCCGGCGGCGTCTCACTGGGGACGATCAAGGTGTTCGCGGACGCGCGGCTGACTCACTCCGATTACGACATGCCCCTCTCGATGGCGATGCACGGCCTGATCTGGGGCCTCTCCGGGGCGGCGGCCGGCCTGGCTTTCGCGGTCGGGATGGGCGGGCGGCGTCTGCTCGCGACGGCCCCGGCGGACGGCTTCGTCGGTGCGGTGCTGGGCGCCATCGCCTTCGACCTGATCGGCGCCGGCCTCTTCCCGATGGCGGACACCGGCGAACCGGTCTCGATCACCTGGGCGTCCCGCCTCACGGCCCGGCTCCTGGTCGCCCTCGCGACCGCCGCCGGCATCATCCTGGTTCTCCCCACCGGCCAAGGGTCTCCTGCCTCGACGCGTGTCGAACCCTCGAGACCACCGCGGATCTGAGCCCGGGACGCAACGCGAACCTTCCCCACCTCGTCGATCCGCCTCCACCCTCACCAGCCCTCCCGGGAGGTCTGTCGGAATCGGGGAGGGCGGCACCGCTCCGGTTGCAAGGGCCGATGGTCTGCTCCCAAGAACCGGACTAACCGAAATCGAAGTCCCTCGCCAGACCGGCCCACTTCCTCCCTGATGGCTTCCTTTACATTTCGAAACGGGTTAAATTGAGAGGCACCTTGCTCGTGTGGGGCAACAACTCGGTTGGCTATGGTGGCCCCACCGTGCGCGTCCTCGCATGGACGGGGCTTTCTTCATTTTCGCTCCACGGCCTTCTCTGGCCCCTCGACGCGACCGATCGTCGAAGAAGACCGGACCCATCTCATCCGATCGAGGTAGCCGATGATGCTCCAGCAGAGAACCGAAAAGTCCGTCCTTGCACGGCGGATTCGTGAGGTCCGTGAGGAATTGTTCGGCCAGGATGGCGGGCCGCTCCTGGCCGAGGTCCTGGAATTGCCCGACCGCACCTGGAGGAACTACGAGGTGGGCGTGACCATCCCCGCGACGGTCATCCTCGCGTTCATCCTCGTGTGCGGGGTCAACCCTGTTTGGCTGCTCTCGGGGGAGGGGGAACGATACCTCGAGCGGGGTGGGCCCGGCGTCCCCGCTCCGTCCGTCGCCATGACGGCTCGTCTTGACCAGGACTGAACTTCGTGGATCAACCCCGATGAATCCGAAGGGCCGGGATTCATCGCGCGGGCGGTTGCCGGTCCGGGCGAAGGAGCCGACGAGATGATCAAGGCGATCGAAGATCTACTGAGCATGTCGGGCCGGGACGGGGAATTCATCAAGGTCGGCAACCAGAAGACACCCGACCTGACCGAGATCGACCTGATCCTGGCCGCATGGTCGGAGGAGCGAGGGCGTAGGCTCGAGTGCCTGCTGTTATTGGGTCGTGTTCGCCGGCTGCTCTCCCGGATCGTGGCGGCCGGCCGAGTCACGGACCAGGCCGAGCGGCAGGTGAAGAGCCTCCTTCGTGTCATCGATTCCATCGGGAGCGACGTTCCCGCGAACGAGGGTTGATCGTAAGGAGCCCGGAGGTCGAAGACCGGGACACGGCGAACGGCGAAGACCGGGATGGGGGTGTCGTGCGCGACTCGAGACGTGGTCGCGGTGCGGGGCTCCAGCCCCTTCCGCCCCCGGGCGCGCGCCGAGTACCATGAAAACGCCCGGCAACCAGCCGTCCACAGCGTTTCCACCCACCAGGGAGCTGCCCCAGCTCATGTCACGGTCACGGTACTTGCCGCTCGCCTCGCTTGGTGATGGTCGCGGCCTTCGGGATGGCCTCGGCCGGATCGACCCTCCCGGCCCAGGTCCGGACGCCCGGGATGCCCGCGCACCCGGTCAAGCTCAAGGAGCCGGTGGCCTCGCGGGTCTATCAGCGCGACGCCAACGGGCGGGCGGAGATCCCGATCGTCCTGGAGGACGCCGGAAGGACGCCAAGCTGATCGACGCGACCGTCATCGGCCCGAACGTGGGCCAGGACGGGGATCAAGTTCGTCGACGGCAAGCTGGTCGGCGTGCCGGTCGGCGGGCCCTACACGATCAACTGCAGCGTCAAGATCGGCGCAGGCGGCCGTGCCTACATGCGACCGTCGGCCCGGTCTTCGTCGGCGACCTCTGGGTGCTCGCCGGCCAGTCGAACATGGAGGGCGTCGGCGACCTGATCGACGTGACGCCGCCGCATCCCCAGGTCATGATGCTCGGCATGGACGGCAAGTGGACGCAGGCCGAGGAGCCGCTCCACTGGCTGGTCGACTCGCCCGACCCGGTCCACTCGGGCGACCCCAAGACCCGCGCCGCAGCGGTCGGCGCAGACCCACAAGAGCCGGACGCAAGGGCGCCGGCCTGGGCTTGCCGTTCGCCGTGGCCATGGTCGAGGCGACCGGGGTCCCGATCGGCCTGGTCGCCTGCGCCCACGGCGGCACGAGCATGGAGCAGTGGAACCCGGCCAAGAAGGATGAGGGGGGCAAGAGCCTCTATGGCTCGATGCTGCGGCAGTTCCAGCTCGCCGGGGGCAAGGTCAAGGGCGTGCTCTGGTATCAGGGCGAGAGCGACGCCAACGGCGAGGCCTGCGAAGATCTATCCCCAGGTCTTCGCCCGACTTCATCGCGGCGGTCCGGTCCGATTTCGGCCAGCCCGAGCTGCCGTTCTACTTCGTCCAGATCGGCCGGTTCGTCCGCGCCGGCGACCCCAAGGGCTGGAACACCGTCCAGGACGCCCAGCGGCTGCTCCCCGAGCGCGTGCCCAACACGGCCGTCGTCTCGGTCATCGACCTGGAGCTGGACGACGCGCATCCACGTCGGCACCCAGGGACTGAAGCGGGCCGGCCAGCGGCTGGCCCGGATCGCCGAGCGCGAGCTGTTCGGCCAGGTCGGGGCGACCACGCCGACGCTCGATCGCGTCACCAAGGGCCCGAACAACACGCTGGTCGTCAAGTTCAAGGGGGTCAACATGGGCGCGCCGGGCGCCCGACCGGCCGGTGCCGGCCCATGATGGGCGATGATGGGCGGTGGCATGGCGACGGCGCCGGCCCGGCATGGCGGCATGTCGATGGGACCGGTCCCGCCGTTCAGCCCGGGCGAATCCGACGGCATCGGCCTGAAGCCCGAGCGGCACATCGCCGGGTTCTCGATCCGCAAGGAAGACGGCACCGAGATCCCGCTGATCTTCGAGGCGGGCGTCGGCAAGGCCAGGGACACCGTGGTCCTCAAGCTCACCGGCGCGGTCCCCCCGAAGGCGGTCGCTCTGGTACGGCTACGGCTTCGATCCGTACTGCAACCTGACCGACGGCCTGGACATGGCCGTCCCCGTCTTCGGCCCCATCCCGCTCGACGAGATCGCCGGGACCGAGCCCGCGGCGGCGCCGCGCCGCTCGAGCCGCGCCGCCCGGCGCAGCGCGTCCGCATCGGCGTCCGCTCGCCCGGCATCCGCCGAGCCCGTCAAGGCCCTGATCATCACCGGCGACAACGTCGCGGCCCACGCCTGGAAGGAGACCACCAAGGCGCTCAAGGACCTCCTCGAGGAGGGCGGCCGGATCAAGGTCGACGTCACGGCGACGCCCGTCGAAGGACCTGACCGACGAGAACCTGGCCAAGTACGACGTGCTCATCCTGAACTACAAGGATACGGCCGGCGGCCCGCCCGAGTCGCGATGGTCGGACGCCAACAAGGAGGCGTTCCTCAAGGCGGTGCGCGACGGCAAGGGGCTGGTCGTCTACCACTTCGCGCTCGAGCGCCTTCACCAAGCCGAACTGGGACGAGTTCGAGAAGGCGGTCGCCGGCGGCTGGCGGACGCAGGGCTTCCACGGCCCGGCGCACGTCTTCACCGTCAAGAAGACCGACGTCAAGCACCCGATCTCCGAGGGGCTGCCCGCCCAGTTCGAGCACACGATCGACGAGCTGTACCAGAACTCGATGCTGACCCCGGGCAGCGAGGTGCTGGCGACGGCCTATTCCGACCCCGAGCAAGCCGAGGGGCACGGGCAAGGACGAGCCGGTCATCTGGGTGAACCAGCTACGGCAAGGGCCGGGTCTACGAGAACGTGCTGGGCCACGACACCAAGGCGATGGCCGACCCCAATTACCAGAAGTGGATGCGCCGGGGCGTCATCTGGGCGGCCACCGGCAAGGCGGAATGAGCCGAGACGAGACGCGAGGCCGAGGGCGGTGACTCCTCCCGGACAGCGCGACTACAGCACGGTGCGGCTCTCGCGGCACGCCCTCGAACGGTTCGTCGAACGGTTCGCGGCCGAGCCCGAGGCCGCGCGCCGACGAGCTGCGCCGCGCCCTGGCCCGGACGCGGCGCCTCGGGCGCAATCCCGAGAACGGGGCGATCGCCGTGCTGGCCATCTATCGCGACCGGGTCCTCGTGGCCATCCTCCAGGAGGCGACCTGCCTGACCGTCCTGACCTGGAACCAGTTCGTTCCGCGGCTGGCCGAGTTCGGCCGGAGCAAGCTGCCCGCGCAAGTGGGGACGCGACCCTCCGCCGGCTCACCGATGCCGTCGAACCACGAGATGCCGAACCGATCGATCCGGATTCCGGCGGTCCTCTCCGCTAGATCGGACATCCATGATCGCACGATCGAGGACTCACGATCCATCGGCCTTGACCGTTGGGTGCGGCGAGGCGGGGATCGACTTGGGGGCGAAGCCGAGGATGACGCGGCAGGGGGCGTGCTCGAGGACGTAGCGGGTATTGGAGGCGAAGGCGGTGGTGTCGCCGCGGCGATAGACGCCGCGCAGGCTCATGAAGATGGCGTCGAACTTGCCTTCGACGGCGGCCCGGACGATTTCCGGGCCGGCCTCGCCGCGGGCGACTCGCCATTCGACGTGCCGGCCCAGCGCGCGCGCCCGCTCGACCCCGCGCTCGACGATCGTGCTTGGCTTCCTCGGTCGGGTCGATGCCGTCCTCGGGCCGAATCTTCCTCGACGACGTCGAGCAGGGTGACCGCGATGGCCGGGTCGAGGAAGCTGACGACGGTGTCGAGGAAGTCGGCGCTCAAGGGGCTGCCGTCGTAGGCCAGGAGCAGCCGCTCGACGCCGTGCCAGCTCTTGCGGAGCTCGGCGAGGAGCTGGGCCGATCTCGGCGGCGGCGGCGCCGGCCTTGGGGATCTGGCTGCCGCCGGCGATGTCCAGCCGCACGTCGCGGTCCTTGCCCAGCACGCGGATCGACAGCGGCTCCGGCTTGGCGCCGCAGACGTTCATCCAGTAGAGCGCCACCAGGTCGAGCTGGTCCTCGGGGCGGTACTTGTTCGACGGCCCCATGATCAGCTCCTGGGCGCCGATCGTCTTGGCGGTGCTGGGTCAGGGCGAAGAACGGCTCGTTGGTCGGCACGATCACCGGCTTGACCGGCTTGCCGGCATGCTCGGCCAGGTTGACCACGGCCGTCAGGAGCTGGCGGTCGTGCTCGGTGATCATCGGCTTCAAGTCGCCCGAGCCCAGCGGCAGCACCGACGCGGTCATCACCACGACCTCGGTCGTCTCGGGATCGGTCTCGGCCAGGCACCGCTCGAGCATCCCCAGGTTGTACGGCGAGCGGATCGCCACCAGCTTGCGGTACGGCTTGGTCAGGTGCAGGCTCTCCACGCTGAGCTGGTCGGCCTGCTTCTGGTTGAACTGCTCGAGGTGCTCGTGGTGCTCGGCGGCGGCGCCCAGGCGGCGGCGATGGGCGTGCTCGCTGACCCAGAAGACGGCGAAGAAGCCCGCCGTGAAGGCGACGCCGGTGATCGTCGCCACTTCCTTGGTCAGCAGGTTGGCGATCGCCGCGATGGCCAGCGTCAGGAAGATCAAGGTCATCCCGATCGGGCAGGTCGAAGCGGCCGACCCGGATGTTGAGCGGCACCTCGTACTCGCGCGGCTCCGGGCCGCTTGAAGCGGAGCACCAGCATCGACATCGACATGAAGACGAAGCTCCAGACGACGCCGAAGGCGTAGGCCTCGCCCAGGGTCAGCACGTTGCCCCGGCTGGCGAGGATCGTGACGATCTGGAGGATGACCACCAGGTTGATCAGCCGCGAGCTCGTGCCGAACCGGGGATGCGGCTTGAGGAACCAATCGGGCAGGACGCCGTCCTCGGAGACGCGGTTCAAGCACGCCGTTGGAGCCGACGATCGCCGTGTTGACCGCCCCCGAGAGGATCAGGGAGCCGACGACCACGACCACGCGCGTTCAAGATCAGCCGCGCCCACTGCGGCCCGACGACGTTCATCGCCAGGCCGCCGATCAGGTTGCCGCTGTATCGCGACATCCGCACATCGTCGGGGATGATCATCACGGCGAAGAAACTGATGAGCGACGTGAAGAGCAGGCTGTAGAGGAAGACGACGAGCGCCGCGCGCTTGAAGTTCTTGAGCTTGGGGCTCTCGACCTCGCGATAGACCTGGGCCAGCGTCTCCTCGCCGCTCATCGCCAGGATCGAGTGGCCGAACGACATGATGATGCCGATGACGCCGATCAAGCTCAACCAGTGGCCGTTGATGCGCTCCGGGCGGAGCGACTCGCCCAGCGACGTCTCGCCGATGAAGCCCAGCGGATCGACCTGCTTGCCGAACGGGTCGAGCATCGGCTTGCCCTCGGCGTCGACCTTCTTGGACAGGTCGGGCGTCGGCGGCGGGAGGTGCCGGGCCTCGGGGCGGACGGCGATCGTGACCAGGCACCAGACGATCATGATGACGCCCATGACCGTGGTCGCCCCCATGATCTTCAGCGCCTGGTCGCTCGACTCGTGGATGCCCTTGATGTTCACCCGCCAGAAGTAGACCGTCACGCACGATGGCGATCGCCGCCGAGAGCCCGTTCTGGTGGACCATCAGGGGGCTGTCGGGCCCCAGCTCGAACAGGTCGTTGAGCAGGCCGATGATGTACTGGCCGGCCGTGACGCCGCTGATCGGACCGGTCAGGATGTAGTCGAACAGGAGCGCCGAGACCGCCAGCCGGGCCAGCCCGCCGCCCATCGCCTCCTTGACGATGCGGTACACGCCGCCGCGGACGAACATCGCGCAGCTCTCGATGTAGATGCTCCGCACGCCGTAGCTGAAGAGCATGACGGCCAGGATGAACCAGGGGGCCGCCTTGCCGATCTGCGACTCGACGATGCCGCCGATGTAGTAGGCCGTGCTGGCCAGGTCGCAGAGGACGATGGCCGCCGTCCGCCAGAACGAGATGAACGTGAACATCACGCTGGTGACGACCAGCACCTGGCCGGCCGTCGGACCGCGCCGCGTCGATCGCGGCGCGGATCGCTGTCCTGGATGAGTCGGCGTCGGAGGGATTCGAGGGGGGGTCGCCGGCGGCCATCAGTGTCGCGTTCCCAGGTGACTCGATCGGGATCGATTGAGGCAAGGCGATGATTACAGCGGACTTGCGGCGCCGGCGTCAAGAGGAAGGGGGAGGCGCCGGGGTATCCCGACCCGGGGATCTCGCTTGCAAAACCCGCGCCGATCATGCCCCCGGCGGCGATCAGGATCAGCCCGGCCAGATCGACCACGACGTAGCCGATCACGGTCTGCCAATCGCCAGGAATCGGAAGGGCAGCCGGGGAGGGCGAGGACGAGAGGGCCTGGATGACCGCGTCGATGAGCGACTCGACCCGCTGCGTCACCTCCCAGAACGGGCCGTCGTAGCTGAAGGCCGACGGACCCGATGCCCGCGTACGCGATGACCCCCAGCACGGCGACCAGCCCCCCCAGCATCATGCCGATCAGCGTCTTGTTCAACGTGCCGGAGTACACCATCAGCGCATAGAGGCCCAGGTCGATCGTGAGGATCGACAGGAAGAACAGGGGGTGCAGCACGGTCTCCCAGTCGCCGACCACCCGGCCCATGAGGAGGTTGAGCGAGGCCAGGATCGTCAGCCGCATCAGCGCGGCGGTGGAGAGCTTGTTCCAGAAGTGCATGGTCGAACCCCCGGATGCCCGACCCGGCGCGGGCCGGAGTTCGGCCGTCGCCGCGGTCGCATCGCGTCCCGAAGGCGCCCATCTTAGCCGTTCCGCGGCCCGGCTGCACCTCCTCCGGTCGGGCCCGGTCAGCAGGCCAGGACCGTCGATGTGAACGTTTCTTCCGCGTATCGATCGAGCGGGACGATGAAGTGCTTCGCGAAGGCGGGGACCTCTCGGAACAGCACGTGCAGGTTATCGTTGAACGAGCCGAACCCGAATCCGAAGGGCTTCGACGAGTCGCCCGCAGGCTCTCCCTGGAGAAGAGGGAGACATGGCCGTTGCGGGGGCCGGCGTACCACCAGTTCAGGCCGTGGCGATCGATATCGGCGGCTGGAGCAGGGTCGAGAAGACGATCAATCCCGGGTCGGCCAGGAATTCGTTCATGTCCGCGAACGTCCGCTCCGGGTCGGTGGAATGCTCGACGACCTCGAAGCTGACGACGCAATCGAAGCGATCGGCCGGCCGGTCGGAATAGTCGCGGGACGAAGGGGTCGTAGGTCTCGACCCTCGGGAAGCCCGCGGCGCGGAGCCGATCCGCCAGGGTGCCGTTGCCGCCCCCGTAGTCGAGGATGCGCCGCGGCCTGGCGCTCGGAGAACAGGCCGGCACAGCAGGTCGGCGTTCCCCGCGGCCGCGCTCTCGCGGTAGTCGGGGTCGACGAGCAGATATTCCTCGTTGTAGATGTGCCGCAGGAAATCGTCCTTCGTGAAATGGTCGAACGCGGTCGTGAAGATGAACCGGCACGCCGGGCATCGATGGTAGTAGATGGGCACGCCCGAGATGTCGAGGACCTTGCGCCGGTTGATCTCGCAGTTCTTGTGGAAATCCACGACCCCGTAGGGGAAAGCCGAGGCGCCACAGCACTTGCACGCCGCCTGTTCGGCGCAAATGGCCTGCAATCCCGAATTCATCCGGGTCCTCCGGGATTCACCCGATCACGGGGAATGAGCGACCTCCTGACATGAGCGCGGATCTTCTACGACTTCCCGGCGATCGCGGCAAGGCCAATAATACTTGCTCTTTACCCGTCATTCGGGCGATCGCGGTTCCATTTACACTTACGTCGAAGAGCCGTCCGTGGTAATCTTCGCCCGGCACGTCTCGTCTCGAAGGCGGTCGATCCGACCCGGCGCGGAATCAAACGGTCAGTACCTGCCGCGATGGCGGGTCGAGGACGACATGGTCCGATGCGCCGTCCGCGGCCGGGGATTCGACGGGTTTCGGCCGGGTTGTAGCGGCGATCGGGAAGATCGTCCGTCAATGCGGAATCAAGGAGGTGGAAGATGTTCAAGAGGCTGGCATGGATCGTCCTGGTCGCGGCCGCGGCCGTCGCGGGTTGCCTGTCGGGCTCGGGTCGCCATTCGCGGCCCATACTGAGCGAGGAGTCTCGGAAGTATCTCGAGCCGGAGAATCCGGCCCTCCTCGCGGGCTGGTCGATTGAAACGGACCGCCGCGCCCCCTACGCTGGAGCATCCTGGCGAGGCGGTCCGTGCGCGGGGTCGGGGAAATCGGCCGGTGAGGGCTCGCTCAACCATGCCCGGCGAGATCGGCGAACGTGCGATGGTCGGGCCGGCGATCGACGAGCCGGACGGGAGCGTCTCGGGCGCGGCCGTCCTGCGGAAGGTCGCCCGCCGGCTCATCCCGTTCCTGTTCGTGCTCTACGTCGCCAACATCCTGGACCGGACGAACGTGAGCTTCGCCCGCTTCGAGATGCTGGACGACCTCGAGCTGGACGAGGAGGTCTACGGCTGGGCCGCCACCTTCTGCTTCTACGTCGGCTATCTCCTCTTCGAGGTGCCGAGCAACCTGATCCTGCACCGGGTCGGGGCGCGACGATGGATCAGCCGCATCATGGTCAGTTGGGGCATCGTTTCCACCTGCACGATGTTCGTGAGGGATGCGAGGAGCTTCTACCTGCGTCCGGATCCTCCTCGGGCGTCGCCGAGGCGGGCTTCTTCCCCGGGATCGTCCTGTACCTGAGCTACTGGTTCCCGGCGCGGGAGCGGGCGCGGGCGGTGGCCTGCTTCATGATGGCGTCGCCGCTCTCCGGCGCCTTCGGCGGACTGATCTCGGGCGAACGTGCTCGAGTACACCGATCAGCGCCTGGGGGCTGGCGGGCTGGCAATGGCTCTTCCTGATCGAGGGGATTCCTTCGGTCATCCTGGGCTTCGTCACCTGGTGGTACCTGACGGATCGGCCGCGAGGAGGCCCGATGGCTGGCGCCGGACGAGCGAGCCTGGCTCGCCGCGCGGATGGCCCGGGAGGAGAAGGCCCGGGAGGCGCGCCACGGCCTGAACCGCCTGGGGGCGCTGGCGGATCCGAGGATCGGCCTGTTCATCCTGCTCTACTTCACGATCGCCCTGGGCTCCAACGGCTTCGGCTTCTACGCGCCGGAGATCCTCAAGAGGCACTTCTCCGGATGGGGACCCGATGGGATCGGATACCTGTACCTCATCCCGAACCTCACGACGGCCATCGCCATGTTCCTGATCGGCCGGCACTCGGACCGGACCGGCGAGCGGCGGTGGCACCTGGCCGTCTGCGCATTCCTGGCCGCGATCGGCTGGGGCCTCGAGCGCGACCCTGCAATCGCCGTGGCTCGTGCTGCTCGCGCTGACGATGGCCCAGGTGGGGATGATCAGCATGATCGGGCTGTTCTGGTCGCTCGCGACCTCGTTCATGAGCGGGATCGGCGCGGTCGGCGGCATCGCGCTGATCAACACGATCGCCAACACCGGCGGGGCCTTCTCGTCGCCCCTGATGAGCTGGTTGGAGAAGGCCACCGGGAGCTTCGCCACGGGGCAGCTCGTGCTGGCGGTGACCATGCTCGCGGGCGGCGTGCTGGCCCTCTGCATTCGTCATGATCCCGCGGCCGATCGGATCGAATGACCGCGAGGCAAGGACCGATCCATGAAGGTTGCCGTCACCGATTACACGTTCGACTCGCTCGACGTCGAGCGGGCCATCCTCGAGCCGATGGGCTGTGAGATCGTCGGGCCCTACGCGAAGGACGAGCCCGACTCGCTGCTCGACGCTGGTCGCCGACGCGGACTGCGTGATCACCCAGTTCGCCCCGATCGACGCCCGGGTCATCGCGTCGATGGGCCGGGCCCGGGCGATCGTCCGCTACGGCATCGGGGTCGATAACGTCGACCTCGACGCGGCCCGGGCCCGGGGCATCCCGGTCTGCAACGTCCCGGATTATTGCATCGACGAGGTCGCCGACCACACGCTCGGCCTGATCCTGGCCTTGACGCGGCAGTTCATCGCCCATCGCGACCGCGTCCGGGGCGGCCGGTGGGGGTCGGGCGCGCCCCTGCATGCGCTGCACGCGCTCAAGGCGCTGACGGTCGGGATCGTCGGCTTCGGCCGCATCGGCCGGGCGGTCGCCGAGCGGCTGCGGCCCTTCCGGTGCATGACGATCGTCTCCGACCCGATGGTCTCCGATCGCGAGATCGAGCGGACCGGTTGCATGCCGGTGACGTTCGACCAGATGTTGCGGACCGCGGATGTCATCTCGCTGCACTGCCCGTCCGTCCCCCCGACGCGGGGGATGATCGACGCGGCCGCCCTGGCGAAGATGAAGCCGGGCGCGCTCTTCATCAACGTGGCGCGCGGCGACCTGGTCGACACGAACGCCCTGATCGACGCCTTGCAGTCCGGTCGCCTCGGCGGCGCGGGGCTGGACGTCTGCGACCCCGAGCCGATCCCGCCGGACAGCCCGCTGCTGGGGATGGACAACGTCATCCTCACGCCGCACGTGGCCTCCGCGAGCGTGCCCGCCGTCGCCAAGCTGCGGACCAGCGCCGCCGAGACGGCGGCCAGGGCCGTGCGCGGCGAGCCGCTGCCGAACGTGGTCAACGGGGTCGGTGCCTGAATCGACCTTGGTGAGGGTTCCTGACGATGTCGAGCGGCGATGGGGCGACGGGAGCCATTCCGGTCGATGACCTCCGGGCCTTCTGCGTCGCGGTGCTCGAGAAAGTCGGCGTCGGCGAGGCGGATGCGCGGACGACGGCCGACGTGCTGGTGACGACCGATAGCTGGGGCGTCTTCACGCACGGGGTGAAGGCCCTGAAGGGTTATGTCCGTCGGCGGCGGAGCTTCCCGTGTTTGCGTGGTGCCAGCTCCGGACGCTTCTGGCTAAGCACCTCCAGCGCCCACGAGATCACGGCGCGCGTGTCCGCCGGATCGATCACGTCGTCGACGAGGCCACGCTCAGCGGCGTATAGAGGGTGCATGAGCTGCT
>CAVZDT010000023.1:0-70616 GCA_963774175.1 uncultured Acidobacteriaceae bacterium
CGCGGATGCGACGTCCTCGTCGATCGGCTGGTTCACTTCGACCACCACGTTGCCGTCGTAGTCCTTGATCCTTTCCAGAGACACGCGGCCGATGATGCGGTCGCGCAGCGGCTCGATGATCTCGCCGGACTCGACGATCGATCCGACGTAGATGCCTTCGACCGTGCCGCAATCGTACTCGGTCACGATCACGTCCTGCGCCACGTCGACCAGGCGGCGGGTCAGGTAGCCGGAGTCGGCCGTCTTCAGCGCCGTATCGGCCAGGCCCTTGCGCGCGCCGTGCGTCGAGATGAAGTACTCGAGCACCGTGAGTCCTTCGCGGAAGTTCGCCGTGATCGGCGTCTCAATGACTTCGCCCGAAGGCTTGGCCATCAGTCCGCGCATGCCGCGAGAGCTGACGAATCTGCTGCTTCGATCCGCGGGCGCCGGAGTCGGCCATGATGTAGATCGGGTTCATGGCTCCTTCGTCGTCCGCGCGCTTCATGTTGCCGAACATCTCGTCGGCGACCTGATCGGTCACCGCCGACCACATCTGGATGACCTTGTTCGAACGCTCGCCGTTGGTGATGGCGCCGTCCATGTACTGCTTCTGGACCTCGATCACCTTCTTGTCGGCATCGTCGACCATGGTGTACTTGCTGTCCGGAATGACCATGTCGTCCAGGCCAACGGAAAGACCGGAGCGCGTGGCGTACTGGAATCCCAGCGACTTGATGCGGTCCAGCATGCCCACCGTCACTTCGAGGCCGAGGTTCTGGTTGCAGTAGTTCACCAGCTGGCCGATGCCCTTCTTCTTGAGCAGGCCGTTGACGTACGGCATGCCCGCCGGCAGCGCGTCGTTCAGGATCACGCGGCCGACCGTGGTGTTGATGTACTCCTTGTTGAAGTCCACCGGCTCGGTGTGCGTCAGGTCCTGATCGTCGTAGGCCGTGGTCATGTCGAGCACCTTGCCCGTGTAGCGCAGGCGGATCGGCGACAGCGTCTCCACTTCCTTGGCTTCGAGCGCCATCAGGATTTCTTCGGTGTTCGCGAAGACGCGTCCTTCGCCCTTGCGCGCCCTTCTTGGCCTTGGTCAGGTAGTAGAGTCCGAGCACCATGTCCTGCGTGGGCACGGTGATCGGCTGGCCCGACGCCGGCGAAAGAATATTGTGCGAAGCCAGCATCAGCACGCTGGCTTCGATCTGCGCTTCAGGCGAGAGCGGAATGTGCACGGCCATCTGGTCGCCGTCGAAGTCGGCGTTGAAGGCGGTGCAGACCAGCGGGTGAATCTTGATGGCCTTGCCTTCGACCAGCACCGGCTCAAATGCCTGAATGCCCAGGCGGTGCAGCGTTGGAGCGCGGTTCAGCAGCACCGGATGATCCTTGATGACTTCTTCAAGGATGTCCCACACCACCGGCTCCTGCATCTCCACCATTTCCTTGGCCTGCTTGATGGTGGTGCAGTGGCCCGTCTGCTCCAGGCGGTGATAGATGAACGGCTTGAACAGCTCGAGCGCCATCTTCTTCGGCAGGCCGCACTGGTGCAGCTTCAGTTCCGGACCGACCACGATCACCGAACGGCCCGAGTAGTCCACGCGCTTGCCGAGCAGGTTCTGGCGGAAGCGGCCCTGCTTGCCCTTGAGCGTATCGGAGAGCGACTTGAGCGGGCGGTTGTTGGCGCCGCGCAGCACACGACCGCGGCGGCCATTGTCAAACAGCGCGTCAACAGCTTCCTGCAGCATGCGCTTCTCATTGCGCACAATCACTTCAGGCGCGTGCAGGTCCATCAGCTTCTTCAACCGGTTGTTGCGGTTGATCACGCGGCGATAGAGATCGTTCAGATCCGAAGTTGCGAAACGGCCGCCATCCAGCGGCACCAGCGGACGCAGCTCCGGAGGAATGACCGGCAGCACGTCGAGAATCATCCACTGCGGCTTGTTGCTCGACTTGCGGAAAGCCTCGACAACCTTCAGGCGCTTGGCGTACTTGATCTTCTTCTGCGCCGAGGTTTCGGTCTTCATGCGCTCGCGCAGTTCCATCGCGAGCTCCTCGATGCTTACGCGCTTCAGCAGTTCCTTGATGGCTTCGGCGCCCATCATGGCCTTGAAGCCGGAGGGACGATACTGCTGGTCGAGCTCGCGGTAGCGGGCTTCGTCCTTGATGATCTCGCGCTCCTTCACGGGCGCGTCGCCCGACGTCGACCACTACGTAGGACTCGAAGTAGAGGATGCTCTCGAGGTCGCGCAGCGAAATGTCGAGCAGGTGGCCGATGCGCGAGGGCAGGCCCTTGAAGAACCACACGTGCGAGCATGGAGATGCGAGCTCGATGTGGCCCATGCGCTCGCGGCGCACCTTGCTCACCGTCACTTCAACGCCGCACTTGTCGCAGATCACTCCGCGGTGCTTCATGCGCTTGTACTTGCCGCACAGGCACTCCCAGTCAGTGACCGGTCCAAAGATGCGTGCGCAGAACAGGCCGTCGCGCTCCGGCTTGAAGGTGCGGTAGTTGATGGTCTCCGGCTTGGTGACTTCGCCGTGCGACCAGCTGCGGATCTTCTCCGGCGAGGCCAGCATGATGCGAATGGCGTCAAAGTCGGTAATCGGGCTGGTGAGTTCAAACGGATTTGAACGGAACAAGGTGACCCTCCTTGGCGGGCCTTCCGGCACTCGCCGCGGTATCTCCCGGGATTCTTTAGCGGATCCTTCCTTCCCGGGAAGCGGCGGTTACCGCTTTCAAGAAGAACCCGAAAAACAGTAGTCAGCTGCTCAGTTATCAGTTTTCAGTTCGTATGATCTAAGACTGAAAACTGACAACTGATGACTCGCTAACTCAATCGGCGACTGCCGCAGACTTCCGGCGCCGGGAGCCTTCTTGATCAGGTCCGCGCGCTTGATCAGCTCCACGTCGAGGCACAGCGACTGCAATTCGCGAATCAGCACGTTGAACGACTCGGGCACACCCGGCTCGATCGCCGCTTCGCCCTTGACGATGGCCTCGTAGATCTTGGTACGGCCATAGACGTCGTCGGACTTCGCGGTGAGCAGTTCCTGCAGGATGTATGCGGCTCCGTATGCTTCCAGTGCCCACACTTCCATTTCGCCGAAGCGCTGTCCGCCGAACTGCGCCTTGCCGCCGAGCGGCTGCTGGGTGATCAGCGAGTACGGTCCAATCGAGCGAGCGTGAATCTTGTCGTCGACCAGGTGCGAGAGCTTCAGCATGTAGATGTAGCCCACCGTCACCGGCTGTTCGAACTGCTCGCCGGTCATGCCGTCATAGAGCGCCGTCTTGCCGGATGAGGGCAGACCAGCCGCTGCCAGCAGCGCCTTGATCTCCTCTTCCTTGGCGCCGTCGAAGACCGCCGTGCCGAACCAGATGCCGCGCTCCATGCCGGCTGCAACGCGAAGCAGCATCTCGTCGTCGAGTTCTTCCAGTTGCCGCAGAGTCGCGGTACCCGCGAACTCCTTGCGCATCAGTTCGCGCGTTGCGTTCACGTCGCTGTTGGCGCGAACCATCGCGGCAATCCTCTTGCCGAGACCGTAAGCAGCCCAGCCGAGATGCGTCTCCAGAATCTGTCCGACGTTCATACGGGAAGGAACGCCGAGCGGATTGAGTACGATCTCAACGGGAGTGCCATCGGGCAGATACGGCATATCCTCTTCCGGCAATATGCGCGCGATCACACCCTTGTTACCGTGGCGGCCGGCCATCTTGTCGCCGACAGAAAGCTTGCGCTTCATGGCAACGTAAACCTTGACCAGCTTGATTACACCGGGAGGCAGTTCGTCGCCCTTCTGCAGCTTCGCAATCTTCTCGTTGGTGATCTTGCGCAGCACTTCGATCTGGCGCGAGGTCATCTCTTCGATCTCGTCGATCTGCTCGTTCACCCGCGGATCCTTGTCGTTATAGCGGATGCGCTTGAGGTTCTTCGTCGAGATGCGCTCGATGGTTTCGCGGTCCAGCAGAGCACCCTTGGTGATCAGGCGCTTGTTGGTCCGCTCGTCGTGCAGGTCGGCCAGCACTTCCTTGTTGCCCAGAATTCCTTCCAGGCGCTTCAGGCGCTCGTCGGTCAAAATGCGGATTTCGTCGCCGAGGTTCTTCTCGAGCTTGGCAACATACTCCGCCTCGATCTGCTTGGCGCGCTCATCCTTCTCCTGGCCCTTGCGCGAGAAGATGCGGACGTCAACCACCGTTCCCTCGATGCCCGGAGGGCAGGTGAGCGAAGCGTCGCGAACATCGCCGGCTTTTTCGCCGAAGATTGCCCGCAACAGCTTCTCTTCCGGAGTCAGCTGCGTCTCGCCCTTGGGCGTGACCTTGCCGACCAGGATGTCGCCATGGCCAATCTGGGCGCCGATGCGGATCACGCCACTCTCGTCCAGGTCGCGCAGCGCATGCTCCGAGACGTTCGGAATGTCGCGCGTGATTTCTTCCGGTCCAAGCTTTGTGTCGCGCGCCTCGATCTCGAACTCCTCGATGTGCACCGAGGTGTAATAGTCCTCGCGCACCAGTTTTTCGCTGATCAGGATCGCGTCCTCGAAGTTGTAGCCGCGCCATGGCATGAAGGCCACCAGCACGTTGCGGCCCAGCGCCAACTCGCCCTGTTCGGTGCACGGACCGTCAGCGATGACCTGTCCCTTGATGACCCGCTCACCTTCGCGCACAACCGGCTTCTGGTTGATGCAGGTGTTCTGGTTCGAGCGCTTGAACTTGATCAGCGTGTAGATGTCCGATCCAACTTCGCGCGACAGCTGCGTGGGATGGTGTTCGCCTTCGACGCGCACGATAATGCGCTCGGAGTCGACCGAATCCACAATGCCGTTGCGCTTGGCCAGCACTACCGCGCCCGAGTCGCGCGCCGTAACGCCTTCCATGCCGGTCCCAACCAGCGGAGCCTCGGCAACAAGCAGCGGCACCGACTGCCGTTGCATGTTTGCGCCCATCAGTGCACGGTTCGCGTCGTCGTGCTCCAGAAATGGAACCAGCGATGCGGCTACCGAGACGAGCTGCTTCGGCGAGACGTCGATGTAGTCGACCTCGGTCCGGTTCACCAGCACGAAATTGCCCTGCCGGCGAGCGTTTACCAGGTCTTCCGTAATCTGGCCCTGGTCATTGAACTCGATGTTCGCCTGGGCAATGGTGTGCTTGTCCTCTTCCCACGCCGACAGGTAAAAACTGTACGGAATGTAATCAATCGCCCGCTTGCCCTGCTTCTTCAGCGAGTTGTTCAGCTTGATGGCTTCATCCTTCTCTATGTGATCGCCCACGCGCAGGCCGCTTTCGCCGGCGTTGGTGATCTCCACGTAATCGAGAATGCGGGAGTCCTTCACCTTGCGGTAAGGTGACTCGATAAAGCCGTACTCGTTGATGCGCGCAAAGCAGCTCAGCGAGCTGATCAGGCCGATGTTCGGACCTTCCGGCGTCTCAATCGGGCAGATACGGCCGTAGTGCGTCGGGTGCACGTCGCGGACTTCGAATCCCGCGCGCTCACGAGACAAACCGCCCGGTCCAAGGGCCGACAGCCGCCGCTTGTGCGTGATCTCCGACAGCGGGTTGGTCTGGTCCATGAACTGCGACAACTGCGACGAACCGAAAAATTCGCGGATCGCGGCCATCACCGGCTTGGCGTTGATCAGGTCGTGCGGCATCGCTGTCGACAGTTCCTGGTACACGCTCATCTTTTCCTTGATGGCGCGCTCCATGCGCACGAGGCCGATGCGGAACTGGTTCTCCATCAGCTCGCCGACCGCGCGAACGCGGCGGTTGCCGAGGTGATCAATGTCGTCCACCACGCCGATGTTCTTGCGCAGCTTCAGCAGGTAGCGGATGGTCGCGTAGAAGTCCTCGGGCGTCAGCGTGCGGTGATCGAGCGGCGTGGCGTCCTGGTTCTCATACAGCTTGATGTTGAATTTCAAGCGGCCCACGCGCGAAAAGTCATACTTGCGCGGATCGAAGAACATGCCTTCAAAGAGCGCGGTCGCCGTGTCCAGCGTCGGCGGATCACCCGGACGCAGCTTGCGGTAGATTTCGATCAGCGCCTCTTCCGGCTTGTGCACCGAGTCGCGCTTCAGCGTGTTGGTGATGATGTTGCCCACGTCGTCGCGCTCGGGGAAGAAGACCTCGAAGCTCGTCGCGCCGCTCGCCATCACCTTGTGCAGGCGGTCGGCGGTCAGTTCCACGTTGGCTTCCACAATCACTTCGCCGGTGTTCAGGTCGACGACGTCGGCTGCGGTCAGCGCGCCATCCAGCTCGGCCGATTCAACTTCAATCTTCTCGATGTGGCGGCACGGATCGCCTTCAGCGTATGCGACGTGATCTTGCGGCCGGAGTGCGCAATCTCTTCGCCCTTGTGCAGGATGGCGTGCGCCGGCTTTGCGCCGAGCAGGTGCGTCGAGTTCTTGGCATCCGGCGGGAACAGTCCACTGCAGCTTGCCGTCGGCGATATGAATGCGATCGACGGTGTAGAAGGTCTTGAGAATTTCCTCGTCCGAGCGCAGGCCAAGCGCGCGCAGGAAGATGGTGCCCAGGAACTTGCGCTTGCGGTCGATGCGGACGTAGAGCGTGTTCTTCTGGTCGTACTCGAACTCCACCCACGATCCGCGATAGGGAATGATCTTGCCCAGGAAGTAGGTGCGGTTGTTCGCCGTCTCAAAGAAGACGCCAGGCGAACGGTGCAACTGCGACACGATCACGCGCTCGGTGCCGTTCACGATGAACGTGCCGTTCGGCGTCATCAAGCGGAATATCGCCGAAGAAGACCTCTTGTTCTTTAATATCGCGAATGGTCTTGTTGCCGGTCTCCGCATCCTTGTCGTAAATCGTCAGGCGGACCGTAACCTTCAGCGGGGCAGAAAACGTCATGCCGCGCTCTTCGCACTCTTGCTGGTCATACTTCAGTTGCAGACCCACGGGGTCGCCGCACTTGTTGCAGAAGTCGGGAACGTTCTTGTTGTAGGTGCCGCACTTGTGGCAGAGAACGTCGCCGGGAAGGAACGGATCCGTAATCACCATGGCGCCGCAATGCACGCAGGCGGTGCGCAGGTGATGAAGGCCTTTCAAGTGGCCGCACTTGCACTCCCAGTTGCCAATCGCGTAGTCGACGAAGTCAAGCTGCGAGATGCCGCGGAAGTCTGTAATGGGAAAAACAGAAACAAACACCGACTGCAGCCCCGAGTCGTCGCGCTCGTTGGGAAGCTTGTCCATCTGCAGGAAGCGCTCATACGAACGGCGCTGCACTTCGATCAGGTTGGGAATCTGGGTTGCTGTAGGAATCTTGGAAAAATCGAGCCGGCTGCGAATCGCGCGCTTCTCGTTAGGCATGCTTCACTCCTGAGGCTCGTCACACCAGGATCCGCCTCGGCGGACGCTGGGCCAGCGCCCGAGTCTCGAGGCGCCAGCTGTTTACGTAAGAAGAACCAATGATTCCGGACTGGCACACCGCACGTTGCCAATCCCGTCCGAAACACCCGGCCAAAAGCCGCTGCTTCGGTATCCCGCGCCAAGCGTGTTTCATTGGTTACGGCGCGTGTGAAAATCGCGCCACAGGCGTTGTCTCACTTCAGGGTGTTGCGCTAGACTGCGCACAATCGGAGCAGATCTGCCGGTAAATCCCGGCTCACACGATCTGCAGACGCATGTAGATTTGGTGAAAAGCCCAAATCTGCTGCAAATGGAGACACGAAAGCCCGCGAGGACACAATTCCTCACGAGCGCGGCTTATTGCCTGTGCTCCCATCCGATTTTTGTTGCATTCCTATCGCCGATCCCAAAGCTCGCTTCTGCTGCCCGCCGCCTGCCAATCGACATCCGTCAACAGGAAGTCCGCCTATCCTGCTGACCCTAGAGCACTTAACTCCGCGTTACTGCTCGTCCCAAGGCTGCTTGGCCCAGCCGAGAGTGCGAACATCGGTGCCCTTTTACTCTTTATCAAGACGCGCCGTGTGTGGTTTTCGCCCAAACCGCAGAAAAACCAGTATGGGCCGAAAAGACGCGCAACGTTTATCGTAGCGCGTCCCGGCTTGTCTTGCAAGTGGCGTACCAAATTACTTGACTTCGATGGTGGCCACGCCTTCAAACTTCTTCTTGATGGCCTCAGCCTCGTCCTTGGTCGCGCTTTCCTTCAGCGCCTTGGGAGCGCCATCGACCAGGTCCTTGGCTTCCTTCAGGCCGAGCGAGGTAACCTCGCGGACAGCCTTGATGGTGTTGATCTTGTTCGCGCCGGCATCCTTCAGGATGACCTGAAACTCGGTCTTCTCCTCAACCGCCGGAGCCGCCGCCGCGCCACCGCCACCAGCAACTGCAACTGGGGCCGCTGCCGCTGCCGAGACGCCAAGGCGCTCTTCAAGTTTCTTCACCAGGGCCGCCGCTTCAAGCAGGCTCAGGCTTACAATCTGTTCTTCCAACTGTGCGAGATCCGCCATTTTCTTCTCCATTCAAAATCGTTTGTTGAATTTCCCGTTCGAGACGAGATCCCTGTCCAAAAATCCCGCCCCACGCAGTGGAAGTTTCCGATGCGCCAGACCCGCGCCCTTCCCGCCTGCCTTACCGCCAAAACCCTGAAAACAGTTGTCAGCTCTCAGTCGTCAGCCTTCAGAAACTGAAAACTGGGAACTGAAGACTGAGAACTCGCGGCCTTTTAGGCCGCTGCGAACTTTTCTTTTTCCACGCCCTGGTTGATGACCACCGCCAGGTCGCGTCCCGTCGCGTTCAATACTGTCACCAGCCGCTGCGCCGGAGCGTTGATGAGGAACAGCAGCTTGGCAAAGATCTCTTCCTTGCCCGGCATCGTCGCCAGCGCCTTGACCTCTTCCACATTCAACAGCTTGCCGTCAACGATCCCCAGCTTGAACTGAAACTCCGCGTTCTCGCCGGCCCACTTCGCGAAAACCTTGGCCAGAGCCACCGGGTCGCCGGAAGTAAACGCAACCGAGTTGACCCCCTTCAGGCCCTTCAGTGCCGGGGCGATCTTGGAGCCTTCGCTCGAAACCGCGGCCAGCTTGTTCTTCACTACGCGATACTTGCCACCCGCTTCGCGGATAACCTTGCGCAGTTCGTAATCCTTGGCAACCGTCAGTTTGCTGAACGTGCCGATAATCGCAGTGGTCGAGGTCTCCAGCTCCTTAGCCAGCCGCTGGACCTTCTCCGTCTTCTTTGCCTTCGAAATTGCCATGTCTTCGCTCCGCTCAGACAGTTTTCAGTTGTCAGTTCTCAGTTTTCAGTACCGCAAAACCTGCCCGACTCTGAATTCTGCTGCTGCTCCCAATCTTTTCGCCCAGGTCTGGGCATCTCAAATCCCGCCGACTTCCGCAAGTTCTAACTGACAACTGTCAACTGAAAACCGACGACTGTCTTTTAGTGCTTGCCGGCCGAATCAGCCACTGCCGAATCCAGCGGGACACCAGGGCCCATCGTCGAGCTCAGCGTGACGCTCTTGATGTACTTGCCCTTGGCCGCCGAAGGCTTGGCACGGACAATCGACGTAATCACCACCGTCGCATTGTCGATCAGCTTTTGCGGCTCGAAGCTCAGCTTGCCCACCGGCACGTGCACCAGGCTGGTCTTGTCGGCTCGAAACTCTACCTTACCGGCCTTGATCTCTTTTACTGCCGCCGCCACATCCTGGGTCACGGTTCCCGTCTTCGGGTTGGGCATCAGGCCTTTGGGGCCGAGCACTTTGCCCAGGCGTCCGACCACCTTCATCATGTCGGGCGTTGCAATCAAAGCGTCGAATGCCGTCCAGTTCTCTTTCTGGATCTTCTCGACCATCTCTTCGCCGCCAACAAAGTCGGCGCCGGCTGCTTCCGCCTCCTTCTGGCGGTCGCCGGACGCGATCACGGCAACGGTCTTGGTCTTGCCCAGTCCATGCGGCAGAACCACGGTTCCGCGCACCATCTGGTCGGCATGCCGGGTGTCGACTCCCAGACGCATGGTCAGGTCGACAGTCTCGTCGAACTTGGCGTATTTCACCTGCTGCAGCAGGCTTACAGCTTCATTCAGCGGATACGCCGGCTTGGTCACAGCCGCGCGCGCCTTCGCAATATTCTTGCTGGGTTTTGCCATCAGTTCCTCGTCTCCCACCGCACTTGCCAGTCCGCCTGTGGCGGAAACCTGGAGGCCATGCGCCTGAAACCTCGGCGCATAACGCCCTCGAACAGGTCCAAATGCCGTGGTGTTATTGACGGCCGGGGGACTTCCCCCGGCACATCTATGGATCATAGCGAATTGGAACCGGAAATGCAACGCACACCGCCGGTATTCCAGCACTTAGCGCGCCACCCCACCCGGCGGGACATGCTCTTCCAGGTAGCGAACAATCAGCATTCGAAGGTGCAGAGACGTCCCTTTTCCCTCGTATAACCCATGGCTCCGGTTCGGATAATCCATAAAATCGAATGACTTACCCAACTCGATCAGCTTGTTGACCAGCTCTTCGCTCCCCTGAAAATGCACGTTGTCGTCCCCCGACCCGTGAACCAGCAGAAGATGCCCCTTCAATCCGCCAGCGAAATTGATGGGCGAGCCATCGTGATAGCCCTGTTTGTTGTCCTGCGGAAGTCCCATGTAGCGTTCCTGGTAGATCGTGTCGTAACCCGACTGATCAGGCACCGGGGCTACCGCAATCCCGGTAGAGAACATATCGGGATAACGGAACATCAGGTTGAGTGTGTTGGAACCGCCGCCGCTCCAGCCCCATATCGCCATTCGCGTGGTATTGATATAAGTCCGTTCCGCCGCAGCCGTCTGCATGGCTTCGGAAATCTGTACAGACGAGAGCACCCCGATCGCCCCATAGACCGACTTTCGCCACTCCCTGCCCCGCGGCGAGGTTGTTCCTTCGTTATCGATCGTCAACACAATGTATCCCTCTTTGGCGATCAACCCATGAAACAGCCTCTCGCTGCCGGCCCATTGATCTTGCGCCGTCGAAAACCATGGCTCACCGTACACCGAGAACAGGACGGGATACTTTTTCTTGGGATCGAAGTCCGGCGGCTTGATCATCCATCCATCGAGGACAAGACCGTCCTTGATTCTGACTTTGAAGAACTCCGTTTTCGATGAAAGCAGCGGTGCGACTTTCCCAGCAAGCTCCTTGCTGTCCACAAGCGTGCGCAGCACACGGTACCCGGACAGATCCACGAGCTCAACCTGCGGCGGAACATCGGCGCTCGACAAAAAATGGAATGCCCAACGCCCATTCGGCGCAAAGTCAAAATCATGGGTGCCGGGCAGATTGGGCGGCGTCACCCGTTCGGGCAGGCCCGTTCCGTCCGCCCGGCATCGATAGAGATACTTCCTTACCGGATCATCCGGAGAGGCCGTGAAATACAGCCAACCGGCTTCCTCATCCAGCCCAACCGTCTCAATCACGTCGCCTGCAAAGTTGCTGACCAGCCGGCTTCGCCCGTCCGCGAGATCGATCCGGTAGATGTGCCGCCAGCCGTCCCGTTCACTCTGGACGAGCAGATCGCTGTGAGCCGCATCTTTCGCGGACTTGATCCATCGGATCGGTGAAACGTCGAGCCACGCCTTGTCGGTATCTTCGAAGATCTCCCTGGTGTCGCCGTTCTCCGCATTGGCCAGCAGGTACTGACTCTTTTTCTGCAGCCGATCGAGATATTCAACCATGACGGAGTGACTTCCCGGCTCCCACTCCAGTTGCGCTACATAGTGATTGCGCGGATCGCCTTCGAGCTTCAGCCAAACCGTCGTTCCTCCCGCAGCCGGCACAATCCCGACCCGGACCGCGGGGTTCGTCGTTCCCGCCAGCGGATACTTGTACTTCTCTGTTGTTGGATAGCGGCTCGCGGTGTCGTTGATCAGCGTGTATTCGCCGACGTTCGACTGATCGAACTGCCAATATGCGATGTAGTTGCCATCCGGACTCCAGCGATAACAGTTCCTGAGGTCCAGTTCCTCCTCATTCACCCAGTCCGAGGTGCCGTTGATCATATCCGCGGAGCCATCCGTCGTGAGCTGCGTGATCCTCGCGGTCCCCACCTCCTCAACGTACAGATTGTTGGCGTGCACATAAGCGACGCGAGCCCCATCCGGCGAAAACGCCGCATACATCAATGACGAGGCGGGTGCATCTCCGCCGATCTTGACCAGCCTTGCCGCGGGATCGCTCACCTCACGATCGAAAACCCAGTAATCTCCACGCGTATTGGCTCTCCACACCCTCTGGCTGTTCGTAAAAATGAGCACCTTCTTGCCATCGTCGGACCATGAATACCCCTGGACTTCGATCGCGTTCTTTGCGCCCGCCGGCTTCAAATCGTCCGGCGAAGCGACGACGGTGCGCTTGCCTGACACGGTTTCATATACGACCAGGTCCATCCCTTTGCCATCCGGCGTCGGCTCCACAGCGGAATAGGAGTTCCCTTGTTCCCGCCAGGCAATATCGATGCCCGCTGAACGGTAGGTTCCCTTGCTGAAGATCTCCTCCAGCTGGTGAGCAAGTTGGGGGGACACTTCTGCGCAGGAAACGCAGCAGCACAGGCCTGTCAGAAACACACCAAGACAGACCAAGAGAAAGTCGCCCTTAGGTCGGCGCACGAGTTACCTCCAGTTAGTTCTGGTGCAGATTCTTTGTTTTCTTCTTCGAGGGTGAGAACAGTCTAGACCAGTTTTTCTCTGAATCCCGTATCTCTTGTTCCATTTAGTTGACATATCGCCCGTCCCGCGCGACCGCAACAATTTCCATGCTTTGGCATCTAAACAAATGAAAGGGAGTGAGCAGTGCGCCCCAACTTGAGGTCATTGCGCAGGGGCGCTCGGAAGTTTAGGAGTAAATATATGAGAAAAACAACTTTAGCAGTTGCACTCGCCGCTGGAGCCTTTCTGACGGTTTCCCCAGCCTTTGCCCAGAATCAGCAGGGGCAGGGTCGTGCCGTGGTTACCATCCTGCCTTCGCAAAAGAACGGAGATGTCGGTCAAATCGCGTCCCAGAGCCTTAAGCTGAAGGTCAACGGCAAGCAATCGACCGTTACCAGTTTCACCCCGCTGCAGGACGCGAACAGCCCGGTAGAACTTGTTTTGCTGATCGACGGCGGCGCTCGCACCAGCCTCGGATCCGAGTTCACCGAAATTGAGAGCTTTGTGAAGGAGATGCCACCTAACACGAAAATGGCGATCGCCTACATGAACGTCGGCCGTGCTGAATTGGCCTCTCCGCTCTCGTCCAACGCGGCGGATGTGCTGAAAGGTTTGCATCTCAGCGCCGGTTTCCCCGGCTCCAACGCCAGCCCGTATTTCTGCCTCTCCGACCTAGCCAAAAATTGGCCGTCGCATGATCGCACCGCGCGCCGCGAGGTTCTTATGATTACCGACGGCGTCGACAATTACGAGCGCCGCTACGATCCTGAGGATCCGTACGTCGACGCGGCGGTCAACGATTCCGTGCGCGCCGGCTTGATCGTCTACTCGATCTACTGGAAAGACATGGGCCGCTTCAACAGCGGTTGGTACGAAACCAATGCCGGCCAGAATCTCCTGCTGATCGTGACCCAGGCTACCGGCGGCAACAGCTACTGGGAGGGAGTTGGCAACCCGGTTTCGCTCCAACCCTACTTCCAGGATCTGCGCCGCAGGCTGGATCACCAGTATGAGCTCAACTTCACCGCGCCGACGAGCGGCAAGCCAGCAGTCGAGACGATGAAGGTGGACCTGCACGTCCCGTCTGCCAAGGTTGATGCTCCGCAGCGGGTGCTTGTCACCGGTCCCGCCAGCGCCCGTGGCGAGTAACGCAATACTTCGCAATAAGACAGGCAGGCGATTCTCAAATCGCCTGCCTGCACTTTTTATGGGGGACCATACACCAGGCGCCTGAGACCCGCCGCCTGCACAGACAGCCTGAAACCCTCCGCAGTTCGCCTTTCTTTATAGAAACCCGTCGCCATGCCGTATAGTTTTTTTGAGCCGGCAACGGCCGGTCGGGCTCCATGCTTTCAACCCCTTTCCCCCGCCAAAGCCCGCCGAAAACCTGCTGCTCCTCTGCCACGCACGTACGAACGCGATAGCGAGGTCTTTTGATCTCCCTTCGACACTTGTTGTGCGCAGATGAACTCTTTCGAAAAGGATTCTCATGCGACAAGCCCGTTTGGCTTTGGCTCTTTCCTCTTTTTGTTTTCTTGGCGCCGCCGCTTCACTTTACGCACAATCGCTAAACACCAGCTTCGCCCGCGATCCGCAGCAGCCCGTCGATCAGGAATACACCGACCACATCCACAAGTACACGACCGATCCGTCGTTCACATCGCCGCTGGTCGACTACCTGCCTGCCTCGAAGACCGTGCCGACTCCCGCCAAGGTCCTCGGCGACGTTTCCGGCGCGCCCGACATGCTTCCCTACGCCGAGGACGTCTACAAATACTTCCGCATGCTGGCCGCGGCCAGCCCGCGCGTGAAAGTCGTCACCATCGGACACAGCGAAGAAGGCCGCGAAATGATCGCCGTCGCCATCGCTGATGCCGACCTGCTGAAAAACGCCGACGCCAACAAGCAACGCCTGGCCCAGCTCGGCGATCCGCGCACCATCAACTTCGACGACGCCAAGGCGCGCGGCCTGATCGATCAGTCCTATCCCGTCTACTACATCACCGGCACCATCCACTCTGTTGAAACTGGCGCACCGACCGCGCTGATGGAGATGGCTTATCGCCTTGCCGTCGACGACTCGCCCTACATCAAGTACATCCGCTCGCACATGATCGTGCTCATCACGCCGGTGGTGGAAGTCGACGGCCGCGATCGCATGGTCGACATCTACCGCTGGCACAAGGCGCACCCCAACGAGCAATGGCCGCACCTTCTTTATTGGGGTCACTATGTCGCGCACGACAACAATCGCGATGCCATGGGCATGACCCTCGACCTCACTCGCAACGTGCTCGATACCTACCTCGACTGGCACGCGCAGGTGCTGCACGACCTGCATGAGTCTGTTCCCTTCCTTTACGACAATACCGTCGGCGACGGCCCCTACAACGCCTGGGTCGATCCGCTGCTGGCCGACGAATGGGCCGAGCTTGGCTGGAACAACGTCGCGCAGATGCAGAGCTTCGGCATGCCCGGCGTCTTCACTCACGGCGACTTCGATACGTGGAGCCCCGGCTACCTGATGTTCCTCGCCGCCATGCACAACGGCATCAGCCGCCTCTACGAAACCTTCGGCAACGGCGGCGCCGATACCGAAAAGCGCATCCTCACGCCCGAGGAGTACTCACGCACCTGGTACCGCCAGAATCCGCCGCTCCCCATAGTCACCTGGTCGCAACGCGACAACAACAACTACGAACAGAGCGCGCTGCTCACCACCATCTCCTACTTCGCCCAGCACTCGCATCACTTCCTCGAGGACTACTACGCCAAGAGCAAGCGCTCCATCCAGAAGCCAACCCTCGAAGGCCCCGCCGCCTACGTCATTCCACCCGACGCCGCAGCCACCAACCGCGAAGTCGAATTGCTCAAGGTCCTCAAGCGCCAGCACGTTGAAATTCAGCAACTCTCCGACGCAGCCACCTGCAATGTTCCCGGCGAGAAGCGCGACGACAAGCCGAAGCAGGAGACCTTCGCCGCCGGCAGCATCGTGATCCGCATGGATCAGCCGTACTCGCGCATCGCTGATGCCCTGCTCGATCGCCAGTTCTGGGCCCCCGACGATCCGCAGAAGCACCCCTACGACGATACCGGCTGGTCGTTCACCCACCTTTTCAACGTGAAGACCGTTCGCGTCACCGATGATTCCATCCTCAAGGCCGCCATGAAGCCCGTCGATGATCCAGTGTCGCTCGCAGGCAAAATCGATGGCGCCGGTTCCGTGATCGCCGTGAACAACTCCGGCCAGGTCTCGTTGCTCTCACTTGTCTACAAGCTCAAAGGCGCGAAGATCCAGGCAACCGAAAAGCCCTTTGATGCCGAAGGCAAACACTTCGCCGCCGGATCGTTGCTGATCTCCGGTGCCGACGATCAGGCCGCATCTGCGCTCCACGATCTTGCCCTTGATGGAACAAAGCTGTCCTCAGCGCCTTCCGTCGCCATGCATGACGTTACCGCGCCCCGCATTGCCTTCATGCACACCTGGCTTGCAACTCAGACCGAGGGCTGGTGGCGATACGCCTTCGACACGGCCGGCATCCCCTACGACTACATGAGCACACAGGCCGTCGCTAAGCAGGACGACCTGCGCTCAAAGTACGACGTCATCATTTTCGCCCCCGTCGGCCGCTCGTCCTCGCTCGACATCATCAACGGCCTGCCGATGTGGAACAACGCAATGCCCTGGAAGAAATCCGACATCACGCCGAACCTCGGCCGCATCGACTCCACCGACGACATCCGCCCCGGCCTCGGCTACGACGGCCTCGAGCACCTGCGCAGATTCGTCGAGCGGGGCGGTCTTCTCGTCACCTGCGAAGACACCGCGCAGTTCGCCGTCGACACCGGCCTCGCCCCCGGCGTCAGCGTTGCGCCCCACGGTGATGCGCGCGTAGTCGGCTCTGTGCTCAACAGCGTCTTCGTCGCGAAAGACAACCCGATCGCGTTCGGCTATGGCGCGAATCTCCCCGTCATCAGCGCCAACGGCATGGTCTTCAGCATCAGCAACACGCTCGGCCGCGCCGGCGGGAGGATGTTGATGGATCCCTATTCCGAAAGACCCACCGGCCGCGGCAGCCTCGAAGAAAATGACGAACCGCTGGGCCGCAAAGCCACCGAATCTGAGCCGCTCGAAAAGACGCAACCGTGGGAAGCCAAAAAGCTGAATGAAGAACAGACCCGCAACAACTTCAACGTCATTCCCCAGCGGCTGCGCCCCGAAGTGATCCTGCGCTTCTCCGGCAACAAGGATCTGCTGCTCGACGGCCTGCTCGACAAGGGAACTTCCATCGCCGAACATGCCATTGTGGTAAACGCGCACCTGGGCGAAGGCAGCGTCCTGCTCTTCGGCAACAACCCCATCTACCGCGGCGAAACCATCGGCGATTATGCCCTGGTGTTCAATGCGATCTTGAACCACGACCACCTGGGCCGGCCCGCGGAAAGCGAGGAGAAGAAGTCGACGAAGGGTGAATAGTGACATTCACTGGACGCATATCTCCTGCGATTTTCTCTTTCCCCATGCAGGAGTTTGTGTCATGCTTTTTGGCATGGGAAGCAAAGACAAAGGTAGGAAAGAAGCGAAGAAGGCTCCGAAACCCAAACCGAAACCCGAGCCCGCGCGGCGCGAGATCTTCACCCCCGCTCCGCCAAAGTAAAGAGCTCGGCAAGCTGCGCCACAAGAGGTGCAGTGTCGCAATAGAAAAGGCCCTCCCGCGGGGAGGGCCTTTTCATTTACGGCAATGTAAGCCAGTCCGGACTTACCTAGACAACTTCAATGCCCATCGAGCGGGCTGTTCCCTTGATGCTCTTGATCGCCGCGTCAATTGAGGCTGCGTTGAGATCGGGCATCTTCTGCGTGGCGATCTCGCGCACCTGTTTCTCGGTTACCTTGCCCACCTTTTCCTTGTTCGGCGTGCCGGAACCCTTGGCAAGACCCGCAGCCTTCTTCAACAGAACCGATGCCGGCGGAGTCTTGGTGATGAACGTAAAGCTGCGATCGCCATAGACCGTGATGACAACCGGGATGATGAGCCCGGCCATTTCCTTGTTCTGCGTGCGTGCGTTGAACTGCTTGCAGAACTCCATGATGTTGACCTGCGCCTGGCCCAACGCAGGACCGACCGGCGGCGCCGGTGTGGCCTTCGCGGCTTCAATCTGCAGCTTGACCACTGCGTTTACTTTCTTCGGAGGTGCCATAAAATCAGTTCCTTCGGAACTAGCTACTAGCCTCTAGCTGCTAGCTGCCAGTTATCTATACTTCGATTGATTTTGAAATCGCAGCCAATCGCTTCGCCTCTAACCGGCGCCCGCTAGAAAGAATCGCCAGCTAGAAGCTAGAGGCTAGGAGCTAGAGGCTGTTATTCAATCTTTTCAACTTTGCTGAACTCCAACTCGACCGGGGTGGAGCGTCCGAAGATGGTCACCATGACCTTCATCGTCTCGCGATCTTCGTTGATCTCATCCACCACGCCATTGAAGTTGGCAAAGGGCCCGTCGGTAATCCGCACGGACTCGTTCTTCTCAAACTTGATCTTCATCCGCGGCTTCTCTTTAGCCGTCTCAGACCGGAAGAGGATGGAACTCACTTCTTCCTCGCTGAGCGCCACTGGCTTGTCGCCGGTCCCCAAAAAGCCGGTCACCTTCGGCGTATCTTTCAGGACGTGCCACAGGTTATTGTCGAGATCCATTTCGACCAGCACATAGCCAGGCAGAAAAACGCGCTCCACCGTGCGCTTCTTGCCATTGATGATCTCGGTCACTGGCTCAGTGGGAATCATCACCCGTCCAACCTTGTCCCGCAGTCCAAAAGCCTGCACGCGGCTCTCGATCGACTCGCGCACTTTGCGCTCGAATCCCGAGTAGGCGTGGAGGATGTACCACTTGAAGCGCTCGTTATGTTCGGGCGCTGGCTGTTGTTCGGCGGGCTGTTCTGTCTCTTCTGCCATTCCTGTCTCGATTCGATGCTGCACGTCTTATTGCGCGCCCAGCTTGTGTAGTACCGCCTGAAGGGCTCTGCTGAAGATGCTATCCGTCACCCAGAAGAAAAATCCAAAGATAAACACGGTGACGATCACGACCGAGGTCGTGGCCTGCACTTCTTTCCGGGTAGGCGTCACAACCTTCTTCATCTCCGCGCGCACATCGCTCAGGAATCGGGTGAGGTTGCCCCATGTGCTCAACGCGCCACCGGAGATATTCGATAAGGCGTTCGGTTCCTGCCGCCTGGCAGAACCGTTGTCGCCCTTCTTGATTGCTGAATCTGTTGCCATACTTCCAATCCTTCTCAGTGGGTGGTGATCGGTGAACAGTGATCAGTTTCCGTGTCCGATAGCGGCTTTTACTGATCCCTGCTCCCTGATCCCCGATCCCCGTTTCTTTGGCAGGGGCGGAGGGATTCGAACCCCCAAGTTCGGTTTTGGAGACCGACAGTTTAACCGTTGAGCTTACGCCCCTAAAAGCAGTGAACAGTGTTCAGTGTTCAGTGATCAGTTTCTATTCTCACCGATGCGGGCGATTGTCTCGTCCTGCCGATGCTCAAAACTGATCACTGTTCCCTGTTCACTGACCACTGTCTTCTACTTCGTTTCCTTGTGCGGCTGGTGCTTGCGGCAGCGGTTACAGAACTTCTTGAACTCGAGACGGCCGGTGGTCGTCTTCTTGTTCTTGGTTGTAGAGTAGTTCCGCTCCTTGCACTCCGTACACTGCAATGTCACAATTTCCCGCATTTCAAATCCTTCCGGCCTTCAGCTCTCAGCCTTCAGCTTTCAGTTTTGAGCTGATAGCTGAAAGCTGACGGCTGATAGCTCGCACTTACTTGATAATCTCGCTGATCGCGCCTGCGCCTACCGTGCGTCCGCCTTCGCGGATCGCGAACCGCAGGCCCTTTTCCATGGCCACCGGCGTGATCAGCTCAACTTCGAGCTCCACGTTGTCGCCCGGCATTACCATCTCCGTGCCCGCCGGCAGCTCCGCCACTCCCGTCACGTCTGTCGTACGGAAGTAGAACTGCGGACGATAGCCCTTGAAGAACGGCGTATGACGGCCGCCCTCTTCCTTCGACAGCACGTACACCGATCCCTTGAACTTGGTGTGCGGCGTGATCGATCCCGGCTTGGCCAGAACCATGCCGCGCTCCACATCTTCCTTCGGGATGCCGCGCAGAAGAATTCCGGCGTTATCGCCTGCCAGACCTTCATCCAGCTGCTTCTTGAACATCTCGACGCCCGTGCAGACCGACTTGCGGGTTTCGCGGAAGCCGACGATCTCCACATCCTCGCCTACCTTCACCTTGCCGCGCTCAATACGGCCCGTCACCACCGTGCCGCGCCCCGAGATCGAGAAAATGTCTTCGATCGGCATCAGGAAGGGCAGTTCCACCGAGCGCTGCGGCTGCGGCACGTTCTTGTCCACCGCCTCCATCAGCTCGTCGATCTTGGCTTCCCACTGCGCTTCGCCGTTCAACGCCCCCAGGGCCGAGCCGCGGACCACCGGAACGTCGTCGCCCGGGAACTGGTACTTGGTCAGCAACTCGCGAACTTCCATCTCCACCAGGTCGATCAGCTCGGTATCTTCGACCGCGTCGCACTTGTTCAGGAACACCACGATGTAGGGCACGCCTACCTGGCGGGCCAGCAAAACGTGTTCCTTGGTCTGCGGCATCGGACCATCGGTCGCTGCCACCACCAGGATCGCGCCGTCCATCTGCGCCGCGCCCGTGATCATGTTCTTGATGTAGTCGGCGTGACCGGGGCAGTCCACGTGCGCATAGTGCCGGTTCTTGGTCTCGTACTCCACGTGCGCCGTCGCGATCGTGATGCCGCGCTCCCGCTCTTCCGGAGCGTTGTCGATCGAGTCAAACGAACGGAACTGAATCTTGGGGTTGTTCTTCGCCAACACCTTGGTGATTGCCGCCGTCAATGTCGTCTTGCCGTGATCGATGTGCCCGATCGTGCCCACATTGCAATGCGGCTTCGAACGATCAAACTTTTCCTTCGCCATGCTCGATTCCTTCCCTCGAATTTCAGCTATCAGCCATCAGCTTTTAGCCATTAGCTCATCGTGCTCAAACTTGCCAAATCGACCCAACCTGCCACCGGCCAACCTGAAGACTGATGGCTGATAGCTGAGGGCTGTCTTTTCAGTAATACGCGTACACCTTCAAATACCTTTGCCGCAGATCCGCCGGCACCTTCTCGACCAGTCGCAGATAACGCTCGCGAGTCAAGCCCTGGTCAGAAACCTTCAGCCCCTTGTAGAGCGTAATCGCATCCTTGCCCAGCAGTCCGCGATTGAGCACTCCCTCGAAGTCGCGAATCCGCAGCTTCGAGCGCGTCACCCGGTTCAGAAAGACTTCCACGTCGCTCGAGGCAAACTTCGCATCGATCTGCGAATGAAGTGCCGCATATGTCTTCTCATCCTGTACCGCGATCGTTGCCTGCTCAAACATCCTTTACCTCAGCTTCTAGCTTCCAGCCACTAGCTTCCAGCTTTATTCGCCTCACGCTCGCCGCAGCGGCCTGTTCACCCGCCACCAGAGCTAGAAGGTAAAAGCTCGTGGCTGTCTTTTGGAGCGGGAGACGGGACTCGAACCCGCGACCAACAGCTTGGAAGGCTGTGACTCTACCACTGAGTTACTCCCGCCCGAAACAGTTGTCAGTTCCAAGTTGTCAGTCATCAGTTTCTCTTCGCTTGATCAGGGCCCTCAAACTCGACCCGGTGCGTTTTAACTGACAACTGAAAACTGATCCCCGAAAACTTGAACTCTGGAGCTGATGACCAGGATTGAACTGGTGACCTCTCCCTTACCAAGGGAGTGCTCTACCAACTGAGCTACATCAGCCCTCAAAATGCAGCCTCAAGCTTCTTGCCGTTAGCTTCCAGCTGAAGTCTGCCGGTACGAGCCACATCGACTCAACACAAGCAAAAGCCAGGAGCTAGAGGCTAAAGGCTAGTGGCTGCCCTTTTCCCCTTCACGGCGGATCTTCTCCGCCTGCATCGCCACCACGGTGCGCAACGCAAATGCCCCGATGATGACCAGTGGAATCAGCCTCAACTCCACCAACCGCCCCCCGATCAAAATCTTTCCATCAAGGGTAAACCAACTCAGTAAAGCCAGAACGGCGTAAAGGAACATCGCCACTCTGTATTTCCGGGCCATTTCCTGACCCGACAATTTCAAACCTTCGCGCCCTGAACCCGCGTCCATCCCCGCAACCGGTTCCTCGCGCATCCCAAATCCCTCAAACTCAGAACACCGGCAGCAGAACAACTGACCACTAATCCCTGCTGTTTATGGTGCACAGGGGAGGATTCGAACCTCCGTAACTCGAATGAGTGGCAGATTTACAGTCTGCTGCCATTAACCGCTCGGCCACCTGTGCCCAAATACCCCGAAAACGAAGACCTGTTTTTGGGGACCCCGTATCCATCGACAAAAGCCGGGTGCCCCATCCCAACCGCCTTTTTTGCGGCTTGGGTGGGAAGACCACTTCTCCCAGCCAAACAAACTTCAACACCCCTGCCAACCCGCTTCCGCGCATCACGACCTTACCGGATAGCCTCCGGACACTCGGAGCATGCACCTCAGTGGGATCACCGCAGAGGACAATCCGGCGCTTCAATCATGCCGCCGGACCTTCAAAAAAATGCTGCCGTCCGCCTTTCCGGATCTGTCTCTAAGTGGAGCTGGCGAAGGGATTTGAACCCCCGACCCTCTGATTACAAATCAGATGCTCTACCAGCTGAGCTACGCCAGCCCGACCACCGCCAAGACATTTGCCGGGAACGCCGTCAAATCCGCGGACACACTCCCGCTCCGCGCATAACACGGCACAGTTTCTAAGGTTAGCACACCCCTTCATGTGGATCAAACGAGACCGCGCCGGGTCTGAAAGCTATCGAAAATCACCTCCAAAATCGCTTCCGGACCGCTCCATTTCGTTCTCTTGAACCCCGGATTCACAAAATCTGCCGCGATTATCGCGCCAAATCGCGCACCGCCTACAATCCTCTATTCCATGAATAGTCTTGACAGAAGCTGTGAGCGGCGGGAACCTTCTAGGGCAGCCAGTCTTTTCCCCGAAGGAAGCCCTATGAAATTACAAAGAACACTCCCTGCCTGCCTGGCCGGCCTGTTCCTCTTCTCCGGGATCTTCATCTCTGCAGCCGATTCACAGACGGCTTCGCGGCGCCGTCCACGCATCGCGGTGCTCGACTTCGATTACGCCACGGTTCAGACGACGTCCGCCGCAATCTTTGGGACCAATGTGGATGTAGGCAAAGGCATTACAAACCTTTTAGTGACTGACCTGGTGAAGGATGGCACCTTCTCCATCATTGAACGCCAGGCGCTCGACAAGATCACGAGCGAGCAGAATTTCTCCAATTCCAACCGCGCTGACCCGAATAGCGCGGCAAGAATCGGCAAGCTGCTCGGCGTCGACGCAATCATCGTTGGCAGCATCACCGAGTTCGGCAACGAGACCAAGAAGACCAATCTCGGCGGTGGCGGCGGAACCTGGCACGGAATTGGCCTGGGGAACATCGGCCACTCCAACAACAAGGCCAATGTTGGAATCACCGCGCGGATCATCAATGTGGATACCGGCGAAATCATGGCCGTCGCCGACGGAACCGCGCAGTCCAGCCGCTCGAGCACCTCGATGCTGGGCGGCGGCGGCAACTGGAACGGATTTGGCGGCGGGAATGCCGATTTCGGCTCCAGCAATTTCCAGCAGACCATCATCGGCGAGGCCACCAAGGCCGCGGTGGATAAGCTCTCCGCGGGTCTCGTGGCCAACTCATCCAAGGTGAGCGTACGCACCATCACGGTGGAGGGGCTTGTCGCCGCGATCGACGGTGACCAGGTCATCCTGAACGTGGGCGGAAAAGCCGGCGTAAAAGTGGGCGATCAGCTCGAGGTGGTTCGCGTAACGCGGGAAATCAAGGACCCGTCGACGGGAGCCGTGATTCGCCGCCTTTCGACCTCGGTGGGAGTCGTGAAGGCTACCGACGTTGACGATGCGTCCGCGGTCTGCTCCCCGGTATCAGGATCGGGCTTCAAAGTTGGCGACAAGGTGAAGACCGTCACCCAGTAAAAGACCAGTTCGCAGTTCTTAGTTCGCAGTTACGACGACCCGATTCAAACTGTGAACTAAGACTCTGAACCACGAAACTATTTCCCCAGAAACTTCTCCAGCTTCGCGATCTCCGCATCGGCGCGGTCCATGTAGTCGTTCGCGGTCTGCAGGTCGTTCTGGCCGAGGGCTCGATTCGCCTCATTCATCAGGCTCTGCATGCGGTTCATCGAGGTGAGGATGTCGCCTCGTATATCCAGCCCCTGCGCCTGTTGCTGGCTGCGAATCTGCTGCACTCCGCTCAGGGCCGAGTCCGCGCGCGCCCCAAGATTGATCATTCGATCATGAGCCTGGCGAATCTCCTGCGGAGACGGCCCCGCCGGAGGGGTTGGGGAATCGCTGCCTACTTTCTTTGGGGTATCGTTTGGCTGCGCTGGCGTCGAATTCACCGACTGCGCCGGCGTCGAATTCCCAGATGACCGTTTCTTTTCGGTTGCAGGTCGATTGCCTCCTGCCGCCCTCGGCTGGTTCGTTACGGTTGGAGACGTGCCCCCTCCTGTTTCCGGCGTTGGCTGTTGAGCCGGCTGCGTCGCATCGGCGGCGGGCGCAGCGCTCGGGGCCGTAGCTGCCGGCGCCGCAGGAATCTGTTGCTCAGTCTGAGCCACCGTCGCCTTCTGGTCGGCGTGGGTCGAGAGGAAACGTGGCACCACAGCCGCAACCGAAATCAGGGCGAGAATTGCAACCGCCGCGCCGATCCCGATCCACAGGCCGCGATGGTTTCCGCTGCCCGGATTCCGCACAATTTGAGGAACTGCAACCGGAGCGAATTGCGGAGGCGCCGCCGGTGCAGCGGCTGCCGCCTGAACCGTTTGCGGGTCGCGCAGGGCTTTCAGTGCGTCTCGAAAATCATCCGCGGTCTGAAAGCGGTCCTCCTGCTGCTTGGCCATGGCGCGCAATACAACATCATTCAGCTGCTTCGGAATCGCCGGGTTCACTTCGATCAGCGGCACCGGCGGGACGTTCAAATGCGCGTTAAGCACGCTGTACGAGGTATCCGCCTGAAATGGCTTCTTCCCTGTAAGCATCTCGTAAAGCGTCACGCCCAGTGAGTAGACATCCGAGCGCGCGTCAATCGTCCCGCCGCGCACCTGTTCGGGTGACATGTAGTAGACCGAGCCCATGGTCGTGCCAGGACGCGTCAACTGCATGTCGTTGGCCGATTTGGCGATGCCGAAGTCCATCAGCTTCATCAGCCCGTGCGCGGTGATCATGATGTTCGCCGGCTTGATGTCGCGGTGCGTGACACCGCGACTGTGCGCATAGCTCAACGCGGAAAGCACTTGCGTTGCGATATCCAGGATCTTGTCGCGCGGAATTGGTGCTTGCGCGGCAAGCTTCTCCAGCGTGGTGCCCTCGACGTACTCCATCACCATCACGAACTGGTTTTGAATCTGGAAGGCGGTGCGCAGTTGCGCGATGCCGGGATGATCCAGGCCCGCCAGGGTGCGGATCTCCGCCATGAAGCGAGCCGCAAGCTCAGGATCGGATGCGAAGTCGGGAAGCAGAATCTTGAGCGCTTCCTCGCGGTTGGAGATGACGTTGCGAACCTTGTATACGCGGCCCATGCCACCCGAACCGAGAAGTGCAAGGACTTCGTAGTCGCCGACGCGCTGGCCAATTTCTGTCGCCATTGCGGGACCTCCGCGCGATGAGTTTTCCTGCCGGGGAAAAGGGACCCTTTTTGTAGAGGCGAGTCTACGCCATTTCCGTGTCTCAGCACAGGAGAATCTGTTCAGGCTTCGAATCTCTTCCTGCGAGGGCAAAATTGCCGCCCAAGAGGCGTATTCAGCGGAAGCGTTTCAGCTGTCCACAAAGGTGCAAACAGCTAGTGATTTCGAACGAGCCTCTCCAGTGAGCAGGCTTGCGACGCGCATCACATATCGTTGCGAACTCTCAGTGATATATTCACTGACCGGCAAGGGGAACCATGAAAAAACTTCTCGCAATATTTCTCTGTCTCTTGTTTCCGGTGAGCGCAATTGCCGGCGACAACGGCTACAAGATCGGCTATGACGGCGGATCGATACCGGATGTCAAAGCCGGCACCGACATGAAGCTTTTTATCGAAGGCAGCAATATCCGGATCATGAAAGACAAAAAAGAGATCGCAGTCATTCCGGCTACCGCAGTCACTGAGATCAGCTATGGCCAAGACGTTCATAGACGCGTGGGGGCCGCAATAGGCGTCGCCGTCGTCTCTTTTGGTATCGGAGCTCTGCTCGCGCTCACCAAGTCGAAAAAGCACTTCATCGGTCTGACTTGGGACGATGCCGGCAAGAAGGGCGGTTGTGCATTTCAAGCCGATAAGAATGACTACCGTGGATTGCTCGCCGGGCTTGAAGGAGTCACCGGCAAGAAAGCAGTCGATTCCGACACAATGACCGTCAAAAACTGACGCTAGCTTCCACCTGGGAGTCCCGACTCCGCGGTTCCTCAATTCGAGGACACGGTTCCGTTTGTTTGCGCCGCAACGATCTCGGATCGAACCTTCCTGGCCATCTCCGCTCGCCCTCACCCTCAGAATCCCCTTGCCTGCTGCGGCCTCTCCGGAGGATGATTCCGATATTCCCGCAGATCGCACGCTGTTTCCTGTCGAGGTGGATTTTCATGCGTAAAGCACTCCTTGCCTGCCTGGTCCTGCTGTTGGGCACCGCACTTCTGGCGCAGCAGTCGCTGAACAACGATTCCGTGATGAAGCTCGTCAAGGCCGGCCTATCCGAGGACCTGATCATCACCACCATCAACTCCTCGCCCGGCACCTACGACACCTCGGCCAACGGCCTTATCGCTCTCAAACAGGCCGGTGCCAGCGACAAGGTCGTCGCCGCCATCGTGCTCAAGGCCGCGGGATCGTCGGCCACACTGCCTGCCTCAGCCCCGGCGGCAGCGGGCTCTTCCGGCACCACTATCGGCGGCGTCGCCATCGGCGGAACAGCGACACCCGGCGGCTCTGCATCCGTGGGAGGATTGCCCGCGGGCATCGACGACGTCGGCGTCTACTACCTCGACAGCTCTTCGAACACCTGGCAGGAGGTTCCCGCCGAGGTCGTGAACTTCAAGACCGGCGGCGCGCTCAAGCACATTGCCTCCGTCGGAATCATCAAGGGTGACATGAATGGCCTGATCGGCGGCAACCGCGCCCGCCTCATTATCAAGATGCCGGCCTCCTTCATCTTCTACCTGCCCGAGGGCCGCTCCCCGGGCGAGTACCAACTCCTCCGCTTGCGCGTGAATGCCGACAGCCGCGAATTCCGTGCCACCACCGGCGGCGTCGTTCATGAGTCCGGCGGCGCTTTGCGGGACGTGGTCGATTACACCCCAAAGAAAGTCGCGCCCCGCGTCTATCAGGTGATCCTCGGCGACGAACTCGGGAAGGGCGAATTCGGCATTCTGCCGCCCGCTGAGGGTGGAAACAACATCGCCAGTTCCGGCAAGATCTACACCTTCGCGCTGGTTCCCTGAGTCGATCGCCAACCCCTCCGGAAAGGAAGGTCGTCTCTAAAAGGCGCTTCCTTCTCTCGCCCCACGAGGGCGGAAGTCCCGATTGCGCGGCGTCAAAAAGGCCTGTTACTCCCTACCCCCTGTTCCCTGTTCCCTGTTCAAGATCCCTGCATTACGCAGAAAGCTGCCTCATTCTCATCCTCTCGAGCCCCTTCCGATATCCTGTACAGGGACGCCTCTCGCAGGCTGCTCTACAGATGCACAAGCGCACTCGAAGAACGCTGTTGGTTGTCGCCGGGGTGGTTTTCCTCCTGGCCCTCGCGGTCTTCCTGCGTTCCAAGGCTCCGCCGGAAGCGGCCCGTCTGCTTCCTGAGTCCGACGGCATCATTTATTTCAACCTGAAGCCGATCCGCACCTTCCTGCACAAGAGTCTGAAGCCGCCTCAGCGGGTCCCGGAGTATCAGCAATTCGTCGATGCCACAGGTGTCGACTGGGAGCGCGACCTTGACTCTGCTGCCGTCGCCCTCCACCGCATGCCCAACCCCAACGGCCCCAACGGCCCGGTGGCTTTCTCCATGGTGCTCACCGGCAAGTTGACCGGAAAACGCCTGAACACATGGCTCGACGCCCACGCCACCAGCCGCGAGGTCTATGCCGGCCATACCATTTACAGCATTCCCTCTGAGGGCCGCACGGTCCGCGTCGCGCAGGTCGGCTATGACATGATCGCCGTCTCCAACACGCCCACCGCCGAGCAGATCCACTCCATCGTCGACCGCCATCGCACCGCCGCCCTGCCTTTCGCCGGATCCTCCCTGCTCGCCCAGCACTACCACGATGTACCCCTTCTCTCGGTTGCCTGGGGTGTCGGTCAGATTGGCCTGCTGTTTTCCGATCGCGGCGCCATCAAGATTCTCGGCCTTTCCCTGCCTCTCCAGGATGACTCAACCATCGTCGCCAGCCTCACCCCCGGCCTTCCCCTTGCCGGCGCCGTCCACCTGCGGGTGGAAGAAATCGCCTCCGACGAGGCCAAGGCGGCCAGCCAGGCGGCCGCCCTGGGCACCATCGTCGCCCTGGCTCGCGACGTCACGGTTCAACTTGCCAGCAATCCCGCCAACAACGCCCTCCGTGAGCTGTTGAAATCCGCCGAAATCACCCAGAAGCGGAACCGCGTGATCGCCACCGCCAGCCTTTCTCCAGGCTTTTTCGCTGAAATTACGAAAGGTGAAAATTCTTCTGCAATCCCGGCAACCCCAAATTCACAGGACGCATCGAAATAGTTGACGCGCCTTCCCAAGAGCTGCGTTTAGTGCATAGAGTGTTGTTCGTTGGGCCGCCGGTGACTTCGTTCCTTCTTCCTGGGTTGGGAGTGGATCAGAGCGGCGGCCCTTTCCATGTCTCCCCGATTTTCCTCGCCTCCCCGGGTAACACTTTGCGCGGCCTCGACCTGTTGGCTATTTTGCTCGACTCCCGGGAGCCGCTTTATGCATCCTGTTGGTAGGCATTCGTTTAAGACCATCGACTAACCCCCAGAGAGGTGTCATGCTCCGTTTTCTCGGAACGCAAGCCCTGATCTGCACGATTTTCTGCCTGATAACCATCACAGCACTTGCGGTCGCCAGAAAGTCGACCCCGCGCCCGGGGGCTTCAGCAGCCCCTGTTCTTACCGGCCAGGCAGCTTTTACTGACGCGGCACACGAGTCGCCCGGCATCCGCCGGCACGTCACGGTCAACGACCTTCCCGCACCAGCTCCCGATCAGTCCGTCGACAACGGCCCCTCCATGGTCCCGCGTCCAGCCAACGCTTGGCCGGTCGCCGCCAAAGGCTTCAAGGTCGAGCTCTATGCCACCGGCCTCGACAATCCACGGCTCCTGCGCGTGGCACCCAATGGCGATCTCTTCCTCGCCGAAAGCGGTACCGGCAAAATCAAGGTCTTTCGCGGCGTTACGCCCGACGGCAAACCGGAAGAAGTCTCCGTCTTCGCTTTCGGACTCCACCAGCCCTTTGGCATCGCCTTCTATCCCTCAGGCCCCAATCCCAAATACGTCTACGTCGGCGACACCGACGGTATCGTGCGCTTCCCTTATCAGAATGGCGATCTCGTTGCCCGCGGAAGCGCCGAAGACCTGGCCGAGCTGCCCGGCGGCGGACGCCTGCGCGGCGGCGGCCACTGGACTCGCGACCTCGTCTTCTCGAAAGACGGCTCGAAGCTCTTCGCCTCCGTCGGATCGCACTCCAACGTCGACGATCCCGACACTCATCCCGAGGAATTCCACCGCGCCGACGTGCTCGAGTTCACGCCCGAGGGCAAGTTCGTGAAGGTCTACGCCTGGGGCATTCGCAACTGCGTGGGCGAGGCCATCAACCCCATCACCGGCGAGCTCTGGTGCTCCACCAACGAGCGCGACGGCCTGGGCAACAACCTCGTGCCCGACTACGTGACCCACGTCCAGGAGGGCGGCTTCTACGGCTGGCCGTGGTGGTACATGGGCGGGCATCAGGACCCGCGCCACGTCGGCAAGCATCCCGAGCTGCAGTCCAAGGTCATCACGCCCGACATCCTGGTCAATCCGCACTTCGCTTCGCTGGAGATGATCTTCTACGAGGGCTCGCAGTTCCCCGCCGAGTACAAGGGCGACGGCTTCGCCTGCGAGCACGGCTCGTGGAACCGCGCCCAGCGCGCCGGCTACGAAGTCATCCGCCTGCCCATGAAGGACGGCCACGCCACCGGCGAATACGAAGACTTCCTCACCGGCTTCACGCATCGGCGACGGCACCGTCTGGGGACGCCCAGTCGGCGTCGCGCGAAGCCAACGACGGCTCGCTCTTCGTCTCCGACGACGGCTCCAAATCCATCTGGCACGTAATCTACACCGGCAAATAACAACCTCATCTTAAAAGACCTTGAGGTGCCCCATCCAAGCCGCCGCCTTCGCGGCCTGGGTGGGAAAGCACGAACCCAAACCAGCCAGTGTCATCCTGAACGTAGCGCTTTGGGGCCCCATGGAACACACTGTGTCCATGGGGTAGCCGGAGAGAAGGACCTGCTTTCGTTTCTACACGCAACACCGCAGGAAGGGGTGTCCCATCTGGCGGCTGCATCTCAACCCGCAACCAATCGGTTGCACATTTCTGGTCGAGACTGCATTAGTACAACCGGAAATTGACCACCACCGTCATCCGCGCCGCCACCGGCTTCCCGTCCTTCTTTGCCGGCTTGAACCTGTACTTCATCACAGCTTCGAGCGCCTTCTGATCAAGCCCCATTCCCAGCGGCTGAACCACCCGCGGGCTCTGCGGGTTCCCCTGCGCATCGATAATCACTGAGATCGTGCAAACGCCCTGGTACTTCTGCCTTCGCGCCTCGTCAGAGAACTCCGCATCCGGCGTGTAAATCGGAATCGGCTGCGTAACTCCGCCCGCGCCCGGCGTATAGATTCCGGGTCCTGAGCCCGGTCCCCAGCCCGGACCCCTGCCGGTTCCGAAGGTGCCATCAGGACCATTGCCGATCCCTGCCCGCGTTCCCGGACCACCGGATTCCAGCGTAACGTTCGGCGAGTTGTGCACCCCGATCAGCGGCAGCGTCGGATTATCAGGAAGCCTGATATCCGGAGGTACCGCGATGCTGTTGTCAACGGAAAGCTGCGGATGTTCCAGCACCGGCACCTGCACCGGCGCAAGCGGATGCATGTCGAACTTGGGCAGGCGACCCTTGTTGGCTTCGACCGTGTCGTTGGCTCCGCCGCTGCTCCCTCCGTCGTGTGCCGAGTCCGACGGAGCAAACAGCGGAAAATCGCTCAGGTCAGATTTCGAGAGTGGCGTCGGCTTCGGCAACGGCGGCATGAACGCTTTGACACCCATCAGAAGCATCAGCGCCAGGATGCCTCCATTCACCAGCGTGGCCGTGCCGATCGCCCACGGATTCGTATTCGCAGCCATGCGGTCGGGAACCGGAACCGGCGTCGAGGTCAATTCAAGCGGCGGAAGCTTCGGCGGGAAAAACCGCTCGTGAATGCTTTCATAGAGCCCGCGCCAGATCGGCTGCTCATCAACATTGACCGAGAAGAACGGGCTGGATTGGTTGCGCGATTCGGCTGGTTCCGGCAGAGTCATAGGTCCCCTTCCGCGGCGGAGAGATCCCGCCGCCAGTTCGCCTGACGTGTAATTGAAACCTGCTGTCCAATAGACCTGCCGATTCAGAGTTCGTCACCCGTAAACGCGATGCAAACTCCGAACGCAACGCCGCGCGCAACGCCAGCTCCGCTAACACTGCTATCTCTTCAGCCCCAGCGCCTCCACCACCGCCTCGTCCACCTTTGCCGGCTGGCCCTCGTCCTTCCACACCACGCCAAAGCCACCGCGATAATCCCACATCGTCCAGCCGATGCCGTCGGCCTCGAGCGCGGTGCGCACATCGTGAATCCACCGCATCCGCGAATCTGCGGGCGCGACGGGCCTGTGCACGCCAAACTCATTGCAAATGACGGGAACATTGTGCTCCTTGCCCCACCCCGCCGCTGCGTCGATTTCCATGCGAATCCGTTGGGCGTCCCAGTGGTCCAGCCAGTAGTGCTCCAACTCATACTTGCTGATCGCATCAGGAACTTCGGCCAGCGACGCCTGCAGCCCCTCTTGCGTCGGCGGATACGGAATATTGTGTGTGAGAATCGGCCAGGTGCCGGTCCAACTCGCACCCTGATGCGTGAACTGCATCGGCTCATAAAAGTGGAATGTATAGATCACGTTTCCATCAGGGAGCGGCTGTTGCAGCAACAAGTCTGCGATGCCCGACCAGTTCGCCCCGGCGGCGATGATCGTGTTTTTCGGCGCGACTTCGCGAATAGCCGCCGCGGCGCGCGCCTCCACACCCGCCCAGCGATACGGATCGCGCTCTTCGGGTTCGTTCATGATCTCGAAGAACACCAGATCGGGATTGCGATCGGCATAATGCGCGGCCAGCTTGCGCCACAACATAACGAAGCGATCCACGCCCTCACTGGTGGTGCTCACGCGCTTCTTGTAGTCGCTTTCCGGATGGATGTCGATCTGTACCGCCATGCCCTTCGCCAGCATCTGGTCAACCGCATGATCGAGGCGGCCGATAAAATCTGAGTCATCCTTGCCGAAGAATCCTCTTGTGAGCGGCGCGGCATCGATGCTGAGCCGCACGTTGTCAAAGCCGATCTGCGCCATTAGCGCAATGTCTGCATCATCGGTGATGTCACTCATGTACTTCGGCGAGTAGTTACCCGTTTGCGCGAACCATTCAGACGCATTGATGCCGTGGCGCAGATGTTGCGCGCGGGCAAACGCGGTTTTCAACTCAGCGGCGCGATCCTGCGCGATTGCAGGCAACGAGAAAAGAAGGAAGGCAAACAAAATTCGGCTACGTCTCAACACGATTCATCTCCCAGTGCGATTGATGGAAATCCAACAGGTAACAATACTACGACCGGGACGCGCTTGCGCGTGACCTCACAAACGCTTGTGGTGACCACTTCAGTATGGGCAGAGACACCCGGCTCCGGTGCACCTTCGACGAGTGCTGCCGTGCTTTGACTCGTTGTAAATCTCAATCTGCGAGTGATCCGGTCCGATGTGGCATTGCCCGCAAGGCTAGGCAGGCGCGCCAGCGCAACGAACCCGTGTGACGCGAGTGGCATTCCGTGCAGGTGCCGATCGTGCCGTCTGCGTTGGGTTTGCCAATGACGATCCTGGAACAGGCTTCCAGACCTCTTATGCGCAACGGATTCCGTCCGATCTTGTGAATGAACGAGTTATCGCCCAGGTGCGAGAAAATGAAGGCAAATCGTTTGCGGGGGTTACTTCGGAGAATTTGCAAATTCTGTTATCTCGTGACACGATATATGTATGGGTTCACATTTTCAAGCCACCAGTCCTGACCCGCTGCTCAGGACCTTGGCAGATTTTCGTTTTGAGTTGCGCCGCTTCCTGTACTTCAGCGAACATGCGGCCATTGAGGCAGGCTTGCAACCTCAACAGCATCAGCTTCTTTTGCAGGTGGCGGGCGCTCCAGACGCAACGGTAGTGACGATCGCGTACGCGGCCGAACGGCTGGGGCTGAAGCACAACAGCGCGGTCGAGCTTGTCGATCGATCAGAGCGGGAGGGGTTGCTGACGCGCATGTCGGACGCTGGCGACGGAACGGCGGGCGATTCTACGAGTGACTTCCAAGGGCAAGAAGATCTTGGGGCGCCTGGTCGGAAGTCATGCGCGTGAGTTCAACGAGCTGGCGCCGCGGCTGATAAAGGCATTGAAGCACGTCAGTCTGCATGGACAGCCCGTCAACACGGAGGCTCGATGAGATCGCGACCCTCCGCCCTGCGCGACTTTACGGTCGATCGACGGACCTGGTTGCTTTCCGTAGTGGCAGTCTTTATTGGAACAGGCGCGGCTGCTTTGGCCGTGTTCCTGCTCAGGGCCATCGCCCTTGCAACAAACGTCTTCTACTACCACCGATTCAGTCTGGCGATGGTCGGCCCCTCGGGCTCAACGGACTCGCCCTGGATTCATGCCCCTGGTCCCGGTGCTCGGCGGCCTGCTGGTGGGGCTGTATGGCGCACTACGGGTCCGACAAGATTCGCGGGCATGGAATTCCCGAGGCCATTGAGGCAATTCTGCTGCACGGCGCGCGCGTGGAGCCGAAGGTGGCGGTGCTCAAGCCGCTGTCGGCGGCAATCGCGATTGGATCGGGCGGACCGTTCGGAGCGGAAGGGCCGATCATCATGACCGGCGGAGCATTCGGCTCGCTGGTCGCGCAGTGGCTCAAGCTGACGGATGCCGAGCGAACGACGCTGCTGGTGGCGGGCGCCGCGGCGGGAATGTCGGCAACCTTTGCCGCGCCGATTGCCGCAATTCTGCTGGCGGTGGAGTTGCTTCTATTCGAGTGGCGGCCGCGCTCGCTGGTGCCTGTCGCGGTGGCGAGCGTCGATGGCAGGCGCTCTGCGCATTGGTTGGCTTGGCGCGGGTCCGTTGTTCCCGGTTGAGCTGCCTTCGTCATTTCACATGCGCCGACGCTGCTCGTGGCTGCTCCGCTGGGAATACTCGTTGGCCTTGCCGTCAGCCGGACTCAGCCGCCTGATGTACGGCTTCGAGGACGGCTTTGAGCACATTTGCGGTCGCTTGCATGTGCATTGGATGTGGTGGCCGGCGATCGGCGGTATCGGCATCGGAATTGGTGGCTTTTTTTTCCCGCGCGGGTTGGGCGTTGGGTACGACAATATCGCCGAGCTACTGCGCGGAAATGCTCCCGTGGCACTGCTGCTCGGATTGATCATCGCCAAGTCGTTGATGTGGGCCTTTTCGCTCAGTTCGGGAACCTCGGGCGGCGTGCTGGCACCGCTGTTGATGATCGGTGCGGCACTGGGCGAATCAATGGCCCGCGTCGCGCATATGCCTGGTCAGACACAGGCACTTTGGGCGTTGATGGGCATGGGCGCGATGCTCGCCGGCGCGTTGGGTGTGCCTCTGACCGCAATTCTTTTTTCTCTGGAGCTTACCCACGCTCTGCCCGCTGTGCTGCCGCTGGCCCTGGCGTGTACGGCTTCGTATCTGGTGACCTCGCTCGTCATGCCGAGGTCGATCCTTACTGAAAAGCTCAGTCGTCGCGGCTACCACTTGTCGCGCGAATATGGTGTCGATCCACTTGAGACTGTAAGCGTTGCTGAGGTAATGACGGAACTCTCCGTCGAGATCGACGGAGCGCTGCCCGAATCCGGCAAACTACCGGAGGTATTTGCGTACACAGATGAGACCTGCCGGGCAGTCGCAGAGGAAATGGCAACCACCGGATTGATGAGCATGCCGGTAGTGGATCGCCAAACTGGAAGAATCTGCGGCAACATCAGCGTGCAGGAGTTGCTGGTTGGTCGCAGAAAAGCGGTGGTGCGAGAGTCGGAGCGCAGCATTGCCTTTCTGCTTGAGTCACAAGGAGAAGGTTGAATCAAGCAGGTTTGCGTTCCCGCGGCATCTTTTTCGCGTCGATCATCGTTCGCAGTTCTTGCAGGCTCGTGAGTAAGGCTGAGTACGTTGCCGCTTTGCCGGATCTAATCTTGGCGGGACTGTTCGCCGTCGCGTATGGCAAAACGAGGTCAGCGCAGTCACTTCTGGTTCCCCTGGCAAGATCAGACCAGTAGATCGGCACGTGTACTTTGCGGTTCAAACCCAAACACTGCGTGGCCAGCATTGAAGCGGGGCCACTGCGACTATGAAGAATGAAGAAAGTAACTGACTAATTTCGCTGTGGTTCGGCGTAGATTCCAAACTCAGAAATGCCTGGGGATTTCGGTCCGTTTGCGATGATCGTCAAGCGAATTCGCTCCGCGCTTGTTTCCCTTATCGAGTACACACCAGGGCCCTGGTTAGACAGAATTTCCGTCCAGGTTCCTTCCTGAAGAGCTACAACCCGAAATGATTTAATCCTGGTATCGGACCCGTAGGACTGCAGGTACGTCGGTTCAATTGCCGCAACTGTATTGAATCGGGTTTGAGATCTCAGGTAAATCTCGATCCATCCTTCCGGTTGCATCTCATCTGCAAGCCAAAAGGTTCCGGGGTTGTCATCGTTGGCGAGATCGGGACCGCTGGTATCTGCACTGCTGCTGGCGAACGATGGCCGTGCATAAGCCAGATTCCTGGTTGTAATCCTCACGGACGCGTTCAGTCGGGGAACAATTCCCCTCCCTTTCCAAAGGGCTCCGATCTCAGCAAGGCGCTCGAGCGCATTCCGATCAAATGTTCCTTCTCTATTCGGAGCAACGTTGAGAATAAGATTGCAGGCCCTCTCATTGAACGGAATCAGCCATTCATTCACGACCTGGGTTGCCGAGCGGAGATCCTGGTGGGGGTAGTCTTCCTTCCAAAACCATTCGCTCTGCAGCGTAGTCGCAGACTGTGAGGGTACGGTGCTGCCGGCAGGAATGGTCTGGCCGGCGTGTTGTTCATACTGCTTGATGTCTGTGTAATACAACACTGGAGCGGGGAAACTGCCCTGGTTATAGTCGGACATCAGGCAGTTCGGCTGCAGACTTTTCACGTGTTCATAGATTTCGATGAACGGAACCTCGTCATAGCTGATACGGCTCCAGGATGCGTTCCATCCATCAATGATGAGCGCGGTGATTTCTCCATAATTGATGAGCAACTCTCGAAGCTGATCCTTGATCAATTGGATCTTCTCCCGCGTTACAACGTACGGACGAATATTTGCCCTGAGGTCGAGAATGGAAAAGTACAGACATGCTTTGAGTCCATGTTTTCGGAACGAATCGACATACGATCGAATGACGTCCCCTTGAAACGAGCTGTCCTTTACACTCGGACTGCTGGTAGCCGTAGGCCATAGGCAAAATCCGTCATGATGTTTGGTTGTCAGACACCCATAAGTCATGCCCGCAGAAATTGCTGCGCGCGCCCATTGGTCCGTGTCGAGGGCCCGTGGATTGAAAAGCCTCGGTGAGGCTTTCGGATCACCCCATTCGCGTTGCTCGTAGGTCGCCATGTTCAGGTGGATATACATACCAAAGCGAAGATCAGTGAATGCCTGCTGCAGTTCTGTCATTGAGCGCTGAGCAGTTTGTGCTGCACCTCCGCCTAAGGTCAATGCTCTTCCTCGATCACCGAACGCGCAGCACAAAGTGGACGCTATTCCGCCCGCAAATTGCCTTCGATTCAGCATTGCTTCTTCCTTTCTTGCTGGACTTTATCCGGTCAAAAGGCGAAGCGCCAATGCGCTTCGCCCTCGGTAATTAGGCAACGGCCTTTTTTCGTCGAGTTTCTCAGGGTTGAATCACGGGCGCCACCACGATTCGATCCAGGTCCGGCGCGTATCCGGACGGATTGCCGAATTCAATGGTATTGGAACCCGCGTGCAGGTTTACCTGGATCACAGTCGGGGTGGGATCGTTAAAGGTGTCACCGTCTAGATCCAGCTCTGTGGCACTGGCCCCGTTGACACTCATGAAGAACGATCGCGGACCGCCGGTCTGGTAGTCGATTTCCAATTGATAAGTTCCATCGGCTGGAACGATGACGTTGGAAAAGGTGACGGTGTTGGCAGCGCCTCCACCGACATTGCCTGCCTTGGCGAGACCGGACGAGTAGTTGCTGAAGACGCCGATTGCAGAACCATTCAGCGTGGCCACCTCGGCTTCGTAGCTTGTAGTTGACGGAGCCGGAAAGCTTCCGTTGCCGCTGATGACGATGCGATCGAGATCGGGCGGATAGCTCACCGGGTTACCGAAGGTGATGGTGTTGATGCCTTTCTCCAGATGAACAGGAACGGTAGTGCTGGCGGGAAGCAGAAAGCTGCCACCGCTGCGGTTCAGCGTCTGGTACGGGCCACCGTTGACGCTGTAGAGGTAGGAGCGCAGACCGATCGTCATTGAATCCACTTCCATAAGGTACTCACCGGCCGCAGGTGCGTACACATCATTAAAGCTGACCGTATTGTTCGTACCAAGGCCAAGGTCGCCGACTTTCTCTCCGCCGGAGCAAGCTGGGCAACTGGCGATCGAAGCCGATCCACCCAGAACTGCGGAGGCTGCTTCGTAGCTGGTGGATGGAACAGACGCCGGATTTCCAATCCCGTGAACTTTAAGGAGCCGAGAGCCGTGGGCCCCGAGCACGGTTGAGAAGCTGTTGAAGGATGGCCCGAGTTCGCGGTGGGACCAGAGATCGCGCACCTCGACGGCGTTGGCAAAGCCGAGCAAGCTCCAGGGAATTTGCGCGTTCACCACCGTCGCATTCATGTTGAAAATGCCGACGTAGTAATCGCCGTTACCAAGGCGGCTGCGCCAAACCTCGATATCGCCATCAAGGACCTGCTTTGCAGGCTTTGCGGTCTGGTCGACGGCGAGGACTTCGTCGTTGGTGAGCAGTTGCTTGCCGAAGGCGTCGATCTTAGTGAGATCGCCGCCAAGAATGATGGGAGCATTGGCGAGGACCCAGAGGCCAAGAGCAGACTGCTTTTCCTCGTTGGACAGGCCGTCGGCTGTGCCGTCGACCAGTTCGAGGGAATCCAGGTCATTCCATCCCAGGGTGGGGCCGGATGCGGTTTCCCAACCAACCAGATCGCGAAAGCGCTCATAGATGCGAGGCCAGTTGGTGAGTTTGGAGCAGTCGCCTTCGCACTCGACGTCCTGATCGATGCGGCGCGCATTTGCATACTGCTGCCACACGCTGAGGTAGTCTTCATCGAGATCCCAGGAGATGGTCAGCCAGATTGGCCGGCCGCTCGCGGCGATAGCCTTGGACCACGCCGCTACATCGAGTCGATTGTCGATCGAGAGGTCGTAACTGTCAGAGCCGGGAGTGACACCATCGAGCTTGATGAGATCCACTCCCCATGAAGCAAAGAGAGCGACGACGGAGTTGGTGTATTCCTGTGCACCGGGCTTGGTGTAGTCGATTTTGTAGTGAAAGGGCGAGGTGCCCGGCCCGCCGAAGGCATTTCCGGCCGTGTAGGGCACGGTGAGGATGTCCTGGATGTGATAAGGCGTTCCGAGGATGGGCAAGTTGGCCGCGACCGCCGGGTATTCGACCCCCGGGATCCAGTAGATACCAGCCTTCTGCCCGTTCTGGTGAATGTGAGCGATCAGAGATTTGATATCCGGGAACGTGGACGTGTTTGGGATAGGACGGCCGTTCGCGTCGAAGCTACCTTGCCAACCCGAATCGATATTGATGTATTCGAAGCCGTGCGACTGGAGGCCGGCAGCTGCCAGTGCATCGGACTCGGCGGCAATGTTGTTCTGCGTAAGAAAGCTGGAGTTGATGGTCTGCTCACTAAAGGTGCTCCAGCCAAAGTAGGGGCGTTGACCGACACTCGATTGCTGCGCGGGGAGGATGGGTGCAAACAGGAAGCAAAGCATCGCGGCGGCGAGCAGCCCCTGATCTCGTTTCCGCGCATCGACATGCGCTCGCAGAATCGTGTGTGGTGATTCATAAATCGTGCGCACTGCGAAGTCAGTCTTGCAAAAACTCCGAATATTCATGGTGGGGACTCCTTGATGACGGTTGAATTTGCTTGCCTGGAGACGACGCTCACGTGACCGCTTACTTCATCGCGAGAAATGGGACGCGCAGGTTAGAGGAGTGCCGATAACTTTGGTTGCAGATTCTCCGCGGCTAGTGAGTCAGTGCAGAACGAATCATTGTCGCCGCCTGGTCTCCCTGAATCGCCGCTCCCGCCGGGTTGAAATGGACGGAATCTTCGTATAGGTCCCGATGCTGCTGCATGAGAGAGAATTGATCGTCGACCGTGGTACCTGGCCGTACGAAGCCAAGAGCTATCCGGTTGCGTTCTTGCACGCGTGGATTTGTTGCGCCGTTGGTCGCGTCCGAGCGAACGGGAGTGGTACTGGCCCAGATAAGGGCACCGCCCTTTTCCGTGAGTGATTGCACAACGCGGAGGAATGCGGGAAACTGTGCCTTGTATTGATCTTCGGTGTATGCCCATCCATGCATCCCGTTGTTGAAATGCACAACGCGAAAGCGGACTTTTTCCGTCTCCGCGAATTCCTTGATCTGATGTTCAAGGCGCGGATCGCCCACCGAAGTGGAAGATGCCATCAGGTATACATTTGCAACCCCGGCCAGGTTCTTTCGTACTTCAGGAAAGTAGTTGCGTGAAATAGAGTCGCCAAGCAGCAGGACATTAGGAAGACTTGGATCGGTACTTGGCGGGCGCACTTCCCATGTCCATTCAATCTCTTCAGGAATCGTGACCGGCTTCTCTGCAATCACCGAGGTTGAAAACATAGATGCAAGCACGAACGCAATGAACGCAGGCAGAAAACGATCACGAAATCTCGACGGCAGAAACCCGATTGCGCTGGGGAAAAGGCCCATTTCTCCTCACATTCTTGTCACTGCAGAAGGTTCTTCCTTAGCTGCCGGCTCTGCCCGGCACAAAACTCTGTAATTGAACGTGTTTCGTTTCGCCACGTTGGAAGCGCATTGTGATGACCTGGTCGCGGTAACGGAGCCTTGTCGTTCCTCCCATGCGACTGACGATCGTTGCGGATCGCAGCTTTGCAGTATTCCAGGCAATGTCGATCACGTACCCACCCCGCGCACAGAGACCTCGGACTGAGCCTTCAGGCCACGCAACTGGAAGCGCCGGCAATAACTCAATCTCCCCTCCTTGCGTTTGAAGCAGCATTTCTGCGATTCCGGCTGCGCCCGCAGTGTTTCCGTCGAGCGAAAAAATGTTCTGTTCGGCTCCAGCAATTCCGGCGCTCGAAAATGTGAGCAGATTCGCATCGGCCGATTTCGCGAGCAAACTGACCAGGTATTTGTGCGCGTCATCGCCCTTCAGCAGGCGCGCGTGGTAGGCCACCAGATTGGCGCGGCCCCACTCGCTCTGCTCCCAATTGGGTGTATCCATCCGGCGCCGGATCGTGACCTCTGCGGCACGCGCCAACGCAGGCGTGGAACGAGGCGAGATCTGATGCAGCGGATAAAGACCCACAAGATGCGATGTGTGACGATGGTTCGGGTCCGCATCTTCAAAATCCTCGAGCCATTCCTGCAGTTGCCCATGGCGGCCGATCTGGAATGGCGGTAGCTTTGCGCGTGCGGCCTCGAGTTTCGTGCGAAACTCAGCGTCGACCGAAAGCGTTTTCGATGCCTCCATGCACATCGAATAGAGCGCGTAAACAAAGGTCCGATCACAGGTGTTGCCCATGGACTCGCTGGCTCGATGACCCGAGGGCGTCAGGTACCAGTTCTCAGGAGAGTCTGAGGGGCCCGTGACCAGCCAGCCATGCTTTGGTTCGGGCACCATATAGGAAAGAAAGAATTCCGCCGCTTCACGCAGAACCGGGTAAACGCGCGTCCGCAGGAACTCAGTGTCACCGTTGAAGGTCCAGTGATCCCACATCTGCAGCGAGATCCATATACCTGCCGAGACAAAGATTCCCCAGCCTATGCTTCCGGTCGCGGTATAGCCCCACGGATTCGTTACGGTGTGCACTACCCATCCCGGCGCACCGTACATTTGTTTGGCCGTATCGCGGCCGCATTCGCGCATTACGTCAATTAAAGCGAACAGTGGTATCTGGCATTCAGCAAGATTGCACACCTCGGCGGCCCAGTAGTTTTGCTGTGTGTTGATGTCGAGATGAAAGTCGTCGGTCCACCCCATGCTGCTGGCGAGACCGTCGTTCCAGATGCCTTGCAGCGCAAGAGGCAGCGGAGAATCGGCGCGGGAGCCAGCGATCGTGAGGTAGCGGCCGTACTGAAAGAACGAGGCGAGGAGTTCAGAGTCGTTGGCTCCGGTCTCCAGTGCTTTGCGACGCTCATCGGTTGGCTGATTACGGATGGCCTGAGGACTCCGGCCTAGATCAATGCTCACTCGCCGATAGAGCGGCTGATAGTCGGCGAGATGAGAGCGGCGAAGCTCAAGGAAGCCTTTGCGCTCGGCGGCCTGAAGAGATTCGCCGCAGATCCTATCGCAATCACCGTTTCGAAAGCCGGTACCAATGGCGACGAGGACCGTTACCGCATCGGCTCCCCTTACCCTGATTGAGTCCTGGCTGGGAGTGCACTGGTCGTTTTCCGCCATGACCTTCGCCCGGATCTGCAGTGCCACTCCATCGTGGCCTGAGCTATGCATCGTTTCCCATGCATGGCCATCGAGAACCAGCGTGTCGACGCCTCGGGTGCTTACGACGGTAGGAATGACACCTTTACTGAAGCTCAGGCGGAAGCTGACTTGGCCGGGCGCGCTGCAGGTCAAATGAATGACCAGAAGCTTGTCCGCGTGCGACGCGAACACCTGCCGCTCAAAGAGGCATTTGCCGGCGAGAAAGCGCGTATGCGCAATGGCCTCATCAAGGTTGAGAGAACGGCGATAATCCTTCGCATCACTGACGTTGTCAAAGGCAAGCAGCAGTTCAGGCAGCGGAAGATTGGTGCCGAAATTCTTGGGATGGCCCACGAGATACTTCCCGCACAGATCTTGTGCCTCTTCATATTTGCCGGCAAAGAAGAGCTGGCGTAATTCATTCAAATGCTGCAATGCTCCAGGATTGACTTCACCGGTAGCCGGCGCACCGGACCATGCGGTGGATTCGGAAAGAGCGATGCGCTCGGTTTGAATTCCGCCGTAGATCATCCCTCCGAGGCGTCCATTGCCGACGGGCAGGGCCTCAAGCCATTGTCCCGCGGGTCGCTTGTACCACAGCTCATCGCCCTCGTCAGAACCAGGCGTCGACTGAGCCGGCCCAATTCGTGACAGGACACCAAGCGCCACCGCTCCCTGCAGAAATTCTCTTCGGGTTGCTGGAGTCATTCCTTCCTTTCGATTGCGCCTATCTTGCCCTGACGCAGGGAAATGGTAACGCTTCCAAATCGTCCTGCGCATTCGTCGCGATTAAGCGAGAGATCTTCAGGGAGCGGGCGATCCGCTCCCTCGGTTGCGTTGCGCTTAGAAGGTGTACTTCAAAGAGAGTTGCAGGAAGCGGGCATCGGGGGTGTTGTTCTGGAAGAACTTTGATCCCGTGATTTGGCCGCCTTGCGGTCCAATACCCTGGTTGGAAGGATTGCCCCACGTGGGCTGGTTCAGCAGGTTGAAGGCATCCGCGCGGAACTGCAGATATTGTTCACGGAAGGTGATGAAGTTTTTGAACAGCGACATATTAACTGCGGAATATCCGGGCCCGTAGATCTTATTGGAGCGGCCGCCAAGGAAGGATATCGCGGTGGCTTCATCGGTCACAACATTGGATCCCGAGATCAGATTTCCGGGCAGCGGATTCTTGAACGCACAGGGGTTGTACCAGTTGTCCCTCGTCTTGACCCGTGCCGGGCAGGCTGTGAGGCTGGGATTGTTGGTGGTGTCGGGTATGCCGCCGGGGGCGTAGGGATCACCCACCATGATCGCTCTTGCACTGCCTCCGTTCGCTGTGCCGATGCTCGGATAAACGGTGAAAGGCGTGCCAGTCTGCGCTGCGAAAGTAAGACTGGTGGACCAACCGCCCAGGGTTTCATCTTCCCAACGGGATTGGTTGAGGAAAGCACGGCCCACACCAAACGGCAACTGATAATTGCCATCCAGTGTGAATCGGTGACGAATATCGTATGGCGAATTCGTGTATTCCTGGTTGTACGGAATCAGAGCCATATTGCGGTCGCCGACCGCGGTTGAGAGGCCTCCAGCATCGCTGGTGTCATCGAGAGCGTGAGCCCACGTGTAGGTGGCAAGATAGCTCAACCCATGCGATGTTCTCTTCTCCAGCTTAGCTTGGAGCGAGTTATAGTCGCTGACACCACCGAAGTGAATGGTGCCGACTCCGCCAAGGTCTGGAAATGGCTGATACTGCTGCGTCGACACTCCGGGAGCGAACAAGCCGCGGATTGTATTCGGATCGTAATACAACGACAGATGCCTTGAGATGTTGCCGACGTAGCTCACGGTCGCCGACAAGTTGGTCGTGACTGCCTGCTGAAGCGACACGCTGTAGTTCATGGTGTAGGGCGTCTTCACATTCGGGTCAATCGCATGCAAGCCAGGGTCGGAAACAAAGTTCTGCAGGCCCACGCTGGTCTTCGCCGTCAAACCATTTTCGAGATTGATACCCTGAGAGGCGAGTGAGGGGCAGTTGCCCGATGCGCAGTCTGGCGCGTACAGGTAGACATCGTTCGCCCAGGGGAAGTTGGTGCCGAGGTTGGTGTTGCCCTGACTTTGCAGACCGCCGTAAAAGAGGCCGAAGCCTGCACGGAAGACGGTGCGAGGGTTTGTCTGGATCGAGACGCCGACTCGGGGAGCAAAATTCAAGTTCTGTCCGGATGACAGGCGCTCGTTACCCACATAGCTGAGCGTGACGTTGTCCTTTGCAAGCACGGCCAGGAATGGTGCGCCAAGATCCTGATTTTTCGAGCGGCTGGGCAGTTCGTACACGCCACTCCCCGTGCCGATTCCGAGACTGCTGCCCGTGGCGATGAAGTTGGCCTGGTTTCCTGCAACTTCTTTGTAGGGCTCGTAGCGATCGTAGCGTACGCCCAGATTTAGCGTGACGCGGGGGGTCAGCCTCCAGTCATCCTGGACGTAAGCAGAGTCGTACCACTGCGCGTCGTTGATCCTGGGACTGGTCCAGATGTCGGCTTGATGCATCTGGCCGGCGAGGAAGTCTGCCGTTCCCGCGCCAGTCGGGATGGAGCTTCCGACTTGCGCCGTGAATTGTCCATTGAAGAAGTACTGGCCGGTCGGCGCCGCGGCGTATCGATCAAACACGCGGAGTGCTTGAAATGAGAGGCCTGCCTTCAGCGTGTGATTCGCGATGGTCTTGGTTACGTTGTCGAGAATCTGATAGACATTCTGTGCTTCGTCCTGGGTGCCCACGGAACCCCACTGGTTAATCCCGATACTTCCATCGAAATATCCGAGAGGCAATCCGCCCAGGCCAGGGCCGTTGTTTGGGATCCCGCCGAGACCAAGCGAAGCGGCCAGCGTGTAGTTATTGGCGTTGGGCTGGTGATACTGAGATGCAATCCAGTTATAACCGAAGCGGAACTCGTTCACGAGCGAAGGCGAAAACGTGTGTGTTTCGCTGAGCATGAAGTTCTGCGCAAGATTTGTATCGACCTGCCCGCCGAAGCCACTTCCGTCAAGGATGGGACCAAGAGGGAGCTGATGCTGAATGAGTTCGTGCGCGTAACTGTAGCGAACATACGCCTGGTTGCGCTGGCTCAGGTTCCAGTCGACGCGTTGATCCCATTGAATCGTATTGTCGGCCCGGCCCACGTTGGTGCGGTAGTTGTTGTAGGTTTGCCCTGTGACTCCAAAGTTGGGCTGAGGATACAAGTTGATAATGTTCTGCGCGACCGGATCAATCTGATTCGAGCAGAACACGTTGTTTTTGCCGTTGCATTGCAGGGTCTGCGCTCCTCCCGAGTTCGGCTGGTAGAGCTGCACGGGAACGCCCTGGTTGTTGAGATTCGTATTCAGCAGCTCCGAGAAATCACCGGCGCGCATTAGCGCTGTGGGAACAGTCGTGGTCTCGGGACTGGCGATGGAGATACGGTTTGCTTCCATGTCGCCGAAATAGAACAAACGGTTCTTCCAGATGGGCAAGCCTAAGGTACCGCCAAACTGATTCTGGTGATAGGGAGGAATTGAACTCGCGTCCCAATCCTTCGAATCCAGATTGGTGTTGCGGAGATACTCCCAGGCGTCGCCGTGAATCTGGTTCGTACCCGACTTGATGCTGGCGTTCATGACCGCTCCCGCGGAGTGCCCAAATTCAGCGCTGAAGTTACTGGTTTGAAGACTGAACTCGGCAAGGGCGTCCGGCGGAGGTCGCATCACATAGCTTGCGCCATTGAGGAAGTCGATCAGGTTGGTGTTGTTGTCCACGCCGTCGAGAATGAAATTGTTTTGTTCTGCGCGTTGGCCATTGGCTACAAAGTCTCCGGTTCCGCTGCCCCGGGTGTTACCGAACGGTGGAGCGACACCGGCAGTGAGCTGAGCGATATAGACCCAGTTGCGCCCGTTGAGGGGAGTCTCGTTGATGGTCTCAGTGCTGATGACCTGGCCGACCGCCGAGTCCTGCGATTGCAGCAATGGTGGCTCCCCAGTGACTTTCACGGTCTCAGAAACCGTGCCCGGCTCAAGTTTGAGATTCACGCTGAGGCGCTGCTGAATATCGATGTGCAGGTTCTGCTGTGTCGTGGTCTGGAATCCGGGCGCGGTGGCGCTCAATTGGTAGTTGCCGATCTTGACCGGCGAAAACACATAGACGCCACTGGAATTTGCGTCCCTCTGCAGCACCAAACCCGTATCGATGCTAATGAGCGAAATATGGGCGTTGGGGATCGCCGCACCCGATGAATCCTCTACGACGCCGGTGATGGCGCCCTGGTCAACTTGCGCGTGCGCCGCGGCACATAGCCAGAGAAAAAGAACCACACATAAGGCTCTCGGTAATGCGAGCGTTTTAGACACCTGTTGATTGAGCCGTGGAATCATGTTTTCCGCCTCCATTACGTCTACAACTCGATCGGCTGAGCCTCAGAGCTCAGCTTGTTAGCGTTTACATTTTTGAGCGCCTGCGAATGCGTTCTTTCGACCGTTCAGTGGGGACAGCGCGGGTCGAGTTTGAGCACCCAATACTGCGTCGCTAAAAATAAGCGCTTAAATTGTTACTTGTCAAGCATCTTATATAACTGATTGAATAATATAGATATAATTATCGCTAAAAGTCGCAGATCGGAAAGTTCTTTATCCATCTTTATCCATTGGGGTTTGGTTTAAAAGCGCTCAAATTATCTCTTGATCGGGAAATGCGAGCGCAATTGCAAAGGGGTGCTGTTAGGAACAAAATCTCTAATCTGAGTGCTTAGCCAGTTGACGGACGTTTGTCCTTTGAGTAAGCTTTGATTCGAAATCTCAAGAAAAACCATGGCCTCGCCTCTTCTAACCGGACCCTCTGCCGAGCCTCTGGTGAAGCACACTGTCGCGGACTGCCTTCGCAAAGAGATCGCGAGCGGAGGCTTGCGCCCTGGCGCTCGTATTGTGGAAGGCACCTGGGCACGCAAGTTCGGCGTCGCTCAAGGATCGATTCGCGAAGCCATTAATCTCCTGGCGCAGGATGGGTTCGTCACCAAAGCAGCAGGCCGGAGTGCTCGAGTTGTCAACCTGAGCGAGGAGAACGTGGTGAAGATCTTTGAACTCCGCGCCACCCTCGAAGGATTGGCAGCACGGCTGATCGCCCAGCGTGCTGGAGATGTTGGCCCCGTGGAAGAGGCGCTCGGCATGATGCGGCAGGCGCTGACGAATGAGCGCCCTGAAGACATGCTTGATGCTGATCTCAAGTTCCATCTCGAGATTTGCCGGCTGTCAGGCAATAGCTATCTGCTGGAACACGCCCGGAAAATTCTCTTGCCTTTATTCGCATTTGCACGGATCCGCGTTCTCTCATCAGGGCAGGGTGCGTCCGTCTGGGGTAAGGACATTGAATCTCATCAGCGCATCGTCGATCTGATTAAAGAGGGTCAGGCGGACGTCGCAGAACAGTACGTTCGCCACGCGATCTCCAAATTTGGACAAAGCGCCTATTACGACTGGGAGAAGAAACCTATCCTTGCAAATGTGGGTCGGACCAGAAAGCGCTCGACCCAAAGGATTGAAGAGCGGGCATCAACTGAATGAATGCGGGCGGATTCGCGCTTTCGATTCCCTGACGTAATCGAATCAATGCCGGTTCGCGGCAGTGAACAAGAGCGTTGCCGCGAGAAGAAATAACATGCCGACGGCAAGAAATAGTTTCGACCTGCCTGACGCTCGTCTCCATTCTCCAGTCAGGAAACCTGAGAGACTCGCGGTCATGATCATGAAGATCTGAAACAGCCCCCATCCAATCGAAGTTCCCATTTCGCCCAGCAGTGCTGCGCTCATTCCGTAGACGGCGAACGCCCCCATCCACAAAGCCGCCATAAGCGCTGACAGAAACAAGTCTGGGGCGGGCCGTTTGAAATCGCGCCAACTTCGATTCCGCTTCAGCAGATACAAAGAGTACGCTGCGTTGGGAACAAATCCTCCGGCTAATCCAATGGGCCAGACGGCATATGCAGCCAGGAGTGGAGAATTTCCGAGGGCGACGCTTCGTTTTGCAATTTCCTGTCCAAAGGCGAAGGAGTAGTTGAGCATCGGCGCCATCAGTCCGCAGAGAATCGCAATAAGAATGGCTGTGCGATAGGCGCTGTTGTCCGGCGAAGCTGTTTTTTCAGTTTGTCTCTCGCGCAACCGTCCGCTCCACGCGGAGAATGCAATACCAATCGCCATCAACAGAATTCCCGCCAGGACAAGGAGAAGCGTGCTGCGAGACAGGGCACGTTCTTGACTAACAAGCATGGGAACCAGCGTTCCCAGCGCAGCTCCCATGCCGACGATGATGGCGTACGCAAGGCTCAGTCCCAGGCGAGCGCACGAGATACCAAAGAGGATTTGAGCAATGCCCCAGCTCATCCCAAATCCAATTGGAGCCACCAGCGATGAGAAAGACAGTGAACTGTACACCATCCCCAGATGGCTGACGAAAATTACCGCCAGACCGCACGGAAGAATGACCAAAGAGAGCAGGCTGAAGACAGCCCACATGTTCTCCCATCGCCAGGAGCGAAGGAATTTCGACGGCAGCATGCAATTGCCGGACATGAAGCCGGCGGCGACGGCGAGTGCCACACCTGCGGGCGTCGATGGGCTCATACGCGAGAAGCGATTGGGAGATCGTTCAGGTCAATTGACGCGCCCGGCTCCTGGGGCGCGCTGTAGAAGCCGCCTTCGACATGTGCCGGAAATACAAAGTGAGACCGAAGATGAGGGATGTACTCGAGAAAGAGAATCTCGTGCCCGAGTGCGATGTGATTGAAGAAAACCATGTGTTGATGGATCTGGCCCATGTCGCCCACATGGGGCACGAGTGGAAGACCGAATTTCCGCGCCAGCAAGCTTACCGTCAGGAATTCACTGATGCCGGCCAATCGAGTGGCATCGGCCTGCACAAAGTGAATTGCTTTCGCCTGGAGGAAATTCTTGAACACTACCCGGTTGGGAATGTGCTCGCCAGCAGCGATCTTCACTGGAGCAACGGCAGATGCCAGGGTGGCGTGGGCTGTTATGTCGTCCGGATGAGTCGGCTCTTCAATCCACAACGGATTCAACTGCGCAAGCTCGCGGCACATCTCGAGGGCCGTGGGAAGATTCCATTGCTGGTTTGCATCGAACATCAGAGTCGCTGAATTTCCGGCGCACTCCCGCAGCATATTTGCGCGGCGCAGATCTCGATTTCGGTTAGGCGCGCCGACCTTCAGCTTGAAGGCGCTGAATCCCTGTCCGATTGCGCGCTCCGTCAACTCCCTCACCTTGTGGTCGTCATAGGCCATCCAGCCCACCGAGGTGTTGTATCCCGGGTAGCCCTGCTTCAGAATCTGTTCCCGGTCCGGTCGCGCTGAACCATGGCTACGCAATAACTCGATAGCATCCTGCTCCGGCAACACTTCTTCGAGATAACTTAGATCGAGCAACGCGACGAGTTCTTCGGGAGCAAGATCGAGCAGCAGTTTCCAGAGAGGAACACCTCGACTTTTCGCCCATAGATCGAAACAGGCATTGGTGATGGAAGCGAGCGCGAGGTGGACGACTCCTTTGTGCGGTCCAAGCCATCGCATTGCAGGATCGTTCGCAATCCGCCGGGAAACCTTTCCGAACTCTGCCATCAGCTCTTCGATCTCGCGCCCCACCAGCGGACGTGCAAGAAGTTCGATCGCATCACATACCAGGCGGTTCCCCTCCCCGAGCGTAAGGGTGATCCCGGTTCCGAAGCTCCTGCCGGCCGTGCCCAGATATGTGACAGCAAAGCTATATTCAGGATCTGTGTGCACCGCGTCGCTGCCCACTCCGGGCGGCAGCGGATATCTCATATCGAGTGCGTCGATGCGATCGATGACCCAACCTGGCATGAAGACCCCTCCGCTATGAACGGCGATAGCCCAGCTCAGCTCCACCGCTGACGGGCACAATGCATCCGGTCATAAAGCGCGACCGGTGCGAAAGAAGAAACACGGCTACATCGGCGATGACGTCGCCCCGCGGCGCGGGACCGAGAAGATGGACGTCGTCCAGAAGCTGTCGCGTGCCTGCAGGATCCGGCTGCTCGTTACACCACCGTTCAAGCATCGGAGTCAAAACCGCAGCAGGACAGATTGCGTTGACCCGAATCGAATACCGGGCGTAGTCGGCGGCCATTGCCTTGGTCAGCGAGATCATTGCGCCTTTAGTCGCGACGTAGGCGGCATGGTCGGGTTGGCCAATCAGGCCAACCATACTTGCCGTATTGAGAATCGTGCCCTTCGAAGCGGCGAGTGCAGGAAACGCGAAGCGGGTGGTCCAATACACCGACTTCAGGTTGACGCGGAAAAGTTGATCCCACTCGGCCTCGCTGGTCTCATGAAGCGGCAGCGAGGGATGGGCAACGCCTGCATTATTGTGGACGGCATCAATGCGCCCCAAGCGATTGAGAACCTGCGTAATGGCAGCCTCCACCATCGTGCCGTCGGCAACGTCCGCACGAATGGCAACGCTTCGCTCACCCGCTCGCGATGCGACATCCTCAGCAGCTTGAAGGTTTTGATCGAGAATTGCGACCGTTGCACCCTCTCGTGCATAGGCCAGCGCGCACTCGGCGCCAATTCCGTCTCCACCACCTGTGAGCACGACTACCTTATCCAAGAGTTCACCGGGCATTTTGGAGTCCCCGGCTTACAACGAGACGACTATTTGAGTGCTCGAATTCCACGGTCGAAGCATACATGTCCAATTAATCGCCGTCAATCCCAATGTCTGAGCGCTTATCATCTCAAGAAATTCGAATGCCTTTGCAGATCGACCTGATCATCTTCACGGGCTGAAGGAGCGACGTTGCACCTGGGCTGGGACTGGAACCACAGCGATGGCCGCTCCCGTCATGAGCCAAATCTGATCAATCTTTGGTCAGTATTGAAGATGTAAGCCAAGTTGGAGTTCGCGTGGTGGAAGCACATTGCCAGTGATTTTCCCGAAGTTTGGGTCGCCGAACCCGCTATCCGGCGTTCCGTAGTTCTGAATGTTGAGCACGTTGAAACCCTCAGCCCGGAAAGAGAGCGTCGTTTCTTCGCCTAGCTGGAAATTCTTGAAGAGCGAAAAGTCCGCATCGGCCACATGGGGCGATCGCAAAGAGTTTCGAGGGGCATTTCCGTATGCAAATGAAGGTACGGCAAACGCACTGGGATCAAACCACTCGTCTTTATTGGGATGTGCGGGTTTGGGATTTCCTACCTGGTTCGGTCTTGCGTAGCTCCACCACGACAGCGTGTTTCCTATATTGGCGACGTCACCCGGGACGGTCATGTTGTAAGGCTGCCCGGAGCGCAACTGAATCACGCTGTTCGCCTGCCAGTTGCCAAGCACCCAAGACGCGATTCCGCTTCGGAGATAGGGTTTTCCTCTTCCCACAGGAAGTTCATACTGCCCGCTTATGGCCAGATCTTGCGGAATGTCTAGAGCAGAAGGACCGCGACTCGAGCTCAAATCGTAGTAATTCTGGAGATCGGATGATCCCCCGGCGCCATTTTCGACACCAAACCAACCGCTCCCGCCAGCATCCGTCGTCTTTGACCAGGTATAGGACACCAGGTACTGCAACCCATTAGAGAAATGACGATTCAGCTTTGCCTGCAGCGAGTTGTAGTGTGAGAATCCCCGGTCCGTCCCATAGAACGAAGTCTGCTGATACCAAGGGAAGGGCTTCCTCGCCTGGACCTCGTCTGGGGTTCCGGGACCGGGCGTTGTCGCAGTGTCCCACAGCCCCGTGACATCGAGGCGATCACTCTTGCTGCCTACATATCCAATCGAGAGGGCCAGGTTTTTTGTCATCTCCCGTTCGATCTCTACGTTCCATTGCTGTGATCGCGAATCTCTGTGATGCGGATCGAAAAACCAATTCGATTGCCCCCAGGGAGATGCAGCCGGTAGCGCAACTCCTGACGTCGCGAAGTTGCTTTCGATCGGAGACAGTGGTTGACCCAGCTGATTTATGGCAACCTGCGCGCTCACAGACCCTACTGCAGGCCAGGACCCGGCAATGCCCTTCCAATCCTGTTCCATTCCCGTAAGGTCGTCGTAAACGATCCCATATCCACCTCGAACAACCATCCGGGCGTCAGGTCGCCATGCTATGCCCAGGCGTGGTCCGAAGTCGGTCCAGTATGCAGCAGACCATGCTCGTCCGTATGGCGAAAGCTTGATCTGGTTGTTATCGGGAACGCTCGCTAGTCCGCCGGGAATACAAGGAGTTGGTCCTTGCGGTCCGCACGCAGAGGGCATCTGATCTAACCCAATCCAATATGTGCCGTCAGAGTTTGGGCCGCTGACAACTGTACTGGAGCTGGGTTCGAAGGGACGACGGTGGTCAAGCCGGAAGCCATAGGTAACGGTAAGATTTCTGCGTACGCTCCATGTGTCCTGTCCGAAACCAGCCCAAGCTGACACTCGATTGCTGTTTGCGATCGTACTCGTGTTGTTGACCTGAGATGGCAACCCGAGGAACGCGGATGCCAACGAGTTACCGGTGGTGCCCACACTTTCAGGGTTTCCGGTCGTATCGTTCGTAAATGAGAAATTGCCGTATGGAGGAGAATTTGAGTCGTTGCCTTGCTTGATGTATTGCAAACCGAATTTGAAGTTATGCTCTCCTTGAATCCAGGACACATCGTCGGAAAGATCATAAACAGGGCTTGCAATCGTATTGCTCAGATTGACGCCGCCGCTTCCCCACGGAGAGGAAAGCCCCAAAGTTGTACCCCCCGCACTGGTGAACCCCAGACCCGTCATCGGCGCCAATCCAGCACTGTCGGTCAGATACCGGGCAAATGGTCTCTTGGTTTGACCGTACCGATTCTCCAAGAGCAGTTTGGGCGTGAATACATGTGTCCAGCCAATTGCAAAATTGGTTGCGGGAACTGAAGCACCGGTATCCTGAGTCAGGGTATTCGGACTAAGGTTGATCACGTTGAGCAGGTCATATCGGAAGAACAGACTGTCTTTAGTTCCAAGTTGTTCATCGAGCCTGCCCATGTAGTGGTCAGAATTGTTAGTTGACGGTTTGGTGACCAGTAGATTGCCTAGTGGGTCTCCGGTCAGGTTCGGCCGGCTAAAGTACGCCTTGATGAAATTTACCGATGTCTGATCTATGCGCCCGGGGGGAATAACGTTGCCGGGAAACGGATCCCTGATGTATTCGCCGGGATTATTCGGATCTGGACGAGTTGTCGCCGGATCATAAATCTGTTGGGCAAGTATGGAGTTTGAAAAGTCTCCATTCAGTTCGGCATCGGTTGGCACCCAGAATTTCGATTCCGCTGCCTGGTTGAAACGCCAGCCCTCATAAGAAAAGAGAAAAAAAGTGCGGTTGCGTCCGTTGTAGACCTTCGGAATCCATACGGGACCGCTCGCCATCAGGCCAAATTGGTTTTGGTGGTATGGACTTGGAGGCAATGCCACCCCACCGGCCACATCCGCGAAGGAATCGCGTGCATCAAAAACGTTATTTCGAACGAATTCCCAGGCGCTTGCGTGAAAGCGATTGGTTCCACTTCGCGTGACCACATCCACGATGCCGCCGAGCACTCCACCGTACTCAGCCTTATCTTCGTGCGATTGAACTTTGAATTCCTGCATTGAATCGACAATCGGAGGCATGATGTATGCGCTGGTGTTCAACTCTGTGTTCACCACTCCGTCCAGCATGTACAGATTTGACCTGTTGAACTGCCCCCCAATCGTCGGCTGTGCGATTTCGGCGGACGGCGGCGCAAGATTCGCTAAATCGTTGACTCCGACCCCAGAGCTCTGAGCCGTACTTACAGGAATCGCGCCGGGTGTAAGGGAGAGCAACTCAGTAAAGTTGCGACCGTTGAGCGGCAATTCCTGAATTTGTTTCTGCCCGACAACGGTGCCGAGTTCGGAACTTGTCGACTGAACCAGAAGGGCTGCCGGATCCGCATTGACTGTCACGGTTTCTGTGGCGCTTCCAACCGTCAGGACGAAATCGCTCGAGACGTTCTCTTGCACACCCAGCGAAATACGGGGAATGACCGTGTCCTGAAAACCTTCCTTGCGCACCTTGATTTCGTAGGTTCCCGGCGGCAGGGACGGGAAGACGAAGAGACCCGTTGCTCCTGTCTTCGCGGTTGTCGCGATCCGCGTGTCCAAATTCGTTATTTGGACAATGGCGTCCGGGACGGCAGCGTTGTTTTGATCGGAGACATGGCCTGAAACCGAAGCCGTCGTAGCTTGCCCATATAAGGCCACGCCACATGAGACGAAAACGCCCAAGATCAGGAGAAAGGCCACTTTTTCACGACAACCCCAATTTGAAAGTGTTGAACCTTCGAAAAACAAGCGCTTGAACATGAAGTTCTCCTAATCAAACTGTGTATTGGCCCCCAATATTGCCGGTCATCGTAGCTTTGCCTGAAGTGATTTGTCAATCATTATTTATGATTTTTATTGACAGTTACGATCTTTATTTGAGATTCTTTCGATCAACGATGCCCATGCCGTTAAACCGGTGCATACATAAGTAGCTTTACTTTTAATGCTTTAATATGGGGTAATTTCCGTGAAGAGGAGAAGAAGAATAGAACAAAGGACATGATACAAACGCGGGTTTCTTATCACTCGTTGTGAATGTTTGAGCCAATCAGCTCTTGCAGGTTTTGAGCGCTTGAAATAGAAGATGAGCAGGAACTTTGAGTGAATTGAGGGCAAATGCGGCGGAAATCTAATTATGACAAGTTCCCGACCATTTCTGTTGGCGATGAGGACTGTTGGGAGAATTGGCCCGAGGTTCTTGGTCGGCTGAGAGCCTGCGCGCCCAGAGTCAATCCTGTGATCTGCATCGAATGCTACCCGGGCGTACTGGAGCCGGCGCTCAAGGAGATTCTTGAACAAGGCCTGCAGCCCGCGATGATCATGATGACGACCGACCTTCTGAAGGATTCGGAAACGATCGAGCGAATAGTAGGTCCCGTTTTGGGCGATGACCCTGTATTCGGCCGGATGAACAGGATTCAAATCGCGGACTTCTTCGACCCGCAAAGACTCGGCAAGGCTCGCGAACAGGCGACCAACTGGAAGGACGGGTTGTTGCTCATCCTGGGCACCGGTGCAGCACTGGTTGCCGCAGAACCGGATGTGCTGATCTACGCCGATATGGCACGCCGCGAGATCCAACAGCGTCAGAGGCGCAATACGATCGGGAATTTTGGAGCCGGCAATCTTCAGGAAAGTGCCGCCCTCAAATACAAGCGCGCATTTTTCGTGGATTGGCGCGCAGCCGACCGACTGAAGGCCTCATTGATCTCTCGAATAGATTTCTGGCTTGATACGAATAGTGCGATCCCCAAGCTGGTTACGGGAAAATCCATGCGGCAGGGAATGCGCCAACTGGTGCAACGTCCTTTTCGCGTAGTCCCCTATTTCGATCCCGGACCATGGGGTGGACATTGGATGGAGGAGGTGTGCGACCTTCCAAACGACGTTCCAAACCACGCATGGTGTTTCGATTGCGTACCTGAAGAGAACAGTTTGCTGCTCGCGTTCGGATCGACCCGTGTGGAAGTTCCTGCAATGAATCTCACCCTGCTGCATCCCGGCGAGTTACTGGGGCAAAGTGTTTACTCGCGGTTTGGAACTGAATTCCCAATTCGCTTCGACTTTCTCGATACCATGGGTGGCGGAAATCTCTCCCTACAGGTGCACCCGAAGACCCAATACATTTGGGACAAATTCGGAATGAAGTACACGCAGGATGAGAGCTACTACCTTCTGGATGCAGGCGAGGATGGGAGTGTTTATCTCGGCGTTAAAGATCACATGGATCGAGAGGCAATGATACGGGAATTGAGGGCGGCCCAATCAAATGGTCATTCCTTCCGGGCCGAAAGGTATGTAAACAAGTTTCCCGCGAGAAAGCACGATCATTTCCTGATCCCTGCCGGTACCATTCACTGTTCGGGCAAGAACAGCATGGTACTTGAAATCAGCGCCACGCCTTACATCTTCACATTCAAGTTATGGGACTGGGGACGACTCGGTTTGGACGGTTCTCCACGCCCAATTCACATCGACCACGGGTTGATGAACATCGCCTGGGATCGCGACACCAACTGGGTTCGAAACAATCTCATCAACCAGATAGAACCGGTTGGAGAAGGACCAGGCTGGCGAGAAGAACGCACCGGACTTCACCAATTGGAATTCATCGAAACGCGTAGACATTGGTTTACGGCAAAGACTCCCCACGAAACTCGAGATTCCGTCGATGTTCTTAACCTTATCGAAGGCGATGAGGCCGTTGTCGAGAGCCGCACAAACGCGTTCGAACCATTTATTGTCCACTACGCTGAAACGTTCATCGTGCCCGCTGCGATAGGTGCTTATTCAATTTCACCGACTGGGCAATCGATCGGGAGGACCTGCGCAACCATCAAGGCTTCCGTTCGCAACGGGTGGACTCGCTCCGAACACGTTCCAGGAGCCACGACCACCATCAACAGCGCAAGCACGGGTTCTCCAGAGCATCCGGCCAGCTAGCATTTTCTTCAAGAGAGCAGAACATGATTCTGACCCGACGCAGCGCAGTGCGATTGCTTGTTGGAGTTCCGGCAATGGTCCTTGGCCCTGGTGCTGCGAGATCACTGACTGGCTTGTCCACGCCAGCAGCAACTCGAATAGAACAAATCATTGTTGTATGCAAAACGCACTTCGACATCGGATATTCGGACAGGGTGGCCGAGGTTTTGGGCTTTTATCGAACCACGATGATTGATCGTGCGCTCGATCTGATCGACAAATCGAAAGGGCTGCCACCGGAAGAACAGTTCATTTGGACTTGTCCCGGCTGGGTTTTCGATCGGATTGTCGAGGACTGGCCCGGCCAGACAGCCGAACGCCGTCAACGACTGGATCGTGCAGTGAAGGCTGGCCGAGTCGTTGCTCACGCGATGCCGTTCAGCATAGAGAGCGAGTTGATGTGGCCCGAAGAGTTTGCGCGAGGTTACACATTTTCCGATCGTTCCTGTCGGCGATATGGCCTGCCGATATCGCGAGGGGCGAAAACATCAGACGTGCCTTCTCAATCGAGAGCGCTTGCGACGGGGCTTGCGCACGGCGGAATCAAGTTTATGCACATTGGGTGTAACTGGCCCTCTGGCTATGTTCACGGTCTTCCGCCACTCTTCTGGTGGGAGGGACCGGACGGTTCGTGTGTGTTGACGATGTATTCAACAATCTACGGAACCTGTACAGCACTTTGGCCGTGGGGAGGCGAGGGCGATCCTTACATTGGGCATAATCTGGTACCTCCTAATGACTGGCCATATAAGACCTGGCCCGCCATCATCGTTACTTCGGACAACTCTGGGCCGCCCACCTTGGAAGAAGTCAAATCACTTTTTGCGGAAGCATTAGAAAAGCTTCCAGGCACAACAATCCGAATGGGCACATTGGACGACATCGCGGACGCGATCCTGGCAGAAAAACCCGAATTGGCCGTAGTTCGCGGTGAAACACCAGATACGTGGATTCATGGATGCATGTCGGATCCCGGCGGAATGCGGCACGCACGAAATGTGCATCCACTGATCCCAGCCGCAGAGGTCTTACATGCCCAGTTGTGCCAGTGGGGCGTGCAAACTCAAACTCATGATGAGGAACTCGCAAAAGCATTTGAACAAAGCCTGCTATACAGCGAGCATACCTGGGGACTTGGGCAGTCCGTTGACGTCTACGAGAAGGCCTTTAAAGAGCTTCCTCCAAGTAAGTATCAGAAACTCGAAGCCTCCTGGGAAGATAAGACGAACTATATCCGGACTGCAGCAAGCATCACTTCCTCGCTGTTAGATAGTGGACTAGCGGCGCTCGCGCAAGGCGTTGATACAAAGGGGCCCAAGCTTGTGGTTTATAATCCGTTGCCTTGGCAGCGTTCTGGGCTGGTTGAAATCAATGGCACCACCTTCCATGCAAAGGATATTCCGGCGCTCGGCTACAAGACGTTCCCCTCCCCGCCTGTCATCGTCTCGAAATCTCTGTCAGGTAATGTTCTGGAAAATGAGTTCATGAGGGTAAGACTCGACCCTGTCCGCGGCACGATTGCTTCCCTTATCGAGAAACGCACGAGCCGGGAGTGGATCGACGGATCGGCAGAATTTGGCTTGGGCCAATATTTGAATGAACGATTCGAATTGTCTCAGACTGAAGATTACTGCCGCGATTATCAGCAAGGTAGATGGGGCAATCATCTGCACCCAGGGATGTACAAACCGGGTCTTCCTCCCGAAGCGCTCTACCGTCGTGCTTCTGGCTCGAACGGTTCCATGCGTCTCGCCAGGCAAGGTGAAAAGCTTACCGGCGTTTTAGAAATGCCAGATGATTTGAACAACCATCTTCCGGCAACGTCTCTGCGCGTGACCATTCATGAGGGAGTTTCTTATCTCGATGTCGAGCTAACAATCAAGGATAAAGTAAAGGATAACTGGCCAGAAGCCGATTGGCTCTGTTTGCCTTTCAAATTAGATTCGCCCCAGTTCCGTGTAGCTCGGACGCTCGGAGTCATGGACCCGGCGCACGATATCATGACTGGTTCGAATCGTCACATATATGCAGTAGGTGCAGGACTGACCATCACCGGCAGCGATGGAGCGAGCGTCTCACTCTGTCCGATGGACCACCCCCTGGTCAGTCTGGATACACCAGGCATCTGGAAGTTTTCGCTGGATTTTGTTCCCAGGAAACCGGTGGTCTTCCTCAACCTGTATAACAACCAATGGAATACGAATTATCGCTATTGGTATTCGGGCACTTGGAGTTCACGAATTCGCATTTGGTTCGGCGACAAACTCGCGGTGCCCGCTTTGGAAACGATGATGCCATTGTTGGGTTTTGCCGGTTCTGGAGCCGGTGGATCACTTCCCTCAAATCAGTCAGGAATTAGCGTGTCGCGTCAAGGCGTCGTTGTCAGTGCGCTCAAGCAGAAAATGGATCGCGGAGTAACCTTTCTGCGCGTATGGGAACTCGCCGGAGAATCCGGCCAAGTAACGGTGCAACTGCCGAGCAGATCGCACGCGCGCATCGCTAGACCTGTGGACTTGCGCGGCGATTCGGCGGGTCAGCCAATTGCAGTCGAAAGCGGTTCATTTGAGTTCGCACTCAACCGCTATGCCCCGGCTTCATTTGTACTCGAGTAGGATTCCCACTTAGTCCGTGGCGCAGGGTCGGGAGGTATTGGTGCTCGGAATCTTGAATACCAAGAATCTCGCGCGAATCTTGCTATTCGTACTCTGCCCTTGCGTGCTATGCGATTCACAGAGCCAATTGCAGAAAGCTCAAGAACTACTTGCCAGGGGTTCACTGGCTGAAGCTGTAACCGTCCTTCGCCAGGTTGTTCGAGATGACCCGGCCAACCTTGACGCACATCTGTCACTTGGAACTGCGCTGGCATTGCAGGGCCTTCGCGTTCAATCCCTCAAGGAGATGGCGACGGCAATCAAGTTGTCGCCAAACTCGGCGAAAGCGCGCAATCAGTTGGGAATCATTTTGAGCCGATTTCTCGAGACAGATGCGGCTCGCAAGGCCTTCGCAGACGCGCTCTCTTTGGATCCGAACCTGGCGGAAGCCCACGTGAACCTAGCGTTGATATTGGCGCAGACCGGCGAACTGGCCGAAGCTCATGAGCATCTTGACCGGGCGATCGTCCTCTACGGCGACACCAAACCCGCTGCAAGGGCTTACTTCCTGAGAGCGAAGGTGTGGAGTGCGCAGGGAGACAATGACAAAGCGATAACTGATTTGGAGAAGGCTACCGAGGTTGACTCAGCGAACGCAGACGCATGGTTCGATATGTCCCAGCTCAAGCAGAGCAAGGGAGATATGGATGGTGCATTCGCGGCAGCCAGGAAGGTCGTTGATTTAAATCCAAGCCTTGCCCCAGCGCAGTCGTGGCTAGGCCAGATGTACCTTGAGAATGCCGACGCGGCACAGGCGGTGAAACATCTCCAGGTCGCACGCTCTCTGGGCGTGGATGATAAAGCGACTCTCTATTCGCTTTCGCGAGCGCTTCGTGCAAATGGCCAAACTGAAGACGCCAGGCGCGTTGAAGAGCAGGTAATGCAAATGCAACATCTGAGCAATCAAGCCGGAAAGGTACTCTTCACTGCTTCTGGATTGAATGAGGAAGGACTGACGTTGGAGCGTCAAGGCGATCTTGTTGGCGCGTTGGAGAAATACCACAAGGCGGTCGATCTCGACCCGACTGGGTACGGTTTCCGGCTGAATTATGCACTGGCGTTATGCCGGCTCGGAAAATGGCAGGAAGCGATCACCCAATTGCATGAGGTTCTAAAGGAAGACCCTAATAATGCGGACGCCGCAAAGGCACTGTTCGTAGCGCAAGAGGAAATTGCGAAAACGACTAAGCCAAACTAGACGCGGGTAACGTCGATACCAAGTTTCTCGAAAGGTGCAATCGCGGAAGCAGACGCTCCGGTATCCGTAATCATCCGGTCGATCTCCTTTGTGGGACAGAGGAGATACTTACTGACCGAACCGAGTTTGCTGTGGTCAGCTACCACGACTTTCATTTTGGCGTGCTGTACAAGTCTCCTCAGAACCTCTGCTTCGGAAGAATTCGTGCAGGTCAGGCCTTGTTTCGCATCGATACCGTCGACGCCAATGAACATGATGTCGGAAAAAAGCATTTCGGCTGCTGCGGTTGCGAGCGGGCCGACAAGAGTGAACCAACTTCCCCGGAGGTGCCCCCCCGTTACGATCACCTCGATATCTTTCCGATTACTCAACTCCATCGCGACGTTGACGGTATTCGTGATAATGGAAATGTCACTAAGCACTTTAAGACTTCGAACCACTTCAGTAGTCGTAGTGCCACCCGTCAATGCGACGGTCTGGCCCGAGCTGACAAGTTTAGCCGCCGCCAACGCGATGCGACGCTTTTCTTCCGCGAAACTGCTCACCCTGTCCTGGAAAGAAGTGTCATTGCGAAAAGGCTCGTAGAACAACGGCCCCATCGGCACCGCGCCACCGCGAGTGCGCTTGAGCAATGACCGGCTTTCGAGATCCTCTAGATCTCGACGAATTGTGGCAATGGATGCGCCGAGCGTCTCGCAGAGTTCGTCGACAGCGACACTACCTGTCTCCTGGACTCGCTGAACGATATATTCCTGGCGCGCGATCAAGTTGTCACTTTTTGCGGGCATATTGCTTAGCCTATCAAGCTGACAGATCGATTAGATCCATCGCTCTCATTATGTGCTCGATTGGATAGTTTCACTCGTATATTATGATGCCACAATCGAAAGATGGAATCACAGATTTGGAATTTGCGAAAGCCTCTTAAAGCGCGACTTGGAGAAACTCGTGCGCTCAAGCGGCGGCGAAGGAATGAACGGTGAACACGGAAAGCGGAAGGAAGCGATTGTGAGCAGTACGTCGACGGGGATCGCAACCCTCATCATAGCCGGGGTTACGAACGCCAGTTTCACAATGCCCATGAAATATACCCGCAAATGGGCATGGGAAAACACGTGGTTGGTCTGGACAGCATTCGCGCTTGTCGTTCTTCCGGTGGTGGTCGCGCTGATGACTATTCCGAATCTGACTTCGGTGTATCGGTCTGCAGCTTTGGGAGCAATTCTTGAAGTTTGCGGATTTGGTGCGGGCTGGGGAGTTGCGCAGGTTTTTTTCGGACTTGCGGTGGACATGATCGGGATTACGCTGGCGTTTTCCATCGTGTTGGGGACCTCTGCGGCCGTGGGCAGCCTGATCCCGATGTTGTTTCTACACCGGGAAAACCTCAATACCAAGGCAGGCTATGCGGTAATTGGGGCAGTTGCCTTTGTTCTAATGGGGGTAATGCTCTGCGCCGCGGCAGGAAGAATACGAGAGGGATCGAAGACGCTTTCCATTTCCTCACACAGACGGACATCGCAAGGGCTGGCGCTTGCGTTTCTTTGCGGTTTTGCCGCATCCTTCATGAATCTCGGTGTCGCTTTTGGAACGCCGTTGATTGAACTAGCTCGCTCCTTTGGTGCAAGTGGGCCCAGCGCGATCAATGCTGTTTGGCTTCCGCTGATGCTTGCGGGTGCAATTCCGAACGTTCTGTATTGTGCATGGTTGATGAAACGTAATCATTCCGGGAGCAGATACCGAGTGGGGCGTTCGCATTGGGCGCTGGCAGCGATCATGGCGGTCCTCTGGTTCGGAAGCACCCTGCTTTACGGACTGGCCGCCGGTCAACTGGGAACTTGGGGTCCGATTCTTGGATGGCCTTTCTTCATGTCACTAATCGTGATCACCGCAACCACGCTGGGCGTTCTCACAGGTGAGTGGAAGGACTCGGGACCACTTCCAATCCGTATCCAGTGGACCGGTGTGACCGTGCTTGTGCTCGCTATCTTTATCCTGGCGAGCTCGAGCCGTTATTTGCAGTAATTCAAGCTCATGAGTCCAAGCCACAAATCGGGGACACTGTCCGTAGCGTAATTGCAAGATAGGAGGCAGAGCGAGTGCCCTCTCGCCATTCAACGGCGCGGGTGTACCACTGTGCCACTGGACTCGAAAGGACTGCCCGCTGGAGTCGGGAGCGAAGTGCCATATGATGCGAAGCAACAATATTTAAACGACCAGGCCACGAGTTGGCATTCGCACGTCATGTTTTCGTTTCAGGCAATGCTGCGGAGAGCTGGGGCGCCGATCTGCCCGGCTCTCCAGTCATTTCGAACATTGATCCTCAAGAACGTGTGACGATTTTCATGGTTTTTGGGCGCCAATTGATCTGAATCGCATCACCTGCTTTCCCTGGACTCATCGCCGAAGAGTCCGATCTGTACCGATCCGAGTCTCCTCGCTTCTTTGGTGGGGGTGCCGTTAACCGGAGCAAACGGAAGCGTCGTTACTGGCGAGTCGTGCTTCTGGATCAGGTATTTGGTTCCCGCTACAGCACGAAAACTCAGAATCCTGGGTTGAGTCGCCGCTGATGACTTTCGTTCCAGCAATCCCAGCGATTACATCTACTGACTGACCTGGCCAGGGATTGCGGACGCGGAGCGGCGCTGTAATGCCGGCCTCGATCACCGCCGTCACTACTTGACCGTCGCTCACTTCGACATCCACCTTTGTCTTTCCGCGCACGAAGACACTGCCGTCGAAATCTCCAGCCTGGAGGAATGGCAGGCGCAATGCCGGATCACTCCGTCGTAATCCTGCACCAGAGCTTCTTGAGCGCATCGGCAACGATTCCTGTCTCTTCGATATAGAACTCACCGTATTCACTATCCCAGTTTGCGAAGCCATTCACCGTGTGCTGTGATCGCTCGGTGATGGTTAGCAGAGTAGAACCCACTTCGTCGCCAAGATGCAGCCGCGCGGCCTGAATGGGATCGAAGCTCCAGTCCGCCACACCTTTGAACAAGCGATGGTCATAGGTGCGTTTCGCCAGGGGGAACAGCGGTGATGTGTCACCTATGAGATCGTAGGGCCACACCGGCTCCAGACCTATGTTCTCCGCATTGTGATTTTGCGCCGCGGGAAGGTACGATTCCGCGATCACATCTTCGCCGGCGGCATCGTCCGACGCAGAGAGCAGTGTCTTCGCATCCGGTGCGTCCGTGCGCGGTAGCGGCGGTATTTTGAGAATCGCGTTCTTGCAGTTCCTGGATCAGTTCCTGGATCTTTGCCCAGCATTCTGGCCGCTTCGATGGTCACGGGATAGAGAGCCTGGGCCGCGGCGATGTCCGTCGTTGGGTCCGTCACATCCCATTGTGTCTCGTGTGCATTGGACGGACTGGTGTGCAGAAGGCCATCGGAACCGGGCTTCTGGTACGCAAGCAGAAAACGTGCCGACGCCGCCATCACCGGATAATTCGCTGCCAGGAATGCACGATCATTGGTTGCCAGATACTGCTGCCATATCCAGAGCGAAACCTCCGCGCCAGTTGAAAGCGTTCGTGCATTGTAGTACGGAGGGAACGCGAGATCGCAGTCACGTCCGATTTTGCCGGGAATCTTGGTCGTCTTCCAGCTCGATTCATACTCGATGCCGCGGCCATTGAATCGCATTGTCTCTGGAACGCATGCGCCCGGACGCCCATTCATGTACCGCTTCGTCCAATCTTCAATGCTGGGCTAGATTTTCGCGGTAAAGATTGAAGTAGGGAGCGTTCAGCTCCGGCAGGCCCGCTCCGATGTTTGCCGCCACTTGCATGCGAAGGTTCCAATGCCAGAACGCTGATGAGTCCCAACGATGCGCATCGCGCGCTGACGACAGCATGTCGGCAACGCCGGCCTGAGAACCCGGATACTCCACTCCGCGCTCTGCGGCCGCTGAGAACAGGTAAATGTTGCGGAGGTTTTCCATATAGTCGCCGGCGCCATCGCCGGAGTGCACTCTGATGAGCGCAGCACGATTCCAGAACTGATGCCACCAGATTCTGTGTGCTTCAGGCTGTCCCTGTGCAAGCGCAGTGGCGGACGATGCCGAACACGTCCCCATTGCCGTCAAAATGAGGAGCGGCAACCAGAATTCGAAAATGACCGTCTGCATATGGCTGAAAGGAAACCGAGATCGTGCGCGAATCCAGAACCTTCGCAGACACGCCGCGACCATCCGCGGTGATAGCAGAAAGCGATCCAAAGTGGCGCCCGGACGACTCGGGATTCTTGTTATCGATCCACGCTTCGGAAAAGACACCAACGGTTCCATTCGACCATGGCGCTGGGGTTCGCGAGGCGGCCATAATTTCAGCAAGTGCGGTTTGAGGTTCGTCGGGCTTTGCGCCGGTTACGTCAACTATCAGCAGCGTCTGCGTCCGGTTGCACGTAGGCGATCGCGGTCATTCCTTCGCCCTGTTCGCGGAAGTCGCCATTGTAAAGATCGAGGCGGCCTGCATAGTCCGTGGCACTGGTCAAGGAGGCCAGACCTGGAATCACAACCTGTCCCGGAGACAGACGGTCAGGCAGTGTGTCGGCGCGATTCAGCTGCGCGGTAAACCCTTCGGCCGACCAGACAGCGACGCCGAGACTGCCATTGCCCAGAGGCATCGCTTCTTTGGCTTGCGTATTCGCCTTGCCAAGAATAATGTCGGAACGGCTAAGGACTGCGGCAGTATCGACTTGAAACCTGCCGTCGTGCCAGGCAGTGGTGTTTCCAGAAGGAGATTGGGCCCAGGAAGCCCTCGTGGCAACAGCTATCGACAAGAATTGCACGAGCGGCGAGTCTGTTCAGTTTCATCTTTCACCTCGGTTTCCCGATTTCGAATCTATTGAACGGGATGCTACGCTGCGCACAGCAGAGTCATGTCGTGCCACGCTCAGAGTGCTGCATTCAATCCGATCTGCACATCCTTTGTGGCGACGTTGTGGATCTGGGCCGGCCCGGTGAAGAGGTTGCCGGTGATTACTGCCCGGTCCACGCCTTCACCGAGAGAGATATGCGGCTGGTTCTGACGGAACTCGCAGCCACGAATCAGTACGCTGCCAGCAGACGACCTGGATCGCAGCGCGATCCTTGTGCCACTCGACAAAGGTGCAGTCGCTGAAACCGACTGTGCCCTGGCCTGCGATCTTTGCAATCTGGTTGCACGGGCCCCAGAAGGCGCTATTGCTGAACCGGACCACTCCGTTGTTGGTCTCCAGCACCTCAACCATCGTTGGATCGTCACCCGTGAATGAAGTGAATTCTCCGTTCGTAATGAGCAGTCCGTAGGGCGCGCTCTGTTCCACCAGGATAGCCCGATTGCAGTTGTCCGCGCCGATGCCCAGGAAGTTGCCATTACATTCACCGGTTCCCGTGTGAACGAACTTGTAGCCGACCCGATATCCGTAGCAGAAGGTATTCAGGACATATTCCCAATCTGCGCGACCGAGGATGAATGCCTCGCCATTTTCGAGTCTGCCATTGATACACGCGGCCATGCCCACTCCACCAGGGATTGAAGTGAACATTCTCGACACGGCCAATGTCATAGATGGCGTCGATCAAGATTCCGCGTCGCAGGGGCTGGCCGGAGATATTTCTGACGTTGTGGCGTTCATTGTGGCTGGCATCGATTCCCTGATACGGGATTGAGCAACTCCAGATCGAACGCCGCCGGATTCTTACCCCGCATGGCAATCGTCCAGGGATACGCGATTGGCGCCGCATCTGTGACTTGCTCGGGATAGTAGATCGTCAGGCCGGCCAGGGAACTGTTGGTGTTCAGGGTGATGAACGGCTGACCATCTTCCTTGCCGCGCCCAGCCGTCGACGAGCAACACGGTGCCATCGTCGCCAGGCTTCGGTTGGCCGCGGTCGCGCATTCCCGTGTGCGAAGGCACACAGCTGAACGATCCGCGCAGCGTTACGCCTTCAGGAATGTTGAGAACATCGCGAAACAGATACCGGCCCGGGGGAGCATAGACTGTGCCTCCGCCTGTGCGGTGCATGGAATCTAGCGCTCGTTGAAATGCGGCCGTCTCGTCGCTGGTCCCGTTTCCGCTCGCGCCGAAGTCTTTGACGCTTGTTGCCTGGACAGCCGATTGACTCCGCTCCGTCTGAGCAGCCGAGCAGTGCGGGAGTTGACATGATCCCTGCGAGCCCGGCTGCTGTCCCGTAGTCAACAGACTTCGACGAGAGCGAAGCATCGCACCGCAAACTTCTTGCTCCTTCGCGTTGTCAGGCTTCAATGTATTCATTATTCCGATCCCGAAACGGCTGGATTCTCCTCACTCATAGAGGGCGGCGCAAGTTGCGCCGCGCTGCCCCACTGCAGATTCGGATGATCGGCCATTTCCAGTATCGAGCGTTCCTCCATCGTCGATGTCCGCATGACGAAACCATGCGCGATTGAGTGGCTTTCCGTTGAGTCGAGCCGACTGGATGTACTTATTGCGCGCAGAAACATGATTCGCGACAATCGTGAAGCGCTTGCCATTTCCCATACGGATCGTGGTCCGTGCAAAGATCGGGCTGCCGATTTCGTAAACGGGGCTACCTGGACACACTGGATAGAATCCCATCGCACTCAGTACATACCAGGAAGATGTTGCGCCTCCATCGTCATCCCCAGGGATGCCCAATGGCGCATTACCATACCACACATCCATCAATTGACGGACGCGCTGCTGCGTCTTCCAAGGCTGTCCCGAGAAATCGTAGAGATACGGGATATGGAAACTCGGCTCGTTCCCCTGGGCAGTACTGGCCCACGAGGCCGGTTGCGTCAGGAAACTGGTCAAGGAAATGCCACTTGGATGTGCCGTATTGCTCCACAAACAGTTGATCCAGTTTTGCATTAAACGCGTCGCGGCCACCCATCAGACGAATGAGGCCGGCAACGTCATACTGCACATGAAACGTATAGAGCCATGAATTGACTTCCGTAAAATAGTCGCGGCCGCCATTTCCGCCGCCCAACTTCGGATCGAAATGACTAACCCATTCGCCGTCCGCACTCTTAGGGGCCATAAAATCGATGGTGGGATCGAATACGTTCTCATAATTGTGCGCCAGCCTGGTGAAATACTCTGCGTCATCCTTTTTGCCGAGCGCCTTAGCCAATTGCGCGACACACCAGTCGTCATAACTGTTTTCGAGGGTGACAGAAACGGATTGGCGCCTCTCGGGAGTCACCTGGGGTTCAGTCTCTTTCGCACCGTAGGAAAGAGCCGGAAAGAAGCCCTTATCGAAGTAAACCCGGTCGAGATTGGTCAGCGGGCCACGGCTCCAGGGCAGCATCGTTGCCTCTGTGGCATTTTTGCGCATGGCGGCATAGGCCTGGGCGATGTCGAAATCCCGATATCCCTTTGGCGTACGCATCCAGGATGAAGGAGGCCGCGTGATGGCCGATCATCACCGCCTGTTCCCCCGCCACAGAAGGAAATGAAGGCATCCAGCCGCTCTGCTGGTACATGCGGAGATAGGAGCGGATCATGTCCTCCTGCTGGTGCGGATCGAGCAACATCTGGAGCGGATGCAATGAGCGGTATGTATCCCAGAGGCCGTCATCGACGTAGAAGTGGTGGCCGTCTGCATCATGCACAGCGTGATCGTAGCCGCTGAAATACTTGCCGTCTTCCGTGATGTCGGTCATTCGTCCCAGGGAGCGATAGAGAGCGGTGTAGAAGATCGTCCGCTGGCGCTCGGTTCCTCCGACGACCTGAACCGCGCCAAGAGCATCTTTCCAAGCCGCGCGCGCCTCGCCTTTCGCCTGATTGAATTCCCAGCCGGGAAGATCACGCTCCACATTGCGCCTTGCCTGTTCCGTGCTGATGTAGGAGATCCCCACCTTTACCTGGATCGTCTCTCCCGCCAGGGTGGTCGAATCTGTGACGAATGCGATCTCGTCGCCTGATTGTTTTTGCGATTGGGATACCTCGCCGTTCTTGCCATGTTTTCCAGGAATTCAGGGGCCGTGAGAACTCGGCGTAGAAATACTCCCGGGTCTCCGGGCCGTCCTGCTCGAGGTGCACCACCGTTCCATCCGCGCGCGTGCTGCCTTGAATCGCGTTATCACCGATCAAGGTGAACTCTGCATGATTGTGCAAACTCAGCACGAGATGAGCATGAGGACTCGCCGGAAACGTGAAGCGATAATATGCAGCCTGCTTCGCGGCCGTGAATTCGGCTCGGATTCCCCAGGTCTGGAGGTCTGCTTCGTAGTAATAGGGAGTTGCGGTCTCAAAATCGTGATCATACGCAGACGCAAAGGCTTCCGGCTTGACTCCCGTTTCTCCAACCGAAGCCATGAGGAGAGCAGGACCAGCCGGAAAACCGTAAATCTTGTCCGCCAGGTAGCGGTCCGTGATTCCCGGTGTCACAAACGGCGCAAGCCTCACCATCCCATGCGGGCGCTGGACGTAAGGAATCGTCGCTGTAAGTAAATAGCCAATGCCTCCGATATTCGGAGATACGTAATCAACTGGGTCCTTCGTTTCCTGTCCCTGAGCAGCTAAAGTCGTGCTCACAGCCATCGCCAGCCAAGCAATTCGAACCACGATTTTCATTGAGCTTCAGTCCTCGTTTTCGTATCGCTGCACTCTCAACAATTGAGATTCGCCCTCGGACAGCCGCCTGCCATTATCGGTACAGGAAAAACTTGCCGCTCAGAGGGGCTTCGGAAGATCCACCTGCCCACATCGTGTAATTCCCCGGCTCTACAACCCACTTTCCTTCCTGATTCCAGACCGCAAGCTGATCCTGCGGAACGCGGAAGGTGATCATCTTCGTTTCGTGTGGCTTGAGGTGAATCCGCGAGAATCCCTTCAAGGATCGATCCGGCGTCTCGACACTGCTCACGTCCTCGCGGACATAAAGTTGCGTGACTTCGTCGCCTTCTTTGTCGCCGGTATTCGTCACGTCCACCGTGACCACGACGTCGGCCTTGCTTCCTTGAGGGGGTGCCTGCACGGCAAGATGGTCATAGCGGAACGTGGTATAGCTCAGGCCAAATCCGAAGGGAAATAGCGGCTTACCGTCGTCATCCACATATTTGTGCATCGCGTGAGGGATCGAAGTTATAGAAGTCGGGCAGTTGTCCCACACTGCGCGGGAAGGTGATCGTCAACCGGCCGGCCGGATTGTTGTCGCCAAAGAGCGTCTCGGCAACTGCCTGTCCGCCAAATTCGCCTGGATACCAGGCTTCGAGGATCGCCGGGATGTGCTCTTTGGCCCAACCAATGGTCAAAGGCCTGCCGTTTTCAAGCACCAGAACAATCGGCTTTGCCGGTGGCGGCGACGGTTTCAAGCAAGAGCTCCTGGTTCCCGGGCAGGTCGAGGTTCGAACGATCGAAACCTTCGCCTGAAATTCCCTGCCATTCGCCCAGCGCCAGAATCACCACATCGGCGTCTTTCGCCTTGGCGACTGCGGCAGCAATGTCTTTCCCGTCATCGAAAGTGACGGTTGCCTGCGGAACCAGGCTGGCGGATGCCATCGAGGATGCTGATGTGCAATCCGTTCTCTTCCTTCTCGTAGTCACCGTAACGCGCGACGTTGCCGTTAGGCCCAATCACGGCAATGTGCCCAACTGACGGCGAGAGTGGCAGGAGATGGATACGTCCAGGCACGAATCGGCGGGAACCTTCCGGCAGAGACAACCGGGAAATGGGTAGCAGCGAAGTTCGAGCACGACAGCGCAAGGCCCGTGGACGGCTACGCCGCGCCGCAATTGCACACGCATGTGGTTTTCTTCAATCTTACGGAAACAGAGGATGGAGGGACTTACTCGCTGCAACCACGAGAGCTTTACAAGACGCAGCAGTATGCGACGGCGGTGTACCGCTCGGAATTAGCCGCGCGGCTCAAAGGAATGGGATACGAAATCGAACGCGGGAAGAGCGGACAGCCGGAAATCACAGGCTATTCCGAAGCATATCTCGCGGCATCGAGTCCGCGCCGCCAGCAGATCGAAGAGCATCTCGCGAAGGAGAATCAGAGAGGAGCCGACGCGGCACAAATCGCCGCGCACAAGACTCGACAACCCAAGCTCGAACTCTCACAGGAGGAGATGCAACAACGCCACCAGCAGATGGCAGAATCGTTCGGGAATCAGCCAGCGCGTGCAGTGGCAGCAGCCACAGCGAGAGAAACACGAATCGAACAGGATTCACCGCGCACGACCGCACAATCAGCCGTCACTTTTTCCAAGGAAAGGAATCTGGAGCGAGAGGCCGTTGTTGATGAGCGCGAGTTGTTACGGGACGCGCTGAGGCGGTCGATGGGACAAGCGACACTCACCGACGTTAAGACCGAGTTCGAACGACGGGTGAACGGCGGTGAGTTTATCGGAAGAGAGCAGAAAACGAGCTCACCGAGCCGCGCATTCACCACCCAAGAGATGTTGGACTACGAGCGCGAC
>CAVZDT010000024.1:0-155320 GCA_963774175.1 uncultured Acidobacteriaceae bacterium
CCCGTGCGGGCTTTGCGGAATTGACGATTCCAGAAAACGAGCCGGGTTCATCGATCATGCCCGGCAAGGTGAATCCCACCCAGGTAGAGGCGCTTACCATGATTTCGGTACAGGTGATGGCCAACGACGTCGCCGTGGGCTTTGGCGGCGCCGGAGGGTATCTGGAAATGAACGTTTATAAGCCTCTGATCATCTTGAACATCGCCAATTCCATCACGATCCTCAGCGACGGATGCACCAACTTCCGCCGGTTCCTGATCGAAGGGACAAAGCCAAATCTCAAGAAGATCAACGAGTATGTGGACCGCTCTCTGATGCTGGTGACCGCGCTTTCACCCATCATTGGCTATGACAAAGCGTCGAAGATTGCGCATTACGCGATGGACAATGACCTGACTCTAAAGGAAGCCGCCCTGAAGTTGGGCTTCGTAACGGAAGACGAGTTCGATCGCCTCGTGGACCCAGCGAAAATGGTCGGCCCCTGAACCCGCAGGCGAACCCTGAGATGTCGACCAAATAACGTCTTTGCGGTGAGCAGCCTGATTATGCCGCTCCCTGATGACAATGACCTGAGCGGAAACGTCGGCTCCGGATAGGGCGGCTGAGGACTCATGGCTAGACGCCACGCAGGGTGCCGGAGGCCGGAGTTCCGACCATAAGTAAACGAGCGAACTCGGACTGCCCGACCTGTAAAATGAAGACTAGCGTATGACCACCCGCAAATCTGGCAGGTATCCATGGCAATAGACATTTCGCCTTCCAAACCGCAATTGCCGGCGACATCCCGCCCTGCCCTCTCGCATTCAGAGAAGCGGCAGTCTGGTGAGGACGAGATTTCCCTACTCGAAATCTTGGCCGTCATCGGCGAACGCAAGTTTTTCATTCTGTTAGTGACGGCGGTATTCATAGTTTCTGCTATTGTGGTCTCTTTCCTTCTGCCAACGAGCTACACCGCAACCGTTACTTTGTTACCTCCACAACAGAACTCGTCTCTAAGCGCCGCGTTTACCTCGCAATTGGGCTCAATGGGGGGAATGGCGGCACTAGCCGGAAACACTCTTGGGCTCAAGAGCCCGAACGAAACGTTCGTAGCGATGCTGAAAAGTCGTACGGTCGAAGATGCCATGGTCAAAAAGTTCGATCTAATGCGCGAGTATCACAAGACACTCCCTTCGGATGCGCGCCAGGCTTTCGAACATTACGCGACCGTTGACGGTACCGGGAAGGACGCGCTCATCCATATCTCCGTCGAAGACCGTAACCCTCGCCGGGCGGCGGAACTGGCTAACGGCTATGTAGATCAGTTTCGCAGTTTGTCTGAAAATCTGGCAATTACCGAAGCTTCACAGCGACGCCTCTTTTTCGAGCAACAGCTTGCCAGTGCCAAAGACAATTTGGCCAACGCGGAAGAGGAATTGAAGAAAACGGAACAAAAGACCGGCGTGATTGAGCTAAGCGGCCAGGCACGAGCCCTGATCGAGTCTGCTGCCGCTCTTCGAGCACAAATTACCTCATTGGAGGTACAGATTCAAGGAATGCAAGCTTACGCCACTGGGGAAAACGCACAGTTGGTCAAGGCACAGAGGGAGTTGGATGGACTACGAGCGCAACTGGCAAAGCTCGGTGGGAGCGAAGACAGCGGGAGTGGGGGACTTATCGTTCCTAAGGGGCAGGTTCCAGAGGCAGGCCTTGAATATGTTCGCAAGTTGAGAGATGTGAAGTACTATGAAACAGTCTTTGACATCCTTGCGCGCCAATTTGAATTAGCGAAGCTTGACGAGGCAAGAGAGGGCTCACTTATCCAGGTTGTTGACCCGGCAATACCCCCAGATAAGAGATCTTTTCCGAAGCGCAGTTTGATTGCGCTAATCGCTGGATTGGCCGGGTTTCTCCTCTCACTATTTATCGTTCTTTTTAAAATGGCCATTGATCGAGCGAAGGATGATCCGGAAACATCTCAAGGAATGGCTCGACTCAAGAGAGCATTTTCCTTCAAGGGCCTCTAAGCGTTCGTCAGATCTGTCGCGGCTTGCTCGTCCTGATGAGTGAGATATATCGGGCAATGATGTCAGGCCAATGATATTGCGCCCGCGCGCGGCGCTTTGCGCACTCTCTGAGAAGCTTCCATTCTTGATGATCGTGCTCTGTCCTGTTAATCGTTTCCGTGAGTTCTTCAGGGCTTGCGAAGAAACACCCGCAGTTCCCCAGCGTCTCACGATTAAACATGTTATCGTGGGCGAATATCAGATTCCCGCAGCCCATCGCCTCTAACAGAGAAGGATTGGTGCCTCCCACGCTGTGTCCATGCAAATAGCCAAACGCATGATATCGCAGCGCCGTCAAAGCTGCTTGATCGTAGATTGTTCCAATCATCTTGATTCGTGAATCTCGAATCGAAAACAGATCGGCAACATACTTTGTTCTCGACTGGATGTTACCTACGACAAGGAGTTTCCTCTCGCTTTCCGACTGATGAAATGCCTGCAGAATTTCTGCAACGTGGTTTTCGGGCTCCAATCGGCAAACCACAATAAAGTAATCCCCCGGCTTCACATCCCACGCCGAGAGCGCGTCTAGAGGGGGCGGCACGTTAATCACCTCGCATCCATATGGGATTACCGCACACGCGGAGATCCTGCCATGGCGCTCCTCTAAACTCTTGACGATGGCATCCGCGTCCGCTACGACGCAGTTGGCCACGCGTACCGTGATCCATTCCATCAAGCGAAAATAAACGCGGGCGACAAAGCCCCATTTTGCTCGTGCCCACTCCGAGACCATCCGGGTTAATCCACAGGCGTGTGCCCCAGATTCTTGGAATGACGCAAAAAGGCGCCGCTCCATACCCTAACATGTAAACAATGTCGTAACTCTTTCGTGCCACCCAAAGACAGCGCAGATCAAACGAGATTGTCTGGAGCGCACCTAGGGGAGGAGCGGACACATACTGCAACCTCACACGCCCGAATAAGTCAGGCCCCGCATTGCGACGCTCACAAAAGACCGTGACATCGAAATCATTTTCAGAAAGACCCGTGGCGAGCTTTTCTGCGAAGGTCTCGAACCCTCCATACCGAGCTGGTATTCCCCGCGTCCCGAGAATTGCGATTTTCATTTCCTTCCCTGCTCACCCCATCAGATTTGCATCTCAAGGACTGCTCGGACCTCCGGTCTCGCCCGGATTTAAATCGCACATATCCTCCGTACGTGCCCTAATCGGTGCCTCCCTCTCGCCTTCCATTACCTGCAGAGCCGCAACAGGCACGAGCTCAACCACCAGGCGTCATTTAGAGCCCAAACTAATTTACTCTCATCGTTCGGACTAATTCGAGCTACAAAATACATCAAGCACCGCGCCGGGCACTGGAGAGTGATTCAATGTCACCAATCCATTCGCTACCGTCAAATAAGATCCCTGCAACGAACCGGCTGCGGCATTCCTTGCCGAGAAGAGGCAATGCGCGCTGCCGGTGAGTCCAGGCACCGTAATTCCATCAGATAAGCTCGCCGTAGTGGTTATCGTGCCTATATATCGCGCCTGAGAGGTAACTGAACTCTCAATGGGATGCCAGTTATTCCCATCGTAGTACAGCAATACACCTTCACCCATATTGAGGGTTCTGTTCATTCCATTGGCGAAAACAATCTGCCCAACTCCGCCGGCACCATTCACCAGGGTGTGTCCACTTACATCCAGCGCCATGATATACAACGTCTGTCCAATATGGCCGCCGGTAAGATCATTAATCTGATATGGTCCGTAGTATAAAATAGCTCCGCTCATTAGGCTCACGTCTATCGCGTTGTTACTCACCGATGTCACGGCTGTGTAGTCGAGTCCGAACGGTGCCAGCGTGCTCACGTGTGTGACCGCATTGCCGTCGGGAACAATTACAGAGTGCGCATTGTTAAAGTTCGCCCCTATCATAATGCTGCTCTGGGGATGCGTGGTGGCAACATACATCGTAAAGTTATTCGTTATCGTGTCGAACTTGTTCCCCCAGTAGTTCCCGGTACTCAACACCGCATCATTATAGATTCCGCCCTCACCGTACTGCAGGTTGAGTACGTTATTCACGATGTTTACAGATTGGGCGTAGGTCCCCGACATGCGGACCTCTGCAGCAGTCGTATCTGCCGTATTCCCCAAGCAGTTTCCCTCAAAGTAGGAGTTCTCTATATTCGCCTGGGCTACACCTGTGAGATAGACTCCTGCACACTTGGCCAGGGTCGTATTCTGACCATTGTATTCTGCATCAACTCCATCCAGGAGAATGCCGTTCGCCAAATCAACCTGTGTATTATTGATATAAACACCATAATTGTTGTTGTGTGCAGACCTGACGTTGCGCAATGTCAATGCATTGACCACACCGCTCGTGGCCGAGTTGATCCCGTTGCCTATAGCACCCTCAACTTCGATATCCTCGAATACAGTCAGGATTGTTCGACCCGCAATATTGATCCCATTTTGAAAGGCGCCGTATATGCCGAGGCGCGAGAATTTATGATTGTCATTTATCTGATTGATATCTAGCCTGCCAGTGATTTTCAGCCCATCAGAGCACGTCGTTCCCGTCGGGCAGATAATTGAAAGATCACTAACCTCATCGTAGGCCATGCTTGCTGTATTTGTTGCATCGATACTGATGGCCGGCAAGGTTGGATCAGCTGGCTGGATTTGAACGCAACCGCGCTCCTCTCCGAGAATTCTCACATCGGAGGTGGAAATCACAATGTTTTCCGTGTAGAGACCACAGGTCAAGTAGATGAGTGCGGGCCCACCTTGCGCGTAGGTTATCGCAGCCTGAATACTTCCGTATGCGTTGCGCACTGTCATGATCGACGGCTTAGACTTGATTTGGGCCAAACTGGGATTCAGAAGAACTGTCCCGCTCTTGGATGACTTCGCGGGTCGCTGCGAGACAGGTCCGAGTTGCCCCAGGGCGAATGGGGCAATCAAAATAATGCCAAATGCAACTGTTTTCATGCAGCGATTGTAGCATTCCGAGTTACGCCACTACCCGTCAGATCACGTGCTCTTTCGCGGCCAGTTGATCTAGAGAATTCCGGCATCGCCTCACGGCCAACAGATTGCCACTAAACCTCGTTCTCCGTTTCGTGCTACGTCAGACTCGTGCGGGCTGATCAGTAACTGAGAGCCCGAACTGTCTGACATATGCTCCTCGAACGATCTGCGCAGAGTTTTCCCATGTATATTCCTTTACCCGCGCTAGTCCTCGATGAACCAGCGCGGACCGTATAGCGGACTCTCCCATTAGTGCCCTTACCGCGCTTGCAATGGAGTCACTGTCGGCCGGATTGACATAGGAGGCGGCATCAGCACTCACTTCGGTCAATGCGGTTGTCGCTGAGGTAATTACCGGGACGCCGGACGCCATCGCTTCGAGCAGTGGCATTCCAAAACCTTCGGCCCAGCTTGCATATATGAAACCCCTTGCATTTCGATAAATTGCCGGAAGCTGTGCATCAGAAACCTTATCGAGTACCCGAACGTCGGCCTCAAGATTCAATTCACTGATCAGACGAATGACATCCTCGTACTGAAAATGATGTTGACCTACGATCGCCAGAATGGGGCGCGGTTTCGGCAACCGCGACCACGCGCGTAGCAGGGCAACATGATTCTTGCGGGGTTCTATCCTACCGACCGTGAGGAAATAGCTCTCCCGGTCCAACCCCATCGCCCGCACAATCTCCAGGCCTCCATCACCCGGACTGAATCGAGCCGAATCTACACCATTTGGAATTACATGCACCCTATGCGAAGAAATTGAATAAGTGCTGCATATCTGCTCTTGAGAAAACTTGCTGACAGTAAACACCACGGCACTATGTCGAATAGAGAAAGGTACCAGGAGGCGCGATCGCACTACAAAAAGCTTATCGAAGAATTCGGGATGCGACTCGAACAGTATGTCATGCACCGTGATCGCAGTGGGGCAGAACGCCAGCGGTGGGGCAATGTATTGCGTATGGAGGAGTTCTATGGCCAACCTTTTTACCAGGCCAGGAATCTGTGCCATCAGCCTGATCACAGCTGGCCTGTGATGCATCGGTACAATGGTTACATTAGGCAATGCAAAATTTGAATGGAACGAAGTTAGAGCCCGGGAATCGTTGGCAAGAAGAAAAAAGTCGCACTCCGGCGTCATTCCTATGACTCTGGAGAAGAGTTCCAAACAGTGAGCTCTGGATCCCTGGTAGATACCATCGACCACGTGAAGGTCGATCCCGATTCGAGGACGTGAAGGACAAGGGTCTGTTATAGCGCTCTCCATTTTCTAACCGTTATGCGCCTTGCCGGCCTTCGACGCTTTCATTTTCCCCGCCGCTCGCGCCCAGAAGCGCCAGCAATGCGCCGATAAGCACGAACACTGGGCACATCAACGTCGGATTAAACCATCCGGAAACAACAAATGTCGATACAAACACCGTGCTTATCATCGCCATCAACATCCCACCGAGCAACTGCATCTCCGGGTCAGCCACCGCGACCCGACGCGCACCAACAACATACAAGCTCATTAGATAGCACACAAATAGGGCCAGGCCGACATAACCCGTCTTTAAGAGAACATACACATACCCATTATGAAAAATTGGGATTCTGCTCATTACGGCGTCTCCGAGTTGGACATCCATGCCGATGTCAACCAACTGACCGAATCCGAAGCCGAGAGACTTTTTGACCGCATTGCCGTCCAGATAAGTCCGGATTGCCATCAACGTTTCATACGCCCGCCAATAGTGCGTGACATCTGCCGTGGAAGAAAAATCCGAGAACGACACCTCATCCCGAGTCTGCGCGAACTTCCCTAGAAATGAACCCGGATCCGCGGGCACCACTGCGCTCAAACTAAACATAAGCCCGGCTATGCCCAACACAATAACAACCCCTCGCTTGTTTTTAGTGGTGAGCCATCCAAGGCCAGCAAGCAATGAAATGATCATTGAAAGTATCATGGTTCTGGAGAAGGCAAAGGCGACTGAGGTCAAGGTGACAGAGTACAAAATAAATCTTGCGGTCCGCGCGTGTAGACCCGAAATCGGCACCTTATAGTGCCCGCTCAAAAACAGAATCAAGGGGGCGACGGAAGATAAGATGTAGCCTCCCCCAATTTCGTCACGCAGTCCACCGATGTCCCCCGACTGAAGCAAATTGCGATGCGCAACCAATTCACCCAGATGCCAGAATGACAACGCTAGACCTCCGGCCACGAACGCGAGAAGAATCGAGCTGGTTTTCCTACAACTCCGAGTTGCCAGATAGCCCGCTAGAATCGCTAGGGGTGCGAAGGAATAATACCAGCCATCCTTGACGACATCGCGCAGGCTGTGCTGGCCCGCCCCTAATAACCCCAAAACAATCAGAGATACGGGAACTATCATCAAAAACAAAGAGCGCTTCGGAACTCGAAACTTCAATCGAACGAATGCCCACAATACAATCAATGCCAAGACAGCCGTAGTTAGCTGCGATCCAATAAGTGGATGCAAAACGACCAGCAAAAATAAAACTCCGGCAACTTTTGTCTTTCTCACAGAGATGCACGCTCGGTGATTTCTTCGTGATTCAACTTCGCAATCAATCGCCGCAACAGGTCGCCGTGTGTATATGTAGACCAGAACAGCGTTCGACCGTTGCTCGCAATGGCTCTAAACTCTTGGCCTCCGAAGATTTCGATTGCGCATCGGATTCTCTGTGCGAGGTCCACAGCATTCTCCGGCTCGTATAGGATCGCGCAATCATCGCCGACATAATCCCGTACTCCAGGAGTATTCGCCACTATGACCAGCTTCCCGATCGACAAGGCTTCCAATAGCACCATGTGGCCGCCCGATAGTGGCGTCTGCCTCAATGGAAGCACGACTAGTTGAGATTTTCTCAAGAAGTCCCCAAACTGGTCAATCCGGATGTCATATCGGACATCCAGATTTGGTGGAATGCTTCCGATTTCCTCATGGCCCGTCCGAGTTGCTATCTTGCAGTGAACAGGAAAACGCTGGTCCCATAGAATCGAGAGCGCTTTCGCCAGGGTGTTGAAATCCCGATTGCTAACTCCGCCAGATGCTATATAGGCTTGATCCGGATCAAACTGCTGCCTGCTAAATAGATCGAAATCTCTTCCATAATGGACGAACCGGAGCTTCTGTGTAAGCGTTGGAAACATCCGGGAGTATTCAGCTACTTCACTTTGCGAGTAAACAAAGATGTACGTGGCTTTCGCGCAGCAGAATGCTGTGAAGCGCTTCCTCAAACTAAGGTAGATGCTGCTCCGCTTGCGAACGAATAGGAATCCGGCCAACGCTAGACGTTCCTCACGTCCAGCGAGCCGCGAAAGCCCACAATAGAAAAGCCCAACGATTGGATTAACGAAGAGTTTGCTCCGCGCTGGAAATCGCACAAAGATCTGCAACGCCACAAACGACGACTTAAGCCAAAAGGTCAGGTGATATAGGAAGTTTCCAATAACCGGTGTCCTGTGAAACAGCCGGATTAGTCCGTCTTCATAGTCTGTATAGTAAAATTGAACTGCATCATCGGCGCCAATATGTGCACGGATCTCAGCTTCCTTAGCACGAAAGTCGGAACTATCATCGACGACTAGAGTAGCCTCGCTGGCCACCCATTCGGCATTCCCCTTTTTTGAATCAGGAAGGCTCATGCGATCCTCTCGCTCCGTAACATCCATTTATTCCATCCCGAAGACCTTCCCAGACGGATGACACGGCCTTAAGAAGAAGTTCTGGCCGTCCGACTAGCTTGAAGGAGAGCGCTGCGATACTGATCAGGTACAAAAGATAGCCACGTTTGCTGAAGTGCCAAGGATGCAGAGTGCGAATGAGTCTGGCATTCCTTATCGAATAGTAGAGGCATGGCGGGATCCTTGACGCCGCATTTTCTGCCTTTTTGACACTCGTCCCGTTCACGGCAATTAGCCTGTATCCCGCGGCCCGCGCCCTGAGGGAAAGATCGACTTCTTCCCAATAGAGAAAGAAGCGCTCATCAAACAACCCAATATTCTCGCACAATGAGCGACGAATGAGCATGCAGGTCCCTTGCGAAACATCCGTGTTGACCCGCGCGCCCAGTGGCTCGATAATGTGCTGCTGCCGGTATCCGATGAGCCGGATCCAATCGAAGAGAACCTTGCCCGACGGAGTGACAATCCGCGGCGTGACAATTCCGACATCCTCGCCGACTGCTGCCGCCATTACGCGCAAGGTATCGGGTTGCACCTCCGCATCTGGATTGAGAATCAGAAGCTCTCCGTCTAACTTATGGTCTACCAGATATTGCAGCCCGGCATTATTCCCTCCTGCGTACCCTCGATTCTTTGTATTGCGAACGAAGTGAACCTGAAATTCTCTATATTCATTCTCAATTGAAGACAGACTGCGCAGCTCTTCGCCGCTTGAGGCGTTATCGACAACAATTACGCGGAACGAAGGAAAATCAGAGCAGGCGATGGAGGCAAGGCATCTTCTCAGCGCCGCACTGCTATTCCAGTTCACAATGATGATGTTTAGTGTCATTCCGAGTATAGTTTGCCTCTAGCTTGCTGCTCACTTCTAGCTCGCTCCGCTACTGCGGCTCTCTCGGCCCGCAGGCCATTGCTCGCACTCCCTCTGCCGCTCGAAATGCTCGAAGGCAGTTTGCCAATCTACTAAGGGAGCCAAACAGGTTGACTCCATGTGGGTGGCCAGAGTTGGCAATGGAGACCATAGTTGATAGCGCCTGTTGGTGAGCAGTGACGGGATTCCCCATCTCCAAACTTTGAGCCATGCCTTTAGCCGGAAGACGTCATGCGCTTGAATGCGTGGATTGAAGAGCTGAAGTCTTTGCGTCAGAGATTGCCACAGAGGGTAATCCCCGTTCCCACGACTGTATGTCCGAAACATGCGGTGGGTTTTCCTTAGGCGCTCACGGCTCGTCAGAAATGTCAGGCAAGTTGAGCTCGCAGTTCTCCAATATCGATCACCGAAGGGACGAACAAAATGGCGTTCGCGGGCGGAGGGATTTACGTAGTTATCTGGATGGTCATATGGAGTAACAAAATCCACGTCCGGATTTTGTCTCATAAACTCGACCATCTTCTCGAGCGCGCCGGGGAAGTAGAAATAGTCGTCTTCTGCAAAGTAAACATATTCGGCTTCCGTTTGTTTCAGAAGGAGATCAATCTGAGCAGCGAACGTAGCGAGATTGCCGACCTTATTCAGTGAAACAATCGTTAGGTAAGTGTTGCAGTCGGTCAGGGTCTCGCGAAAGAGTGACTCGTACTCCGGGGGGCATCCATCTAAGATCGCCCATACTTTGGTCTTCAGGGCGCCGAGAGATTTCTCAAACGAATTGAGGCACATCTGCGAGAGCAAGAACTTATTATTCGCGTAGAAAGCGGGCAGCTTTGAAATACCAGGATAAACTCGGTATGCCACGGCCAAGTCAATCATTGACGCGCCCTCTCGCAAAAGGCATAAGTCGCATCGCAATCAATGCCTGGCTGGAGATATACTTCCGCTACGGCGTAAATCGAACGCCCCGCAGACCTCGAGGGCCTCGCATGAAGACGCGCTCGCTCTGTTGCGTCAAAGCAAGATACCCTTCGGACGAATTTGACTGGAGGCATGTTGTAACGTGATTTCCAAGACAAGACGAGCAAGACGCGCCTTCGACCCGCGATGTTGAGTTATTTTGTCGGTTCGTGTAGACCTTGGACTTCGTTGACTGGTTGGTGAACCGCTCGCAGTCCAGTAATCTGCATCAAGTTATAGGCTGCGCTGTAGATGAGTCCTTTGCACACGAGAAACCAGAAGGTGAAATCATCTCGCAATGTTCCGCGATAGAGCAGGATGCCCAGACCGTTTCCGACCCTCGCGCGAAAGAACCGGTATTTGCGCGGGTTTTCTCGCAAGAAATCTTCGATCGCAGTCAAGACTCCATTACACGCACCCCCTTCATTGGTGGCCTTAAAGCCTCCCGCAAACGGTCCTGATTCGCCCGAGAGTTCACTCCTTCCTCGTACAATTGCGAGATTCGCATATTCATGCCGATACTTCTCCGGTATCGTCTCGGGCTGGTAATACAAGTCTCTTCGCGCCCATGGCCACTCCACGTCGTGAAGGAAGATGATCCCTCCCGGCTTAAGAAGATTCCTTTCCGAAATTAGCCTGAGCTCGTTATAGACGGTGTACCAATTATGGTCGCCGTCGATCAAAATACAATTGAATGGCTCGCTGAGCACTCGCAACACGTCGAGACTCAGACCTTTTCGCATATCAATGGATGTTTTGTCTGCAAATTTCTGCCGAAGGTCGCAGTCTAAACAGGGATCGACCACCGTGACTTCCAAATTTGGAATCCCGCGCAAGAGGTCGGTGGCTTCCCCTTCACGCGAACCGATTTCGCACAAGCGATTCCAGCCCCTTCGTTTCAGCACCGGCGCAACGAACGGCTTGATGAAGTTGTGCACGTTATCCTCCCTGTCACAGTTTCGACGCGTCTCATAATCGTCTCATATTTCCCAATAGCATGTGAACAGGCTGCCTACCGGGGAAGGCTTTAGCAAGCTGCCGAAAACTCCGTCGAAGCGAGTCTCGTGTCAGGGCACGACTTTAGTCGTGCCGTAAATGCCCCATAAACGACGTGGGCTTCAGCCCTAAGGAATGGCTTTCGGCAAAGTTCGCTCATTATTTTCCGTTTTTCCGCAGCCTCTTAGACTAGAAGTTGATTTTGCGGGTCGGGTACCAGGTGAGCTGAATATTGGTTGTCGTCACAGTCTGCCGGCCGGGAAGGTAAATTGGCGCGTTGTAGTGTTCCAGGGTAAAACTGCCATTGATCTCGAGGTCGGCGCCGATGCGCTTGACGGCCTGCGCGCTGAAGTCGTTCAGCGTGGTACCGTATTGAGTCGTCGTCGATGCGATGAAATCTTTCGCGGCTTTTTGGTTGCGCGCGCTTATCTGTATCCACTCGTTTCCGCTGAGGTGATACGTGATCCAGGCTTGTCCCCCGGTATCGTCACGGCCAATCCAATCGCCGAAGATCTGGCCGTTGTTGGTGTAGCCCTGCTTTTGAATTCCTTCCCAATATATGAACCTTCCCGGGCCACCGTGTCCTGCCAGACTGATCGGCAGATTGCTATATGCGCTTTCAAGCCGCACATCGAGTTTTGCAATCCCAGGGACGTGAGAGAGATAGATCCCCGAGCGCCACGCTGCGCGTCGCGGTGCATCGATCGGAGAGATATCGTCGTGAACTTCGCCGTCTGCGTAAAGGGTGAGCCATTTGCGAGCGAACGGAAGGCGGTAGGAGAAATCAAAAGCACCGAAGCGCGCGCCGGGGTCGTCGGGGCCGTTCTTGGCGTTGGGCCCGGTTGATCCGGGAGCACCTGGGGCGGACAAACTGAAGAAGCTCTTGAGAAACGTGTGGAGCGTTATGGGGCCGTGGCCTTTGCCTCCCCATATCGCGGATCGCTCGAAGCCGAACTCAACATCTGCGGTGGGGCGGAAGCTAAGCTTCTCTACGTGTACCCACGGATCGCCGGGGTTGATCACGTTGGGCAAGTTCGGGGAGGGGTTTGCCTCGTACGCCGGATTGGGTATGAATTCGTGGCCATGGAGACCGCCGACCAGGAACTCGTAACGGAAGGGGCCGGTAAGGGTGGAAAGCAGCGGGATGCGGAGCGGCTCAACGCGATTGATTTCGAATGCGTAAATGTTCTCGGCGTTGTCAGAGTATGCGAATGACCCGCCCAGCGCGGGGCCAAGCCATTGATCGTGCTTTCCGAATGAGACTTCGTGGTTCAAAACCCTCGCGGAGACACATGCTTCCATGATGCGGCCATGGGTAGTGGAAGCGATGGGGCCCAGGGGAATGGTTGCTTGCGGATAGTAATACGTGGTCTGGTTGGTCGCAGGATCGGTGTACAGTGTCTCGTCAATCGCGGAAAGGTCATTTGCCAAGGCAGTTGAATAGCCACTCGCCGAAGGCGCACTCTGAAATTCTCCACGCGCATACAGCGTGAAGCGACCAGCGGTCACGTAACCACTCATCCCGGAGTAGTTGTTGAATCCGCCTTCGTAGGGTCTTCCGTAATCATTCACAAGGGTCGAGCCGAGATGGAAGCTGTCACGCAGGGGCGCGCCGGAGATTCCACGCACAACCGAATAGGCCGATTCGAGGCGAATGAGATTCGTGGGCGCCACGCAGGGATCCATCATGTCTGGCTCTACTTCGTGCTTTAGCGCGTCGTGAATCTGCTGCGCTTCATCCGTAACTGACCCAGCGCCGGAATCTGCAATCCGGTCTTCGACGTCACCTAGAATCTCAATGACGTTTTGGCGGGTCCAGGGCCGCATTCCCAGATAAACGTGATCAACAAATCCCATCGAGTAGAGACGAAGGATGGCGGGATACATCCAGCTATCGACGGGGATATAGGGAGATCCAACGACCGTCTCATGGCAATCGTCTGTGTCTTGACCCAAGCCGGCGACGGCTGACGGTTGAGCGCCCGATGAAGACTGATGCGATCGTTGCGCCTGCAAAACGACACACGCGCTCACGAGCAGTGCTGCCCATGCAATGATCCCAACGACACGGCGCGATGCAGCGCGGCTCCAGATCATCTCCCCAATCTACCATTCGGAATCGAGGTCATTTTTTTCGCTGGAGCCGTATAGTGACCTGAACAAAAGCACGACTAGATTTCTCGCCAAATGAAAATCCGCGCAACCGCAGCCTAACGTGAAAGGGCAGATCCTGTGGCATTACGCTTCAGAAGTTTTTCGTAGTTCTCGGTCTGTTTGTAAGTGAAATCGCTCATGTCGGTGCCGATACCAGGCCATGGTCCAGTCGACGCGAGGTTTCAGTGTCTAACGGCAGCCGCCACCCTAGAACCTGTCTCATAAATAGCTGGTGGGCGAATTCGTGCGATCCTGGGTTTGCTCTGGGCCCGCGAAACGCCGTGACAGGACGTTGGGAACTGAACGATGAACAATGGGTCGTCGTTGAGCCGGTGCTGCGGCCAGCGCGGCGGGCGGATAGGCGTGGCCGTCCGTGGCACGATACCCGCTCGGTGCTGAACGGTGTGCTCTGGGTGTTGGGAACCGAGGCGCAGTGGCGTGAGATGCCCGAGAAGTACCCGCCATACCAGACCTGCCATCGCCGGTTCCAGCAGTGGGTGCGCAACGGCAAGTTGGGACAAGCGCTCAAGCTCTTGGCTGGCCATCTGCACGAGCGGGGAAAGCTGAATCTGGAAGAGGCGTTCGTCGATGCCACTTTCGCGAGCGCCAAAAAGGGGGCTTCGCCGTCGGCCCCACTCGCCGCGGCAAGGGCACGAAAATCATCGCTGTCGCCGCTGATAACAGTCTTCCTCTCGCCGTATCTGTCGACAGCGCTTCACCGGCCGAGTGCCGCCTTGTGGAGTACGTTCTGGCCGGAAGCTTCCTCGACGAGCTCCCCGCCCGGCTCATCGGCGATAAGGCTTAGGACTCGGACCCGCTCGATCGCACGCTCCAAGACGAGTACGGCATCGAGATGATCGCGCCCAACCGGCGCAACCGAAGCAGGAGTCAGGATGCCCGTAAGCTGCGCCGTTACCGCAGGCGCTGGAAAGTGGAGAGGCTCTTCGCGTGGATGCACAACTTCCGCCGACTCGTCACCCGATGGGAATGCCACATCGAGAACTTCCTCGGCTTCGTCCACCTCGCATGTTTGCACCTCTTGATCAGACATCTATGATTGATCCTGGTGTTCAGGCATTCCCTCGAGATGCACGTCTCACTTCAGATTCGTGCCTTGCATGACAGTGATCCGGCGACGATCGCGGCGGCGTTTCAGCGTATCGGCTGGAAGAAGACCGAGGCGCAGTATCGGCGTTACCTGGAGGAACAAGCTGGGGGACGGCGCGTCTGCCGGGTTGCGTTCGCGGACGGGCGATTTGCAGGTTACGTCACATTGAACTGGCAGCCAACGTATCCGCCCTTCGCGGAAGCCGGGGTTCCCGAGATTCAGGACCTCAATGTCTTGCCGGAGTTCAGACGGCAAGGGGTTGCCACCCAGCTGCTTGACGAAGTGGAGACGTTGGCGGGCGAGTGCAGTTCAACCGTGGGGATTGGCGTTGGGCTGCATCCCGGATACAACGCGGCGCAACGCCTCTACGGCAAGCGAGGGTATATTCTCGATGGCCGCGGAATCACATACCACGACCACTTCCTCCCAGAAGGTGCGCAGGTCGTACTCGACGACGAACTGGTTTTGCATTTCACGAAGCGGTTACGCCCGGAGCATCGCTAGTCATTCATGCCGCAGAGCGATGATCGGACCAAAGCGAGCTTGTCCTGAGCGGAAGAGGGAACTGGTTTATGAGACAGCTTCTAGTGTGCATGGGTCTTGCTGGAATCGAGGCACAAGAGGCCGTGTGGCCGGTTAGAAAAACGCTTGCCCTCGCCATGGATTCACCACTTCTTCCACGGGGCATCTCCGCTGCTCCACAATTCCTCCAGTCGCTGCTTATCCCTGAGTGTATCCATTGGCTGCCAGAATCCCTTGTGGAAGTACGCCTGAACCTGGTGCTTGGCCGTCAGACTCTGCATTGGTTCCCGCTCGAACATCCAACTGTCGTCGCGAATCTCGCCGATCACGTCCGGCGAGAGTACGAAGAAACCGCCGTTGATCCAGCCGCCTTCTCCCTCCGGCTTTTCCTGGAAGGCGCGAATGTCGGTCCCATCGATTCCAAGCCCTCCAAAACGCGCTGGAGGTTGCACTGCAGTGACGGTCACGCGTTTGCCATGCTTGGAGTGGAATTTGATGGTGGCTGAAATGTCCACGTCGCTGAGACCATCTCCGTAGGTCATGCAAAACGCTGGATCGCCCTCAAGAAAGCGCGCGATTCGCTTGATTCGTCCGCCTGTTCCCGCGGTCTCTCCTGTATCGACCAGGGTGACGCGCCAGGGCTCGGCCACGCTTTGATGGACCTCCATGCGGTTTTCCCGCATGTCGAAGGTGACGTCGGACGTGTGCAGGAAGTAGTTGGCGAAGTACTCCTTTATCAGATAACCCTTGTATCCGCAGCAGATGACGAACTCATTGATTCCGTGCTGCGAATAGATCTTGAGGATGTGCCACAGCATCGGACGGCCGCCGATCTCCACCATTGGTTTTGGTCGGACACCGGTCTCTTCGCTCAGGCGCGTCCCCATTCCGCCCGCCAGAATAACAGCTTTCATTTCTACCCCTTGAAGGCCAACGGTGTGAGCCCCTGGGAAGGGGATGACCGTTGATCATATGGTAACGTTGGCGTCTTATCGATACAGTACATTATCACCAATTGATCGTGTATTTTAGTTGCGATCAGGGTACGACTGACAAAGCACTGAACTGCGCCAGCAAACTCCAGGCCTCTCAAGACGACTTTGCTGTCGATGCCGCATTTAGATGGCTGCTACCCCGGTCGAACGCCGGCAGCGAAATGCGCTCGCCCGGAAAGGCGGTAGCCGGAATAGAAGACCCAAGTTGCCGCTACCAGACACTCTTGAGCGCATGGCGTTGGGGCAAACCAGCGGCTTAAAATAGATGATGTGAGTGACGGCCTCCCTCTACCATCTCCTGAGCATTCTTCCGGATACATTCTGATTCTCGGCGGGGCTGGCTTTATCGGTACTCGACTGGTCGAATTGTTGACCGAGCAATCGATACCAGTGTGTATTGGTGATCGAAGCGAGGGTCGTGTCCATACGCAACTCTCGAAGAATTGTGACGTGACGCGGCTGGAGTCACTCAGGCCGCTGTTCCAGGGGGCTTCAGCGATCATCAATCTGGCTGCCGAACATCGTGACGACGTCCGGCCTCTTTCGCGGTATCAGGATGTGAACGTCAATGGAGCGGTCCAGGTCTGCAAGGCGGCGCGCGAAGCGGGTGTTCAGAAGATCATCTTTACCAGCAGCGCTGCCGTCTATGGGTTTCATCGGCACGCTGTCGATGAGAGCGGTCCATTCGAGCCTTTCAATGAATACGGCAAGACCAAGCTGGAGGCTGAGGGCATTTACCGTGCATGGGCCGAAGAGGATCCCAGCCGGACACTCGTGATTGTCCGTCCGACCGTAGTGTTCGGAGAAGGAAATCGAGGAAATGTATATAACCTTCTGCGCCAGATAGAGAGCGGCAGGTTTTTGATGGTTGGCTCTGGCATGAACATCAAATCAATGGCCTACGTAGGGAATATTGCGGCCTTCATTGCCTACACGCTGAGTCTGGGAGCCGGAGTGCACATCGCCAATTATGTTGACACGCCAGACATGAACACCCGGGATCTAGTCGCGCATATTCGTGGTTGTCTGGGCAGGCAGCAACAGATTCGGAGATTTCCCAAGAGCGTGGCGATGGCCGGCGGGCATGTGCTCGACCTGACGGCTCGCATTTCGGGGCGCAGCTTTCCGATCAGTGCGATCCGGGTGCGAAAGTTCTGCGAGTCGACTCAATTCAAGGCTGACCGGGTGGCGCAGTGGGGCTTCAAGGCGCCCTATACGCTAGCAGAGGGCCTGGCCCGGACTGTAGAGGCCGAATTCGGCAAGCGGTAGTGGCAGGAGCCTGGAGAGGCCCTGTCAGTCCGATGCGTCGGGGCCGGATTTACAGGCGAGCTTGAAGTCAGGATGGTTGCCGGCATAGGCGCCGGCGGCGAGGTCCAGGTCCAATTTCACGTTGTCTGAGCGGATTCCCAACGGACCGTCCAAGCCGGAAGCTTCGGGGCTGAGGTCGCCTTCCCATACTTCGCGTTTGTCGACGAAGACATGCAGTTCGTCCCCATCAAGCCTGGCGCCGAAGGTGTGAATGTCGCCGGGTCGCAGTGCGGGCACGGGGGAGGCACGTCGAGGCTTGATGTTCTGGTAGCCGCGATTACCGCACTCCGAATTCCTGGACTGGCCGGGATTTCGCTTGATCGAAACGACGACTTTTGATTCGGGCTCGATTCGCCACATTGCATAGACGAGATTGCACGCATTCTGGGCGTGCAGCTTCAGCCCGAATTGACGCCGGATTTCTCCGGAGCCGAGCCGCGATTCTTCAGCGGAAGGGCCGAGATAGGTGAAATGGGCTTCGATGGCCTGAGCTGTCCAGGTGTTGATGTAGGCCCGCATCTTGGTTACGTTGACCGTGAGACGATCGTTCGCACCCTTTTCAACTGCCCCCTCGGTCACGCATAGATTCCCGGGAGTCACGGCGATCTTTGCGCCGTTGATCTGGCCATACGCAGCGCAGGGAAGCAACACGGCCGTACAGCCGAGCAGTAGACGAAGAGTGTGCACAGTTCTCATAAACGACGTCTTCCCGCAAAAGACGCTTACTTTCCGTCACTGATCTGCTGGCTGAGGTACCGCTCGTAACCCATTTCCTTCATCTGGTGAACCTGAGCTTCAAGGAAGTCGACGTGTTCCTCTTCATCCCTCAGCAGGCGCTCGAATAGTTCGCGCGAGGCGTTGTCCCCTTCCTGACGGGCGGTCTCGACTGCGCGGTTATACATAGCGACCGCGTCGATTTCCAACTTCAAATCGCTTTCGATCTGCTCTTTGACGTTCTTTCCGATGGTTAATTCGATGGGTTTGGTCAGATTCGGTGTTCCGTCGAGAAAAAGAATTCTCTCGATCAGAATCTCGGCGTGCTTCATCTCGGCGATGGACTCCTTTTTGATCAGATCTCCGAGACGGTCATAATGCCAGTTCTCGCACATTTCGGCGTGGAGGAAGTACTGGTTGATGGCGGCGAGTTCTTCATGAAGCGCTTCGTTCAGAGTTTCGATAACCTTTGCATTTCCCTTCATCTCTGGAAAACCTCTTCTCCGAGCTACGCTGGCAGAATACGCCACAGCGTCGCCTGAGAGGTACATGGCAATCAGGATTGGGAACAATCCGCCGAGGTCCGGGCGGCTACTCTCTCGGCCGGCCCAGCGGGTGGGCGATATCGAAGGTCGAGAAACGGCGGTTCTGGCCGGTAATTTCGGAGCGCAACTCCAGCCAGAGTTCATTGGGGATTTTCAGGTAGACTTCGACCACTGCGGGGTCAAATTGCGAGCCCGAGCAGCGGATGATCTCCTCGCGCGCCGCGTCGAAGCTGCGCGCCACGCGATAGGGGCGGTCGCTGGTAATGGCATCGAGCGTGTCGGCCACGGCAAAGATGCGCGCCCCAATAGGAATCGCAATCCCTGCTAATGAGCTGGGATAGCCGCTGCCGTCGTAGTGTTCCTGGTGGGTGAAGACGATCTCGGCCGCCTCGGCGAGGAACGGAATCTTGCGCAGCATCTGGTAGCCGCGTGCGCAGTGCTCGCGCATAACGTCCTGCTCTTCCTGCGTCAGTTTGCCGGGCTTGCGCAGGATGTAGTCGGGGATCGCCATCTTGCCGATGTCGTGCAGGAAGGCACCGCGCGCGATCACCTTGATCTCCGCCGGCGAAATGCCCATAGCGCGAGCCAGGGCAATGGTGTAAGCCGTCACGCGCTTGGAGTGGCCTTCGGTTTCGGAATCCTTCAGGTCGAGAGCGTCGCCGAGGGCTTCGAGCGTGACGTCGTATGAGTGTTCCAGGTCTTCCATGGCCTGGCGCAGCATCTCGGTGCGAGCCCGCACCACCTGCTCCAAGTTTTGCTGATAGGTGCGGCTTTCCTGCAGCGCTTCACGATGTTCGAGGGCGCGTTGCACGGTGGCGACAAGGTGGTCGCGTTCGAATGGCTTCAGCAGGTAGTCGTAAGCGCCGCGGCGCATCGAGTCGATAGCCACGCTGATGTCGTGGATCGCCGTAACCATGATGACGGGGAGACTTGGATTCTGTTCATGGATGCGCTCCAGGAGGGCAAGGCCGTTGCCGTCCTGCATCACGATGTCGGTGAGAATCAGTTCGAACGAATCCTGCTCAAGCGAGTCGAAAGCCTCACGGCCCCCGGAGGCCAGCATCACCTCGTAGCCCTGCCGCTCCAGCGTCGCCGCAATCATCGAGCGAACATGCGCCTCGTCATCCACCACCAGGATGCGGGCTGCTTTGCGCGCTTTCATGCTCGTGCGTGTATCCGCGCTCGCCACAGAAAGCACCGATGCCGAGGAAGCGCCCGGCTCTGCCAGCTTCGACGCCAACCCGGTTTCCTTCCCGGCTTCCCGCCAGTGCTCGTTCCATCTCCGGCGGGGCAATCCCTTCAATTTAGGCATCAGCATTGATTAAGCCTGCCAAAAACGCAATCTCTTCCTTAGAGAGTTCCATCGTCATCAGGACGCATGATAATTAGGGACTTGAGGTGAATTTCGCCCCGCGATGCTTATGCGGTGAGATTTCCGGGAACCTCCCCGGACCACATCGGATAGCCCGCGGTCAAATTTGCCCTGATAACGTATCAAGAAGTTACGCTTACGGGGCCGGTGGTGCAAGTCCTTCTTAGGCAAGTACCAAAGTACTAAAGTGGTATAGATTTTTGGAGAAAATGTTTCATTAAAAAGTACATCTGGTCCAAGCCGCCAAAACCGTTGAGACTCGTCAAATTCGTTAAAACTCTGCCCTATTTCTTTTCCTCTGTCCGAGCTCGCCGGGCTGCGACCCAGCCAGGCTTCATCACCTGCCTCGATCGACCCACTGCCAAAGCGCCTGGCGGGACATCCCTGGTGATACAGGACCCCGCGCCGATATAGGCCCCATCGCCAACCTCGATTGGCGCCACCAGGGTTGAATCGCTTCCGATGAATGCGCCCTGTCCGATCCGGGTCTGATACTTGTGCGCGCCGTCGTAGTTGCAGGTAATAACGCCGGCTCCGATATTCGATCCCGCGCCCACATCCGTGTCACCAAGATACGTCAGGTGATTGGCTTTGGCGCCTTTGCCCAGCCTGGTTTTCTTGGTTTCAACAAAGTTGCCGACGTGCGCGTCCTGGCCGATTTCGCTGCCGGGCCGCAGGTGCGAAAATGGTCCGATTCTTGCGCCATCCGCCACCGTGCTTTGGGCAAGCACGCAGCCCGGGAGAACCAGGACTTTGTTGCCCAAGGTGCAGTTTTCAATCACGGAGTAAGATCGGATGCGGCATTCCGTCCCGATTCTGGACTTGCCCAGCAGCTGCACAAACGGCTCGATGATCGTATCGGGCTCGATCTCGACATCGGAGTCGATGACGCAGGTCTCCGGCCGATAGATGGTGACCCCGGCGTCCATCAGCCGATTGGCGGTGGCCGCGCGGAGCCTGGCGTCGAGAGCCACCAGTTCCGCGATGGTGTTTGCGCCCAGCACTTCGACAGGTTCGGCGGCGTTCAAAGCCGTTACCTTTTCTCCCGCTGCGTTCAGATGCGCCGCCATGTCGGTGAGGTAGAACTCGCCATGCGTATTTCTGTTGGTGAGCTGGTCAAGGTGCTTGAGCAGCGGCTTGACCTTGAAGGCATAGATGCCGGAGTTGATTTCGCGGATCGACTGCTGCGCCGGCGTCAGGGCCTTGTCCTCGACGATGGCTTCGACCTCGGGAAGGTCCGGTGAGCGGCGAACGATGCGGCCATAGCCGGTGGGATCTTCGGGCTCCGCAGTCAGAATCGTCATGGCGGCGCCGTGCGCGAGGTGAAGCGTCATCAGGTGCTGAAGGGTGTCAGCCTTGATGAGCGGAGCATCGCCCGAGAGTACCAGGATGTGCTCGTAGCCGGAGATTGCGTCGCGGGCGCACTGGATGGCATGGCCGGTTCCGCGCTGCTCCTTCTGCTCGATGAACTGGACGCCGGTCGCCGCCACGGCTTCGCGGACGCGCTCCGCCTGGTGACCGACGATGGCGTAGATATCTTCGCCTGCTGCCAGCCGGCTGGCGGAGTCGATTACGTGACTCAGCAGCGGCTTTCCGCCGATCTCGTGGAGCACCTTGGGTTTGCGCGATTTCAGCCGGGTGCCTTTTCCGGCCGCCATGATGACGACGGCCAGCTTTGGTGCCGATCGCGAGGACGTACCTGCTTCCTTGCTCACTCTTGCTTCTCCGCGCCACTGCCGGAGCCGGCCGGCGCTCCGGGTTGAGGAATCGTGATGTCGATGGTGTGCACCGGCCCCATGTTCAGGGTGTCGAGCGCGGGCTTGATTTCAGGACCGTTGCCGACGACGAGGACCGCGTACTTGTCCGGATGGATGTACTTTTTCGCTACGGTGTTCAGGTCGGCCAGGCTGACTTTCTCGAGCGCGTCCTTGTAGGTCTCTAGATAGTCCGGCGGAAAGTCATAAAACTCCAGGCGCACGCGCTCGGCGAGCACCTTGTCCTTGGTGTCGTAGCGGAACAGGAATGAGTTGAGGATGTTGTCTTTTGCCCGCTTGAGTTCGTCTTCGGTAAAGGGCTGTGTCGTCAATCCGTCGAGCACCCTGTAGGTTTGCTGGATAGCGTCGACGGTGGTTGCGCTCTGGGTGAGCACCACAGCCTGGAAGGTAGCCGGATGGTCCCATGCGAAGGACAGCCCGCCGCCCACTTCGTAGGCAAGGCCGAGTTGGGTGCGCACTTTCTGGAAGAGTCTGCTGGCAAAGCCGCCGGCGAAGACGTCGTTCATCATCGCGATGCTGGGGATGTCGGGATTGCGCCGGTCCGTGCCGAGTCCCACGATTTCCACGTCTGACTGATTCACGTCTTCCTTGTTGATGAAGTAGACGCCGGGGGTGGGGCCGGGGAAGGCGTCGTGGCGGACGGGGTGCGGCTTGGCCATCGGCAAGCCGTCGAAGGTGGCGCGCAGTTTGGCTTCCATGACGGCCGGGTCGAAGTCGCCGCTGATGCTGATGATGAGCTTTCCACCGATGGTGCGGTCATGCCACGCCTCGAGGTCGGCCATGGTGACCCGGCCGATGGTGGCGAACTCCGGCTGGCGCGCATACGGGCTGGTTGCTCCGTATACCAGCTTTGCCGCTTCGCGAGCGGCAATCTGGCCCTCCTCGTCGTTGCGGCGGACGATGGCGGTTGCGGTCTGCTGCTTGGCGAGTTGCAACTTCTGCTCATCAAACTTCGGATGGAACAGGAGGTCCATGGCGAGGTTGTAGACCTGGTCGGTGTCGGCCTTTAGCGAATCCCAGGAGAGCGCGGTCGAGTCATCGTCTCCGCCGGTTTCAATGTGCGCGGCCTTCGCTTCGAGCAGGTCGTCCATGTCGTCGCCGCTCATCTTGGCTGTGCCGCTGGTGCGCCACGTCTGCCCGTAGAGATCGATCAGGCCGCACTTGGCGGGATCTTCATCGCGCGAGCCGCCGGGGATCAGCACGGAACCGGAGACAAAGGGCAGCTCGTGATCTTCCTGGAGGAAGAGCACGATGCCGTTCTTCAGGGCGATACGCTTAGGCTGCTGAGGCTTGAACGCGTGCAGCGGGGGGATGGGAATCTTCTGCCACGGCTCCTGCTGCTGCGCAGGCGAGACTGCTGGAGAAAGCATCAGGGCAAAAACGACGGAGGCGAAGACCATGGGTAAATTCGTGCGACGTCTCACTGTGCGCCTCCGTTGTTTTTTGCCGGTGCTGGGGGAGCCTGGGTTTCGATCTCGGCGGTGGTTCGATTGGAGGGAACGAACACCTCGTTTGCAACCCGGCGGATATCGGCCTTGGTCACCTTGTCGACGCGGTCAAGCTGGAGGAAGAGCTCACGCCAGTCGCCGTAGCGGGTCTGGTATTCAGCAAGAGCATTGGCCAGACCCTGGTTGTCCGCGAGCCCGCGCAGCAGATCGGCGCGGGTGCGCGTCTTGTACATCGCAAGTTCCGCGTCCGTGACATCCGCCGTCTTGAGCTTGTCGATCTCCTTGTGGATCGCGGTTGCCATCTCCGCGTCTTTATGTCCCGGCAGGGGCGCGGCGACGAAAACGAACAGGCTCGGATATTTGTCGCCGGGATACGGGCTTACTCCTTCGGCGACGGCGGCAATCTGCTGGTCGCGCACCAGGCTGCGATAAAGGCGAGAGACGCGGCCGTTCGACAGAATGTCGCTGATCGCGTCGTAGACCGCATCGTCGGGACTGCGGTAGCTGGGACGATGATAGGCCTCGAAGTAGATCGGCTGCGTGGGGTCCTTGATGACGACCGTCTTCTCGGCAAACTGCTTTGGCTCCACAGTGGTCATGTCGAGAGGCTTGGGACCACCGGGTATCCTGCTGAAATATCTCTCCAGGATCGGCATAGCCTCGGAGGCCTTCACATCGCCGACCACCGTGACTACGATGTTGGATCCCACATAGTACTTCTTGTGGAACTCCATGGCCTCGGTCGCCGTGATCTGGCCCACTTCGCTGGGCCAACCAACGCCGCTCCGGCCGTAATTGTGCGCGACGTACGCTGTGGCCGCCAACTGTTCCAACAATCGGCCCTGGGGGTTCGAATCCGTGCGCATCCGGCGCTCTTCAATCACCACCGACCGCTCCTTGTAGAATTCGCGCGGAACTGTGTCAGCCAGGCGGCTGCTTTCAAGCCAGGCCCACAGCTCAAGGCGATTCTCCGGCATCGACCAGAAAAACTGCGTCTCGTCGAGTCCGGTCGAGGCGTTGAGGTCATGCGCGCCATTGCGTTCGGCTACATCTGTGAACTGGTTGGGAACGACGTATTTTTCGGCCGTGGCCTGCGCCTCGTCGAAAGCCTTTTTCAGTTCCGCCAGCTTCTTGGGGTCGCGCCCCATCGGGTTGCGATACTCGGCCTCGTAGGCATCGTTGGCCGCTTCTACCTGCTGGAGGGCCACTTTCTCGGCTGCGTAGTCTTTCGTGCCGATCTCCGAGGTTCCCTTGAATGCGAGGTGCTCAAACATGTGTGCCAGACCGCTCTCGCCGGTAGGATCGTCGACGTCGCCCGCGTCCACAAAGGTCGTATAACTGAACACCGGGGCTTCGGGCCGCTCACAGATCAGGATAGTGAGGCCGTTGGGCAGCACTTTCGTCGTGATTCGCTGCTCGAAACTCTTCAGATCCTGCGCCAGGCCGGTCAGGCAGGTAAAAACCAATACCGCTGCCGCCGCTGTAAGACGTCGCGGCAAGTTTCTCTGCATGTTTGCTCCTCCGAGCGGGGCCGAGTGCGCTGGAGATGAAACCAGGGCTAATCCGATTCCGCTGTACCCCTGCATCAAAACTAGTTTGTGGGATTGGGGGCGTCAAACCGCGATTCCCGTGAACCGTTCTTCCCCCGCTGCGTATTATCACTGAACGGATGAGGTCCGCCTGATGCGCCGATGGCTTTTTCGCGCCGTTTTTCTCATTGTAGCCGTGTTGTTCGTTGCCGTTGCCGCTGTCTGGGTGATCGAGTTCTATCCCCGCCATGGATCGCACCCGCCGCTCAGGTTGGCCCAGGGAACGCTGGCCATCGAGCACGCTCGAATCTATGTCTCGCCCACTGATCCTCCCATTGAGGACGGCACGGTGCTGGTGCGGAACGGGCTGATTGCGGAGGTTGGGCCGCAGGTCAACGTTCCTGCCGATGCCACGATCGTTCCCTGCAATCAGTGCGTGATCACCGCCGGTTTCTGGAACATGCATGTCCACTTAACCGAGCCGAAGTGGAATTTCGCAAACTGGAAGTCAGCGGCTACGCTCAATCCCCAGCTTGCCGACATGTTCCTGAGCCGCGGATTCACCACGGTCGTCGATCTTGGCTCCAATCCAGCGAGCACCTTTGCCATTCGCCGAAGGATCGAGAAGGGCGAATTGAGCGGGCCGTACATCTACAGTGCGGGGACGCCGCTCTATCCGCCGCACGGCGTACCGTATTACGTGCGCGATACGGCTCCAAAGTGGATGCTGGCGATGATGCCCCAGCCGGAAACCCCGGAAGAGGCGACGCAGATGGTTCGCCGCAACCTGGCCTCAGGCGCGGACCTCACCAAGCTCTTCACAGGCTCATGGATCGCCCGCGGTCAGGTTCTGCCCATGCCGTTGAACATTGCGAAAGCCGCGGTGACCGAAACGCACCTGAACGGCAAGCTGGTCTTCGCGCACCCCTCAAATCTGGCCGGCACGCAGGTGGCAATCAACAGCGGCGTTGACGTGCTGGCCCACGCGGCCGACGATACGCGCGGAGTCGATGCCGCCCTTCTGCAGTCGGCCATCAACAAGAATATGGCGATGATTCCCACGCTGAAGATGTTCGCAAGCACCGTGACCACCGATTCGACCTATATGGACCCGATCTGCGCCGAGGTGCGGCAGTTTCACGAACTCGGTGGAACGCTGCTGTTCGGGACGGATGTGGGTTATATGAGCGACTACACAACGGAACTGGAGTTTGTGGAACTGGGCAAGAGCAGCCTGGACTGGAAGACGGTCCTGGCGATGCTCACCACGAATCCTGCGGCGCGCATGGGTGTTTCGGACGAGCAAGGGAACTGTCACCCCGGGCAAGCTGGCCGACCTGACGATTCTTGACGCCGATCCCGCGAACCAGTTGACGAATTTTTCGAAGGTGCGTGCAGTGGTGCGGTCGGGCAAGGTGATCTGGCAGAAGTAGCGCGACGGAGTTCGTCGAGCTCATGCCCTATACTTATAAATACTGCATTGAAAGGCTTCCGGCTATGCCGGAAGTCTTGTTTTTCCCAGGATTGGACATTGAGCACGAAGAAGAAATCCACCGTACAGCGCCGCATTCGTTCCACAACCGTAATCTGCGTGCGGCGCAACGGCGTGGTGGTGATGGCGGCTGATGGACAGGTCACCATGGCCGAGCACATCCTGAAGCACTCGGCAAAGAAGATTCGCCGCCTTTACCAGGAGAAGATCCTGGCCGGCTTTGCGGGATCGACAGCGGACGCCTTCAACCTGTTCACGCGCTTCGAAAGCAAGCTGGAGCAGTATGCCGGCAACCTGAACCGTTCGGCGGTGGAACTGGCCAAGGATTGGCGCACCGACAAGATGCTGCGCAATCTCGAAGCGCTGCTGGTGGTGGCCGACCAGAACCAGACCTTTTTGATCTCCGGTTCCGGCGACGTGATCGATCCCGACGAGCCGATCGCGGCGATTGGTTCCGGGGGAAGCTTTGCCATCGCGGCGGCACGGGCGTTGATGGAGAACACCGACCTGAGCGCGCATGAGATTGCCGCAAAAGCAATGAAGATCGCCGCCGATATCTGCATCTATACGAACGATAGAGTTACGTATGAGGAGTTGAAGGGCTAGCCCCTGTCATCCATGGCCATCTATCTTCCCGCATCCGCCGAAGAACAGGACCTCTCGCTCGACGAGTTGACGCCGCGCGAGATCGTCACCGAGCTCGACAAGCACGTGGTAGGTCAGCGGCCGGCCAAGCGCGCAGTGGCCATCGCACTGCGCAACCGGCAGCGGCGCCAGAAGCTGCCGCCCGACATCGCCGACGACATCATGCCCAAGAACATCATCATGATCGGACCGACGGGCGTGGGCAAAACCGAGATCGCGCGGCGGCTGGCCAAGCTGACCGAATTCGCCGTTTCTGAAGGTGGAGGCCTCGAAGTTTACCGAGGTGGGCTACGTCGGCCGCGACGTGGAGTCGATGATTCGCGACCTGGTGGAGATCGCCATCGACATGGTGCGCGAAGAGCGGCTGGAAGAGGTGGAAGACAAGGCGGAGATGAACGCCGAAGAGCGGCTGCTCGACATCCTGCTGCCGCCGCCTCCGCCCAACGCCGCCGGCGCAGGAGGGCCAGCTTACGCTTGCCCGGCTCCGATAGCTACCAGCGTTCGCGCGAGAAGCTGCGCCAGCAGTTCCGCGAAGGCAAGTTGGACGACCGGATGGTGGAACTGGATGTGCGCGAGCGCAACACGCCGCAGTTCGGCATCATCTCGAACCAGAACCTTGAGGACATGGAGATGAACCTCAAGGACATGCTGCCCAACATTTTTGGTGGCGGTTCAAAGAAGCGCAAGATGAAGGTCGGCGACGCATTCGATTATCTCGTGCAGGAAGAAGAGGGCCGCCTGATCGACATGGACCAGGTGAATCGCGCAGCCGTCGAGCGCGTTGAATCGAGCGGTATCGTCTTCCTCGACGAGATCGACAAGATCGCCGGACGCGAAGGCGGACACGGCCCCGACGTTTCGCGCGAAGGGGTGCAGCGCGACATTCTGCCCATCGTGGAAGGCACGACGGTGAATACACGTTACGGCATGGTGCGGACAGATCACATCCTGTTCATCGCTGCCGGAGCGTTCCATGTATCGAAGCCGAGCGATCTGATTCCCGAACTGCAGGGGCGTTTTCCGATTCGCGTCGAGCTGAAGTCGCTTACGGTCGAGGATTTTCTGCGCATTCTCACGGAGCCGAAGTCGTCGCTGACCAAGCAGTATTCGGCCCTGCTTGAAACCGAAGGCGTGCGCCTCGAATTCGAGCCCGAAGCGCTGCGCGAGATGGCCGAATTTGCGTTCAAGGTGAACGAGCAGACTGAAAACATCGGTGCGCGACGCCTGCATACCATCATGGAGCGGGTGCTGGAAGATGTAAGCTTCCTCGCGCCCGACATCGCGCGCCAGTCCGGCAATGCCGAGCAGGCGACTTTTCTTACCAAGGATGGCGCCAACGAGGCCAGTGCGCCATTGCCCTACCAGGAACGCATGACCGCGTCAGGGCCGGAGAAGATCTTCACCATCACGTCGGAATATGTGAAACAGATGGTCGCGTCGGTTGTAAAGGACAACGACCTGAGCCGTTACATTCTGTAGAGCGGTTCCGACTCCGGAAAGCTGAAGGGCCCGTATTTACTTCGCAACATTGAGCGCAAACACGAGGCGAAAGGTGAATTTCGATCCCGGAGGAAGAGATGTCTTCTGGTTGAACGTAATGGGCAAGGTTGCTACGCGGTAAAGTCTCCCATTCACGAAGATCGAATTCAATTCCATTTGCGGGTTGTCCTGCCGCGGCTTGTTTACAATCCCGGCCCCACTTGCGCCCGCTGGGATGACAGTAACCCCATCGACCTGCACCGGCTCACTAAAAGTCACCGTAAAACCTTCGCCGTTGCCGGCTGTCTTTACGTTGAGTGCTTCATCCAGCTTGACCGTAAACGGCGTCTGCACGGGAACCGTAACCTTGCCGCCGTGGACAGGGGCGGTGTTTGCACGCGGCCCGTCGACGGCCTTCGCCAACTCAAAACCGGAGAAGCCTGGAACGAGCGCAGTCACGACGCACAATTTCACGAACGTTTTCATGCCGAACATATCCCTGCCTTTCCTGCATCCGGGTGAAGCTGTGGGAAAGCGTACTATTCCTTGATCAACCGGCAGCAAAGATTTGCCACCAAAGTAACCCCGAAAATGCGGCGAAGATGATCGCGAGGGTTCATGTGAAGCAAGATGGGGACGTCGGTGGTTCGCGACAACGATCTCCGCCGGCATACCTTGTCGACGAAATTCAGAAAACCATTTTTTAGCGGACCACAACCCTCAGCAACCCGCTTGACCTCGCAAACATGTCATTCGTGTCAATTCGCGCCGGCGTCGGCGACATTTTCTTGAAAGATGTAATTCTGCGGTGACAAGTTTTCGTTCTTGTTTCAGGGATGGAATCGACGCGATGACAAAGGAATGACGCGACCCAGACGAGCGCCTGACGATTCGGTGACAACAGGAACCCGGCCCGGACCCTACTTTGATTGAGGACATCCCCATGTCCCAAAGGTAGGGAATCACCGATGGACAATCCGAAGACCCATTTGCAACGGTCAATGAATCGAAGGTCTCTCCTGAAAACAACCATGTTTGCAGGAGGCGCCGCGGCAATGGCCAGCGCCGGCCTGCTTGCCACCAATGCTCCATCTGCTTTCGCGGACGAGTCGGATCGAAACGAACCTCTCACCCGCGGCGACGTTTCCATTCTTCGTTTTCTGGCTGCCGCCGAACTGATCGAATCAGATTTGTGGAATCAGTACGCGGAACTCGGCGGCGTTACCCAGGGAACACAAAACAACTATCAACTTGCGCTGCAATACCTCGATGGAGACGGATCGCAGTACATCACCAGCAATACCCTTGACGAGAATACTCACGCAAATTTCCTTAACAAGTATCTTGAATCGAAGGGTGCGGAACCGGTCGATTTCACTCCGTTCAAACGCCTGCAGGGAAGCACTGCGACCGGCTCGAGCGGCGCAATGCGGCTCACCAACCTGATGAACCTCAACGTGGACACGAGCTGGTATGTCCGTTATCGCAGCGCAACCAATCCCGACTTTGGTGCGACGTTTCCGCAGGCAATCACCATCCAGAGTCGCACCGCAATCCCCCGAACAGATGCGGACTTTGAAGGCGAAGATCATATCCAGGCCATCGCCAACACCGCCGCCTTCCACTTCGGTTCGATTGAACAAGGCGGGTCTAGCCTCTATCCAGCCATGGGGCAGAAGGTCACAAATACCGAGGTGCTGCAGATCATCTTCGGCATCGGCGGTGACGAGGTTGCGCACTTCCTCGAGTGGGTCGACTTTGCCGGCAATGCCGTGCAGGGGCCTCCATTCGACTTCAATGGCCAAACGACTCCAGTGACGGACGACGGGCTTACGTTCCCCAACTTCAACGACCCTCCGAATCCGTTGCTCCAGACCAACCTGATATTTCCGGTTCCCTGCGAGTTCATCAGTCCCAACCTGCCGAAGGTTTCAGTCCTGCGTCCGCTGACTGACAAGTTTGCCGGAGCCCAGGCGACAATCGCCTTCTTCAAAGGCGAGGGATTGTTCGACGGACAGAGGAATGACTTCCTCCAGGTTCTGAATACGCTGGCGGCCGAAGCCGATGCCGTGCAGCGAAATCGATAGGTTTCGATAACGCGATGTCTTTTATCTCACTGGACCTGGGTATGGAGCGAGTTCATGTTCTCATCATCCAGGTCCGGGTCTTTTTTGAGTCATGCAGGTCGTGATTGCAGCGGCGCGCACAAAGATCGCAAAGAGCGTGTTCTAGCTGCGCAAATCGAGGACTTCGTTCCGAACGTCCCTCAGGGGCTAAAACCCGCGCGTATGTTTGGCTCCTGCGGCACGACTAAAAGTCGTGCCCTGACACAAGACTCGATTCGATTGGAGGTTTCCCGCACCCTGCAAAGTCATGGCCTTTCAAAATGCGTTTATGCAAGCAGTCCTAGATCCGAACAAAGATCTGCTTGCGATAGAGAGGCCACAGGATAGCCATGTTCAAGAGCACGATCGTGATCGCATAGGCGAGCGATGCATTCACCGCGGGAAGCCATGTGGCGAAGCAGGCGCTGTAAGCCCACTGACGGAACGTGAGCGATCCGACGTGGATGCGATCTGTAAGCGTCGTGATCACGTTCGAAAGCGCGAAGGCCAGGATGGCGTTGCTGCCGAAGACGAGCAATGGGGGCGTCCAGCGCTTCCATTGCTTTAGATCGACGAGATACAGCAGCGAGGCAAACACCATCAGCGCCACGCCGCCGCTTATCAGCACAAACGTGCTCGTCCAGATGCGCTTGTTGATGGGGAACAGCGGACTGAGCAGAAAGCCTGCGACGAACATGAGGAATCCCGCCACGGCGAGATAGGCCGCCTTATTTCCGAGGCTGTGTTTCGAGCGCAGAAGTTCTCCGGCAAGCACGCCGAGAAGTGTGGTCGCGATGGCGGGGATCGTTGAAAGAATTCCTTCAGGATCGTACGTGACACCTACTCCGGGCGTGATTCCATACGGCCACAGGTGACCAATGCCGAAGACGGCGCGATCGATCCAGGCGCCAAGATATCCGAGCGAGTCCAGCCGGTTTGGGCCGAAGCCAGGCACGGAGAAGAACCTCAGCAAGGCCCAATACCCGGCCAGGATCACGAATAGCAGCGATCCGATTCGCCATGCGCGACGCGAGTTCGCGGCCTCATCATCGGCTCCACTCAGACCGAGGTAGACAAAACCTGCACAGAGATAGCAAAGCGCGATTCTCTGCAGCACACCCGGAATGCGGATAGTGTGCAGGTCGTAGTCGGGGAATCCGTTCAGTGCCAGGCCTACGAAAAACATGATGACGCTGCGGATCACGGCGTGCGTTGCCAGGCTTCCGCGGCTCTCGCCCTTCAGCACTCGCGAGCGGAAGGAAAGCGTGATCGCAACACCGACGGAAAACAGAAACGCCGGGAAAATCATGTCCGTCGCGGTCGCGCCGTTCCACGGCGAGTGGAGCAACGGCGGATAGACGGCGCCGTACGTGCCGGGATCCGTGACGAGGATCATTCCGGCCACGGCGAGGCCGCGCAACACGTCAAGGGAGACCAGACGGGCACCGGCCGCGCGGGGCTCTGGAGCGATCGCCTGTATACGTTTTGACCCTTGATCAATCGTTTTAGTAGCCATCAGGGAAGCCTCGTCCGGCATTCTAGCTTTTCCCCCGGGAATATGCACGCTTTTGTTGCGACGCGGCGAATTTCTGTGGTAAGTTCATTTTCGTACCTCGGCAGTCCGCGCCATGACAAACCGGAAGTGGGTTCTCCGATTTTCGTCTATCGCAATTCCTGAGTAGCTGTATCCCGAGGCCCTGGCTCTCAAGTCGACGCGACCATCAGAAAGCGGCGACCTTGCACGAAACCAGGAAAGGACACAGGAACTCAGGAATTGCTGTAATCAGCGGGCTCTACCTGCACTCTCCTGCTTCTGAGGGAATGCGGATGGAGGCGTATCAGACGCTTGGAAAGGTGCGCCTGCGCTTTGCATGCGCGTCACCATTCCGTTCCATCCACGCATCCCAACACATCAGGAGAAAAGCATGAGCCAGACCGCGCAGCACCACGCGATCAACTACATCGAATTCACTACAACCGACATCGCCAAAACCAAGGCCTTCTACGAGCGCGTCTTCAGCTGGAATTTCCAGGAGTGGGGACCGGAGTACATCAGCTTCGACAAGGACCATGCCGGCATCGACGGCGGCTTCCGCAAAGGCGATCCGCAACAAAACCAGGCCGACGCTGCTCCCCTCATCGTCCTCTACTCCCAGGATCTGAAGGCGACGCAGGACGCGATCCTCGCTACGGGTGGATCGATCGTTGTGCCAACCTTCGAGTTTCCCGGCGGCCGCCGTTTCCACTTTTCCGATGGCCAGGGAAACGTGCTGGCGGTGTGGTCGGAGTAGCAGCCTGAGACGCGAATGCCCCGCGGCCATCCAAGCGCGGGGCATTCCAAACATCCACTTCAGCAACGACTCTCCGCTTGTTACTCCCTGCTCCCTATTCCCTCAATTCAGTTCGGGCGCCGGCAGTGCCTTACGCTTTCGCAGCTCTTCGCGCACCAGCGAGAGACCGAGGATGCAGCGTTCGAATCCGTCCGACAGGCGCGCAAACAGGGGCGCCTCTTTTTCGTATTCGAACATGTTGAACTGGCTGACGATGAAGTAGCTCTCCTTGCCGGCATGAATGAGCTCGCTCAGGCTGGGGTGCGGCACGCGACGGCGAGTGCCCGGAACATTGGATTCCGGATACATTCCGCCGACAAACAGCGCGTAATCGCCGATATATTTGCGCATGGCCCGTTCCGCATCGAAGGAGGGCGCAGTGCCGTTTACCGGGTCCGCGGCGAGAATCATCGCCTCGAGTTCCTCGATGGGATGGCCCTCTCGATCGCGCACTTTGTAGAGCTTGTCAGTCTCTGAGAACTCGCAGAGCAGGTGAGCCACGTAGCCGGTCACGTCAGGATCGTGTAATCCCAGCTTGCCTTCGTAGCTGTTGCGAACCACCTGCTGGAAAAAGGGCTCAAGCGGATGCGTCTGGCCATGCATACAAACCTCCCCTACACACTTTCGCGCAATAGGCACTGCTTATTGTGCAGCGGCCGGAATCGCGCTTCGTGCAGCCGGGATTGCCAGCCACCATCGGATTTACATAGGTGTTGACACCGAGATTAGCGGAAGTGTTGCTCACTTTTAAAGGGGAATTCACAACTTTGTTGGCAGAGTGGCGTGTCAATTGCAAGGCTGTGGAGCGCAGATCGTTGACCCCAGGGACATTGTGCTTGTCCCTGGGGTTACGAACCACCGGCCCCTGATTTATGACTTTCGATTTATGAGTATGGCTAATGTACTGGCGCTGGTGGATTTATCGCACGCCATAGATCCCTGCGAGCTATGGCGAGACCAAGAATGCAGTGCTCAAACACCGACGAGAGTTGCCCGAAGAGCGGCGCTTCCTTCTCGTACTCGAATACATTGAACTGGCTGACGATGTAGTAGCTCTCTTTGCCGACGCTGATCAGCTCGGCAAGCGTAGGCTTCAGCGATTCCGGATTGGGCTCAGACTCGATGGCCTCGGGGCACATACCGGCAATAAACAGGGCGTAGTCTCCGATGTACTTGCGAATGGCGCGCTCCGCAATAAAAGAGCGCGCAGTCCCATGAATCGGATCGGAGGCGCGCACCATCTCATCCAGCTTTTCGATCCGCCGCCCCTTGGCGTCGTGCAACCGGAAAAGGTTGTCGGCTTCCGAGAAGTCGCACAACATCCGGGACACGTAGCTGGTGATCCCGGGATCAAGGCCGAGCCGGCCCTCATAGCTATTGCGGACTGCTTCGTGGAAGAAAGGTTCGAGCGGATGAGATTGCAACTGCATACGGGTCCCCAACTAAAAGCGAAGCTGGAACCACTCAAGCCCGGAATGCAACGTGCGCAGTCCGGAGCCTGGCCCGGCTATCGCTGGATTCGCTTGCTTGGAAAAAACTTTAGACGAATTGTAGCACCGTCGATGTGTGCTAAATCACTTCACTAGCCGGTTCGCATCCATTGGTAACCAAGCTCTTAACCGCAAAAAGGGCAGCCGCGAGGGCTGCCCTGTGGGAATCCGGGTTTAATTAATTCAAACCGCAGCAGGTGCGCGTGACTCGAGTTCCGCCAGACGCTTTGCCAGCAGTTTCTCGAGGTTCCCGAACGCGGCAGAGAAGCCTTCGATGCCCTCTTCCAGCTTGTCCGATGCCATCTGATCCGCTGCGTGCATCTTCTTGAATGCGGCCTTGTCCACCACGATGCGTTCAATCTGCAGCGATTTTGCGGCCTCCGGGTCAAGTTTGCGCGGCAAATCGCCCTCGGTTTGCTCCAATTCTGCGAGAAGATGCGGTGAAATCGTGAGCAAATCGCTGCCCGCGAGCTCTTTGATTTCGCCAATATTGCGGAAGCTCGCGCCCATCACCTGCGTTTTATAGCCGAATTTTTTGTAGTAGTTGTAAATCTTCGTGACCGACTGCACTCCGGGATCGTCGGCGCCCTGGTAGTCCTTGCCGGTGTCTTTTTTGTACCAGTCGAGGATGCGGCCGACGAACGGCGATACCAGCGTGGCGCCGGCTTCGGCAGCGGCGATCGCCTGGTGAATGCCGAAGAGAAGAGTGAGGTTGCAATGAATACCTTCCTTCTCCAGCACTTCGGCGGCGCGGATGCCTTCCCACGTGGAGGCGATCTTGATGAGTACGTGCTCGCGGCCTACCTTGGCCTTGTCGTATTGCGCGATAATGCTGCGGGCCTGCGCGATGGTGGATTCGGTGTCGTAGGAAAGGCGAGCGTCGACTTCAGTGGAGACGCGGCCAGGAACAATGGCGAGGATTTTTTTGCCGAATGCGACGGCGAGGTTCTGGAAAGCGAGGTTGGCGACGTCCTTGTCGCTCGCACTGTCGCCCAGTTCCTTTTTAGCGTCCAGGATTACGCTATCGACAATGGGCTGATACTGGGGCATTTGCGCAGCCGTGGTGATCAGCGAAGGGTTGGTCGTAGCGTCGGTGGGACGGAATTTTTCCATTGCATCGAAATCGCCGGTATCCGCGACGACGGTCGTGTAATTGCGTAGTTGTTCGAGCAGGTTCTGCGGCATTTTTCCTCCTGGGAAGGGGCCCAGCGCGTGACACGCTCAGGCTCCAGTGTAACGCTAGTTGGATTCCTCAGCGGGGCCGAGGTTGCATCGAGAGTCAGGTGGCCTTCGGGGCAGTTGCAAAGGTGTTCGATAGCGCGCCAAGACCAGTAATGGACACTTCAACTTTGTCGCCCGCGGACAACGGCGCTACCCCGGCCGGCGTTCCCGTCAGCAGCAGATCTCCTGGCTCAAGCGTAATGGCTGCCGTGATATAGGCGAGCAAGGCGGGGATCGGGAAGATGAAATCGAGTGTCGATCCATGCTGCTTTAACTCGCCGTTCACACGCGTTTCAACGGTGAGTCCTTTTTCAGGATCGACGTCGCTCGAGACCACGGGGCCAACCGGGCAGAAGGTGTCGAAGCCCTTGGCACGCGTCCACTGGCCGTCTTTTTTCTGCAAATCGCGCGCGGTAACGTCGTTGGCGATGGTGTATCCGCGAATGTAGCTGCGCCAATCGGCATTTGCCGCGAGCTTGCACGCCCGCCGGCCGATGACCAACGCCAGCTCGCCTTCAAAGTCCACGCGCTCGGCTTGCGGCGGCATCAGCACTGTGCCCTTGTGCGCCAGCAGCGATGAAGGCGGCTTGAAGAAGAGCAGCGGCTCGACTGGGACCTCGTTGCCAAGCTCTTTTGCGTGATCGCGATAGTTGCGTCCAACGCAGACGATCTTCGACGGAGCCACCGGCGGCAGCAGTTCCGCTGCGCTCAGGGGCATCGGCTCAAAGTCGAATCCCGCAGGGTTGGTGACCAGCGCACGGGATCGCGCCAGATGGGCGGCTGCGTCCTCGCCGGGAGCGGGCATCAGGTCTGCGATCCACGGTTCGCCGCCGCGATCTTCCACAACTCCATATTCGATCTGATTTTCAAAACGAAACCGGCAATATTTCATTGGCATCTCCTGCCTCGCGCGCTACGGCTGAGGCACTGTCTCCTCCGCTTCGGCCGATCGTTCGCTCTCGTGTCCGCCCTTGTCCACGGCGCTGACCGCATAACGATAGGTGTGTCCGGGCTGCACCTGCGTGTCATGAAACGCCGGTTCAATCGCCGGCGTGGCTGGAGAAACACGCAGCCACGCACCGCCTTCTTCACGCCGATAAACAATGTACCCTGCCAGGTCCGCCTCGGTATTCGGCTGCCAGTTCAGGTCAATCGACGGACCGGTGCCATCGCCTGTGGCGCTGGCAACCGCGGCCAGGCCTGAGGGAACCGCAGGCGGAAACACGTCCTTTACGTCCACGTCGATGGGCGCAGAGATCTCGCCCGGGAGTTCCAGCGTTTTTCCGTTCAGCTCGATACGGACCACTCGCTGTGCCCGATATTCGTAGGTCTCGTCGAAGTGCGCGGTGCTGTCGATTGCGCGGCCCTGCTCCGTGCCCGTTTCCACCAGCAGCGATTGCATTGATCGGCTCGGGAGCCGGCGCCAGGGGGCCCTGTTCGGATTTGGGCTGCGACTTAGATTGCGACTTGGCTGGGGCCGGCGTGAGCAGCTTGCGCTGCCAGCCGCACCGCGGCCTTCTCGTTGTCCGGCGTCCAGCTCAGGACCACGCCCTGCTTGCGTACTTCCGCTTTGAGCCCATCGACGGCTCCGGGCGCGTTGCCCAGCAGGACCGTTGCCGGGTTCGATACGCCTGCGGATCGATCTTTTTTATTCAGCAGCTCGACAAAGTAGCTGACCGGCCGCGGCTCGCCCGACGTCAAGGGTCCGGACAGTGTATCCGTGTAGCTCGCAGGTTTCCCCGCCATGATCGATCGGTCCACACCGGCCGTAAAACACGAGCCCGAACCCTCGCGCCGGCAGATGCGCGCCGTCACGCCGGGCTTCAGAATGGTTCTGTCGGTATTGCGCTTTGGCATGGTCCAAGTCAGCGTCACGTGGTTTCCGGTGCGGGTTGCCGCGAGATCGGTCACGGTGTCGGGCAGGTTGAGCGATGGCGGTTGCGGCGCTCCCGGGGTTCCGCATCCGGCAAGCAATGTACAAAGGAGCAACGCCGGCGCCCATGCCTTTCGATCGAACAGATTCATCGCTCCCAGTCTAAAGGAGCAAGGTCCGGCCGCCCGGCTTAACGGAGAATGTTGAGCTGGCTCAGACGCGGTGCTGCGCTTTGAAGCGGCGGGCCTTCATGCGATTGCCGCAGATCTTCATGTCGCACCAGCGGCGCGTGTGGTTCTTGCTGGTATCGAGAAAGAGCCATCGGCACTCGGGATTTCCGCAGGCGCGGATCATGCCTATATTCGCGGACGTGAGCAATTGTGCAGTTTTCAGAGAAAGACTCCAGAGCGGCAGTTCTGATGCGGATGCAGCCGCAGGGAATTCCCACTGCAGCCGGCTTTCAGACCAGCGCAGGCAGCGATGGGCCTCAGCCTCTTTGAAGCGGCTTTCGAGTTCCCGGATCGCGTCCGCGGGCAGATCGTTTTCATCGACGGCGGCGTAGAGGACGCGGGCAGCCGATTCCCGGAGTGCGCGGGTCTCGGCAACCATGTGTGCGCTCTTGTTCCCAGATGTGTTGCGAAGCAAGCGGCGTGCTTCTGCTGAGCTGATGAGCCCGCACTGCGCGGTGAAGCGCAGGAGGTCGTCGTAGCTTGCGATCAGCTCTTCCGGTCCCGTTTCTCTATATCGCCAATCGAGCGTGTTGACGAGATCGAGCGCAGGATGGCCGGCGATCAACTCGAACAGCCGCTTTCGGGTTCCGTTTCCTGCGCCGTGTGCCAAACCGATTTTCACTGCTAACCTCTGATACAACATTGACAGGTTACCACGGAAATGCGAGTATGGTAACCATCTATGTCTGATTCGGTGGTTAGCTTTGCGGCGCGGGACAAGGGATCGGAATCCTTCAGGGTCCGCATGATTCTCGCGTTTTTTGCGATCTATGTGCTCTGGGGCACGACATTTCTCGCTATCCGCATCGCGGTTGAAGAACTTCCGCCGCTGTTCGCCGCTGGCACACGGTTCTTCATTGCCGGTGCGGTGCTGTACGCATTCATGCGCTTTAAAGGAGAGGCTGCGCCGACATTCCGGCAGTGGCGGAGCCTCACGATCATGGCCCTCTTAATGTTTGTGGCGGAGTACGGGCCGCTTTTCTGGGCGGAGAAATACGTGCCCTCCGGCATCGTGTCGGTACTTGCCGCCACCCTGCCGATCCTCACCATGATCCTGGAGATGCTGATCCTGCGCCAGCAGGGGATGAGCCCGATGCTGGCGGTGTCGATCCTGCTGGGTTTTGCGGGTGTTGCGGTGCTGCTGCTGCCGGGTAGTAGACAACATCTTGCACTGGTGCCGTGTCTCGCGATCCTGGCGGGCGCGACCACGTGGTCGCTTGGCTCAGTGCTGGCGCGATCGATGGAGTTGCCGAAGTCGCGTCCCACAACTGCCGGAGCAGCAATGATACTGGGCGGCGGCATGCTGCTGGCGCTTTCGGCGGGCTTCGGCGAGATGCATCCCTTCCCACATATCACGATGCGCGCGGCGTGGGCCGTGCTCTATCTTGTCGTCTTCGGATCGCTGCTGGCGTTTACGGCGTTTGTCTGGCTGCTGGCGCACATGCCGGCCACGCGTGTTTCGAGCCACGCCTATGTCAATCCCATTGTCGCCGTGGCGCTCGGTTATTTTGCGGCGGGCGAGATCATCACGTGGCGCATTGTTGCAGGGACAGTGCTGGTGCTGATCAGCGTCTTTCTGATCCTGCGGCGGAGCTAGGTCTGGTTGCATGAATCGAGGGGTTCGTCCGGAAGACGTCCCTCAGGGGCTGAGGCCCATATCGTTTAATGGAGCATTTATGGCACGACTGAAGATCACCCCACGGACGAAGACCTGTCCGTGGGGACCCCGATGAAGTCGTGCCCTGACACAAAACTCACTTTGCCGGAGGGCGAGTTCTCACTCCACGTGCAGGGCTCTCATCGGCTCTACGCGCGAGGCTCGCATGGCCGGCAACCATACGGCGAGCAGCGCGACGGCACAGAGGATCGCCGGCACTGCGATGAAGGCTGTCGGATCCCAGGTTTTGACGCCGAACAGAAAGCTTGCAATCAACCGGGTGAGTCCAAACGATGCGGCGACGCCGAGAGCCATGCCGATCAGTGTCAGCCTCATGCCATTCCAGACGATGAGTTTTCGAATCGTCGCCCGGTTGGCGCCGAGAGCCATGCGAATCCCGATCTCCTGGGTTCGCTGCTGCACGGAGTAGGCCATCAATCCATAAATGCCGATGGCCGCGAGCACCAGGGCGATGCCGCCAAAGATGGAGAGCAGCGTCATGTTGAAGGTTTGCCGCGAGGTCGACCGCGAAACGATCTCATCCATGGTCCGGATATGGGCGACGGGAAAACCTCCGCTGGCCTGGCGCAGTTGTTCGGCAATCGCCGCACTCAACTGGCGCGGATCGCCGTGGGTGCGGACAGCCCAGCGCAGCGGAACGATTTTCGCGTTGAGTGCCGTCATCGAATCCAGCACCTGGGTGTCCGGCACGATCATCAGTGACCCGGTGTCGCGGTCGAGCCCGCCTTCGTGAGTGTTGCCGACCACACCGACGATCTGTCGGGCCGGTTCTTCAAATGGCGGTCCCATGCCCTTGCCGACAAGAATCTGCTGGCCGATGGGATTTTCTTTGGGGAAGTACTGTTTGGCTAGTTCCTCATTGATGAGGACAACTCGGGGCGATGACGCAGTGTCGGCGTCGGTGAATTCGCGGCCGCGCAGGACGGGGATTTTGAATACCTTGTAGTAACCGGGAGACGCATTCATCCAGCCGGCGCCGGGCGAGCCTTTCGCCGGGTCGATCGGACGGCCGACAATCGCGAAGGGCAAACCGAACTGTCCCCGTATAGGCAGGCAGCAGGTGAAGGCCGACTCTTCGACGCCCGGTATGGCGTTGAGCCGCTGGCGGCCATCGCGGGAAAGCTGGGCCACCGCGGCTGTCTTGCTGAAGCGATCGCCGTTCAACGACATCTCCAGGGTGAGCACATTGCGCGGATCAAACCCGGCGTTGACGCCGCGGAGCGCAACGAAGGTTCGAATGAGCAGTGCCGCACCGACCAGCAACACCAGCGCCATGGCGACCTCGGTAATCACGAGGAGAGAGCGGGTCTTGCCCTGGCGGAAGCCTGTGCCGGAGCGGTTGCTGCTCTCCTTGAGCGACGAATTCAGGTCGGTGCGGGAGACGCTGAATGCGGGAAAAAGGCCGAAGAGGATTCCGGTGGCGCACGATACGGCGAGCGTAAAGCCGAGCACTCGCCAATCTACGCTGACGGCTGCGCCGTCTTCTCCGATCCGCGGCAGGCCGGCGGGACTGATCGCGAGCAGCCAGCGCACGCCGAGAAAGCCGATGATCAGCCCGAGCACACCACCGGTGATGGCGAGAAGAACGCTTTCGGTGAGCAACTGGCGGATGACACGTGTACGGCTTGCGCCCAATGCCGCGCGAATCGCGAACTCGCGCCGACGGCCTGTGGCGCGCACCAGCAGGAGGTTTGCCACGTTGGCGCAGGCGATGAGCAGGACCAGCCCGACCGCCCCGAGCAGCACAAGCAACGACGTGCGCACGTTGCTGACGATGGCGTCGCGCAGCGGCTGAACTGCAAAGCCGCCTTGCTTGTCGGCCTGCGGGAATGCGCGCAGGAACTCCGCATAGGCAAGTTTCATCTGCGCGTTGGCCTGCGCCAGCGTTACGCCGGGTTTGAGCATTGCGGCGACCTGGAAGAAGTGTCCCTGGTTGGTACTGTTCGCCTCAAACTGGAAGGGCAGCCAGACCTCGGCTTCGGGATCGGAAGAAAATTCGCGGGCAAGAACGCCCACGATCGTGTACCGCTCATCGCCGAGCGACAAGGACTGGCCGACGATATCCGGATTGCCGCCGAACCTGCGTTGCCACAACGCGTAGCTCAGCACCACAACTTTGCCGCCGTTCTCGGAGTCTTCCTGCGGAGTGAAGGTGCGGCCCAGCATCACGGGTGCGCCAAAGACACGGAAATAGCTCTCGGAGACGTGAATGCCGTGGATCAACTCGGGGCGCTCGCCGGTGATGTTGAACCCCGGCCCTGCAAAGTCGTAGGCCGCAACGTCTTTGAAGATTCCGGTTTGGCGCTGGTAGACCTGGAACTTCGGAATGGAGGCGATTACATCGCTTCCCTGCGGTGACGTGATCAAGACCTCGACCATGCGGTCGGCATCGGGATAGCCGAGCGGCTTCAACAGCACCGCATTGACCACAGTGAATATAGCCGTGTTGGCCCCGATGCCGAGAGCCAGCGCAGAGACGGCCGCGATGGTGAATCCCGGACTCTTGAAGAAGAGATGCAGCGAATGCCTTATGTCGTTCGAGAGGTCAGCCATTTTTTTAGGACTCCGTTTAGGTCTGACGGTGTGGCTGGAGAGGGGAACGCGGGTACTCGTTGCAGATTCAGACGTCCAGCTGTTTTCCCAGTTAGCAACCGGGCGCGCATTTTTGACGGTTCGGCCGCGCTGATGCCGTATCCTTGCCTACGGAATTGAAAGGGTCTCGGTTCCGTGCTCATATTTGCGGCTATTCTGGCCATCTTTGTTTACGGATTGATTGCGGCGATGCTGGGCACCATCCTGCCCAACCTCTCTGATCGCTTCCACCTGACGCCGACGCAAAACGGCACCATTGCGTTCGTCCAGGCGCTCGGGCTCATCATTGCTTCACTGGGCGTGGGGCCACTGCTCGATACGGAAGGCGACAAGGTCGGCCTTATCCTCGGCCTTGCTGCGATTGCCGCTGCGCTTTTTCTATTGCCGCGCTCCGGCGGATTCCGCGATATTCTGTTGCTGCTTTTTCTGCTCGGCATGGGCGGAGGCATCGTGGTCACAGGCGCCAATGCTCTGGCTAACAACGCCGGCGGAGCAAATAGCGCCGTCGTGCTGAACTTGGTGAACCTGTTTTTCGGGCTGGGCGGACTGACTACGCCGTTCATCGCCGCGAATGTATTCAAGGGGAATTGGGTGCGGCTCTGCTACACCGTCGCCGGACTCACCGTGGCGGCGCTCGTGGTGCAGGCGTTCGCAAAGATGCCAGCGCCCGCCGGGAATGCCCGCTTCTTGCTGGCGGATGTGGGGCCGATCCTTGGCCGCCCGCTGCTTTTCATGCTGGGTTTCTTCCTGTTTCTCTACATCACCTGCGAGGTCGGCGTGTGGAACTGGCTCCCGCGGCACCTGATTGCGCAGGGAATTCCGGAGTCGCGCGCACTCAATATTCTCTCGCTGGGGTTTGCGCTGGGGCTTCTCATCGGCCGCGTTGGAGTGTCGCCGATCCTGGCGCACGCGCCGGCGGTTGAGGTTACGCTGGGCGCGTCCATCGCCATGGCCATCACGACATTCCTGATGCTTCGCACCAACAAACCCGGCATGGCGATGGCGCTGGTGTTTATCGCCGGGTTGTCGATGGCTCCCGTATTTCCGACCACTCTGGCCATCACCGGCGCGGCATTTCCGCGAATGACGGGCACGGCGCTGGGATTCGTTATCACCTGTGGATGGGTCGGGCTCGCGGTCAGTTCGCGCATCATCGGTGCAATCGCCGGCGCTGACCCGCGCCGCCTCAAGAAGGCTTTGCTCCTGTTTCCCATCTCGGCCGTGCTGATGGTTGCGTTAAACCTGGCAATCTGGTCGGCAATGCGATAGAAATCCAACCAAGGCAAATTATGACAGCCAGCACTTTTAGCAATTCAGTTACGGCGTATTCCGACCAAAGTCGTCAACGTTACAACTTGTTTCTTCTGCTCGTGGCGGGTCTCGGCGGCTTGCTCTACGGCATCGACGTCGGCATCATCGGCGGGGCGCTGCCTTACCTGGAGGCGACATCGAGGCTCGATCCATCGCAGCTTTCCATCATCGTTGCCGCCGTGTTGCTGGGCAGCGTCTTCTCAACACTCTTTGCCGGATTGCTCGCCGACTGGATGGGCCGCAAGCCGTTGATGATCCTCAGCGGCGTGGCCTTCATTCTCAGCATCCCGGTCATTGCCCTTTCGCATGGATACGCACCGCTTTTCTTCGGCCGTCTTCTCCAGGGCATGAGCGGCGGACTGATCGGCATCGTCGTGCCCCTTTATCTCGCCGAATGCCTTTCCGCCTCCACTCGCGGCAAAGGCACCGCAGCCTTTCAGTGGCTGCTCACATTCGGCATTGTCGCAGCCGCGCTTATCGGGATCTATTTCAGCTACCGGGTGAATGCGGTAGCGCAAACCGCCGGTCCACAGGCGCTTTTCGATTTCAAGAACTACGCCTGGCGCAGCATCTTCTGGGTTTCGCTGCCCGCCAGGTGTGTTGTTCGTCCTTGGCAGCCTCATGGTTACCGAGTCCCCGCGCTGGCTCTATCGCAGAAACAAGCCCGAGAAAGCCCGCGCCGCGCTGCTCCGCTCCCGATCCGCCGAACAGGCAACCATTGAGTTGCAGGAAATGGAGACTGCATCGAAGCCTGCGGCCGTGACCGGCGAGAAGGTTCGAGACTCGCTTCTCCGCCGCAAATATGTCATTCCCTTTCTGCTCGCCTGCGTTATTCTCGCCTGCAACACGGCCACCGGTATTAACTCGGTGATCGGATTCAACACGAACATCCTGCTCCAAAGCGGGCTCTCCGACCTGCAGGCGCATTGGGGATACGTGCTCTTCACGGTCTTCAATTTCTGCTTTACGGCGGTTGGAATGACGCTGGTCGATCGAAAGGGGCGCAAGTTCCTCTTTATCCTCGGCACCAGCGGCATCATCGTCTCCATGGTCTTCGTCGGATCGCTGTTTATGAGCACGGAGAAGCAGAATGTCGATTGCCGCGATCAACTCCAGGCTTTGGTCGGTCCCAGCCAGGAGTTGACCTTCCGATTTGACAAGACTGTGGCGCGGCGCCTGCTTGCTGCTCAATCCGCCTCCAGCAGCATCAATCCCGATCGTGCGTCCTTCGCCATTATCTTTTCCTACGGAGACTTCACCGGCACCACGAGCTACGCCCGCTCCGACGACCCTTCCGCAGCGCCGCTCAAGATATCGCGCGATGACGCAGTCCCGGCCAATAAGGTCCAGGCTGTCTTTAATAATCCGTTCGCCGATTTTGCGGATGCCAGATCCGCACCGCTGAAGATTGACAAGGCGATCCTGGGACCCATCCCCGAGGAAAGCCATGGCTGGCTTGTCGCCATTGGCATCTACTTGTTCATCGCCTTCTATGCCACCGGCCCTGGCGTCTGCGTCTGGCTGGCTTTATCAGAACTGATGCCGACACGCATTCGCTCCAATGGCATGAGCATCGCGCTGGTCATCAACCAGCTGGTTTCCGCGATCCTCGCAGGCCATCTTCCTGCCTTTTGTCAGCAAGCACAGCTACTCTTCGATGTTCTTTCTGTTCGCCAGCTTCACCGTAGTCTACTTCCTCACCACAACTTTCCTGTTGCCGGAGACGAAGGGCAAAACGCTGGAGGAGATTGAGGCACACTTTGAAGGGCGCGGCGCGCGATAGGGCTACGCTTCGATGACGGCCTTCGACAGATGGCGCGGGTGGTCGACGTCGACGCCGTGTTCCAGGGCCATGAAGTAGCTGAAGAGCTGTAGTGGAATCACCTCGGGAATCGGGAGCAGGTGCTCGCTGAGCGGTTCGACGAAGACGCAATCGGTGACAAGTGCGGGAACGTCGCGATCGCCGGTATTTGCCATCGCGATCACGCGGGCGCCCTGCTTCTTGATATCGGCGAGCAGTTGCAGGGTCTTTTCATAGCGCAGAACTGAGTCGTCAACTTGGCGGTCCACGGTTGCGAGCGCCATCAGCGGCACGCGATCGCTGACCAGGGCATTCGGGCCGTGCTTCAGCTCTCCGGTCGGATAGCCCTCCGCCTGCACATACGAAGATTCCTTCATCTTCAGTGCGCCTTCGCGGGCGATGGCATAATGCACTCCGCGGCCAAGGTAGAGAAAACTGCCGGCGTCGCTGCATTTGGCGGCGATGCTTTTCATTTCAGCGCGCCAGCCTTCGAGTTGCCGCTCGATAACATCGGGCAACGCGCGGAGCTCGGCGATGCGGGCACTTAACTGGGCACGATCGAAGCTGCCCAGCCGGCTGCCTTCATAGAGCGCCAGCAGATAGAGCGCCGTGAGTTGGCACGTAAAGCTCTTGGTCGCAGGAATGGCAACTTCCTTGCCCGCGGCAAGCGGCATGGCGGCTCCGGCTTCGCGCAGCATCGTGCTGCCGGCCACGTTGGCAATGGCTAGCGTTTGCTGTCCGCCATCCTTGGCAAAGCGGAGTGCGGCCAGGGTGTCCGATGTCTCTCCCGACTGCGAAATGACGAGCACGGACGGCTGGCGGGGATTGACGGCCGGGCGGCAGCTGTACTCGCTCGAATACTCAACATCGACGGCGAGGCCACACAAGTCTTCGAAGATGATTTCGGCAGCGAGACCGGCGTGGCGGCTCGATCCGCTCGCGGCGATCAGCACCTCGCCCCGCGCATTGAGCCAGCTTTCGAGCGGTGCGAATGCCTCCTGCTTCAGGCCCTGATCGTCGAGGTAGAGATCGAGCGTGCGCCGGATGGCAGTGGGCTGCTCGAAGATTTCGCGCAGCATGGCATGAGGAAATTCGTTCACGAGAAGAAAGGCCTTTCCGGCTGGCAGCCACATGGAATCGACAGCTTCGATTCTACCGCCTGCCCTCTGATCCTAGAGCTTCCGCAGACGGGCGCAGGCCTCGTCGAGGTCTGCGTCCTTCTTGGCAAAGCAGAAGCGCAGCAGGTCTTCGCCTCGACCGGGGCGGAAGAATGCGGATCCGGCCACAGACGCGACTCCCGTTGCCCCCAGCAGCGCCCGCGCTTTCAGAGCCGCGGTTTCTCCGGGCAGGCGGGTGGCGCGCGCCAGCACGTAGTAGGCGCCCGCGGGAACGCTGGGTTCCATTCCTGCATCGCGCAACGCGGCGAGAATCCGTTCGCGCTTCGACTGGTGATCGGCTGCAAGTTGCGCGTAGAACTCGGGCGGCAGCTGCTCCAATCCAGCGGCCGCGCCATGCTGAAGAGCGGAAGGCGCGCAAACGTAGGTGAGGTCGTGAAAGTAGCCCATCGCGCCCATCCACTTCGCATCCGCCGTCACGTAACCCAGGCGCCAGCCGGTGATGCTGAAGGTCTTGCTGAATCCCGACATCACGACGGTGCGCTCGCGCATACCCTCGAGCGTCGCGAGGCAGATATGTTTTGCTCCGTCGAAGACGAAGTACTCGTAGATCTCATCGGTGAAGACGAAGAGATCGTGGGCGCGCGCCACATCGGCAATCGCCTCGAGTTCGCCGCGCGTGAAGACTTTTCCGCTGGGGTTGGCCGGAGTGTTCACGATCAGGGCGCGGGTCTTTGGCGTCACGGCTGAGCGCAGAGCATCTGTATCGAGCACCCAGTCCGGCTCGGCCAGCGGAACGAGCACCGGGTTTACGCGCATGGATTTGAGGGTGCTGACGTGGTAGCCGTAAAACGGCTCGAAGACGAGGACCTCGTCGCCGGGGTTGAGAAGCGCCATGGCCGCAGCGTGCAGGCCGGCAGTCGCGCCGCAGGCCACCATCACCTCGGTTTCGGGGTCGTAGCGCAGGCCGTAGTCACGCAACTGCTTGTCGGCGATGGCGTTGCGGAGGCGGGTGATGCCGTCGAGCCGGGTGTAGATGTTGTGTCCGGCGAGGATGGCGGCGATGGCCGCATTCTCTACGGGGACGGGAACCGGCGTGTCGCAGACGCCCTGGGCAAGATTAATGCCGCCGATCCGATCGCACTCCACGCTCATGGCCCGGATCTCCGATTGCATGGCTCCGGGGGCAAGATCGCTCAGGGCAAGACGGGACGTTGTATGCGGATGAGGCTCAAGAGTTTTGGTCACTGGGAAGGGGCTCCGACCACCGTTGTCATTTTACAAGTCGAGTGCCATTCGGCACACGGGCGATGCGCGCCGAGGGGTAGAATCGACCTTTAGAGCGAAACCAGAGTAATTGAATCCTGTTTGGCCTCAGTTAATGTCGCCGCTCCTTTGGGTCGCGTCAACTTCAGTGTCGGATCTCCGAGACACGTCTACTCTGGTTTCCCTGTGGGCGAGGTCCAGTGCACGAGCTTTCCATCGTTTCCAGCATTGTCGACTCGGTAACAGAGACGCTGACGGCGTATCCGGGTGCGAAGGTCAAGGAGGTACGGCTGCGCATCGGCACGCTGGCGGCGGTGGTGGAGGATTCGCTGCAGTTCTGCTACGAGATCGCGACCGAGGACACGCCGCTGCAGGGGTCGAAGCTGGTGGTAAAGATTCTGCCGGTGATGATGCGCTGCGACAAGTGCGCGCAGGATGTGGAGATCGCAAGCCTGCAGAGCTTCCGGTGCCCGCGTTGCGACGAGCCGGTCTCGGATTTGCGGCAAGGGCGGGAGCTGGAAATCGAGTCGATTGAGATTGATGAAGTCGAGGAAAAGGTATGACGACGCGAATTGTCGAGCTGCGGCAGGGGATTCTGAAAAAGAACGACGAACTGGCGCGGGCGTTGCGCGGCCGTTTTGAGACCGCCGGCGTGCTGGTATTGAATCTCGTGTCGAGTCCCGGAACAGGAAAGACGACATTCCTCGAGCGCACACTGCGCGAACTGCGCGCCGGCGGGGCGAAAGCCGCGGCACTGGTTGGCGATCTGGAAACCGACAACGACGCCCGGCGGCTGGCTGCCAGCGGCGCGCCGGTCCGCCAGATCAACACGCACGGCATCTGCCACCTCGAGGCCGAAATGGTCGGCAAGCATCTGGAGGGGTGGGAACTTGCCGATCTGGACTATCTCTTTATCGAGAACGTGGGCAATCTGGTCTGTCCGTCAAGCTATGACCTGGGCGAAAACATTCGTGTAGCAATGCTGAGCGTGACCGAGGGCGAAGACAAGCCGCTGAAGTACCCGACGCTTTTCAACTCCGCCGATGCGGCGGTCATTACGAAGATTGATCTCGCCGAGCCTTGCGGATTCGATCGTGCTGCGGCGCTCAGGAACATCAACGAGATCCGGCCCGGCACACGCATCTTTGAAACCTCGGCAAAAACCGGTGCTGGCATGGCAGAATGGCTAGCCTATCTGGAGGAAGAAAAATCCCACCAGTCTTAACGCGTCGATATCCACGGCCTCTCAAAGCGAAAACATACTGCCAACTTGCGGGTTGTTGTGGCAGAATGGCTGCTACCCAAAAGGCGATCTCACGTCGCGGTTTTTCCTGCAGTTCAAGAAATCGCTTCTGATTGTTCAGAATTCCCAAGAGGAGAACAACATAATGAAAGCTCTTGCGACTCTCTGCGGCACAGCCGTCGTCGCTCTCGCAGTGACGGCCTGTAACCAAACCCCGCCCCCGGCGCCCGACACCCATGATGCTGACGTCAAGGCGATCAGCGATACCGAGGCGCAGGCAAACCAGGCCTGGGCGACGAAGGATGCGGAGAAGGTGATGGCCTTTTACGCAGACGACGCCGTTCTGATGACTCCCGGTATGGAAGCCGTCCACGGCAAGGACGCGCTTCGCACAAGTTTGAAGGGTATGCTCGCCGATCCAGCGGTCTCGCTCACTTTTCAGTCCTCTAAGGTCGATGTTGCCAAATCCGGCGACCTCGCCTACACCCAGGGTTCCTACAAGCTGACTGTGACCGATCCGGCAACCCACAAGCCGATCAACGATCACGGCAATTACGTAACCACGTTCCGCAAACAGACAGATGGTTCGTGGAAGGCCGAGGCGGATATTGCGACTTCTGATGTGCCGCCGATGCCACCGTCTAAAAAGAAGTAACTGTCGCGGCGTTTGATCTGATGCGCTCGATGCGAAATTGTCAGCGAGAACAAACGTTCCCGGAGCAATCATGCGAAAAGCGACCGAAAAGACTGCGGGGAAGGGACCTTCTCAAGCCGCCGAGGTCGATGCTTACCTTGCCAAGGTCCCCGAGCCCGCGCGAACCACGCTTGAGAAACTCCGTGCGACCATCCGCTCCGTTGTGCCGCCGGAGACGACCGAAGCGCTCAGCTATGGAATGCCAGCATTTCGATACAAAGGTGCGTTGGTGGCCTATGCCGCGTTCAAAGACCACTGCAGTTTGTTTCCGATGCAGGCCTCGTTGATCGACGAGATGCGGGACGAACTGAAGAGCTACCGCACGGCGAAGGGGACGCTGCAGTTTCCGCTGGACAAGCCGCTTCCTGCGGCGCTGTTGAAGAAGATGGTGAAGGCGCGCCTTGCCGAGAATGAGATCAGGTCTGCAATCAAGGCGGCGCGTCGCGCTTGAGGTGATTTAAATCACATCTGGGGCCTGCAGCATGGCGGTATAAGAGGGTTGCCATGTGCCTAGCTATTCCCGGAAAAGTCGAAGAGATCAGCACCGAAGGCGATATCCGGATGGGCCGCGTGAACTTCGGCGGGGTCGTCAAGAACGTCTGCCTCGATTACGTGCCGGAGGTTTCGAAGTGGGCGACTACACCATTGTCCACGTTGGGTTTGCGCATCTCGAAGATCGACGAGGAGACCGCCGAGCAGACTCTTGCCGACTTTCCGCGAAGATGGGCGTCGCTCGATGAAGAGCTGGCCAGCGAGGAAGAGGCCTTTGCGCGGGCCGCGAAACGCCCGCAGTCGGCTTGCCCGGATGGAAGCTGTGAACTAGACCGAGCACAGCAAGCCTGCGTTCGAGCACAACCGCCGGCGAACTGCGTTCAAGACGAGCAAATGAAGTACCTCACCGAGTTTCGCAATGGCGAGATCGCGCAGCGAATGGCGCGCGAGATCCACCAGGTCGCAACGCGTCCGTGGAAGATCATGGAGGTTTGCGGCGGGCAGACGCACTCCATCATCAAGAATGGAATCGACCAGATGCTGCCGGCCGGAATCGAGATGATTCACGGGCCCGGCTGCCCGGTGTGCGTCACGCCGCTGGAGCTGATCGACAAGGCGCTGGCGATTGCCGCGCAGCCCGGAGTGATTTTCTGCTCGTTCGGCGACATGCTGCGCGTTCCGGGCACCGATGGCGATCTGTTCCAGGTGAAGGGCCGCGGCGGCGATGTGCGCGTGGTCTATTCGCCGCTGGATGCGGTGGAACTGGCGGTCAAGAATCCTGACAAGCAGGTGGTGTTCTTTCGGCGTGGGATTTGAGACGACTGCGCCGGCCAACGCGATGAGCGTGCACCTGGCCAAGCGGCGCGGGCTGAAGAATTTTTCGGTGCTGGTTTCGCACGTGCTGGTGCCGCCGGCGATTGAGGCGATTCATGAGTGCGCCCGGAAACCAGGTGCAGGCATTTCTGGCCGCCGGCCATGTGTGCAGCGTGATGGGCTACTGGGAGTATCCGCCGCTGGCCGAGAAGTTCGACGATGCCGATCGTGGTCACCGGGTTTGAGCCGCTCGATCTGCTCGACGGAATTCGGCGCACGGTGATCCAACTCGAAGCAGGGCGAGCACGAAGTCGAGAACGCCTACGAGCGCGTCGTGACCTTCGAAGGCAATCGTGCGGCGCAAAAGCTGCTGGGCGAAGTTTTTGAGGTGACGGATCGCGCCTGGCGCGGCATCGGCGTGATTCCCAAGCAGCGGCTGGCGGCTGAATGCCGATTATCGCGAATTCGACGCCGAGGAGCGCTTCAAGATCACCGGCATTCACACCGAGGAGTCGCCGCTGTGCCACTCCGGAGACGTGCTGCGCGGCGCGATCAAGCCGGCTGAGTGCCCGGCCTTTGGCAAGGAGTGCACGCCGCGGCATCCGCTGGGCGCAACGATGGTTTCGAGCGAAGGCGCATGCGCTGCGTATTACAACTACGGGCGGTTTCTGTCGGCGGAAGAGCTGGCGGGTGCGGGGTATCAGCGCTGTGCAAGATCTGCACTCGGACCGGAGCTGAAGCTGCAGCTGAGGGCTCGTGACAATGACTGACAGACGCCAATTGATCGCCGCCCAGACTTCTCCAACTGGAGCTGCCCGCTGCCGCTGGCCGACTATCCGACCATCGTGATGGGCCACGGCGGCGGCGGCAAGCTGGGCAACGAGCTGGTCGAGCATCTGTTTCTGCCGGCGTTTCGCAATCCTGCGCTGGAAAATCTGGGCGATGCGGCGGTCTTCGATCTTGGATCGGCGCAAGCTGGCCATGAGCACCGATTCGTTTGTCGTGCAGCCGCTTTTCTTTCCCGGTGGATCGATTGGCGAGCTGGCGGTGAACGGAACGGTGAACGATCTGGCGGTGTCTGGCGCGGAGCCGAAGTTTCTGAGCGCGAGCTTCATCCTCGAAGAAGGATTTCCTCTGGCGCAGCTTGCGGCGATTGTCGACGCGATGGCGAATGCAGCTGCGACCGCGGGCGTACAGATCGTCACCGGCGACACGAAGGTTGTGGAGCGCGGGCACGGCGACGGCTGCTACATCAACACGGCCGGCGTGGGCGTTTTGCGGCCGGGAATCGACGTGGGGCCGCATCGGGCGCAGGCCGGCGACGCGGTGCTTGTGTCGGGCACGATCGGCGATCACGGCATGGCCATCATGAGCGTGCGCGAGGGGCTCGAGTTTGAGAGCCAGATCCGCTCCGATTGCGCCGCGCTGAACGGAATGATTGCCGATGTGCTGGATGCGGTTGGTAGCGGCGTGCACGCGATGCGCGATCCGACGCGCGGCGGACTGGCTTCGACGCTGAATGAGATTGCGCTGGCGTCGAATGTCGGCGTCGATATCGACGAAACCAGCCTGCCGGTGCGCACTGAAGTGCAATCGGCCTGCGAACTGCTTGGGCTCGATCCGGTGTACGTGGCGAACGAGGGCAAAGCGGTGTTTTTTGTTGCGCCGGAAGCTGCCGATCGGGTGCTGGAAGTGCTGCGGGCGCATCCGCTGGGCCGCGATGCCGCACGCATCGGCCACGTCACGGCGCAGCATCCGAAGATGCTGGTGGCGCGCACTTCGATGGGCGCGAACCGCGTGATTCCTACACAGATCGGCGAACAGTTGCCGCGAATCTGCTGAACAGCCTCCCCTGAGCGTTTCCTCCGACACAGCTTGCCCTCTGCTTGTCGAATGCAGCGTGCCAACGTGGCAGATGGGATTCCAGGTTTACCTTCTTTGCGTCGCGGATCAGGCGAGTTTTTCGAAGGATCGCTGGATCCGCTCGGGAATTGCGCTGGGATCGAGGTCGTAGCCGATTTCGAGAACGGCTGCGGGCACCGACGGGAGTTGCTTGAGGGCATCCGACTGCGGTGGGCCAGTCGATGGTGCCATCGCCGGGCCAGAGGTGTTCGTCCTTGAGGCCATGGTTATCGTGCACGTGGACTTCGCCGATGCGCTTGCCGAAAGTACCGATAGCTTCAGAGATGCCGGGCGCGATGTGGGCGTGGCCGAGGTCGAGGCAGACGTCGATCTGGTCGAGGTGGGCCATTTCGAGGATCGTCACCAGGTGCTCGGGGGTGGTGGCGTCGCTGAGCAGATTCTCGACCAGGATGCGTACGCCAAGAGGCCTCGAGAATGCGCCCAGATGTTCGAGAGCTGTTGTGTGCGTACTCCATGGTGCGCAGACGACCAGGCGTCGGACTTCTCGCCGAGGTGGACGACGAGTTTTTTGAAGGGGATGTGTTCGGCCGATTCGAGGGCGCGCTTGATCTCGTCCATGGCGTCGATGCGGCGAGACTTTTCAGGATGCGATCACGTTGACGGCAGGGGCTCCGGCGCGTCCCATCTCGCGATCGGGATAGAGCGGCGCGTGCATGGAGAAGGGCTCGAGCGGATTGGAGGCAAACCAGTCGGCCAGTTCCGCCACATGTTCGCGGCTGGTGTAGTCGAAGTGCTGGCGCGCGGCAAAGATTTCGACGCCCTGGGCGCCGGAACGCGCCGCCAGCTCCAGCAGGCCGGGGTGCAGTCGTTGCTTCAGGAACAGATGAGTGGAGAGAACTGGCAGCATGAAATCAACGCCTCTGCTACGGCTAGGGGGCCGTTTTCCCATTGTCTCATTCCTGCAATGACTTACCCCTGCCGGAACGGGCTTTTGGGAATCATCTGAGGCACGGAAGGAAACCGATTTCCGGTCGCTGACACCCAATGCGGTAACTGGACAGCGCACCTTATTTTGCCTATGCTACCCACACCGTACCTGCTCGGGCCATTGAGGCAAATGGGACCGCCTGACGTGTGAAAGGTGATTCAGGACGGGGAGTCGTGCCCGGCTATCCCGGGTGACGAGGATGAGATTCGGTGAGGGCCAGAGACCGCCAGATATGGCATTAACCATCCCAAGTTCAGAGTCGATGGGCCGGCTGCCCTCGTTCGTCCGTTTTCTGCTCGGATGCCTGATGGCCATGGGTGCGGTGGCGTTGACGTCGGCGATTGGTCCGCTCAGAGCTTTTCCTCTACTGCTTGCATTTCCGACAGTGATTCTGGCTGCGTGGTATCTGGGAATGTGGGGAGCCGCCGGTTGTGCTCTCGCTGACATTGCGCTGGTAGATGCTTTCCTCACCCGACCCCAATTCAAGTTTTCGGTAGGCAATCCCCCTGAAGCACTTCGGATGGTCATGTTCCTGCTCGTCACGCTGCTCCTGGGCTGGTCGGTGCGCCGGCTTTCTCAGCAGAAGGCGGAGATTGCGAAGCGGGAGATCGAAGGGAAGCTGCAACTGGCGGAGGCGGAACGGCGCCTGGCGGAAGAACGCGCATTTGCCAGCGAGCAACTGCGGTATCGCGATGACGTGCTCCAGGTGGCGCTCGAGGCCAGCGGCATGGGCCTGTGGGTCTGGGATCTCGAGAAGGGGATTGTGCATCGGTCCGACGAGGTCTTTCGCATGGTGGGCTGCGAGCCCGGCGCGTTTAGCTCCGATCCGGACGCGTGGCTGACCTATGTGCATCCCGAGGATGTACCCGCCTTAAAAGAGGCATTTGTGAAGGCGCAGGCGGATGGCACGGACTATCACAACCAGTACCGTGTTCACTGGCCGGACGGTTCGGTGCGGTGGCTTGAGTCGCAGGGCAAGTGCCAGCACGACGGCGATGGCAAGCTGGTGCGAATCGTTGGCGTGATGGCCGATATCACGCAGCGCAAGCAGACGGAAGAGGCTATGCTGCGCGCCGAAAAGCTGGCGGTAGCCGGGCGGCTGGCGGCATCGGTCGCGCATGAGATCAACAATCCGCTGGAAGCCGTGGCGAACATGCTCTACCTGATTACGCTCAGCGGACACGACGGAAGATGCGCAAGTGCAGGCATCGGCCGCAATGGATGAGCTAATGCGCGTCTCGCTGATTAGCGCAATCGACGTTGAAGTTTCACCGGCAGACAGGTTCGCCGAAGTTACGGTGCTTTCTGAGGTGATTGACTCGGTGCTGACTTTGTTTCGCGCGCAAGTTGCAGACGCTGGAGATTGCAGTGAATGGAGAATCAGCCGAGGATGCCCATCGCCTGCATGCCGAGCGAGACCCATCAGATCTTCGCGAACCTGATGGCGAATGCCATTGAAGCGATGCAGCGCAATGGAACGCTCATCATCCGGATGACCGGCCGTCGCGCGACTGGCGCGATCAAAACCTGGAGGAATGCGGGTGACGATCTTGGACAAGGGTACAGGAATAGACCGGGCAACTTTCGGGCGGATTTTTGAGCCGTTTTTCACTACCAAACCGGAGACAGGGACAGGCCTGGGTCTATGGGTGGTGGCGCAACTGCTGGAGCGGCATAAGGGCACGTACATGTGTGGAGTTCGCGGCGAGCGGGCGCAAGCGGGATCGGCATTCTCAGTGTTTCTGCCGTTCGGCGGGCTGCAGCGAGGATCGCGAGAGACGGGATTCGAGGAGCACAGCGAACGCAGGGAGTCGACGCCCTTCCAGACGAGTCGCTGAAGCTATCAGCATCGCGTAAGGCGATCAGTAGCCAGCCGCTTTGCCGTAGTGGCTTCGGTGGTCCTGGCCGCCCTCAAGTGCGCCGGTTTTGGGATCAACCGCGATGCACTCTCCGTTGGACCAGTGACCATTTCGTACGTCGAGCGTGTAGCCCATGGCTTTCAATTCAGCCAGCGTCTGGGGATTGAAGCCCGGCTCGAGGGAGAGCTTGTCCGGCAGGTACTGGTGGTGAAAGCGTGGCGCGTCGACGGCTTCCTGGATGTTGAGACCGCCATCGCTGCGGACAGAAAGATATTCGCGACAGTGGTGATGATGCGCGCACCGCCGGGAGATCCCAGCACATAGCGCAGCTTGCCATCTTCGAGGACGATGGTTGGGGTCATGGAACTCAAGCGGGCGTTTACCGGGCGCGATGGCGTTTGCCGGACCCTGGATGAGGCCGAACATATTGGGCACTCCTGCCTTGGAAGCAAAGTCGTCCATCTCATCGTTCAGGAGAAAGCCGAGAGATCCGGCGGTGACGTGCGAGCCGAAGCTGTCGTTCAGGGTGGTCGTCACAGCAACCGCGTTGCCATCGGCGTCGACGACGGAGTAGTGCGTCGTGTCGGGAGACTCGTGGCGCTGTCCAGCGGTAGTTGGCGCGGGCGGCAGGAATCCGGCGGGACGCTGGAGCGTTGCACTGGGACTGGCCTCATCGGGCTGGATGCTGGTGCGCCAGGCCTCTGCGTATTTCTTTGCGGTGAGTTCGGCGACGGGAATCTGATTGTAGTCAGGGTCGCCGAGATAATCGGCGCGATCCATGTAGGCGCGGCGATAGGCCTCGGTGGCAAGATGGATCCAGCCGGCGCTGCGGTCGCCGAGGCTGGAGAGGTCGTAGCTTTCGAGGATGTTCAGCGCACTGAGCAGGACGACTCCGCCAGACGAGGGAGGCGGTGCGCTGATGATGGTGTAGTCGTGGTATGTGCCGACGACCGGGGCGCGTTCGACGACGTTGTATTGTGCCAGGTCGTCAAGTGTGACGAGCGCGCCGCCCTTCTTGAGGTTATCGACGAGTTCATGCGCCATTTTGCCGTGATAGAAGTCGGCGGGATCGGCGGCGATACGCTCCAGGGTGCGCGCTAGCTCGGGCTGCTGGAAGGTTTCGCCGCTGCGGTAATAGGTTCCGTTGCGCTGAAACAGGAGGCGTGATTCAGGGAAGCGCGAGAGATCGGGATCGGTGAGCTCGTGGGCCTCTTCTGGAGTAAGCGCAAAGCCATCGCGGGCAAGGCTGATCGCCGGCGCCATTACGCGCTTGAGGCCAAGTTTGCCGTACTTTTTTTCCGCGTAGGCGAGGCCGGCTACGGAACCGGGTGTTGCGATGGAGCGATAGCCGATCACGCTGGCGTCCGGAATCACGTTGCCTTGCGCGTCAAGGTACATGGTTTCGGTTGCGGCGAGGGGAGCCTTTTCGCGGTAGTCGATGAAGGTGGATTTGCCGTCGTGGGTGCGCAGGAGAAGGAATCCGCCGCCTCCGAGGTTGCCGGCGATGGGATGCACAACCGCGAGGGCGAAGCCGGTGGCCACCGCTGCATCAACCGCGTTGCCGCCGGCGCGGAGGATCTCGACGCCTGCATCCGACGCCAGGTGATGCACGCTGACCACCATGCCGTGTTGTGCGCGGACTGGTTGCTCACCGCGGTATGAGAGCGCGTTTGGGGCTGCCTGCTGCGCGGCAGAGACCGTTGAGGTGGTCAGGGCAAAGGCCAGGGCGAGGAAAGCAGCGGAGAAGCGATTCGGTTGGTGCATAGCCTTGGACAGGATAACCCCGCAAAGAACGGCAGCATTGGATTCTGTTCTGGGGCAATGGGAATGTTGCGGCGAAGTTCAGAGTGCGGGAGGGAAGCTTCTCATCTCATAAAAAAAGGGCAAACAGCGTGGCGCCGTTTGCCCCCTGGGTTGGGTTGAGGTGTTTACAGATGTTCAACGAGCTTGCGGATTGCGTCGTCGTGCTTCACGGGGACGAGACACCGGGAAGGCGCGGCTCCGGTGACATTTCGCTTCGGCAACAACCCGAGTTCGAGCAGAACTGCCAGACTCACTTCATCCCGCGAGCTTAGCGCGCGGTACTCGGAGTGCTGATAGCGCCCCCAGTTTTCGGACAGATTCGCAAGAATCGTTTCGCGAGTCGAGTCGCCGCTGACAATGACCACCATGTTGAGGAGGGAGATCTCGCGATCGGTCAGGCGAACGGCCGGAATGCCCTTCTTGAGTTCGTGGGCGATGTCGGGAATCTGCTTTTCGAACTGCGACTTGATCTCCATCCAGCGAGCCAGTCCGAGCCACGTCGGAGGATCATCCGGGAAGGGGATCACGAGCTTGTGCAATTCGCCTACCAGGTAAGGAACGCCGGAGGTCAGGTTGTAGATGTCGTCGATCTGCTTGTCTGAGAGAGCGATCCGGTACAACTCGCTGAACCAGGCTTTCAGGTGTTCGGGGCTGAGACGGCTCACCGAGGCAATGCCCTGGAAGTTCCGCTCCGAAGGCTGCAACAGTCCCCAGCGCAACAGGTCGGCTCCGCCTGTAAAGAGCGGCAGCCCATCATCCATCGCGACGGCCTGCATTACGTCCTTGGGGGCAAGGATCGATGCCTCGGACGTGCCCGCATAGCCCGTCAGCGCGCGAATGCCGCACTTGTGATGCAACACTGGGTTGTGCTCAATGGGGTCGAGCCACTGCGACACAGCGAGGAGGGTGCGAATCGTCCGAGAGTCTTTCCGCTCGACCCTTGCCTTCTCAATGTAGCTCGTAAACTGGTCAACCTGCTCCCAGGGAAACAAGGAGACCTTGCCCTTCCGCGTCGGCCTCAACATCTCGTCAGGAATCTCGACTTCTCCCGCCGGCGAGGCTGGATCAAACAAAATTGGCGTTTCCGACTCGGGGAGCTCTTCCTCGGCCCCCGGGAAATCTTCACTGGCAACCTGAGCTGTCGGTTCTTCGATAGCCGGGGCTTTCTCTTCGATCGTGTCGGTCGCGACGGACAGAGGCGGAACGGCGGAGCTCTCCTCTGCAACTGGCTGCCTGGGGAAGAAATTGTCGTTGCTGCCGATGAGATGCGTGCCGTTGGAGCCGTTTCTGGCAATGGGCTTGACCGTTGCAACGGATCCCCGCCGGTCGTCTGCGGAAGTCGAACCTTCGTGCCACCAGTCGATTTCCAATTGGCGGATGAAGTCATCCAGGCGCGGGAAGTTTGCCTTCAGTTTCTGCAGTTCCGGTCCATTGGTTTCATCCTCGAGGCCGCAGGCCCACTCCATCCAGCTCTCCACGGAAGGGCCAGGCAGCTCAGGCGGAGCGGGGCGTTCTGAAATCTCCATCAGTTCCGCAACAGCGATGTCGCGAAGCGCCAGGCGCTCCAGTCGCGTGCGCTCGCGGCGGTGCATAACCGTGCCGTTGGCCAGCGTCTGGGCCAGATCAAGGTATCGGCGTCTCTTTGCAGCCGTGTCTTCGAGCCGGCTAATCAGGGTGGCTAACTCGGCCCTGGTCGTCCAGGCGGTGGTGCTGTCTTCAGAGAGGATCGCGTCACGGAGGTCCTGACAAGCGTCCAGAAGCTTGCCGACTTCCACGAGAATCTCGCCACGATTGAAGCTCTGGCCTGCCTCCAGGAGATCAATTTTCTGGTGGCAGACTTTTGCCTGTTCGGTTAGGGTTTGCAGCGATGCGGTGACAACGCTGGGCCCGCACTTTGTGTCTTCAGAAGCGTTCACGTCTTGGCTCCATCCCACTGAAAGAAATAATTCTGCGGCTCGCATCATCCTACCGTGAATTCAGTACGAGAATTCACCTCCAAGAGGACTTTAGTAACACACAAGTCACATTACCTTGGGAGCGAGGACGGGTGTTTTGGCTTGCTGCGCAAGGTTTTGCGTAATGCCACGCGAAGATCAGGCAAAGATTTTGTCACCGACGGTTGAGGCCGGATTCCGATAGAATGATCCGGAATTTTCAAAGCCATTTTTTCTACAAGTGGAGAGCCAATGGAAACGTACACATTCCTTCGTTCGCAGTGCTCGTGCCGGCTGTTTTGCCTGGCGGCGCTGCTTTTGCTCATGGGCGGAGCGACCTTTGCCCTGGCTGACCCGATTCACGATGCTGCTCGCAAGGGCGACGTAAAGAGGGTGAAAGCCATCTTGCAGGCGGACCCCAAGGCATTTGCAGCGAAAGACAAGAGCGGCGATACGCCTCTGCACCTTGCGGCGCTTCACGGCCAGGTTGAAGCGGCGCAGGTCCTGCTTGAAGCCGGTGCGGACGTCAATGCCAAGAACAACTACGGTCCGTACACGCCGGGCGATTACTGGCAGCAGATGTCCAGCAACAACCATCAGGACCCAGTGGTTCTTCTGAGTGCGCATGGAGTCGATCAGCGGGACATGAAGAACGGCTACACGCCCCTGGATCTTGCGGAGTTCTCAACCAACCACAAGAAGATGGTGGAACTTCTGGTGGGCAAGGGAGCGGACGTGAATGCGCAGGCCGCGAGCGGCGCCACGCCGTTGTTATGGGCTGTGATGCGCGACCAGAAGGAAGACGTCCAGTTCCTGTTGGATCACGGAGCCAATGTGAATGCAGCGGACGCATACGGCGATACGATTCTGGATTGTGCGCTGCAACTTCAGTTCACCAGCTTGATTCAGCTTATTGTGGATCGCGGCGCCGATGTGAATGCGAAGGATCAGAGCGAAAAACGCCCATTGACCTATGCGATGGGGATGGACGATCACAAGTGGGCGGACCTTCTGAGAAAGCACGGGGCGCACGAATAACAGCAAATCCGAACCTCCATCGCCGATAATTGCCTGCGGAGGGAATCACGTGCGCTTTTCCGGAATCCGCTGGGCTGGCTCGATTTTTCTTTTTGTCGCGACGGTTGTTTTGAGTGGTTCAGTGCAGTTGTCGGGCCAGGGCGCGGTTCCACCTGCGCCCTCCGCCAAGCAGGTGCACATGAAACATGTGCTGGTGATCGGCCAGACCAAGGGATTTGAGCACGACTCTGTCTCGGCGGCGATGGTCGCGGTCTACAACATGGGCCGCGAGAGCGCCCTGTGGGATGCTACGTTGCGGACCGACACCGAACTGCTCACGAAAAAGAACCTGGGCAGGAACGCGAAAAACCTGAACTACTTTGACCTGATTGTGTTCACCAGCACCACGGGCGAACTCGATATGGATGCCGACCAGAAGAGCGACATGATGTCGTTCATCCATGACGATGGCAAGGGGTTTGTGGGGATCCATGCGGCGCTCGACACCAATTACAACTGGCCGGAGTATGGAGAGATGATCGGCGGCTGGTTCGATCAGCATCCGTGGAGCACATTCAATGCGCCGATCATCAATGAGGCTCCAGACTTTCCGGCGGTGCGTCATTTTCCCAGATCGTTCGTGAAATACGACGAGATTTACCAGCCCAAGGCGTGGTCGCGCGACAAGGTGAATGTGCTTCTGAGCCTCGACGCGAGCCGGCTCGACTACTCAAACAATCCGCGCATCCACCGTACGGACCACGACTTTGCGGTGGCCTGGAGCAAGATGTATGGCAAGGGGCGGGTCTTCTACTCGACGCTTGGGCATACCGAGGAGGCGTGGAGCGATCCTGACATTCGCAAGATGTACTTCGAGGCGATCAAGTGGGCGCTGGGTATGACGGACGGGAGCACGGGGTCGCACTCCAGGCCGGCAGAGCCGCCGAGCCAATAGAAATCAGTGGGCGGCGATCAGCATCATCGGATCGGGAGCTACCCGGCAGGCGTTCGAGCCATTGATCTTCAAAGTCGAACCGTCGGCGTAGGAGACTTGCCGCAATTCAAGCGAAGTGACGGAAGTAAAGCCGGGGACGTAGATGTCTGCGGAGACGCTGCCGTCGCCTTGCTTTGTAAATGCAGCCGTGAGGGTCGTGGTTGCGTTGGCGCCGGAGGCTGAGTCAACGGCCTGAAGCATGTGATTCTTTCCTGTCGTCCCGTGGACGGTGACGGTTGCCGAGACGATCCGCGCCGGGTGCGCATCCGCGAGCGTAAGGAGAATCCGCTGGCCGAAGGGCTGGGGGGGGCGCTGCTGTTCGCCCTGTCGAACCTTGATGGTGTGGTCCCAGACGCCCTGGCGGGCGCTCATGTTGACGGGACAGGTTGCGGCGCTGTTTGGCGGAAGGATTCGAATCTGGGTCAGGGTGTTGGTTTTGTCACCATTCTGGGCGGCTAACGTCAATGAAGTGAGCAGGAGAGCGCTACATACAACGAGGCGTTTCATGACAGACTCCCTGGGGCGGCCGAAGTCGCGTACAGCAACAAAATACGCCGGTCCCAGGTTGGCTTGCAATCATGAGAATCCGCGCTCGAAATCGTGAGGGAACGAAGCACCCTGCCCACTGTGTTACCGTTTCAATACGGCGTCCCTGAGACCGTGAATCGGCAGGAGTTCGGGGGCAGCGTTATAAGGCAAGTTTCATCATCGGCCTTCGCCGCGATCGAAATCCCTGGACCCCGGCTTGCCGAGGCCCACACTCGGCAAACGGCGGACTTTGTGAAACTTGCTCAGGCCCTGGAGAATGTCAAACCAGCCGGAATTCACGAGCAGCATGCACCCAAGCCCTACTCCCGCCCCAGGAACGTTGATGAGTTCTACACCGGATCCAGAGTCGGGGCAGGAACCCGCAGCCACTCATCCCCAGCAGCGGATCCCCCCGTGGCTGGTGCGGATGGAACTGTACCTCCGCGTCCTGTTGAGGATGTATATCGGGCTGGCCATTTGCTATGCGCCATGGTCGCAGCTTTTCTGGGATCAAAACCCGATCTTCGTGCAGTTCCCGACGCTGGCGATTTATGCGGCGAACGGCGCGGTGCGCGGAATCATCTCGGGACTGGGACTGCTGAATATCTGGATTGCGATACAAGACGCGATCCGGCATCGAAATGGGTAAGAGCATGGAAGACAGGAAACAGCCATCAGCAAACGCAGACCAGGCGACAGCTGGTGCAGGTCCGACAGCCGAGAGCAAGACCACATCCCCAGGCGCGACATCGTCAGGCACGACATCCCCGGTAACGGCATCGCCTGCGGCCGGAATCGCCGCGAATGGCGCGCCGCCCCCGCTTGCCACCGCGCCGCTGGCGTATGAGAATCCGACGTTTCTCAACGGTCCGGACGGCCGGCTGATCAGGATTGTCGCCGAGTACATGGAGCCGCTGGCGCGTTTTCGTCGCGAGCATATCCAGGACACGGTCGTTTTTTTCGGATCGGCACGTTTTCGCGGGCGGGAAGAGGCCGATCATGAGCTTGAACTGCTCGACAATACCGGCTCCCGCCATGCCGCGCCGAGCGAGGAGCAACCCGCGAGCATACCGGACATTGCAGCCGGAAAAGCCAGCGATCTACAGCGCAAGCGCGCCGTAGCCGCCGTGGCGATGGCGCGGTACTACGAAGATGCACGCCGTTTGGCGCAGATGCTCACGCGCTGGGCTGCCAAGATTCCCTCGCGGCGCCATCGTTTCGTCGTCACCTCGGGCGGAGGCCCGGGCATCATGGAAGCCGCCAATCGCGGCGCCTACGAGGCCGGCGGCAAGACCATCGGAATGAATATTCGCCTGCCCTTCGAACAGTCGCCCAATCCGTACATCACGCCTTCGCTCAACTTTGAGTTTCATTACTTCTTCATGCGCAAGCTGTGGTTTGCCTACATGGCGAAGGCACTGGTGGTTTTTCCCGGGGGATTCGGGACGCTTGACGAGATGTTCGAGATCCTTACCTTGGCGCAAACGCACAAGCTTGCAAAGAAGATCACGGTCGTGGTTTACGGATCGGACTACTGGAAGAAGGTCTTCAATCTCGATGTACTGGTCGACACCGGGGCCATTTCACCCAAGGACATCGAGCTGTTCCAATACGCCGATACGCCGGAAGAGGCCTTTGAATTCCTGCGCAACGGTCTAACGGAAAACTACCTGATCCCGGAGGCCAATGCGGCAGCGGAGCAGGCACCCCATGACTTGATGCCGGGCGCGACTTTCGAGGATTTTCTGGGTCCGGAGATGGCAAAAACGAACACGTAGCGGACCGGGAAATGCAACCGCCAGGTTGCCAAATTTGCAACCAAACGGTTGCTTATGAGTCGTTTGCAGGCCGAAAATGGCCGCTATTACTCACTTGGTGCGATGCACTAATTGAAGTGCAATTCTTCCTCTCTTAATGTGCCGTTGACACGATCTGTCCAATACTGGAGTGTAAGAAACCAGTGCAGATCGCGAATGAGGAGGGGAAATGGCCGATTCGACCGTCTCATACCTGTGGCGCGACCAAAACGCACCCAAGGGATTCCGCACAGGCGTCTCTTTGCACAGTCACACCAACCAATCGAAAGAAACTCTCGATTTTCTTGCCAACCTGGGGTGCAAATACGCGGTAATCCGTCCGCTGCTTGCACGCCTGGAGCAACGTGCCAAAACGAAATTTGGATTGCGCGTGGACTATGCCGCGAGTTACTGGACACCGCCGATGACTCCGCGGCTTGCATTTGACCTGGAGAGCCGGCAGATCGAAAAGCTGGAGCTCAATTCGATGGTTTCCATCACGGACCACGACAATATTGCAGCGCCCATGTTGCTGCGCACCATACCGAGCGCGCGGCGGATTCCTGTTTCGGTGGAGTGGAGCGTTCCCTACGGCGGGGTCCAGGATTTCCATCTCGGTGTTCACAATCTGCCCTCCGGACGCGCGAAGCAATGGATGCGCACGCTTGGGGAATTCACGGCCAATCCCAACGATGAGCGTCTCAAAGAGATCCTGTTTGCGCTCCATGAGGAGCCGAACGTGCTGGTGGTGTTCAATCACCCGATGTGGGATCTCTTTCTGATCGGTGGAGAGAAACATCAGTTCCTGGTGAACGAATTCCTGCAGAAATACGGCGCCTGGCTGCATGCGCTGGAGTTGAACGGGCTTCGCAACTGGGAGGAAAATCGCGCGACGCGCCGGCTTGCGCAGCAGTGGAACATGGTGCTGATCAGCGGCGGAGATCGCCACGGCGTCGAACCGAATGCGAACATCAATCTGACCAATGCGGCGAGCTTCACGGAGTTCGTGCACGAAATTCGGCGCCAGCGGCAGAGCCACATTCTCTTTATGCCTCAATACGCGGAGCCGTGGAAGCATCGGCTGCTCCAATCCACTCTCGATGCGATTCGCGACTACCCTGACTTTCCGCAAGGTTCGCGGACGTGGGATGAACGCGCCTATCACCCGGACGCGAATGGGGTCATCCGGCCATTGAGTGAAATCTGGCCCAAGGGCCATGCGCCGTTTTCCATTCACTGGACCATCAAGGCAGTGCAGATGCTGGGCAAGGGGCCGGTTTCAGACGGCCTGCGGATGGCATGGAACGATGCGGGGCAACTGCGGCTGGCCCTGGGCGAGCAGGAGAGCTGATATCCGAGTCCGAACGATGGGATCCGGGGTCGAATGAATGGTCGCGCCCACGCCGCGGGTGGCATATTTTCCGGATTCATTTCACGAAGTGAACGGCGTTGCCCACACCAGCCGGCACTTTGAAGCGTTTGCCCGACAGCGAAACCTGCCATTTTTATGCGTGCGTGCAGGAAACCGGCATTCGCAGTTCGAGGAAGCCGGGAATGCGTGGTCGCTGGAGCTTCCGCGGGGGTTCTTGTCCATTCCGCTTGAAAAAGACCTGAGCTTCGATCCGGCGTATCCGCGCCACCTGCCGCTCATCACTGAGACGCTCGATCGCTTCAATCCCAGCCTGATCCATATCACCGGGCCGAGCGAAATCGGCGCGCTGGGCGCGGCTCTCGCGTATCGATACAAGGTTCCGCTGGCGGCAAGCTGGCACACGAATGTGCATGAATATGCAGGTCGGCGGTTCACGCAGCTGCTGCGCAAGTTGCCGCGGCGGCATGCAGCTTTTGCGGGGCGCACGATCGAGAGCTGCGCGATGTCGATTGCAACCACGTTCTACTCCGCAGCACAGGTTCTGTTTGCGCCGAATCCCGGGCTGTGCAAGGTTCTCGAAGGTGCGACGGGACGCCCCTGCTACCTGATGCCTCGCGGCGTCGATTCCGCGTTGTTTGATCCGCGCAAGCGGACACGCCGCAGTGACGATGAGGATTTTGTTCTCGGTTATGTTGGGAGACTTTCGGTGGAGAAGAATGTTTGCCTGCTGGCAAGGGTACAGCGCGAACTGGAAGAAGCAGGCCAGCGGCGCTTCAGGTTCCTAGTCGTCGGACATGGCGCGGAGGAATCGTGGCTGCGAAGACATATGCCGCGCGCCGAGTTCACCGGAGTTCTGCGCGGCGAGGCGCTGGCGACTGCCTACGCCAACATGGACCTTTTCATCTTTCCCTCGCACACAGATACGTACGGCAACGTGGTCCTGGAGGCCCTGGCCAGTGGGGTTCCGGCGATCGTTACGCCGGAGGGCGGCCCGGCGAGCATCGTGCGCGATGGTGTTACAGGACGAATCGCGCCGGATGGGGAATTTGCATTGTTAATTGCGGAGATCCTCGGCAATCCCGTGCAGCTTGGCGAGATGCGCCGCGCCGCTCGAGCTTACGCGCTTACGGCAAGTTGGGATTCCGTGTTTGACGGGGTGTACGCAGGGTACGAATCGATTTGCTCCAGCTCACGAGTTTCCTGATTTACCGCGAATGCTTCGCGGCAACAAGGACCAATCACGCTGCAGAGCTACAAAAGTCTATTCGTGGCTGCTCGCGCCTTTATTGCGCGATTTGGAAAGGCCGAGGCTTGTCAATCTTCCGCCGTCTCCAAACAAGTAAGGATTCAATGTACTTTCCGCGGGAATCCCGGGGAACTTCTTGGTGATTGCATCCACCACCAATTGCGATTGCTCCTGGCTGATATATGGAAGTACGGGCAGGAATCTCCAGCCGTGGCGCACGTAAAGACCGGGGATGCCGCCGTCTCCACCGCCGTCATAAAAGCCGATTGAGGAGATGTCCGCGATTGCAACGCTGATTGATGTGGAGAAGAGCTGCCGGAGATTTCCTTCGGCTGTCACACCGTCGAGTGTTACGCAGAGTTTGGTTTCGCCTCCCTGGATCCAATTTGCGAAGGCGACGAGAATCGTAAATCCCACTGCGGAACCGGAAATGAAGCGAAGCCAAAGATTGCCCGTGCGCCAGAAGAACGCCCACATAACGATGATCGTGATGGCTGGAATGCCTACGATCTCAAGGAGTCTGTTCTCGCGCGTAACGGTGAACTCCAGTGCATCATCCGGGAGTTCCGTAGTCTTCAGCTCGACGTCGCCAAGAAGACTCATCGATCATTCCTCACGGGAAACTATGCGTTGATTAGAACACCGCTTTGCAAATCCAGGGTGAACGGCGTTTCCTTGTCGGTTATCATGTTCCAGCCCATTCCGTGGAGCTGGTCGCCGTCCACCGCGGTAATAGACACGCCTTCATCGGAAAGCTTGGGCGATTGCCAGGCTTCGCCGCGCGCGCTCCACGCCAGAATCGCGCGATGGTCAACGAACAGAAGCAAACCTTGCGTCGGAACTGGAATGACCTGGAGCACGGGCCGGTAGGGTAGCATCGTGAACTGCTCCGGCGCGGCTGTGTCGATGATGTATCCATAGCCCCCGGAGACGGCGCAAATGTCTTTGGAATTTGGAGTCGACCAGATTCCCGTGGGGACTACGGGATCGCGAAATCCCAGGGCGCAGGAGGCAAGGAAGGGCTGGGCTCCAGGCAGATCGGGCCGGGCAGGCAAGGGCGGATGGATCAGGACTTCGAGTGCCCCGCGCTCCACCTCCTCGACTTCGCGCGGATAGACGAAATGGCGCGCAGGCAGGATGAGGGGCCGAGCGGGAAGAATCTCCGCCTGCCAGCTACGGGGAAAGCTGAAGTCTGAGTGGGGAGAGCTCATGGTGCGTCTCCGAATGCCATGATCCATTCCCGCTGCTCCTCGGTGTCCGGCACGGAGCACCCACGGGCGATCTCAATGGCATCCAGCGCGTCGATCGCGGACCATCCCATCGTGATCAGCGTCGAGGCCGTCACTACGGTCGATCGGCCGATGCACCCGCGGCAATGCACGCCGATTTTCTCGCCGCTCTGCAAACGGTGCGCCAGGCTCAACACAAAGCGCTTGAAGTTTTCCCGATGCGGAGGGGTTGAGCGATCCTGCATGGGATAGGAGATGAAATGGAGGCCAAGCCCTTCGGCAATCGCGCGCTCGTTGGCGAGCCCGAGCATTCCGGCTTCCCAATCCTCAACGGTGGAAAGCAGTGTCTGAATTCCGCCGTTCTTCAACCGGCTGAGATCATCCTGGAGGGAATCGTCGCCACGCGGGCGCATGACGATGGCGAGGCCGGTATCCCTGATCCAGAAGATGTTGTTCAATCAGACCCCGATGAACTGGTCGAGACGCTGGCGCACGTTGGGAATTCCGAGACTAAGGGCTGCTCCCTGCTCGATAAGGGGGATGAGCTTGTCGAAATCCGGCCCTGAATACGAACCGGTCAACGCGATGCGCACTGGATTGTCGAGTTCCGCGCCCTGGGCCCCGGTAGCTTCTTTCACCTCATTCAGCCACGCGGAGAAATCTGAGGGCTCTACGGGGCCGGCGTGAGCGCGCACGTGATTGGCGAGTTCCGCAAGCACGATATGTGCGGATTCGGCTGCAAGCATGGCTGCGTTCTCCTGGTCGGCTCGCGCAAGGTTGGCATCCATGTGGAAGATGAATGCCGCCTTCGCGGGGATTTCATCGAGACGACTTACGGATGGGAGAAAAAATGAAATCAGGTAAAAGAACCAGACGAGCACGGCATCGGAAGCCAGTTCTTTTTCCGGCAGCAGCCCGCCAAAGTAGTCCCAGCAAAGCGCTGCCAGTCGCACGGGCGGCGCTTTTTCCATATAGTGACGGTTCAGGCTGTTCAGCTTTTCGAAGTCGAAGATCGCGGGGTCCGGCGTTACCCGTTCCAGGGAAAAAACGTGCACCAGCTGATCGGGAGAAAAGGTTTCGCTTCTGCCGTCTTCCGCGCCCCAACCCAGGAGTGCGAGATAGTTGACGAGAGCCTCGGGCAGGTAGCCCATTTCGCGGAAGCTTGACATCGAAGTGGCGCCATGGCGCTTGGAGAGCCGCTCGCGGTCTTGTCCTAGGATGGTGGGGAGATGCGCGAACTCGGGTACCTTCCAGCCGAATGCCTCATAGACCGCGACCTGCTTGGGCGTGTTTGAAATGTGGTCGTCGCCGCGGATTACGTGGGTGATGCCCATGAGCGCGTCGTCGACTGTAACCACGTAGTTATAGACCGGCACGCCGGGGTTCGCTCCCGCCGTTCCGCCCTGCGCCGATCGAACGAGAATGGGATCGCTTACTGTTTCCGGAGCAAACTCGAGGTCACCGCGAATGACATCGTGAAACCGGATGGTGTGATCGGGAATCTTGAGACGCACCGTGTAGGTCTTGCCCCGCAGCAGATTCTCCTTGATTTCCGCTTTGTTCAGGTTTCGGCATTTTCCGCTGTAGATCTGCGGACGTTGCGCTGCAATGGCTTGCCTGCGCTCTTCTTCCAGTTCCTCGGCGGTGCAGAAGCAGCGGTAAGCCTTGCCCTCGGCCAGCAGCTGGGCCGTGTTCGACGTGTAGATCTCGAGCCGCTTCGACTGGCGGTAGGGTCCGAACTCGCCTTTCTCACCGGGATCATTTTCGTTCGGTCCTTCGTCCCAGTTAAGACCGAGCCAGACGAGGTCCTCGATCAACTGCTTCTCATAGGTAGATTTCGAACGCTCAAGGTCGGTGTCTTCAATGCGCAGGATCAACTTTCCCCCCATGCGCCTGGCAAACATCCAATTGAAAAGCGCGGTCCGCGCGTTGCCGACATGCAAAAGGCCCGTTGGGGAGGGCGCAAAGCGCACACGTATCGTTCCGCTGTCCATAACACTTTCGATAATAGTCTGCTATCTCAAGGAAAGTTAATCACTAACAGCGGTTCTGATGAACGGAGGAACCTTTCAGGAGAAGTGCTGCCAGCCCCGGCAGGAAAGAGGCTGCCGGCCTGTTGAGGTCAGCAGGACGATTCTGGGTTGCAGCGCACGCGCCTTCACGATTCTGCCGATCGGGGTGACGGGGACGTTGGCGATGCAACGGGGTATGCGAGTGCCGGCTGTAGCCGAAAAGAGAAGTTCGTAGTCCTCGCCTCCGTGGAGAGCTTCTTCCAGAGACGCACCCGGGTAGACAGGCAGCGACGCGGCCACAACTTCGGCGGAGACTTCGGACTCTACGCAGAGGTGGTCCAGATCGGTGGAAAGGCCGTCGCTGATGTCGATGGCAGCTGTGGCCGCGCCTCTCCGGCTGAGCCACAGGCCCTGCGGAATCCGGGGCTGAGGCCACAGGTGCTGAGCCAGGCCGTCCCCCGGGCTACTGGCTTTGGCGTCTCTCGAGGGAGTTTTCGGATTGCGCTTTTTCAGTTGGTCGAGTCCCGCGGCCGCTCCGCCAAGGGCACCGGTTACGTAGAGAAGATCCCCCGGACGCGCACCGGATCGCAGAAGCGCTTTCGCCCGCGGCACCGCCCCGACGAGCACGATGTCGGCTGCCGCCAGTGGCGATTGTGCGAGGTCTCCCCCGGCGAGCGGCGTCTTGTGCTTTGCAGCAAGGGCGAGAAAGCCGTCGAGGAAGCCGTCAATCCAGGGCGGCCTGTTTCCCTTTTTCAGGGTCAGTTCGCGCGGCAAGCCCAACGAAAGGAAGGCGGCGACGGGGCGGGCGCCCATGGCGGCAATGTCGCTCAGGCCCCGGGCAAGGGTCCGGTGGCCCACAACTTCAGGCGGGTGCCATTCCAGGCGGAAATGCCGTCCTGCGATCGATAAATCGGTCGTTATCGCAATTTCTTCGCCCGGTTTGATCCGGATTAGCGCGCAATCATCGCCAATGCCGAGGCGCAGTTCTTTTCCGCTCGATCGGGCAGCATGGCGGCGAATCCGTTCGAGCAGGGCGAGCTCGCCGTTGTCGACGTCCTGGGTCAACGGGTTTCGCAGGCGGCGCATCTTATTGAGAATATGGTAAGCGGTCATAGTGGCGGCCAAAATTCGTTACTTTGGGGAAGAGTTGAACCCAGACCTAAATCGAAGTTCAAGCGCGATTTCCGATGGATTTCGTTGACCCCGCAAGGGGGTGGCTGCTAGCCTGTACCAACGTTCAAGAAGATGCGCTCCTCCAAGGGCGTGCAGAGTTTAGTAAAGGCAGGGCTCCCCCGGGCACCTGCGTACGTTGTAATTCACTGGCTACGCGGCGAGTAGCACCTTGCAATTTGTTGATTGAAAGCAGGACCATGCTGCGAAAACGCTATTACATACTTTTTGTTGCCAGAGATGAAGATGGTCGGGTAAGGAAGATACCGCTTCCTCTGCAGTACGTGTACGGATTTGTCGCCGCTGCGCTGGTGGGTGCATTCACCATTGCGGGGCTGGCCGGCTCCTACACGCGTATGCTCCTCAAGACCGAGCGATTCAACCAGGTCAGAGAAGACAACCAGAAGCTGCGCAAGGATTACAGCCAGCTTGCGCAGGTGGCGCACGACCGCGATGTGCAGGTGGCATCGCTGGGCGCACTGGCCAGCGAAGTGACGGCGCTCTACGGACTGACCCAGCACAAGGTGATTCCAGCGAAGGCTTCGGCGGCCACTGCCGCAGCGGCGCCCACGCCCACGAGCCTTGTGGCGAAAGACGACGTCAGCGCGCAAGACGTGAAGATGACCTTCGACCAGTTCTACGCACTGCGTGACCAGGCGATGTCTGGCAGCGTAACGCGCGCACTCCAGGGCGGCCTGACGTCGAGTTTCCTCGGCGACTGGACGCAGCTTGCCGATGCACCGTCGATCTGGCCGGTTGAAGGGCGCGTGGGTTCCAGCTTTGGGGAACGGGAAGATCCGATCAACGGCGAAGGGGCATTTCATCCCGGCATCGATATTGAAGCTCCTAATGGAACCCTGGTACGCGCTGCGGCGGACGGTGACGTGACGGGCGAGAATATGGGTTCGGGTTACGGGCGCACAGTGGTGCTTGACCACGGCCACGACCTGCTGACCTTGTACGGGCATCTCTCGGCGATTGCGGTTGTGCCCGGCCAGCACGTCCTGCGCGGGCAGGTCATCGGATACGTCGGCCAGTCCGGTCGCGCTACCGGCCCGCACCTGCATTATGAGGTGCGCGTCCACAACGTCCCGGTGAATCCGCGCAAGTATCTGCGAACTACCTACGAGCAGGCATTCGCCAACGACAGCGGCGCGCACATCGCCAGCAAGTGATCCGAACTGACTCATTGCTTTAAGAGGCGGTTCCCTATCGGAGCCGCTTTCAGTTTGTGCGTCCTGCGATCGTGCCAGGTGACCGGCGAAGGGATGATCTGTCACTGCGGATTTCACTTTTGAAGTACTCAAGGGCACGGTTAGACTCCAGTAGTTGGCGTTGCATCGACTATCCGTGGTTCCCTTGATGAATTTGCCGGGCCGTATATTCTCGAAACTCATGCTGCTGTTTGTGGCTCCTGCGTTCGTCTGGGCGCAAGCGGGCCAAGGGAGTTCTACGGCTTGCGCCAAGTGTCATGCGGAGGGGCGCACGCAGCCTGCCACTGAGATGGCGCACGCGCTCGAAACTGTCGAGCAGGATCCGATTCTCAGCAGCCACCCCCTGATGACAGCGACATATGGCAAATACTCATATCGCATCGAAACCAAGGGCGATCAAAGCCTCTACTCCGTTACCGATGGCACGGCGACGGTCACGATGCCCATTCGCAGCGCCATGGGCGTCAGTTCTGCCCTGGGGCAAACCTACATCCTCGAGAAAGACGGCAAGTATTACGAGAGCCGCATGAGCTGGTTCAGGGAACTCAATGCTCTTGGACCAACGCTCGGGCAGCAGGACACCCACCCGGTCGACATCAATCAAGCCGCCGGCCAACTGTTGAGCCAGAACGATGCGATGCGCTGTTTCGGTTGTCACGCAACCAATGCGATCTCGGACCACCAGCTTGCGTTGGACAAGATGACCCCGGGGGTTCAGTGCAGTCATTGTCACGAAGCCACTGAGGAGCATCTTGCGGCCCTGGTCAAGGGAAGCGGCAAGCCCGTCGTGCCTGCCGCATTAGCCAAGCTGCGCAATCTCAGCGCTGAACAGGCATCCAACTTCTGTGGCCGCTGCCACCGGACATGGTCAGACGTCGTGGTTCAAGAAAACTACAATATCGATAACGTTCGCTTCCAGCCTTACCGGCTTTGGAGCAGCCGGTGCTACGACCCAGACGACGCGCGCATCAGTTGCCTGGCCTGCCACGATCCGCACACAGAACCCAGTACACAACTGGTTGACTATGACACCAAGTGCCAGGCATGCCATGGCGGTGGAAAGGCCGGAGCCAAAGCCTGCCGGGTATCCAGACAAAACTGTGCCTCCTGCCACATGCCCAGGACCGAAATTCCCGGCGCCCATTACAAGTTCACCGATCATCGCATCCGGGTTGTGAAGGCGAATGAGCACTTTGTACCTTGACCGGGTGTATTGCGCACTGAGGCCCGCGCCAATGTCGTCCGGCAGATAATTTGTCTGATTTCGAGAGCGTGGTCACTGCGGTTCAGTTTCGGCTTGACGAGATCCCATGATGAGGGCTTGATCGTGTTCAAGAGAGCTTCGACGAATCTCCTGAGAGCGCGCCAAAGCCTTCTCGGCGAGTTCGGTTTCTCCGAGCTTTCGATAGGCCTGAAACAACTGATAATGGATGTTGCCCATATGATCCAGCGGCGCCGCCCTCTCCAGTCGCGGAACTGCATCGGCGAATTTACCCATCCGGATATATACCGTTCCCAGCAAAGCGCTGGCTTCATTCAGATTAGGTTGAAGCCGCAGAGCACGCTCGAGAAATGGCACCGCCTTGTCATTCTCGTTATCGAGGACGTACAGGCGTCCGAGCAGATAGAGCGTCTTGGTGCGCGAAGGTTCGAGTGACACCGCCTTTACCAGCTCGCGCTGCGCGTCCGGGTCAGAGTGACTGTCGAGATAGAACTCTCCAAGCGATTCGTGAAGCTCCGCCTGGTCCGGGCTCAGTTGAAGCGCTGCCTCGTACTCCTTGATCGCGTCGTCATGATCCTGCCGAAGGGCGAAGCCTTCGGCGCGTAACGCGTGCGTTCGCCACGAGTCTGGGAAAGAAGATTCGAGTTGAGCGTAAGAATCTGCCCCTAATGCTTGATAAGCGCGTTCCAGCCAGTAACTGGCTTCGGAGTTTGCATTCTTGTCGCCATGTACCTGCGCCAGGGCTTCAGCCGCGGGTTCGTATTGCTGCAACACAAAATATGTTCTTCCCAGCTGAAGGTAGCCCGGCGAGGTCAGAGGCTTTGCTTTTTGAAGCCAGGCTATGCATTGCGAATAATGATGGAGCTTGCAGGAGTCAGGATTCGGATGTGCTTGCGTTGCAGCCTGTTCCAATTTTGCCAAGTCGCTTTGGAACGCCTGCGATGCGCTGTCGTACGATGCGTTTTCGTTCATCGATGCGTAGAGAGCGGCCAGTAGAAAATTTTTCGCTGGCCCGTCGGGTTGGTCGTGCAGACGCGAAACGCACGCCTCTGCCGTCTCCCTGTTGAGTTCGATCCAGGGGAATTCCGTGTGCGACTTCAGGAATTCGGGCGAGCTTTGCCAGACGGAGCCCACCGACGCAAGAGCTTCGACCGCCTGACCCTTGACCAGTTGAATGTTCGCCAAGCCAAGCCAGGCCCGCTCAAATCTCGAATCAAGTTGGAGTTCCTGGCGAAATTCAGCTTCTGCCTCATCCAACTTTCCGTCATGCAAATAAGATTCGCCAAGCAGCGTATGCAACCCGGATTGTTTCGGTTCTATCGCCAGAGCCTTCTGATATTCGCGTTCAGCATCCTCCCACCGGTTGCGCTCAAAGAGCGTATCGCCAAGGAATCGATGCCCCCATGGGGATTCCGGATACAGACGGGCACCACGATACGCGAGGCGTGCTGCCATCTCCAGATATTGGTGTCCAATTTTGTACAAGGCCTCGGGCTTGTCTGGATTGAGGACGGCAACTTTGCGGTACTGCTCGGCCGCGCCTTGAACGTTGTCTTGAGTCAGGCAATACAGCGCCATGGCTTCATGCGCGTCACGGCTAGAAGGATCGAGTTCCAACGCATGCCGGAGGTAGGGAGCGGCTTTTTCCGGCGAGCCAAGTTTAAGGTAGTCCATGCCGACAATGACATTGAGGCCGGGCAGATTTGGCCGTTCACGGAGGGAACGGGTCAGAGAATTGGCCGCCGCACCATAATCGAGGAGACTCTGGTAAGCAAGGCCCAGGTTGACCTCCGCCTCGAGCAGGCTTGGATCCAGCGCGAGAACCTTCTTGAATTCTTCGACGGCGCGGTGAAAATCACCCTGTTTGAGCGCCGCCTGACCGGCGCGAAACGAAGTCTCAATCTCCTGCTCTGACGATTGGCCGCTCGCCAATCGTGGTATTAGCAGCAGCAGCGCAAGCAGCGCAAGCGGGACGCTTTTGATGTGAGGAAATGCCGGCCTGTCGAGTCTCAGGGCCGCAGGGCAGGGAAGCAATCGAAAAGGAAAGGGAGACAGCCGAAGCTCCTTCGAAATCATCATCCGAATTGGTCAGAAGATGATTGTTAGACGAGCAACCGAAGAATTGCAACCAGAGGCACAGAGGAATACCAAAGAAATAGTGTCCGGCGGGCCGAAGCCCGCCGGACACGAAGGCAGGAGAGTCAGAAGGTTATTCGTCCTGCAAACTGAATGACGCGCGGCAGATTGTATTGGCCGCTCACCTGCCCGATGGTGCCACCCCACCCGGCGGGCGGATTAAACTGCGTTCGGTTGAAGAGGTTAAAGAACTCGCCTCGGAACTCGAAGCCGAGTCGCTCACCCGGACCAAACTTCGTGTTCTTGAAGCCGGCAAAGTCGAAGTTCTTGATGCCGTCGGAACGAATGTTGGGTTCGACGCGCGAATCGCTACCATAGCCGAAGTTTGTCGGATCACCGGCGGTGAACACTGATGTGTCGTACCACTCCTGGATCTTCTGGGCTCTGGAACCGCCCAACAGGTGCGAAAGGGCAGTTCTTGTCGGCCGGGCGCAACCTGGGTCCTGAAGGCCCGAGTTGCTGAGCGCACCCGGGCAGCCGCCGACGCCAATCGGGTAGCCACTCTGGAAGCTGATGATCGTATTGACTCCCCAACCGCCAACAACCTTGTCTTCAAAGGTGTTCATGTTGCCGCCAATTGCTTTGCCTTTCCCAATGGGCAAATCCAGAACGCTGCCGATGACGAGTCTCTGCGGGACGTCGAAGCCATCGAGGCTACGCTCTCCGCGGAGGTTATAGGCGTTGGCGTCTCCCCAACTTGGGGAGGCGGCCTCGAGCCAATTGATTTCCGAGTTGGTGTTGTCGATGAACTTGGCGATGGTGTAGCTAGCCATCACTTGTGCGCCGCCCGCAAAGCGCTTCTGAACCTTCAACTGCATCGAGTGATAAATCGAATTGCGGTTATCCGGCTCCTCAAGAGACATACCGTCGAACTGCGGGTAGGGCACCAGCAATTGGTCCGCTTTTACGGTCGCGTTTGTTCCCATGCCGCCAGACTGCACCGGGCCGCTGCACCCCGTGCAATTGCCGGCGAACGGGTTATTGACAATCTGTGTCAGTGCCGTTACGTCTGCTTGGCTTTGAGGCAGGAATTGCGGCTGCAATTGATCGATGTCCTGACTGTGCTCAGGCAAATGCGTGCCTTTGGATCCTGCGTAAGCAACGTCGACCAGGAAATCTCCGTGGAATTGCCTCTGAATGTCCAGGTTCCACTGCTGAACGTAGGGAGCATTGAAGGCCCCATTGGATGCGGCCGCGCCGTTTCCATTCCCTTGGACATCGATCAACGCCTGGTTTCGGCCGAACGGTGGAGTGATTCCGCCCACGGAAGCCGGGAACGGGTTGGAGATCGGGAACCTTGGTGTGACTCCGTCTGACAAGTAAGTCAACCAGGGCGTGACGAAGGAGTTGATGAACAGATTGTGCGGTGCATCATCCCAGCGAACGTCCACCGGCAGGTAGAAAATTCCGTAGCCGGTCCGGACGACCGTGTTCTGGTCGAACTGGTATGAAACTCCAATTCGCGGACTCACGTGGTTCCAGTTGGGAAAGGCGGAGCGGCTTGAATGACGGCTTGAAGCAACGAGGTCATATCCGCCCTTCAGGTTTGGAAACGCCGTGGACACAGCACTGCTCATTGCCAGCAATGGGCTCGTCTCGTTTTGATTTAAGACCACAATTCGATTGAAGCGCTCAGTCCAATTCCCTTGCAGGTCGACACGGGCACCAAGATTGAGAATCAGCTTCTTGGTGAGGTTCCAAGTATCGCCGCCATAAATCGCCCAGTAAAGATTCTGATCGGCTGTCTTGGCAGGCTCGGTGACGCTGCCGCTGTCCCCGTAACCGAGAAGGAACGAGGCGAAGCCGTTCCCACCCGCTCCGGCTTGGGAACCTATGTTGCCAAGGCCGACGTTGTTCGGGTTGGCCGCGGTGGTTTTGGCATTGAACTGGTACAGCCCCGCGGGATCGTTGCTCTGGTAGTAGTTGTTGCGGAGGATGCGAGATTCAAATCCGACCTTGAGCGTATGTTTGCCCATAAGCCTTGTGAATGTCGGATCGAAGCTCCAGGTGTCGTCGAAAGCGCCGATGCCGCTGCCCGTGCCTTGCGCGCACCAGCCGCCGCCCCAGCGGTCGTCGCCTGATGCGTCAGATACGCACATTGTCGGGATATGGGTATAGGTCATCTCAGGTGCCAGCGTCTGCCATGCGGGGCCAAACGGCGTCAAATCGATGCCTTCGCTGAGAGGTACGCGCAAGTAAACGTAACGCGTGTAGCCGACGTGAAGGTCGAGAACCGACTTGGGGGAAAGCTGGATAGTGTCGCCCAGCGACACCTGGTGAGCGGTGGTGGTTTCCGTGCAACGATCGGTACAGATTTGTCCGAAGGGGGCGTCAGGAAGCGAGAGGATGTGCGAGTACGTATATCGCCCGAAGATCGTCTGCTTCTGGCCCGGGTGAAAGTCGATGCGACCGTTGTACTGGTTTACATCGCCTCCGGAACTGTAGCTGTCCGCAAAGTTGCCGTTGGCATTGGGGGTAATGTTCGGCTCAGGGAAGAAAGTCTTCACCATATACGCCGCGGTGGGGTCGATCCGGCTCGGGGGGATGACGTTGGCTGTGCCGTTGTATGCGAACTGGGTGCGGCAAGGGCTGCCGTTACTCCCGGTGCAATTCGCGCTGGTCATCGGATCGTAGATGTTGAATACCGAGCCACCTGGGTTCGTTCCAGCATTGGAAAAGTCTCCACTACGCTCTGCATCGGTAGGAACCCATGTCTCGAACGGGTTCCCCTTGCGGAGCCGGAAGCCTTCGTAAGCTCCGAAGAAGAACAACTTGTCCCGCTTAATAGGCCCCCCGCCATTGACTCCAAATTGGTTCTGCGTAAAGGGTGGCCGAAGGACGCCATTTCTGTTGTCAAAGTAGTCATTCGCGTTCAGCACTTTGTTGCGAATGAATTCGTAGAACGAACCATGGAACTGGTTCGTACCGAATTTTGTTGTCAGGTTGATGACTCCGCCGGCAAACCGGCCATATTCCGGTCCCAGGTTGTTTGTCTGGACCTTGAATTCCTGAATGGCGTCTTGGGTTGGAATCACCGTGACCACGTTCAGATAGGCGCCGTTCGTCGGGACGCCGTCAATCAGGATCTGGCTTTGACCTGCCATCCCTCCGCCAATCTGAAAATCTCCAAGCGCAAAAGGATTGGCGCCTACCGGGTTACCCGTCGAGGAGTTCCCGGCTGAAGGCTGACCTTGAGGCACAACACCGGGCACCAGTTCCGTCAAGGCAATCGGGTTACGGCCATTAAGTGGCAGATCCGTGACGGTTCGTTGTTCGATGACCTGCCCAAGGGAGTTCGTTTCCGGCTGGAGTAAAGGCGCTTCACCGGTCACCTCAACCGTCTCGCTAGCTGCACCAACCTGCAAGACAATGTCGACCTTAAGCCCGCTTTCGATCTCCACAATGACTGGTTCGCGGACAAAACCCTTAAAGCCGCTTTTCTCAGTCTCAATTCTGTATCGCCCCGGCAAGATATTCACGAAAGAATAGTTGCCGGACGAGTCAGACTTTATCTGGTTTTTGGTGTTGGTATCCAAATTGGTTAGCGTCAGCGTCGCTTGGCCAACAGAAGCGCCGGATGTATCCGAGACGACTCCAGATATCTTTCCGTACACGTTCTGGCCAAATACGATTGCAGGAGTGACTGTCCAGACAAGAGCAGCCACAAGAAGAACCCCCGACCTCCGGATGTTCATCAGGTTGCCTCCAAAAAATTTTTCAAAGAACCAGCTTGGGGAACGTAACTAAACGATGCTGAGGCTTATAGGGCTATTAAATGAGTGTTGTCAAGGATATAAATTGAACGTCATCAAGCATGTAATCTGCAATCTGAGGAGGTCATTTCGAAAAGCGATTTATCTCGAATGATTCCAGCCTTGACTAGCCACCTGCCCGATCCCCTCCCGAAGCGTGAGAAGCTGATTTGCCGGAAGCTGCTTAAACGTTTCATGAAGTCCGCCAGGCCAATAGACATCAACGTCAACGGTGCTAAAACTGCCCAGGCCGAAGTGCAAACGGGGATCGTTACAGGAAAAGAAACTGGATTGGCTCAAAACAGCTTGCGCCTGGGTCTTGTTTCCGTAGTGGACGAGTACCCTGGCTCCGATTGCGCTGCGGTTGGACTTGACGCCCTCTAATTTCACCTTGATCCAATTATTCGTTTTGCCGCTTAAATCATTGCGCAGCAACGAAGGAGGCTCGTTCAAATTGATAATCAGGACGTCGACATCCCCGTCGTTGTCGAAATCACCGAAGGCACATCCCCGGCTGCAATGAGGAGCTGCTACGCCAGGGCCGGCGTCTTCGATGAGCTCTTCAAAGGTTCCGTCACCCAGATTCCGAAAGACAGCGCGGGGTGTCCTGTCGGGAAATTGTGGCAGGGTTTTTTCTATCTGCGGGTAAACATGTCCGGTAACCATGAAGATATCCGGAAAGCCATCGTTGTCCAGATCAACAATGCCTGTTCCCCAGCAAATGTATCGGGTTTCAACCCCGATGCGTGCAGTTCGCGTAGCGTCCTCGAAATTGCCCTTTCCATCGTTGTGATAAAGGACATTGGTGTCATCGAGAAAATGGGTTTTGAAAAGGTCGAGATGTCCGTCCAGGTCGTAGTCGCCCACGCCGACGCCCATGCCTGCTTGCTCCATGCCGTCTTCACTCAGCCCTACACCCCGCAGGACGCCTTCTTCGCGAAACGTCCCATCCCGGTTATTCATGAACAGAAGGCTCGGAGTGGAGTCGGAGGCGACGTAAATATCCTGCCAGCCATCCTCGTCCAGGTCTGCCGCAACGACTGTCAGGCCATAAGTGGCCGGGGCCTTGTCAATTCCCGCTTGCTTGGTTACGTCGGTGAATGTTCCGTTGCCATTATTTCGATAGAGGGAATGTTTGCCAGTTCTCAGCCCCCGAGGTCCGCACTCGACCGGAATTCCCTTCCAGCGGCAGTAAGAGTCCTGGCCCGGCAAACTTGCATGTTCAAAGCTGAAACCAACATAATTCGATACGAATAGATCTAGGTGCCCGTCGCGGTTGTAGTCCACGAAAGTGCAGCCTGCGCCATACCTGACTTCATCGTTCCAAAGACCTGCCTCTTTGGTTACGTCTGTGAACGTTCCATCGCCGTTGTTCCGGTAAAGGCTGTTCTGCCCATATCGCGTGCAGAAGATATCGTCAAAACCGTCGTTATTGTAGTCCCCGATGCAGACGCCGCAAGCCCACCCGAGCGAGTGCAACCCGGCTTTCTCGGTGACGTCGGTAAATGTACCGTCCCGCTTGTTTTTGTAGAGTCGATTCGTGGTGCCTTCGGGCGGCCCCTTTAAGACGAGTACCGGAAAGAACAAACAATATCCATCCACCCATCATTGTCGTAGTCGATGAATGCGCAGCCGCATCCGGTTGACTCAACGATGTAGTTTGCTGTGTCTTCGTTGCCATAGATCACCGGATCGCGCAGCCCCGCGCTTGCAGCAACGTCGACGAAATGTGCGTTGAAGGGACGACCGGAGGGCGTGCCTCTGGGCGTGGCCTTTACCGTTCGCCCACCCATCCCCTGTTGCTGACCCGACAATCGATTCGCAGGAACCGAGAGCGCGGCTCCCATCCCGAGACGGATAAAGCTACGCCGGCTGAATTTCCTGATGAAAGGGGATTTGACCATTACGTCTATTGGCCGTTCATCTTAGCACGCCAACAATTCTGATGACACAACGTGGTTTGCGGGGCACCGGTAGGCTGTCCCAGAGACTTCGTAACCGCTGCCAAGGCGCTGCCTCCGCTTGCGTTAACGGTGAGGGCAACCGGGCCAACAGCACGGTCTGCGCATTCCTTCTTTTAGCTCCGAGCACACCCTCTCGACATGCTGCCTTCTTGTTTCCGGCTTCTTAACGGAGATAACCCAACAGATCCATTCATTGCGCGCCAGCGGGGTAATATCTTCCCACTCTGTCTGCGCCGCAGGGTCGGAAACAAGGGCTCTTCGTAAATCCGCTGGCACGCTATGGACCACGCCAGGTGAGAGCTTTCTTGTCATGCCTTTACTCTACGCTGGATATCTGACTGCTACCGACGTGTCAGGTTGGATGAGGGTTCGGCCTGCGCTGTTCAGTTGTATTCGGGTTTCCAAGTTGGCAACGACAGGCTCCGATTCCGAAGACCTGCCTACTCTAAGTTTCCCACGCATACTCATCATGAGCATCCGGTATCCAACCGGGCTCGCGGGCGCTTGCCCATCACCGCACACGCCCGTATCATTCTCGAAGAGGTTTCCCGTCTTCAACTGCCCAGAAAGAGAGCACGACTATGTTGTACATTCGGCTCGCACGTATCGCCGTCTGTCTTGTCGCCCTGTTTGCCATCGCCCTCGCCCAGCCCGGCTCCGCGCAATCCTCCGGTAACTCAAACCTCTTCACCGCAAACAAGCCCGACAGCCTCGGGTTTTCTCCAGAGCGCCTCGAACGCCTCCATGTCGCCATGCAGGGCGAGGTGGACAAGAATGTCCTCGCTGGCCTGGTCACGCTGCTGGTCCGCCACGGAAAGGTCGAGGAGGAACGGGTATACGGGAAGAAGGATGTCGCGTCGGGAACGCCCATGACCCCAGACACCATCTTCCGTATTTACTCCATGACCAAGCCGGTCACCGGAGTGGCCATGATGATCCTCTACGAGGAAGGCAAGTGGAAGCCCTCAGACCCAATCGCAAAGTTCGTCCCCGAGTTCGCCCACCTCAAGGTCTACAAAGGTGTAGACGCGTCGGGCAACATGATTCTCGAAGAGCCTGTACATGCACCCACCATGCGCGAACTGATGACACACACTGCGGGTTTCACGTATGGATTTTTCGGTGACACGCCAGTCGACAAGCTCTACCGGGACGCAAACCCGCTCGTGTCCACGACGCTCGAAGAGATGGTTGGAAAACTGGCAAAGCTCCCGCTCCTTTACCAGCCGGGCACCAAGTGGGTCTATAGCGTCTCCATGGACATTCAGGGCTACATCATCGAAAAGCTCTCAGGACAGTCGTTGCCTGACTTCATGCAGCAACACATCTTTGGCCCGCTGCAGATGAGCGACACCGGTTTTTATGTTCCGAAAGAGCAGCGGAGCCGCTTTGCAAGTCTCTACAACGGAGACAAGGATGGGACTATGATTCCCGTCCCGGGCGATGGAGGTTACCGCACAGTGCCGGGAATGCCATCGGGTGGCGGAGGGCTCGTTTCCACCGCCGAGGACTACCGCCGCTTCGCCCAGATGCTCTTGAACAAGGGAGAACTCGATGGCGTTCGTATCCTCTCGCCTGCTTCGGTTGCACTGTTGAGCGCGAACCATCTTCCAGAAAGCCTCATGACCGGCGAATACTCGATCGCTACCCAGACCATCCGACCAGGCATGGGCTACGGCTATGACTGTGCAGTCTTCACCGATCCGCTCCTGGCCGATGACGTCGCGGGAAAGGGAACCTTTTTCTGGCTCGGCGCGGCTGACACCTGGTTCTGGATCGATCCCACGAACGACCTGATCTTCATCGGCATGACACAGAGATTCATTGGACCGGGGCAGCCCGACGTTGAGCATGTCAGTCGGCCCATTATTTATGGTGCGCTCATCGATCCAATGCGCTGAGTCACCGAAGATGTCTATTCCGGTCGGTGACCGTGCACTTCAATAACACGAACTCGAGGCATTTTCGGGAATGACCGGAATGTTGCCATTTTTCCAACGCCAGCGCGCGTGCAGGCAAAAATGCTGGAATCGCAGTCAAGAGTGAAACGTTTGACGCGAGCTACATCATCGTAAGCTGGACGTTCGTGGTGTGGCTGAGGCCGGTGGTCGTCTGCGCTATCACTGTGATCGTGGTGGTTGCCCCAGAGGTATTGGTGGTCGCACCTGATCTAGGCCAGAAACCACAGCCGATCGTGCTTCCGAGGAGAGCAATGGTCATGGCAAACAGCGACAGCGACCAAAGCTTCCTGAATTGCTTGCGTCGTTTCGATGAGATGCAGAGAACGAGTGGCAAAAGCGCCAATCCGAAAGGCGCTCGAGGCGAATCCGCAACCCTTGCAACAGCGTTGGTCGAGGCTGTTTCAATGGTCATAGTCACGCGCGAGGTTCCATCCGGTTGCTTCGCCAGTGCGCCGAAACTGCAGCTTACCCCGGCAGGGAGCCCGGAGCAACTCAACTGTGGGTTCTGATTGAATCCATTCTTTGGAGTAATGAGGAGAGTTACGTTGACACTTCCTCCTGGAGTCGTGGAGACCGTGCTCGGCATGGCTTCTACCGTAAAGTCAGGTGCCGAGATTGCCACGCTGATCGCTGGCGAGGTGGATGCCGCGAATGTATTGTCACCGCTGTAGCTGGCGATAATCTCGTCGCTGCCAACTGGGAGTGAAGACGTGATGAGGGTGGCCGCGCCGCTTGCCAGTGGTGCGGATCCAATGTTTTGCTTGCCAACCGAGAACACAACCTGGCCGGTTGGAGATGTGGTTCCGCTTGCCGCGGTTACGGTTGCCGTGAGGCTGATCGAAGAACCCTGGTCTGCTTGCGAAGCCGAGGAGGCGACTGCGGTTGACGTGCTCACCAGCGCAACGGCCGGATTCGAGACAACGGAGATGCTAACAGGATTTGACGTTGACTTCAGAAAAGCTGAACTTCCGCCGTAGACCGCAGTAATGGAGTGCTGACCTTCAGACAGAGCTGTTGTCGAGACGCTTGCGACGCCGCTCGACAAGGATGCTGTTCCCAGAGACGTAGCGCCGTCGAAGAATGTGACGGTGCCCGTTGGAGCGTTTGCACCGGTTGCGGCCTTGACAGTCGCTGTGAAGGTGACTGACGAACTCATAGTAATGCTATTCGTGGAGGCGGAAATTGAGGTCGTGGTATCAACGGTCGCCGCCGTGACCGTGACGGATACGGTCGCAGATTTTGATGGATTGAATGTGGATGTGCCTGCGTACGCCGCCGTGATTGTACTGTTTCCAACTGGCAAGGATGATGTGCTCAACGTGGCTGTTCCGGAAGCAAGCTGAACTGTTCCGATAACGCTGGCGCCGTTGTAGAAGCTAACCGTTCCGGCGGGCGTCGTCGTTCCGCTCGCTGGCTTGACGGTCGCAACGAAGGTGATCGACGAATTCTGCGTGACGGTTGTTGCCGACGAAGTGAGGGTCGTGGTGGTGGTGGTGTTGGCTGCTGACGCAGCAGGGTTCACCGTGATGACAACGACGCCGGAAATCGAAGCGTTGAATGCAACGGTTCCTGAATACGCCGCGCTGATCGAGTCAGTACCAACTGGAAGAGACGAAGTCGTGAGGGAGGCGCTGCCTGCAGAAAGAGGTGCAGATCCCAGCAGGGCGGATCCGTTGTAGAAACTGACCGTTCCAGTGGGAGTAATTGTGCCGCCGGATGGCTTCACAGTCGCCGTGAGGATGACGGACGAACCTTGAGTGACAGTGGTCGCCGACGTGGCCAGCTTTGTGGTTGTCGAAGCGGCAGTCGAATTGACCTGGATCGAGATGGCCGTCGAAGTGGACGAGCCAAGACCATTCGCGCTGGAGTACACGGCGGTGATCGAGTCTAAACCGACGGGAAGGCTGGAAGTGGAAAGCGTCGCTACCCCACCACTGGAGAGGGAAGCGGATCCGATGACCGCTGTCCCGTTGTAAAACGTCACCGTGCCGGTCAGAATGCTGCCAGCATTGGACGCATTGACTCTCGCGGTGAGAGTGAGGCTTGAGCCTTGCGAGATGTTCGAGGCCGAAGCCGAGAGGGTCGTGGTGGTCGTGGCCGTGCTCGCCGCTGCGGCAGTAACGGTGACGTTCACGGCGCTTGATGTCGATGCGCTGAAGGTGCTGGTTCCGATGTACGTGGCCGTGATGGAGTTGGTGCCGACCGGCAAAGCAGATGTCGTCAAGGTTGCCACTCCACCAGACAGTGTCGCCTTCCCGAGCGCTGCTCCTTCGTTATAGAAGGTAACGTTGCCAGTGGGACTGGTGCCGCCCTTGGCAGCCTGTACTGTGGCCTTGAGGGTAATCGGAGAGTTTTCTGCAATGCTTGGCGCCGATGTAGCCAGCGCCGTCGTGGTGCTGATAACTCCAGGGTTCCGGTTCACCGTGAGATTGAAAGTAGCGGAATGAACGCGGTCTCCGCTGATCGCCCACAGGGTAACGGGAACGGTCTGCGCGACCGATGTCGAGGATGCGATCAGAGTAAGGGTAGAGAACCCGCTGACGAGGCTTGACGTACTGAAGAAGGGGCTAACGCCCGACGGAAGTCCCGAGACGCTGAGGTTCACTGTTCCGAAATCGAACGAGTTTACGCGAACGGTTGCCGTCGCAACCCCCGAGCTCATCGCGTAACTGCCGCTATCCAGACTCACGTTGAAATCCGGATACGACGCGGCAGGTGGCGTGCAAGCCGATTCCGGCGACGATTCCGGCGCGGCCCACTGTGAGTTGTAATCGGCTCCGGTGGCAGCCTGCCAGCCGGGAAGGTTCACAGTTTTTCCGTTTTCGATTTGAAAAGCTTCCGTGGTATTCGGGTCGAACCATGTATTGTTGTCTGACTTCAGCGTGCTGGTGAAGTCGGTCCAGTCTCTCCCATTCAGATAAGTGCCAAAAACGAATTGCCCAGACGTGTTATCGATGAAGGAATTGCCGGAGAGGACGGTTCCGGTGGTGACGAGATCGTAGACTTGGCCGGTCAGCCAGTTGATGATTCTGATGCCGCCCGCCGTGCCCGCAAGATAGAACTGTGCCTGGTGTTGATTGGTCGCGCCGTTGTTGTAAAAGACATTGTTGTTGGCGGTCAGGGCTTCCGTCGTGAGCAGGTTGACGCCAGCCCCGCTCGAGCAAAGATAGCTGTTTTCCAGTGTAATCGGGCCTTCATTGCGTTCGAGCTGTAGTGCAGCATTGTAGCTTCCGACGAGTGTGGCGTGATTAATCGTAACGTTCTGATTGTCGGTATCGAACCAAAGACCCTGGGCCTGATTGTTGTACGAGAAGTGATCCTGGACGGTCGTGGTTCGCATTTGGAACAGCTTCATTCCGCCCATCGCCCAGTCATAGAAAGCACCTTGCGCTCCACGCCAGTTGTTGTAGTCGGTCTCATTGTTGGTGTAGAGGATAGCCTGGTCCTGCGTGCCCTGGAGGCCAACTCCGCCGTTGTAGCTGGCGATAGAGTTCTGCACGGTTATATTCGAAGAACCCGAGACGGCCACGCCGCCCCAGTTGTTCCAGTTGGCCTGGATGGCATCGATCAAAACATTGTTGCTGCTGGTAACGGTGGCTCCGCCTGTATTTACGCAACTGGCTGCATGTTCGAAGACCAGTCCACGCAGAACGAGATTTGAGCGGCCGACCACGCTGATGGTCTTCGCCCGTGATGCCGCTTCGATAGTCGCATTTGAGGGATCGGTTCCGCTGGGTGGAAAAACATGCAATGTGCCGTCGGCTGTATCTACATAGAAAGTGCCGGGCTTGAGATCCGTGTAGGCGAGCACCTGTGCCATTGAGACGCCGTTGACAAACACCATTTCAGTGTGGAGTGCGATCTCCTGCATCGAGGGCCAGCCACCGGGCAGGCCGCACGTGTCCTCAACTGGCCTCCAGTTGGTGACGTATGCGCCGGAGTGTTCGGAGTCGGGCGCCCAACCGCTGAGAACGTCGGATGCTGAAATGATGGCGTTACCGTTCGTGGCGGCTTCAATGGTGAGCGGCGCGGCTTTCGGGCCGCCAACAGGGTCGATCTTCACCGTTTCGCGATAGACGCCCGCATTGACGATAATCTTCGTGCCTATGCTTTTCTGGGTGTTTGCGTTAGCATTGTTAACCGCTGCCTGGATAGTCTTCAGCGGCGCCCCAGCGGAGCCGGGATTTGAGTCAGAACCCGATTGAGCATCGACGTAGAGAACGGCGCTTTCGTTTTCAACGACGGTTGCCTGGGAGTGTGCAATTGAGCCGGTAATTGCCAGGGCCACAGCACAGATAAAATAGATGAGCCTTGTCAACCGCATTCACTTCGCCTCGAAAAATAAGAGGAGAACAACAGCGTTCATCCACCGTGGCAGAACGCCTTCGTCCGGCGTTAGGAATTGTCGAGCCGATTGGAAAACCAGGATCGGCGTATTCCGAAGCCAAGGCGCAAAAGTCGCCGCGACCAAAAGGAGGCGGCAACGTGAAGTCAACGAGAAGGAGACACGGCAACTCTGGGTCTGCCGTCAGCCGCGACACAGAAGGCGCTTTCTTCTCTTGCTTCAGCCTTCTGGCGCAAGCGGGAAACTCTAGCTAAATCGATAGTAGCGGGCGATGACATGAAAATCCAAGACCGCCGTACCATGAACACATTACTGGGGACCCGTTACATAAGTGTATCAGGAGCACGGCGCCAGGTGGGGTCCTCACGGCGAAGCGGCGACCCCGACACGGGCATCGAAAAGATCTCCGGTATTCTCATTCCCGACAGCGGATATTTCGTTCCCGAGGGGCTGCTGGAAGCGGTGTGGGACGCGATCGCATCATTTGTTTTCTGGTGAATCGGCAGAAAACCTGCTCGCGGGCGGCGTGACCATCACCGATCGCCCCTGCGCAGATCTGCGTGCGTCTACGCATATGTCGCTTATGAAGGACGAGTGGCCTGGAAGCGAGCATCGGGTATAGATGGAAAGTTGGATGCCGGAATCCTGGAGTCGGCTTTTCGCGCTGCGTAATCGTGCGGTCTTTCGGTTTACCATCGGCTCACGTGCGCACCGGCATCCACGTGCAGTAACGGATAGTCGCTACTAAAGCCGGAATTCGATGAGACGGCCTGCGAGTCGCGCTGATGCCGCCAGGCTGACAAGTCGCCAGTCCGGGCTCGTGGGGGACGGAAGGTAACCCAGACCGGCCAACTCGTCTAACCATAATTCGGTCAGGTAACCGGTCGCTCCCGGCCCTACCATATCCACCACTGTACTGATGAAATCGAGCAATTCCCGTTTCGGCCCTGAGATCATCTCGTCCTCTTCCATTGGACAACTGCCCAAGCGTTCGAAATCCTGACTCAATCGCTGTTCAAGCATGACTTTTCTCGATTTTCAATCTCAAGTTCGATGCTTCTCGAGCGGTCGGAACGAACTCCGCCCTGTGATTTCGAAGAGCCGGAGATCGGATGAGTCGTTTTCTTGCTCGATGGAGTCTGGCCTTGACGGACGCCACTGAGATTCCAAGATCCCGTGCCATCTCTTCCATCGAGCGCTCCTGCGATATCCAAATACAAATCGGAGCTCGCAATTTGGGATCCAGTCGCTCGACCGCACGCATGATCGAGCGATATCGTTCTTCCTGCTCGCACAGTTGTTCAGGACTCATAGCGCTATCCCTGACGTCGAAACATGGACTGTCGCACCCAACTTCTGACTGCTGTTCAAGTGATGTCTCTGGGCGAGAGCGCCGCCTACGAATAAGCATCAGCCCAGAGTTGATGGCGATTCTGGTCAACCAGGATGAAAACTTCGCTCTCCCCTCAAATGAAGGAAGAGACCGAAACGCACGAATGAACGTATCCTGCAGCGCGTCCTCAGCATCTTCGCGATTGCGTGTGATTAAAAGAATCCGTTTGTAGAGTCGATGAGAATATCTGTGCTGCAGTTCTGCAAAGGCTGAGTGCGACCCCGCTTTTGCGGCAAGCAATAGCTCATCATCGCGCGCTGTGGTTTCGTGGTTTATGCTTTGCGAGATTGTCGAATAGCGCTGTGCAGGACTCATTTCTGACCTCTTCCTCTATCTCTTGTGCTGTCAGATACAAAACCGGAATCGTTCGCCGTTCTTGCATCGCAGAGGAGAACGACCGCAATGCAGGCTCTTTGTTCGAAGTGAGAGAACCGCTCCTTGTGTTTCAAGAGCTGTCGTGACCTGCGATGCCCTTGCAGTTCCTACAGAAGCCATTAAGTCAGAGAATGATGTGCCAGACAATTGGACGATGGTATCGCTCCTACTTTGGTATGGATCGCGTGGGGAAGCGCATGCGGGATCGCAAGGATCGATACAAAGGTATCGCCGATACCAACGTCTAGTTGCTCCCTCCGCACTCCTCTGCTTTGATTACGGGGTGGTCTGCTAACAGTGGGAATGTGCATGCCGAAGAGGGAGACGAGCATTAAAATCCTGATGGTGCCGGCAGCCGTTTTCATTGGCTGATTGCCGTCTCATCTCAGGCCAGAATCCCGCCTCCTCGACGTCTGCAGCCCAGAACCTCATCAACCATCTCACGCAGAAAGCGGCCTGGCTGTATGCAGCCCATTCGGAGAGAAATGCATGTCGAGCAGCAAAATGGCAATCGCCACTGAGGCAGAGCGCGCACCGTTGAATCCTCTTGATGTCATCCCGGACGAGATGCCATTCGATGTGCCCTATGGGCCTGCGATAACACTTGATCGTGCGCAGGCAGTTATTCACGCCGCCGTCGCTGAGGCGAAGAAGCGGAATTGGAAGATGAACGTAGCAGTGGCAGATTCTGGTGGCAACTTAGTTGCATTCCAACGAATGGATGGCGCAATGCTTGCATCAATTCAGATTGCAGAACACAAGGCGCGGGCAGCCGTGACGTTCCGGCGCCCGACCAGGGTGTTCGAGGACGGCATCCAACTCATGCGTCTCAATTATCTGCTCGCATTCGATGGGGTCATTGCGTCTCGGGGTGGCACTCCACTGATTGACCAGGGGGCGATTATCGGCGCAATTGGTTGTTCTGGCGGCACGGATTCCCAGGACGAGGTTGTTAGCGAGGCGGGCGCAAAGGTAATTAACCAAGGCCCGACGAGGAACGGTTGATCCGGTCCCTTGACTAAACGGCACATCCAGCGTGATCATCACTTCGTCGTCCACCGGATGTCGCCGAACTTGAATTGAACGCGATGAGCCGACGACAGGACCTAAACGGAGCCTCGTTGCCATTCTCACCAGGTCGACGACGGAATTAGCTCCCATCTTTTGCATCACCCGGCCTCGACGTCCCTTTACCGTGATCTCGCTGATGCGAAGTTCCGCGCCGACCGGCTTATTCAAGAGCCCGGGCGCTACCATCGTGTCAATTCGGAACAGCGTACCGATCGAGGATCACTAATAGTGAGGCACCGGCCGAGAGGAAGTAGTTTGGTTGAATTCGAGCAAGAGTATCGATGGATTCAGGGGAAACGTGCCTCATTACTCGTTCGCCTGGACGGATCTAAATGATAGGTGGAGAAGATTTGCGGAGGATTCCGGCGTTCTCAGAACTGCCCGATGACCAGATCGATTGGTTTCTGAGCCATGCTGAAGGATCCATTTTGCGTGCCGGTGACACTTTTGTACGGCAAGGCGATCCCGCCGATTGGATGTTTGTGTTGCTGGATGGACAGTTCCAATGGCGCGGCGAGTTTGGAGGGGACACGGTGGTCCTGCCCGCGTCCGGTGGAGACGTCAGCGGAGCTTTTCCCTTTTCCAGGATGAAGCAATTCACGGTCACTGGACGGGCAGTTACGAATGGACGTCTCCTCAAGTTTCCGTCCTCATTGTTTCCGGAGCTTGTGCAGAGGATGCCGGAATTGACAACACGACTGGTGGCCTTGATGTCCGACCGGATTCGTGAGGGCACTCGTATTGAGCAACAGCGGGACCGGCTGGTCTCTCTGCGTAAGCTGGCGGCGGGACTAGCTCACGAGCTCAACAACCCGTCGGCAGCGGCCACTCGCGCCGCAAGGCAGTCGGCGGCAATTGTGACGAAAATGAAGAATGCGACGTTTGAATTGGGCCGGCTCAACCTTACTGAGGCACAGAGGGTGGAGATTGAGAATCTGGAGAGCTGCTTCGCTGCCAACTCGACAGCCCAGGACTACCTTGCACTGAGTGAGCTGGAAGACCAAATTGCCGCAGTGTTGGCCAGGTACGACGAAGTTGATGCGTGGGAATTATCGTCTGCGCTGGCCGCATGCAATTTGCAGCCTGATGCATTGGAGCGACTGCTTGCGAAGCTCGATCGATCGGTTGTTCACACAGCACTTATCCGAATCGCAGCCTCGGCTGATTTGACAGTTCTGCTGAATGCGATCGCAAGCAGTACGGCACGCATCTCTGAATTGGTGCGAACGATCAAAGAATATACATACTTGGACCAGGCACCGGTGCAGGATGTTGATATCGTGCGCAGTCTCGAGACCACGCTCACCGTCTTAGACCACGAACTGACGGATGGAGTCCTGGTCGTGCGGGATTATCAGCCCGTACCTCTTCTCGTGGACTCGTTCGGAACAGAGCTGAATCAAGTCTGGACCAACATAATCCAGAACGCCCTCGACGCAATGGCGGGCAAGGGGAAACTTCTCATTCGAACGTTTCGACAGGAAGATAACGTCGTGGTGGAAATTGGAGATAACGGACCTGGAATCCCCGTGGAGATTCGGCGCCATATCTTCGAACCTTTTTTCACCACCAAGGGCGTCGGCGAAGGGACGGGTCTCGGGTTGAATACAGTACAACAAATCGTTCGAAAGCACAGAGGCGATATCCATGTGACTTCCAGCCCCGGCGACACTCGCTTTCAGGTTTGGCTGCCTTTGGTTCGCGCGGAAAGTTTATAGAACATGTGTCAGCGGCTCTCTTCGCGTGAGGGGCCTGTTTTCGAGACGCCAGTGATGGTCGAACAAGATCTGGATTATCGAACCCCCCGATCGAATGTCGCGACATCGAAATCCCACTTGAGCGGCAAAGAAACTTTCACATACGTGAGGCCGATATTGGTCGCAACCAGCTCGTCCACGCTGTTGTGAAACAGCATTGGAAATCGGGCTGTTGACGAGGGACCTTTTGTTCATATCTCGTTGGATTCCGCTCACCTCCGGCACCAATACCAAGGTATGGCCGATACCATCGTCTAATAGACTCCCCCTGACGTTTCTGGTGTCATTGTTTACGGCAATCGACAAGAGCAAGTGTGAGCAATAGCGTCCATTGACTTGCGAATGATCTGAACAACGAGTGACAAATCAGGAGGATCTATGGCGACGAGTGTCGCAATGACAACCGTCAAGATGGCGCGCATTGGAAAGCTGAGAGGTGGTTTCCAGGTTGTTGAGCGCGATATTCCTGAGCCCGGCACAAGGCATGTGCGGATCCCCAAATCACGAAACAACCGGAAGTTTCTCTAGCTAAGGATTCGACATGCGACGGAGACCCTGGAATGAGTTGCTCCTGCTCAGTTGCGTCTTACTGGGCGGAGCGGTGGCATTCGCACAGTACGACCCGCCATCCACGCCGGCGCCGTACAACCCGATTGCACTCGCCGAAGTAACAGGGGCACCGCGCGGAGCCGTTCAAGCAACGCAGAATAATTATCAAACCCTGGCGCAGAATCCGTACCTGGGAGGAGTTCCCGCGGGAAAGCTCAGCACGACGCCGGTGGCGGTATCTCTGGAAGACGCCGTCGCCCTTGGACTCAGGCAGAATCTCGGCGGAGTGCTCGCCACGGATGCCGTTACGGACGCGCGAGGACAGCGTTGGCAAGCGCTCAGCGAGTTGCTTCCCAATGTTGTCACCGATACGGGTTTCGGAGTTCATGAAATCGCGCTGAGGGCGGCGTTTGGTCTGTCTATTCCTGGAGTGCCATCGATCATCGGGCCATTTGGCTACTTCGACTCGCGGGCTTATTTCACGCAATCTGCTTTTGATTGGTCATCGATCGAGCGGGCGCGATCTTCGAACGCGCAGCTGAAGTCGGCAGAGTTCAGCTCAAAGGATGCTCGCGAACTTATCGTGCTTGTGATTGTCTCGAATTATTTGCTGGCCATCGCCGACCAATCGGAGGTTGAGTCAGCCACATCGCAGCGGGACACCGCCAAGGCACTCTTTCAACAGACATCCGACCAGAAGACAGCGGGCCTTGCCTCGGCCGTGGACGTTCTGCGTTCACAGGTGCAATTGCAATCACGCGAACAGAAATTGATTGTCGCGCGAAACAGTCTGGCAAAGGAAAAGCTGGTTCTGGCCCGAGCGATGGGACTTCCTCTCGGCCAACAGTTCGAGATAACCACACACGTCCCTTATCAAGAGTTGACGCCCTCGAGCCTCGATGAGGCGATCCAAAGCGCTTACAAGGCTCGCCCTGATCTTCAGAGTCAGCTGAATCGAGTCCGGTCCGCTGAACTCGCGAGAAAGGCCGCTTCTGCAGAGCGGTATCCGTCGTTAGGTGCGGAAACCGACTATGGTCTTTCTGGAGTCAACCCGGGCACGTCGCATGGCACGGTTGACGCGGCTGCCACACTCCGCATTCCTATTTTTCAGGGCGGGAGAGTACACGGGGACGTTCTCCGGGCCGAGGCCTCGCTGACCGGGGAAAGACAGCGACTGGAAGACTTACGAGCCAAGATCGATCAGGAGGTTCGCGATGCCTATCTTGATCTGGAAGCGTCTGGCCAAGAAGTTTCTGTTGAGAAAAGCGCAGTAACGCTGGCCACTCAGAACCTGGAACAGTCCCGGGATCGATTCGCTTCGGGCGTTACAGACAACCTCGAGGTTGTTCAGGCGCAAGACGCGTTGGCAATCGCTAATGACGCCTACATTGCAAGTCTCTACGGCTACAACGTGGCCAAAATGTCCCTGGCGAGAGCGACCGGAGTCGCGGAATCCAAATACTCAGAGTATTTGAGGGGAAATTGACTATGCCTGAAAAAGATCAAGCAACGAATCCGCCACAAGCAACACCGCCAGCGCGAAACGCCCCCGCGGACAACGACGGGGCAGGTGATCCGTTGACGTCGGCTTATCCGAGGAAGCGTTCCTACAAACGTTGGATACTCCTTGGCTCTCTGGTTGTTCTGGTCGTTGCTGGTGCGTGGTTTTGGCACTATCTTTCCGGCTTCGAATCCACCGACGACGCGCAGGTGGACGTGCATCTTTACCCTGTCAGTGCTCGCATTTCCGGATACATCCAGAAGGTGAACGTTGAGGACAACCAATGGGTCGAGGAAGGTTCCACACTCGTGGAAATCGATCCAAAAGACTATGAAGTGGCGTTGGCAAGAGCCCAGGCAACACTCGACACGTCAGAGGGTGCCGCGAAGAGTTCGAATATCGATGTGCCCATATCTTCCGTCGATACCTCAAGCCAGCTGAAATTCACATCGTCGGATATCAAGAACGCGGACGCAGCAATCCAGGCGGCAGAAAAGCAAGCCGCCGCCGCCCATGCCCGTGTCTTGGAAGCGCAAGCAGAAAATGTCAAGGCTCAAGATGACGTTACCCGGTATCGATTGCTGCTCACGAAGGAGGAGTTGCCGAAGCAAGTGTACGACCATGCTTATGCCGCCGCAGCAACCGATGTCGCTGCTATAGCTGCGGCAGAGGCAGACGAGGCTGCAGCTCAACAAGCCGTTCAAGAAGCGCACAGTCGCCTCACGGAGGCCGAGGCACACTACGAAGATGCCGAAGCCGGACCGCAACGCGTTGCCTCAACCCGGGCAAAGGCAATTTCGGCCATGGCAGACGTAAAGCAGAAAAGAGCTGCAGTCGACCAAGCACAGTTGAATCTGGGATACACCAAAATATTTGCACCTGTAACCGGCGAGGTCACGAAGAAGGTTGTTGTCGGATTGAATGTCGACCCCGGGGAGCAGTTGCTCACTGTGGTTCCCCTGGATCAGGTGTGGATCACCGCGAATTTCAAAGAAACCCAGCTCAAACACATGCGCGTGGGCCAGAAAGCAGACATTGAGCTCGACTCGAACGGCCGGACCTACAACGGTCACGTCGACAGCATTGCGGGAGGAACAGGCCCAATCTTCAGCCTACTGCCACCCGAAAATGCAACTGGCAATTACGTAAAGATTGTCCAGCGAGTTCCGGTCAAGATCGTTCTGGAGCCGGGCGAGAATCGCGATCATCAGCTTCGGCCCGGTATGAACGTCGAGGCAAAAGTGTACTTGCGATGAGCTCCACAACACTGACTCTTCCATCGGAGCAAGTCGCATGGCGCCCCAGGGTAAATCCTTGGGCGATCGCGGCGACCGTGTCGATGGCGGCGTTTGTCGAAGTCCTGGACACGAGCGTTGCCAACGTTGCATTGCCTTACATCGCCGGAGGCCTGGGAGCCAGCTACGACGACAGCACCTGGGTACTCACCTCGTACCTCGCCGCGAATGCGATCGTTCTACCCATCAGCGGATGGCTCGCAGAGCTGATTGGCCGCAAGCGGTATTTCATGCTGTCGCTTGCTGTCTTCACGGTGAGTTCACTGCTTTGCGGCTTAGCGCCCAACCTGCCGCTGCTGCTGCTCTTTCGAGCTGTACAAGGCATCGGGGGCGGCGGGCTGCAACCGATGGCACAAGCCATTCTCAACGACACATTTCCTCCAGAGCAGCGCGGCTCCGCGTTTGCTGTCTATGGCATTACTGCAGTCCTCGCGCCCACCGTCGGGCCGATGCTGGGCGGCTGGATCACGGACAACTATTCCTGGCGGTGGATATTTTTCATCACGCTCCCCCCGGTCCTCCTCGCTCTTTATCTGACGCACACCCTGGTCGAAGATCCGCCGTTCCTCCGCCGCCTGAAGCGCGGGGGCATCCGGGTGGACTATATCGGAATATCCTTCTTGGCGCTGGGAGTCGGCTCTCTGCAGATTGTTCTGGACAAAGGGCAGGAGGACGACTGGTTCGGCTCGCATTTCATCACGAACCTTGCGATCACCGCAACAGTTTGTCTTATCTCGCTGGTCGTCTGGGAATGGTTTCGCAAAGAGCCGATCATCGATGTCCGCATGTTCAAAAGCTTCAACTTCGCAGCAGCGAACTTGATGATGTTCATGATGGGCTTTATGCTCTTCAGCACCCTGGTCTTGATTCCAGAATTTCTGCAGACATTAATGGGTTACACAGCAGAGCTTGCAGGTCTGGTTCTGTCCGGCGGCGGAGTTGTCCTGCTGGTGATGATGCCCATCGTCGGGCGCCTGTCATCCAAGATTCAAGCGAGATGGCTGATCGCGACAGGATGGCTGTGCCTCGCCATTGGACTGTTCTATTGCGCGAACCAGATTGACTTGTTCGTCAGCTTCAAATTTGCGATGTGGTTGCGCGTCGCCCAGGTGGTAGGAATCGGATTCCTATTTGTCCCCATCACGGCAGCGGGTTACATCGGAGTTCCTCCAGAAAAAGGCAATAGCGTCTCCGGCATGATCAATTTCATGCGCAATATCGGCGGTAGTATTGGAACGTCCGTTGTGACCACGATGATTGCCCGACGGGCTCAATATCACCAGCAAATCCTCATCGGCCACATCACTCCCGATTCCCCTGCGTATCGTTCGTCACTCCATGGATTGAGCTCAAAGATCGCACACTCTGGGCTTCGGGCCGGGGACGCTCAAGACCAGGCAATTGCGAGGTTCTACGAATTGGTGCATCAACAAGGCGGCGCACTGTCCTATATGGACATCTTCTGGGTCTTAGGCGCGCTCTGCTCCATCATGTTTGTTCTTGCGTTTTTCTTGAAGAAGAATGATCCCGGAGCGGGCGGGGATATCGCGGTGGGCTGAGGAAACGACAATGATTCACGCCATCACAATTGAGCGAGAGTTCGGCTGCGGAGCATCGGAAATTGCCAGTTTGGTCGCCAGCCGCCTTGGATGGAGCCTGTGGGATGAACGGCTGACGCAGGAAATCGCGCGACTCACCGAGAGTACGCCAGAGGCGGTCGAGCGGAGAGAATGGCGAAGCGATCCTCTCGTATACAGGCTTTTTCATGACTTTCTTCGGGGCGGGTTTGAGGGAGGCTTGCCGCCCACCAACCGGCTGCATCTGCTCGATGCGCGCCGGATCGCTGCTGTTTCGGAAACAGCGGTCAAGACCGCCGTATCCAACGGTCCGTCGGTAATTGTCGGGCGAGGTGCACAGTACTTTCTGCGCAATCGCAAGGATGTCTTCCATGCGTTTCTCTATGCATCAAGAGATCATAAGATCCGCAGAATGATCGCTCGGGGCGAAACTCAGGACCAGGCAATCGAACAGATTGACACAACCGACAAGGCGCGGGCTGCGTTCGTCCGTCAGTATCTCGGGCTGAAATGGCCGGAGCCCCACCTATATCAGGCTATGTTCAACACCGAAATGGGGGAGTCTTGTACGGCCGCCATGCTCGTTGAGTGTGTCCAACAGTTCGAGCGTGGCGCTGGGTAATCTGTCTTTCAGCTGTCAGCACGTCCGGCATGGCCTCGCCTGGAGGCTTTCCGAAGTTCTCGATAAGCGAATACGAGTGCATCGAGGGTGAATGCCCGATTTAGCCCGCTTGGGTTGGGCAAGACCCAGATCTCAACACCGCCAAACTTTTTGGACTGTCGTCCCCAGTCGACCTTCTTTTGCCGAAAAATCGCTGCAAAGGCAGGCTTACCGAGAAAAGCCAGGTAGCGCGGGCGATAACGCCTGAGCTTTCGTTCCAACTCCTCGGCAGCTTCGTGAAATTCATGGCTCGCAAGTTCGCTGGCGCTTACAGTTGGTCGTTCCACGGCGGCTGTCAAGCCGCATCCGTATTGAAGGATTGTGCGGTCGCTTTCAGAGGGAATCAAGTGCGGTGTAAAGCCTGCCAGGTAAAGGACCCGCCAAAATCGGTTGCTACGGCTTGAGAAGTGGTGCCCTGCCTGGGCTGCGCTCAACGCCGGATTGATCCCGCAAAACACTACATCAAGGCCCTTGCTGAGTAAGTCCGGCAGTCGGAGCGTTGGAAGATTTGGACTCGGCCCATGTGTAAGATATTCAGCCTCGCTACTCACACGCGAATACCCTTTCATGCTTAACGCGATTCCTCTGCCCATTAGCAAAATCGTTTTCTCTGGCGATGGCCGGGAGCCGATCTGCGCCATGCCGCAATGCGGCGTCAGGCGATACGCTGAACCCATTGGCTCCGCCAAGCCGGCGCCTCGAAAGGATCTGCGAAATACTGTGTCTCATGCACCACCTTACCGTTGCGGAACTCCATAATGCTCACTGTGAATGCCGTTCGCTCCTGGTAGGCGATGGAGTATTCCGTGACCCAGAGATCACCCTTTCCGAGAATCCGTTTTACCTTGAAACCTGACGGCTTGCCGGGGTGATGACTTCGCAAGGCCTGCAAGTTGCTTCGCCCGAGGATGCGCTCGCCTGACTGCGGATAGTCGCAAATTGCATCGTCTTCGTATATGTCGTGCTCGGTGTTTGCATCGCCGGCCGCCGACGCGCGCCAATGCGAGTCAAGTGCCTCGCGTATTTCTTTCTCCTGGATCGATAACTCCGGATGCCGGTCGTTTGTCATATTGATTCACCTCGAGGGATAAAACCTGGAACGCCTGTCGTTACCACCGGGTTTAGCCTCCGCCAAAGCCGAGTGCTGGAATATAGCCGCCTCCGTGGTTGAGCGGCATTCTCGTCATCCGAAGCTCGAAAGATTCAGTCATACGAATACTCGGCAGCACTTTGCATCCTGGATCAGCGTCCGGGTTTGAGAATTCGATGTCTCGCTCGAGAAAAAGGGGACAACAAGAATGTGAAAAATGTGAAAGGTGCTCTCAGTTGATCGACGGTCTGTGCGATCTTGAGTTCAGGATGCGGGTACGTTACTTGGATTTCGTCCGCTTGCCTGTGTCTCTCCGGCCTGCCGCCTGGCGTTCTTGTTCGAGTACATAACGGCGTCCGCAAAATTGAGGAGCGCGTCTCTTGTAGAGCCATCCTGAGGATAAAGGGCGATGCCAATGCTTGCCGAGCCGCGAATAGACATCTCCTCGATTCGGAAAGGCTCGTCGAAGCTGCGTTCGATTCGGAGTGCGATCTCCTCCACAGCGGCGCGGTTGCGGACGACAGGAACCAGAACCGCAAATTCATCTCCTCCGAGACGGGCCAGGGTATCCATGGAGCGGAGTTGGGTCTTCATGCGGACAGAGACAGCCTGTAGATAGGCGTCTCCGGTCTGATGACCGTAGCTATCGTTAATCTGCTTGAAACCATCAAGGTCAATGTAGATGAGGCCGAAGATGCCTGCCTTTGCGCGAGCGACATCGATGAGAGTGTCGAGCCCCTTTTCAAGTGAGAATCGGTTGTGGATGTCGGTGAGCAAATCAAATTCGGAACGGTGAAGCATCTCGGAATAAAGCCGGCGAGTTTCGATTGCCAGCGTCGCGAGACTGGCCGCTGATGAGAAAGCCGCGAGTTCACGGGAGAGGGGTTTCACGAGCGGGTCAAACGCGGCATAGAGTGTGCCGAGACGAGAGCCGGCACGGGCCGGAATCTCATATTCGACGACGCGCATACGATCCAACTTAGCCGGCCAATTTCCCAACTTCGCTCCATCGACAATCTGGCACCAGCATGGCGCGCCCTTCAATCTGAAGGAAACGAGTTCGGTGATCTGTTCGAGGATTTCGGCAAGCGGCCTGGAGCCGTTGATGTCTTCAAGGATCTGTCCGCGGCGGCGCTCGACATAGGCCGAAGACGCGTTCTGCTGGCGAATACGGCGTTCCATCGCCCATCCCCTGGCACCTACGGCGACTATGACCAGTAGCAACAGCCCGACAAGGGAGATAAGATTTCGCACACTCAGCCACGAGGGGTTGGCAACAACCACGATGTCATCGAATGTGCGCAGGAGAACATTGAAGGCCACCGGCCCCTGGAAGGGGTCCGATCCGTAGAAGAGCAAACAGATTCCGGTAATTCGAACCTTGGAACCAACCGGGATTTGTCGCATTGGAGGAAGTATGGAGATTACGTTCGGATCCGGATGGCGGTAGATGGCTGAAAAGAGGTGACCACCTGAGGTCAGCACGTACTCGTCCTGAGACGATTCTCGCTCTGCCATCAAAACAGTTCCCTCGACGGATATGAGATCGAATGCGCTGGCGCCCGAGGCCAGTTCATCCGACGTGACGGGACGAGGATTGATCGGTGATTGTATCGAGGTGTCTCGGATTTCTCCCCGGGTCAGTGACAAAGCGAAGTCACGAACTTCGGGAAATCCGGTGGCGTCCGCCAGATCGCCGATCCGCAGCGGCTTTTCGAACTGGGTAGTGATTGACAGGCTCTTTGCACCGTCCTGGAGAATGATGGTCGAACCAGGCTGGTAGTACGTAATGGTTCCTCTTACGTGGATCCTCTGCGACATATCATTCACATAAGAACCCTGGAGGATTTCATCCATGGGCGTGACGGGGAGCGAATCCAGATCGATGCTGGCGCGTTTGAGAATCTTCACGTCAGAAAGGGCAGGAACCTCGAGCAGGATTCCCGTCAGTTGGTTCTTGCTGTCGAATTTTCCCGCCACTACCCCGGTTACGTCTACCTCCGAGTCGAGGAGTTCCTTCAGTACACCTGCGTCGCGGCTATTCACCATGGCGTCGATGTACCCACCATCGACCAGCAGTTGCATGTAGATCGTTGTCCGATTTTCGTCGGTGACGATGTCGGCACTTCGGACGGTCGCTCGCACGGTGACTCTCTTGCAGTCGAGTTCAGCGCGGATCATCTGCTTGAAGCTGGCCGGCTCTGGCGCAGGTGGGAGGCCATGGTGCAGAAGGGTCACACTGTCAGCGAGCAGATCGGGTCGAAAGCTCGCTCGGGTTTTTCCTCGAACCAGAACGCGGTCACCAGGAACCAGGTTGAGATTAAGTGGGACTTCAGCATAGACGGCCAGATCGCCATCCTGTAAGAAAAGGTCTCTGTCACCCCGCATGTAGTAGGTCACAGTCGCTTCGAAGGCGACCGGAAGAGATTGTGCGGCCTCGGCATTGGAGAGAGCGTGGATGGCCGCCAACGAGGTGAGCGTGCCGGGAGGCGCAGCGCCTGACACGATGTCGAACCCGAGAAGGAGAGCGAGGATGAGTGTCAGTCTCTTCACCGGGCAACACCCAGTCGCGCGGAAGCTGCGAAGGTTGCCATTTGTGTGTCTCTACGGATGATATGCCAAAAGCAACCGCTCGACGCACAATGAGAGTTACCTTCGGACCATTGCTACCTATCGGGCGCCAGGCGCGCCACGAATGCGGCGACAAGGAGAATCAGCTTTAAGGCGGTTTTCGTCTGAAGATGCAGCGATTCTGATCTCCGTATAAGGCGTGATTACGCGAATTTCATGCAGTTCGCTGCAAAAAACGCAGTCATCACGGAAATCTGCTTTTCAGCGGCCCAATTTGTGCGCGATTCTGAGAGCCCGAATGGCTGTAAAATCACCTTACTTCGGTCCGGACTCGTTTGGGTCCAAACATGAGGTGCAATATGAGCCTGCTGAGCGCGATCCCAGTTCGCAACTTTCCCTCGGCTCTCTCCAAAGGTCTGTCGCCACTATCCGCACCTCGAATCAATGGTAGTGGACTGCTCATCATCGGATGTGCCTCGTTGTTCCTCGCCCTTGCGACAGCAAGTGAGTGCCGATCGATAACGCACATTCCCTCGCTGATCTATGGCCTGGTTCTGTGGGGATGGTGGGGGCTGATCGCATCCACGCTTTGGCTGATCGGCACAAAAAAACCAGCCCTTCTTCAGCTTTCGATGTCGAGGATTGCACTGCATTTGCCTTTGGCCTCCGCGGCCGCCGTAGTGCACCTCACGCTGCTCAGCAGTTTGAGCCTCTTCATCGCCGAGTGGAAGACACAGGCCCCTGCTATCAGGGTTTTGACCGGCCTGGTAACTCTGAATCGCTTCGGGTTTGAAATCCTGATCTACGGGTTTATCTTCGGGGTCATCGGAACGATCCAAGCCGAGATGCGGGCCCAACGCGATGCCCTCAATTCACTCGAGTTGCAGCGCCAACTATCGGCCGCGCAACTCAAGGCTCTGCAGATGCAGTTGGAACCGCATTTCCTCTTCAATACACTGAATGCAATTACAACGCTGGTTGAACTGGGCCGTCAGCAACAGGCAGCAGAGATGCTCGGCCATTTGAATGTGATCCTCAAGCGCACCCTTGAGCGGTCCGCTCCCGAAAAGATTCCTCTATTCCAGGAATTGGAAATTGTTGAGAACTACCTGGCCATTGAGCAGGTTCGATTTGCCGACCGCCTTCGCGTCGATATCAAAATCGATCCGGGAGCGCTTCGCAGCCTGGTACCGTGCTTTCTGCTCCAGCCAATCGTCGAAAATGCAATTCGGCATGGCATCGCAAACTGCGAGGGTGAAGGCAATGTCGAAGCATCGGCGAGACGGGATGGCGACCGCCTGCACATTTCCGTTCGCAACAGCGGCGCGCGCAGGAATGCAGCCGTACCCGGCAACGGGATAGGGCTCAGGAACACAAGAGAACGCCTGGCTTATTTCTATCCGAACGAACATCGGCTGAACGCCGGCCCCTTGAAATCCGGGGGGTTCGAAGTGGCTATTGAAGTCCCTTACGAACTCGCAGGATGAAGCTGAAGGCGCTGATCGCGGACGATGAACCGCTCGCGCGTGAGCGACTGAGGTTTCTCTTGTCCGACGACGATGAGGTGGAAATCATCGGCGAATGCCGGAATGGACGCGAGGTTGTTGCCGCCCTTCGAGAGAAGAGTTGCGATGTTCTCTTTCTGGATATCGAGATGCCCGGGAAGGGCGGCTTCGATGTGATTGAACAGATCGGAACCTCGCATATGCCCGTAACAGTCTTTGTCACGGCGCACAACAATCATGCGCTCAAGGCATTCGACGTTCATGCGCTCGACTATCTCACGAAACCCATTGAATTGGAGCGGCTCCAGTCAACTCTTGCGCGCGTGAAAGAACGGGTCGCCTCAAAGTCCGCACTGATCGCGCAGGAGCAGCTCAAGTCTATCTTCGAAGGCTTGCGATCTACCCCTCCGGCCGAAAGAGCTCACCCCAAACGCCTTCTCGTCCATAACGGAACAAAGGATGTGCTGATTTCCGTGGACGAAATCGAGTGGATCGAAGCGGCAGATTATTATTCCTGTCTCCATGTCGGGCCCAAGAGCTACCTGCTTCGGGAACCCATCAAGCAACTTGCCGCCACTCTTGATCCGGGCAGATTCGTGCGAGTACATCGCTCGGCCATCGTAAACATTGGCTCCGTTCGGGAGATCATTCGTGAGGGGCGTGGTGAGGGTGCCGTCATTCTGAACGGCGGGCAGCGACTGAGAATGAGCAAGGTCGGTTGGCAGTCGTTACTTGCCGCAACTCGTGCATGAAGCAGCAACTGCGCTGCTCAGGCACGCGGTTCGCTGCACGTTCGCAATTGCTCGCTGCATAGAGCTGGCGTCCGTGAGCACGATGGGCAAAGCTTGCTCAGAGGTCGCCGATGCCCCAATTCACACTTGAGGTAAACGGTCAGGCGCGCACAGTGGGCGCGGATGCCGAAATGCCCCTGCTCTGGGCCCTGCGCGACATCTTGCAAATGACAGGCACGAAATACGGGTGTGGAATCGGTATGTGCGGCGCCTGTACCGTGCATCTGGATGGAAAGGCGGTGCGATCCTGCCAAACCACGCTGGCAGATGCCGTTGGGCACAGAATTACCACCATCGAAGGCCTCAGTCCGGACGGAATTCATCCTGTCCAGAAGGCTTGGATTGCCGAACAGGTTCCGCAATGCGGTTACTGCCAGTCCGGCCAGATCATGTCGGCTGCCGCCTTGCTCGCGGCACATGCACGCCCGTCTGACGCTCAGATCGATGACGCCATGGTCGGCAATATCTGTCGATGCGGAACCTATTTTCGCATTCGAAAGGCAATCCATCGCGCCGCGCAGGAGATGCACTCGTGAAGATCAGCCGCCGGGCATTCTTATCTTCCGGCGCTGCAGCTGCCGGCGGGGCACTCGTGATTGGGTTCACTCTACGGGGCCGGCCGCATCGCTCACAAGGCACGCCGGCACCAGAGAACCCTTTTGATGCGTGGATCCTGATCAAACCGGACAGCAGTGCTCAGTTGGTTTTCGCAAAGTCTGAAATGGGACAGGGGATCTACACTGCTCTGCCCATGATTCTCGCCGACGAAGCTGATCTTGACTGGAGCCGGATCCAGATCATCCAGTCCGATTACTCACTAGGCACGGGCGGGAGCGGCAGCGTGGTCGGCAACTTCATGCCACTGCGACGCGCCGGCGCTACGGTTCGAACACTGATAATCGCTGCGGCTGCGCGCCGATGGAGCGTGCCGGAAGCCGAATGCACCACGGACAAGAGCGTGGTTTTTCATCCCTCGACCCAAAAGCGTGCCGCCTATGGTGAGTTGGTCGAGACGGCTCGCCGCATTCCGTTGCCCGATCCCACGCATCTTCAACTCAAGAATCCGCAACGGTACACTCTGATCGGCCGCGCGACTCCTCACGTCGATATTCCCGATAAATGCAGGGGAACGGCACGTTTCGGCCTTGATGTCCGATTGCCAGGGATGGTTTACGCCGTCATCGCAAGGTGTCCAACGTTTGGCGGAAGCCCGGCAAAGTTCGACGCATCCCGCGCGCTCGCCACTCCTGGCGTTCTCCAGGTCTTCGAGATCCCCGCTCGAGGCTATCGCGTCTTTACCGCGGGCGGGATCGTCGTTGTGGCCAACTCAACCTGGGCCGCAATGCAGGGCCGGAAGGCGCTCGATATCACGTGGAACCAAGGGCCGCATGCGGGCGAAAGCAGCGATTCCCTGCACTCTCAAATGCAGCAGTTGCTCGCCAAACCGCCCCAGTGGACATCGGAAAATCACGGACCCGATCCGGATACGATTCCTGCAGCACACCGCGTCGAGAGCCTCTACGAATTTCCGTTTCTTGCCCACGCCTGTATGGAGCCTTTGAACGTCACAATGCATCTGCATGATGGCCGTTGCGAAGTCTGGTGTCCTTCGCAGGCTGCGGACGCAACACGCAGTGTAGTTGCAAAGGAACTGGGCTTGCCGGAGACCAGTATCACGGTGCACACGACGTTCATGGGCGGTGGATTCGGACGGCGGTACAATTACGATTTCCCGACCGAGGCCGCGCAGATTTCACGTCACGTCTCCTCTCCTGTGCAATTGGTCTGGACTCGCGAAGACGATATGACGCATGACTCCTACAGACCCTCCGGAATGCGCCGAATGCGCGGAGCCGTCGACGCGCAAGGCAACGTTGTCGCCTGGTCCGACTATCTGGTCGATACAGCCATCGCCGCTCAATGGAGCGAGCCGGGCAAATATAGACCGAGTGGCTCTGAGTTGCCCGAAGATCTTGTTTATCCCATTCCAAATATCCGTATGACCTTTTCCCTGGCACAGAGCGCGGTTCCGCGGTCGTGGTGGCGCTCCGTGTCGAATTCATTCAATGGTTTTGCGGTTGAATCTTTCATCGACGAACTCGCGCACGCGGCGAAGCAGGACCCGTACCAGTTTCGACGGCGCCTTCTGCAGTTGCCGCAGATTCCAAAACCAAAACCGGACCCGGACGAACGCCCGTTCGAACCAAGTCGCCTGATCGCGGTGTTGGATCTTGCCGCGCAAAAGGGCGACTGGGGCAAGCCGCTCGGCCCAAAACGCGGCCGCGGGATTGCGTGCACTTCGGCCTACTCATACCTGGCGCAAGTTGCGGAGGTCACCGTCGAACACGACAACATTCGAGTCGACCGGCTGGTCACTGCCTGTGATTGCGGGCAGATCGTCAACCCCAATGGAGCAAGCTCTCAGCTGGAAGGCGGGATGTTGTTCACGCTCAGTTCCGTCCTCAAAGAGGCCATTACGATTCGCAATGGCGCAGCGGAACAGCAGAATTTCGATGACTACAGCGTGCTCCGTTTCAGTGAGGCACCGAGGCTCGAAACCTGGTTCATCGAGAGCCATGCGGACCCGCACGGTTTGGGAGAGGCCGCAGTGTTCCTCACTGGTCCTGCCATCGCAAATGCGATCTTTGCCGCCACCGGCAAACGCCTGCACAAGATGCCCTTTCGCATGGATGAAACGATCGCTTGACAGGCAATTGACGCGCAAATGTGAAAATCGCGCTTGACGGGCTTTCTCGCCGCTGTGCCGCAAAAACTTCGTCGGCAGGATTTACAGGAAGAAAATGGGTCGATTATGAGAGAGCTATTTTGAATTCAGGGAATTGAAAAAGTCCTTAATTGAACTGTCGATAACTTCAACGAAGGCACCAAAACTGATCCCCATGCATACACCTAACAAGCAGCCCAGGCTCGCTACAACGATGGTATTCGTCAAGTTGCGCGGCGGTGCGGAAATCAGATAGCCAACAATTGCGCCGAACGTTGCACCGGTTGTCGCACCACCAGCCACGGCATAAGCCAGATCGTCGGTTCGAGATGGCTTTTGGACGAGAACCCATACTGTGCCTCGTCCAACCAAGTCGAGAACCCAGTGAATAGTTCCCCAGAAACCACCTGCCGCCCCATTCATTTACTACCGCCTCTTTCCCTTGCGCTCGTGTGGCCTCCTCAAGTTGCGAGCTTGAGACTGTCAAAGGCGATCTGCCGCTCGGACAGCGTTCGGAGGGTCAGCAGCATCACCTCGAACAGACTATAGATAAAGCATAGAAGGCAACTGATCCGGACGAAATGGTCTGTATATAACGAACCTCAGTACAGTTGTACTGATTGGTCTACACTGCAAAGACATCGGCGTATTGCAACGATCCATAATGAAGGGGGAAGAGCTGGAGTTGCACCGCATGCCAGAGATGACGATTAACAATCTTTGGGCTGATCCGAGAAATCGCGATCAAACCGATCGAACACCGCTAATAGAGAATATAAAGTCCAACCATAGTCAGGTCGCCCGATGAGGGAAACCCATAAAGGCACTCCGGCGCGAGTCCATCATTCGAGTAAGCAGCTCGAGATCGGTTCGCGTCCTGCTTCCAGCGGGCTGGTGCCTCGCCTCAATCTCGCGAAGACACGAACAATTAAACGGCCGGACCAGTCGACCCTGCTCTTTACAATTGGACACTCGACCCGGACATTGAAGGAGTTCGTTGCTCTGCTTAGTGCTCACGGAGTCAAGCAGTTGGTGGACGTTCGAACGATCCCACGGTCTCGACACAATCCGCAATTCAACAAAACGCGCTTACCTCGCTCACTCGAAAGAGCAGGGATTCGTTACCGGCATTCACCTGGGCTTGGCGGTCTGCGTCATGCTCGTCGCGACTCGACGAACACCGCGTGGAGAAATGCCAGCTTTCGAGGCTTCGCAGACTACATGCAGACACTGGAGTTTGAGGAGGCCCTGGACGAGCTCATTCACCGGGCCGAAAAGAGGCGCACGGCCATTATGTGCGCTGAGGCGGTGCCTTGGCGTTGCCATCGCTCAATGATCGCCGATGCGCTTCTGGTTCGAGGACTGCGTGTGGAAGAAATCGCGAGCCTACAGCGAACGCGGCCACATACTCTCACTCCGTGGGCCACGGTGAGACGAAAGCGAGTCTCTTATCCCGGCGAGCCAAGTGGCCGCTAGGTGATTAGGATAAGAATATGCTCGAAACGGAATTGTTCGCGTTTCTCGACAATACAGCGGAAGCGATATTCGTAATCCGGGAGCCGGGTGAGATTTGTTTTTGGAATCATGCAGCCGAAAACCTGTTCGGTTACCCAGCAGAGGAGGTTGTCGGAAAAACCTGTTCCGAAGTTCTACATGGTGTCGGCGCCTTGGGCACCGATGTCTGCCATGAAAGTTGCGTCGCGTTGCAATGTACCCGGAAGGTGACCAAGATACCAAGTTTTGATCTCAATGTGACTACTTTCAGAGGGGAGCGGATATGGGTTAATATCTCGTCCATTTTCTATGCGAACCGTCGGACAGACAAGACGCTCCTCGTTCACCTTGCACGCGATATCAGTGAACAGAAGAAACGAGAGGAAGTATTTCGCCGGATGGTTGCCATTTCCAAGGAAGTTTCCACTCTGGAAGATACGATTTCAGGAGCCGCGCCGGTTACCCCTCTATCGTCTCAAGAGCTTGAGATTCTCAGGATGTTTGCGGTGGGAGACAGCGCTCCTCGAATTGCCAAGGGGCTTGGCATCAGTCCGCAAACGCTGCGAAATCATCTCCACCATATCAATCAGAAGCTCAGGACACACAACAGGCTTGAGGCGGTGATGCATGCGCTTCAGCGCCGTCTTATTTGAGCGCGTATTTGAACGTTAATCCGGAACATTTCAATTCGCCTGGTAACCCTGCTCGCCGATCGTGATTTTCAATGACATTACCTTAACGTGCGAAGGGAATGCGGATTCGTAATACTCTTTCGCGCGAACGCTCCTCTGCAAGGTTTTGCGTTCTCGCCCGCAGGAGGTCATGGAGCGAGATCATGCCCACCAGCAGTCGTCCGTTTTGAGGGTCCAGAACCGGAAGACGCGTCAATCCAGATTCGGCCATGCGATGCACAACAACGCGAAGAGGCTCATCGGCAAAAGCCACGATGGGCTCGGGAGATGCTATTTGTGAGAGCCGAATCACCGGTGCGTCCTGGCGATATTGCTCAAAGAGACTGAACAGCTCTTTTCGAGTTACTACCCCGAGTAAGGCTTTGTCTGAATCGACCACAGGGAAGAGATATTGACCTTTAGGCCGTCCATTGTGATGGACTAGCTCGCGCGCCTCTTCAAGCGTTGCATCTCCGGGAAGAGCAACCATATTTGTGCGCATCACTTCTCTCACGAACAGAATCTCCAGAGGATCAAGTCCGTACTCGCGGCTCAAGTGATAACCGCGGCGCGAGATTTTTTCAGTGAGAATGGAGCGCTTTAGCGTGAGTACCGTGAAGGCATGCGCTATGAAACAAGCCACCAGAAGCGGCAGAAGCATGTTGAGGTCATGCGTCAGCTCGATGGCGAAGACGATGCCTGTGAAGGGCGAGCGCATCGTGCCCCCGAGAATCGCGCCCATGCTGACAAGCGGCCAGAATCCCAAGCCCAAGTGCGGAAGAAAGATGCTTTCGATGCCACCGAGAGCCGCTCCCATCATGAGCAGTGGAGCGAGAACGCCGCCCGAAGTCCCCGAGCCCAGGGAGATCATCCAGATGGCCGACTTGACCAGTAGAACTCCGACAAAGATCTTGAGCGGAGCATCTCCCTGCAGCAGCATCCTGATCGTGTCATATCCAACGCCCAGGGCCTGCGGAAAGATGAGGCCTCCCAACCCCACGAATACCCCACCAATTGCGGGCCACCACATCCAGTGAATCGGCAGTTTCTTAAACAGGTCTTCCGCCGCATAGACCCCGAGGGTGAGCAGTGCCGAGAGTGCGCCGGCCGCAAGACCAGCGATGACGCAGCCCGCCGAGGCCCACATGGACCAATAAAGACAGGATGAGCGGGAACCGGGAACAGCGGACCGAGCCCGAGGAGGTAACGCCTCACCGCGCAGGCCGTGGCGCTGGCCAGAGCGACGGGAATGGCGCTGCGTGGCTTCCATTCAAACAGCAGCAGTTCAACGCCGATCAATACGGAGGCAAGCGGAGCCGCAAAAGTTGCCGACATGCCGGCAGCGGCTCCTGCCACCAGCAACGTCCTGCGCTCCATGCTGGTGAAATGGAAGAACTGCGCGATCATCGATCCAAAAGCCCCGCCGGTCATGATGATTGGACCTTCGGCGCCGAACGGACCTCCTGAACCGATGGAGATTGCCGCCGAGAGCGGTTTGAGAATAGCCAGGCGCGGCCTCACGCGACTGCCATTCATCAAAATCGATTCGATTGCTTCGGGGATGCCGTGCCCGCGGATCTGCTCGGATCCGTAGCGCGCCATCAGTCCCACGATCAAGCGAGCCTACAACGGGCACAATGATGGCGTAAAGCACCGAGATGGTTTTGTGCGGGCGAGACAAACGAGGTACTGAACCGCTGGTAGTAGAAGACGTTGGTAAAGAATCCGATCAGGCGCAGCAGAAACCAGGCGACGCAAGCGCCCATGGCGCCAATGAGGAGCGCCATAAGCGAAATTGGGATAACGCGGACCGTCGTCGTGAAATCACCAAGTTCCTCCAGGGTAGACTTGCGCCGGCTCCGCTGGACAGGATGATCACTCATTCTCAGGCCCTTCTGATCCCGATCGAATGGTTGACTACAACCAGGAGGGACACCGCCAGCGCGGGGCCCGTTACCTTCAATTCCTGCCATAGTAGCGATGAGAGTCGATGCAGAAGTTCTTCACCATGCGGCGTCAGTTCAATGAACACCTCGCGACGGTCCTGGTCGTTGTGGCGGCGCGTCACCGCTCCTTGTTCCACGAGGCGGTCGACTAACTCCACCGTGCTGTGATGGCGAAGACAAAGCCTGTGTGATAGTGCGGTGACCGTCGGTCGAATGCCGTCGGGCAATCCCTTGATGGCAAGCAGGAGTTGGTGCTGCTGCGGCTCGATGCCGTAGGATCGAGCGACCTCTTCGCTGAAATGCAGGAATTGGCGGATGCGAAAACGGAATTCCGCAAGTTGACGATAACCTGCGGCCGAAACATCTTTTCGGCCTCCCAAGCGAGTTGATTCGGAATTCATCCGAAGACCTCACCTATTTATATCGTATCACGATCTACAGCAGATGCGGACTATTCGGTAGTTGTGCGGTTTGAAGAGGAACATCCAACCCGAGCCATCCGGAGTGAATCCCAAAGTCTGGCTATGGCCATCCCCAGGCTGCATAACTCCCGACAATATGGATCGTCAGGACTTGTTGGGCGTCAATCCAACATCGATCGAAGAGAGTGTGGGTTGGTGACAATCAATTCTTTCCCAAGTACGAACGAACCATTGAGACCGACTTTCGATGACTTGAGACTGGTTTCGGTCAGTTCAAGGCAGATTCTGCTGGAGGTAATTGCCGAATGCCCGAATCGAACCTGAGGATCAAGACATCTCTATGCGCTGAACCGTCGCTGACTGCAACAGCGGCGCGGACAAACTTCCTGAACAGCGAACGCGGTCTAAAGTCGTGGCTGCTCACTCAGGACCACAAGAGAATCGCACTGCTCTACCTATTCACGACACTCTTCTTCTTCACGATAGGAGGTTGCGCGGCAGCAATCATCAGGCTTGAACTGCTAACCCCGGCGGGCGACCTGGTGGCTTCGGACACATACAACAAGCTGTTTTCCATTCACGGCATCATTATGGTCTTTTTCTTTCTGGTGCCTATAGCTCCGGCGGTGTTCGGAAATTTTCTGATACCGCTCATGATCGGCGCCAAGGATGTGGCTCTTCCCAAGGTGAATCTCGCAAGCTACTATCTGTTTCTTATCGGGGGCTGCGTTGAGCTGTACATGATGATCGTGGGAGGCGTTGATACGGGGTGGACATTTACCACTCCGCTCAGCACGCATTACCTCAGCACAAATGTTGTTGCGGCGGCCATGGGAATCTTTATTGCCGGTTTCTCTTCGATTCTCACCGGGCTGAACTTCGTGGTCACAATTCACAAGATGCGGGCCCCCGGTATGACGTGGTTCCGGCTTCCGCTCTTTATCTGGTCGTTCTACGCCACATCTATCATTTTTATTCTGGCGACGCCGACGATTGCGATTTCAATGGTTCTTATTGTCGTTGAGAGGGTCTTTGGCGTCGGCGTGTTTGATCCAGCCATGGGAGGCGATCCACTGCTGTTTCAACATCTCTTCTGGTTTTATTCTCATCCGGCTGTTTATGTCATGATTCTGCCTGGCATGGGGATCATGTCGGAAACTATATCCTGTTTCAGCAAGAAACGCGTCTTCGGATACAAGGCAGTCGCCTTTTCCTCCGTGGGCATTGCTGTGTTCGGTTTCTTTGTCTGGGCTCACCATATGTTCATCATGGGCATCTCAACCTATTCGGCGATGTTGTTTTCTTTCATGAGCATGATGGTTGCAGTGCCATCTGCAATCAAAATTTTCAATTGGTGCACGACCATGTACAAGGGTTCGATCACATTCGATACGCCGATGCTGTATTCGCTTAGTTTCATCGGACTCTTTACGATCGGCGGATTGACAGGTGTCTTTCTGGCATCGTTGGGTTTGGATATCCATTTAACGGAAACATACTTTGTTGTCGCCCACTTTCACTACGTCATGGTAGGAGGAATGGTGAGCGCAGTGATGGCCGGGTTGCATTTTTACTGGCCCAAGATGACAGGCCGGATGTACCCGGAGTTCCTGGGAAGGATCGCGGCGACGATCCTGTTTCTTGGGTTCAATCTCACTTTTTTCCCGCAGTTCATTCTGGGAACCCTGGGCATGCCGAGGCGCTATCACTCCTACCCTCCGGAGTTTCAGGTTCTCAATGTTTTCTCGACGGCGGGTGCGTCGATTCTCGCCATTGGGTATCTGCTGCCCGTGCTTTATCTTCTGTGGTCACTGAAGTATGGAGAGGCCGTTGGTGCGAACCCATGGCGCGCAGCGGGACTGGAATGGACTGTGCCGTCGCCTCCACCGGCCTACAATTTTGAGGAGATACCGATTGTTGACTTCGAAGCTTACAACTATGACAGAATCGCGCCCGGAGTTGAAGTGTCCGGTTGAGCGATCTTTTCAAGCTCCGAGTGACTAGAGTCGCTGTGGGCTTGGTCAGCGATCTTCTACTGTTCAATCAAAGAGAGTCCAGAAGATGTGAACAGGTGATAAGCCCCAACCCGCTGGTCCGTTCCGCTCCGATCGAAGAAAGGTATACCGCCTTCTTTGGCAGAGACTCTCCGAGAGCCGCATGATACGATGCCAGAGTCTTGCGCATCTCCGGAAAACCAGGTGCGGGCGCAAAATTCGGCGGGACCATGAGAAAGACACCATCCGTTCCTTCGAATGCAGATGCCAATGCATCAGGATCGTCGACGTCCGCAACCGCGGTTTCTGCTCCGCGATCTCTCCATCGCGCGGCCTTTTCAGGATTCCGAACGATCGCGCGGATTTGCTCGCCTCGCGCCAGCAGGTTCTCGGCAATGGCGCCCCCAACCTTTCCTGTAATGCCCATGATTGCGTACATTTTGTCGCTCCTTCGATTGCAATTGAATGATTCCCGGGTGATCGACCGACTGCATGAACTCCCGCCATCAATCAAATCAATTTGATGATCAAACTAGACGGGCCGGGTGTTCTGGTTACCGTAGTGAGAAACGGAAACTTATTTTTCTGGGTGCGTAGCAGTCTTTAAACTACCCGGAACGATCAGTATGGGTGTTAGGTTAGCGAAGACGCGAATATCGAGGAACCCCAGAAACTACTGAATTCAACCTAGACTTTTCTGCAGGGCTAAGTTGTTTTGGTGGTGACTCGGCGAGCAGGATGATCGGGTTGGGAGGTCACTCCAGCACCCAGCAGAAGTTGCTGTCCAAGGGTTCACAGGTCACCATCAACGTGCATTAAAAGGGCAAGCGGACGGGAGTTGCGACAGCGACTTGGTTCGCATGCAAACATTAGCGGACGGACTATTCGGGACAAATGACGACCACACCCTGTGTATGAAATGATTGTGTGTTGCTGCAGATCCGAGGTCTCCTGATAGAGCCTTGCTAAATCGTTTCATCTCAGGAGATTGCCAGGACGTGGCGGAATAGTTCTTCAGCGGTCGTTGATATGGTGTCTTCGTCACATTCTGTAAACGGACAGAACGGTGTGCAGCCGGATCCAGCACTCGTTCGCGAACAGCTGAGGCGGCTCGTTGCGCACCCGTTGTTCACGAATAGCAAGCGATACCCAGTGTTGCTCACATATACCGTTGAGCAGACGCTGCTTGGCAATGCGGGCGAATTGAAGGAAAGGACAATTGGCATTGAGGCATTTGGGCGCGAACCCGTTTACGATGTCAATCTAGATCCGGTGGTTCGCACTGCGGCGGCCGAGGTTCGGAAAAGGCTCAGCCAATACTATTACAACCCTGATCACGCCGGGGAATTGGTAATTGAACTGCCGGTCGGCTCCTATGTTCCGACTTTTCGGGAGCCAGCCGCCCCTCACGTGGACTTTGCGGTGGAGCCTTTAGTCGCCGAGCAGATGGAGTCGCTTCCGAAGGATTCTGTTTTCCAATCCCTCACGGACGCAAAGGCCGAACAGGCGCATTCACGACTCGTGACCAGCCGCTGGATTCCGATTGCCATCGCATTGCTCGTCGCCGGGCTGATCGGATTTAGCGTTGGTCGCGTGAGACTTCCGAGCCAGGCGGCCGGTGCCAGTGAACCCTCGAACATGTCGCGCTTCTGGCAGCCGATTACCGCAACTTCGAGCCGAGTTACGTATTGTCTTGGCGCCCCAACCGATTCTGTGGATCTCCAAACCGGGCCGTATCCCGCCTCGGAAGGTGGCAGTCTAAATACGTACGATGTCATCACCCTCGCCCGATCCCTTGTGCCTCTTGTTCCGAAGAATGGCCAATTTCGCCTGTTATCGGCTTCGGATACTGGCTTTGCTCAATTGCGAGAAGGTCCATTCGTCCTGATTGGTGCATTCGATAACCCCTGGACGATGCGCATTACGCAGGATTTACCGATGGGGTTTGAATATGACAATCACGTCCGCGAGGTAGTGGATCGCAAGAGTGCGCCTAAAGGGGTCTGGACACTTCAATGGCGGGTTCCAGGCAAGAGTCTGGCGCGCGACTACGCCATAGTCGCCCGACTTCATGACACCGTTACCGGCGAGCCCGTCATCGTCTTGGCCGGCATCCTGGGGGAAGGAACCGAAGCAGCAAGCGAGGTCGTTTCGAATCCGGAGTACCTGGATGCAATGCTCGAAAAGGCTCCGAAGAACTGGGACCAGCTAAATCTCGAAGCCGTAATAGAAGCGAATGTCATTGATGGCCATCCGGGGCCGCCAACGGTCATCGCAGTCGAGACGTGGTGATCGTTTCTCCCTCAAAAACCTGTATCATACATCCCCACAAACCAAGCCCCACCTAAGACCTATCCTCTTGTAAACGCGAGATTTGTCGTTCTCTTGCCATGTCTGATGCACGATGCACCTAAAAAACTGCGGAAGGTGCGCCTAGCCTGACAGCCTGCGGAAGTCCGGGGGATTTCCGCCATGAACGGAAGGAGGCTCTCGATGAGGCGCGTCTTTGGGTTCGCACTTTTCTTCATCTTGTCCTCGGTCACGCTAATGGCCGCGAAGAACTCGCAGACGTTTTACCTGAGTTCCGATGTTCGGGCGGGAAACGTTCAGCTACCTCGCGGAATTTGCGAAGTGACCTGGGGTACACCCTCGGGATCTCGAGTGCGGTTGACCATCAAGACGGATGACAAGAGAACTGTTACCGTTCCGGCCCTTATGGTCGAGGAAAAGGACGACAGAGCCGGTGTGGTCACTTCGGTCGTGAATGGCGTTACGTACCTGGTCGAACTTCACACCAGGAATGCCAAATTCGTCTTCGAAAACGGCACAGAAACGTCGAAATGAGTTCCGTCGGTGCCCAGCACACCGCGGAATAGCGTTTATGTAACCGATCGCGCTGGAACTAACTTCTTCATCACTCTCGCGTGAAGAGTTTTGGGAGACACATGCAGAATTGCAAGTCTGGTTCTTACCTTCTTCTCACCGTTATTGCGGCACTCGCGCTCATCTCTGCGGCATCTATCGCACCGGCACAGAACAATGACCGACCCTGGATGAATCCCAGCCTTTCCCCGGAAGAGCGGGCCGACCTGGTTCTGAAGCAGCTCACTCTCGACGAAAAGCTCGCGCTACTCCATGGGAATGGCATGGCCCACGCGGCGCAATGGCAAATGCCACTGTCAAATCTTACCAACGGTGGTGCGGGATACGTGGAGGGTGTAAAACGCCTCGGAATCCCGCCTTTGGTTATCTCTGACGCGGGTTATGGAGTGCGAGACAGCGGTGCAAACGGTAGATATTCGACGGCCATGCCGTCGAGTCTTGGCGCTGCAGCGAGTTGGGATCCGGATTCAGCTTGCGAATTTGGAACCGTGATCGGCAAGGAGCTTCGAGCGCAAGGATTCAACATGACCCTGGGAGGAGGAGTCGACCTGGTCCGCGAACCCCGCAATGGGCGCAATTTTGAGTATGCAGGCGAAGATCCGCTTCTCGCCGGTACCGTGGTCGGTAGCCTGATGAAGTGCGAGCAGGAACAGCATGTCGTCGGCGACATCAAGCACTACGTGATGAACGACCAGGAGACGGGACGCTTCTTTGTGAATTCGGTCATCTCGAAGCGAGCGATGCAGGAGTCCGATCTGCTCGCCTTTCATATCGCCATCTCCATCGCGAATCCCGGAGCAGTGATGTGTTCCTACAACCGGATCAATGGTGACTTCGGTTGCGAGAACCCGTACACGCTTCACGACGTACTCGAGAAAGATTGGGGCTTCAAAGGGTTCGTGATCTCCGACTGGGGAGGAACTCACAGCACAGAGAAGGCATCTGCTGCAGGTCTGGATCAGGAACAACCGATGGCGGACTTCTTTGGTCCGAAGCTGAAGGAAGCGGTGGAAGCCGGCAGAGTACCAATGTCAGAGATTGACGACCATGCGCGGAGAGTTCTCTACGCCGAATTTCTGTCTGGCATCGTCGACGACCCGCCCGAGAAAAGCGTCGTCGATGTGGAGAAGGGCTTCGAAGTCGCGCAACGTGTTGAAGAAAAGAGCATCGTTCTGCTGAAGAATAGCCCAACTGTACTTCCGATTGTGCCGTCGAAGATTCACAGCATTGCGATCATTGGTGGCCACGCTGACGTCGGGATGATTTCCGGGGGCGGATCAGCGCAGGTGGATCCGCCGGGCGGAAACGCGATTATGCCTCCGGGCAAAGGCGCGACCATCTGGCAGAAACCCGTTTGGTTCCCAACCTCTCCCTTGAAAGCGCTCCAGGCGAAACTGCCGAACACGAAGATTGACTTCGATCCGGGTACGGATGCGAAGTCGGCAGCAGGTTTGGCCAAGAGCGCTGATTTGGCGATTGTGTTTGTGTATCAGTGGCTGTCGGAGGACATGGATGTGCCGAGCCTTTCGCTTCCTGACAATCAGGATGCGTTGATCGAGCAGGTAGCGTCGGCGAATCCCCACACCATCGTCGTGCTGGAGACCGGAACTGCCGTGACTATGCCCTGGATCGACAAGGTGTCCGGCGTAGTCGAGGCTTGGTTCGCCGGCAGTTCGGGACACAAGGCGTTGGCGGACGTACTTGTTGGGGATGTCAATCCTTCCGGGAAACTTCCGCTGACTTTCACCGATAGCGAAGCGGATCTTCCGCACCCGAATCGTCCCGAGATTCCTCCTGCGAGTCAGGTTCACGCCGGAGATGTAGCGGACAACGGAGCTCCTTCTTCGAACGCTTCTGCTCACACAGGCTACGCTGTCCACTACGACGAAGGTGCAGCAGTCGGTTACAAGTGGTTCGAAGAGCAGCACAAGAAACCGCTGTTTGCCTTCGGCTTTGGTTTGTCTTACACGACTTACGCATACTCCGGCCTGAGTGTCGACGCAGGCGCAAAGACTGCGCACTTCACCGTCAAGAACACCGGGAAGCGAGCAGGCACTGAAACTACCGAGGTGTACGCACGGCTCCCGAAGGGCACAGACGAACCTTACAAGCGGTTGGTGGGATGGACGCGGGTTGCACTCGCGCCCGGCGAATCGAAAGCAGTTTCTGTTGCGATTGACGACCGCGTATTGAAGACATTCGACGAAGAGAAGAATGCCTGGAATATAACGCCGGGAGATTATCAAGTGTCGGTCGGGGGATCGTCGGACAACACGCCGTTGACGGGGACTTTCGTGGTTCGCTAAGTCCGTGCCATTTGTTGTCTCTCTTTGAATCTAAGACGCCCTAACAAGCCGCGCAGGAATGCAGCGCCGAGCCTGACAGTGAAGGTTCCCGGACAGGCAGGAGAAGCACGATGATATCGATATTGAAGAGGCTCTTACGTTCTGCAGGCCCACTACTGACACTTGGATTGGTGTTCGCAACACCACTCCTTGCGCAGGAGCAAGCCGCTGCTGTCTGGCATGGTCTCTTACGTGACAGTGATGGCGCGCCGATCGCAGATGCCAAAGTGAAGCTGACGGGTGCGGCCACGGCCGAAGCCAACACCGGTGCCGACGGAAGCTTTACGCTTTCCGCACTACATGGCGGGCAATACAGGCTCGCAATCATCGCCGAGGGCAAGACTGCTGCCTACGCCCAGGCCGTTACTCTGGCCGCCGATGCTCCGCCTGTTGTGATCACGTTGTCGAGCCGGGGCGAAATCACTGTAGCGGCGCAGCAGGGCACTGGTGCAACGGGCGGTGAAGCAATTTCCGGCCAGGCAGTGAGTTCGCTACCTCTGAACGGCCGTGACTTCAGCACTTTGTTGCTCCTGGCAGCCGGCACCATGACCGATACAAACGGCGCGACGAATTTCACCCAGCAGTTTGCAATCAACGGCCAACGCGGGGTGGAGGCGACATTTGCCATGGATGGTGCGGACATCAGCGATCCGGAGATGGGTGGCAGTATCATGCCGAACTTCAACGTAGACGCCATTCAGGAATTGCAATCGAGTTCGGGATGGATGCCGGCTGACATCGGTCGTGGGGCATCGGGTTTCACAAACATCATCACTCGCTCCGGAGCGGCTGGCTTCCACGGCTCGTTTTTTGAGTTCGTGCGCAACTCAGCGTTTGACGCGCGCAATTTCTTCGATCATCCGACGCCTGCATATCCGGGACGCATTCCCCCGTTCCGTCGTAACGAATTCGGATTCACCAATGGCGGTCCCGTCTACATTCCTCATCTCTATGACGGCCGTAAGCGCACCTTCTACTTTACTGAGTACCAGGGCTTTCGCCAGGTGCTGGGCACAACTCAGGTCATGCCGCTACCCACCGCTGCACAACGGCCTTCGGGAGGCTCAAATATCGTCTCCGACACGGTGAGTTTTCCGGACGGCACAACAGATTCGCTGGCCATTCCGGTGAATCCGTCAATTGCTGCGATACTGGCTCGATATCCTCTGCCGAATCTTCCAACTGGCTCCTTCGGTGCGAATACCTACGCGACCGCTTCGAAGGTGACCACCAACGCCGACCAGTTCTCGTTGCGCATCGATCACAGGCTTTCAGCAAAGAACCAGTTCTTCGCGCGCTTCACGATGGACAACCTGACGGGACCGACGACAAACCCGGATCAGACAGCGATCGATCCCGCCTTTGCCGTCGAGTACCTCGATCGGCAGCGCAACGTCGTCGGGACAGTAACGACGACGTTCACGCCAAAGCTTGTGCTCGAGTCCTCGCTCTCGATAACCCGATCCACCCCCGGCTTTCCTACCCCCGATTCCACGGACCCGGCGGTGAAATTTGAAGACGGTCTCTTCGAAGCTTTCAATAGCGCCGGCGGATCAGTGATGCAGGCCTACGGCAATCTGTTCCAGGAGCAGGAGAATATCAGCTACACAGCCGGACAACACACTCTGAAGGCGGGCTTCGAGGTCAGGAAGAATGTGGACACCACCTATTTCGGTATTCCACCGAACGGGGAGTACGATTTCGGCGGCGGTACCGCCTACGCAACGGAAGCGATCGCGTCCGCGAGTGGCAAGCACAACATCAACGTAGGTGATCCTCTACCGGATACGCTCTCTGGTTTGCTCTCAGGTTCGCCATTTGCCTATATCGTAGCGGTTGCGCCTCCAGGAGTTTCAGGTGGTGCACACATCGGTCCGGCTGCTATCAACCGCAGCGATTACAACGCCTATGTCGAAGACACCTGGAAGGTCACGCCAAAACTAACGCTGGACTACGGTGTCCGCTGGGAGTACTACACCCCGATCACCGAGCGTGCACATCGCACTGGCTCCTTCCGCACACTGAATGGAGTCTTGGACTATGTTGTCAATCCTCAGCCCGGATATTCAACCACCTGGAACGGATGGGGCCCAAGGGTACAAGTCTCCTGGGCGCCGCTTAAGAACTTTACCGCGCATGCAGGTGGAGCGGTGATGCTGATACCGCCTAACATCTGGCAGGATAATATGCTCACTGGTTCTACACCTTTCTCGATCAGCCCGCGGCGTCAATCCTCATCGAGCGCGCCGCTTGCATATGGGTTCACGATTGCGCCATCGATGCTGCCCATTGCCTACGATCTGAACGGCAATAACATACTGGCGAAGGGTACGAAGAATATTCCTGCCAACACGCCGATGGACGTGGACCGCTACGAGAAGGATTTGGCCAACGTGACTTCCTCGGGTGCGGTGAGTTCTCTGAACCTCTCGGGGATCGACTCCAAGTTCGGCAATGGCACACTGTACACCTGGACACTGGGCCTCGAGCGCAAGTTCGCCAACCTTACTGCGGACCTGGGCTACGTGGGAACTGTGGCCCAGAAGCTTCCGCGCATCTCTTTTCCGAACGCCTATCCCGGCGCTACGCCTGAGTTCGCACCCTATACCCAATTCAACTCCGCGGGCGACGTAACCGGCGGTTTTGGGGTGATGAATGTGATGACCAATGACGTGCACTCCAACTACAACGCGCTGCAGGCTTCCTTATTCGGTACCGTAGGTCACGGCGGACCCGGCATTCAGGTCTCGTACACCTGGGGTAAGTCGATCGACACTACTTCTGTGGTGTTGAGTGGGACGGGTTCAACAGGTGCTACTACTTCGGGAGCGTCACAGGACCCGTTCAATCTTCGCGCAGAGAAGGGTCCCTCGGCCTTTGACGCGACGCACAATTTTGGACTGAGTGTGGCGCAGGACTTACATCTGCAAAATGCGAGTTTCTTAAGTGCTGTTCCACGCAAGATCACCTACGGTTGGGAACTGCTCTCGATTTCATCCATCTCCTCCGGCGCGCCGTTCACGGTTTACTCGGGCATACAGCAGACGGGAGCGGGCGCGAACGGCGTCGACCGTCCGGACCAGATCGCAGTGCCGCAACTTTCCACGGCGCGCAAAAATCGGGAGGATTACTTCGGCATGGGAACTGCGAATGCGAGCACCTATTTCGATATTCCGATTCACATCGCCGGCGGTACGGGGCCGAATCAGGGACGCTTCGGCACTCTCGGACGCGACACTTTCCGCGGGCCTGCCTACTACGATTACGACTTCGCGATGATTAAGGACACTCCCTTTGGAAAGAGATCCTCTGGCGTGGAACGCATGGACGTCCAGTTCCGAGGAGAATTCTTCAATCTGTTCAACATCGTCAACATGGGGCTTCCCTCGAACATCCTGAATGGATCAGGTTTCGGCGAAATTTCCAAGACGGCCGGCACTTCGCGTCAGATTCAATTGTCACTCAAGCTTATCTACTGATCGAGACCCAGCAAGTCTGCGCGCCTCGAGTTTCATCCTCATGCCCGTAGCGTAATTGCCGCCGGCGGCCTTGAGGAGCCTGAACTGGGGGAGGGAAGAAGCACACGTCCGAGCTATCGTGTTTAGCGGCTGGCCGGCGGTGGAGATGAACACCACCGCCGGCAGATTCGAGCCGGTCTGAGAACGCAGACGCCTCATTGCGCCGAGTACCAGCGGACGTAGTCGACCGTCATAGGCCCTGGGTTGGTCAGACCGGTGATCGACCCACCGAGGGTACCGCCTATGGCCTCATTCAGGAGGATGAAGACCGGTTGATTGAATGGCCATACATCCCCTGAAGGAAGGCTGCTGGGGGTGGTCGTATAGAACGGCGTGGATGGGTCATCCACAAAGAACTGGATCTTATCTGGCGACCAAATGATCCCGTAGGTGTGGAAGGCCGTGTTCGCAGCCTGTCCGCTGGGGAACAGATAGCGATCCGAGAGCCCGTCTCCGCCAGTGAGCCAGGTGTGAATTGTGGAATTCTCCCCTGTGTTCCCGGCTCCGTTGTATCTCTGCGGGGACCAGTCTTCGAGGATGTCGATTTCCCCGGCAACGGGCCATGGAACGCCACTGTTAATGTTGTTGCCCAGCGCCCAGAATGCGGGCCAGATCCCCAGGTTGGTCAGGTCGGGAAGTTCGATCCTCGCCTCGAGAACGCCGTACTGGAAGGTCTGCCCTCCATCCGTATTGAGGCGAGCCGATATCCAAGTTCCATTTACATTTCTGGGCTGGATGACGAGATGACCGTTGCCATCGATGTAGACGGGGGCCGTGGAAGTGCTGAACGTGGTCGGGCACTGGCTGGGATTGCCTAAGACTCCCGGAGGCCCGCAATAGACTTCGGCTTCGCCGTTCCCCCAACCGTTGTTGTTTCCGAGGTCGAAATTCCAGGCCTCGGTGGAAGGCGGCCTTGCAGGGCCTTCGAATTCCTGGCACCAGGTCGGCTTGTAGGTCACTCCCCCCACCGACAGACTGCCAATTCCGTCGCAACGGCTCGCGTCGGGGCCGCCTTTGCCAGTGTTGCTGCTGTTGGTTTCCACCGTCAGCGACCATAGTTGACTGCTCGAGCCGCTGCATGTATCCACCACGACAGCGCTCCCCACCCCGGTTCCGCTCGCGGTAAGGCAGAGATTTGTGCTGTTAGCGGGTTGGAATTCGTAGGAGTTGCCAATCAGCACCGGATCCCAGGCCTGCCCCGCAGTGCCGGCGCACGGATCCAGAACCACTGCCGAACCGTCGGTGGTTCCTGATGCGGTGATGCAATATGGACCAAGAGCGGCGAAGTTATAGAAGCCGGGCGGCGTCACGCCGGTGTTGTTCGCTGACCATGCCTGAGCGCCGGTACTGTTGGAAGTGTAGATGTCCAGCGGATTTCCCGGTCCTATTCCGGCACCTTCGTCATCCAGGACCAATGTGGAGGCATTCTGCGGGCTCAGTGTGAAGCTGCCGATGCTAATCGGGGCGGTGCCAACCGCTCCAGCGTGGCCGAAGTCCCCGCAATCGGCAGTTGCAAAACATAACTGACGATGAATCGCTCCGCCCGAGAGGCCCTCATCGGCGAAATGGCTTCCCGAACCTGTGCTCTGCGCCATAAGCACGCAGCTACCTGAACAAAACATAACGGCCGCCACACAAAACCACAGCCTGCCGATGACCGCCGCTTGTACCATGTGTTTCGAATTCACGGTAATCTCCTTCCTCGGAGTATGTTTGGCGCAATCTGCGCGTGTGAACTTCAAGCGTTCGTTCTTTCATTCCTCGTTCTGCTATCGCCAATCGGCTATTCTTCCCTTGCAACCTCATCAACCAAATACCGCAAGGGCATTCAGTATCTGGAGATGGACTGCCGCGGCGGCGGCCGGATCTGACTTCGATGTGCCGGCGCACTTGGGATGACATTCGATTTGTTCCGGCTGAACGGATCGAAGACGGGGCGACCGTATCCGTATTGCCGAAGGCCGATTGAAGAAATTTTCCTGGGCCGTTCCGGACTTGCAGACCAATCCCGTAAGCAGCAGTGCCCAGGCGACGCGCAGTGTAGCAAGGTTGAAGTCAGGCTGACAACTCCGTTACAGATCCCAATGCATCAAGAACTGGACGCCGCCCAGACTTCGTTCCATTTGGTTTGTCGATGCCGCAATTGCAAATCGGATGGGTGGTAATGCTGAGAATCGCGCGTAAACAACATTCAATAAGTGGTTTGCCCTTCTTCTCCGGAAGAACGAGAGGAATGCCTGACGACGGCGAAGCGTGGAAACAAAGAAGAGCCGGTTCTGCGGGTATTGCGGCAGGCGGACTCTATGGACACAGTTGTGGCGTTCTGTCGAAACGAAGGCATTCGTCCTCAGACGCATTTACTGTGGAACAAGCATGCATGCGGAGCTTGAGCGGCATTCTTTTAAGGTCCTCCGCACGCGCGGTGAAAACCTAAAACGTGGTCGACAATTTTCTTGACAACCGTCCGATCATTCTGTTTTTTATACGCCACCGTGCATTTTCTTCTCCCCGCGGCGTCTCAGGCTCGAATAGACAGAAGATAAGTTCTCAACCAAGTGCAACAGTTCGAATAGGGACCATGAAATAGCGAGGAGACTTCTAGTCTACGAAGATCGGCACTTTCGTGTGCCGCAACCAAGGACCCGCTTTGGGCGGTTTGCCTCGATCGCACAAATTCACTCCCGACAATTCGGCGATTTGCATCAACGGGACCTTCACTCGATTGGGTGATTGTCCCACTTCCCACTGTACTTCGCATCGATGCTCCCGGTTCGCACGATTCGACTAGCCGGTGGTTGTGGCTCAACATTCGGCGGATTGCGGTTTGGAGGATTCCATGGATCAGAAACCGAACGAATATGAGGTTAGCGGAACGGTACGAGGACGCGACGGCGTCCCTCTTCGCGATGCCAGAGTCGTAGTTTGGTGGCAGCAGATCCGCGACCGGAGGGAACTGGCTGCGGGAGAAACGTCCGAGCACGGAAGGTATCACTTACGCTATCGAGTTCCCGAAGAAGCTCCCCAACCATTTCTGATCATTGTTGAGGCGCTATCGGAATATCTCGACTCCCCCTTGTTTTCCGGCGTTACGGCGGCGCAGCCGACGCTCGAGATCGATCTGAACCTCCAACCACACGATCAGTCCGAGTGGGCCGTCCTGGTGCGCTCCATCGAACCGTTCCTCAATGGGCTCACACTTGCAGAGCTCACCGAAAGCACCACTCACCAAGACATTTCTTTCCTGTCGGCCGAACTAGGCAAGACCACGGAAGTGGTGATGCGCGTCGCGCTTTCGGCCCGGCTGGAGGCCGCATTCAAACTTCCTGCTCCAGCCTTTTATGCATTCCTCCGGCAAAGAGTGCCAGCAACTCTTCCGAGTCCGCTGCTCGACGCCAGCCAGAATTTCACACTGATCGACGCCCTCATTCAGACCGTCTCATCCATGATCTTTGGCTTGTCGGCCCAGGTACAGACTCAAACGCTGACGTCAGCGATCGCGCTCGACCTTATCGGCCCACAATTCACGAAACAGATACCGCAACTGGTGACGGAACTACAGGCGCTGCAGACCACTGACCTGCTCAACCAGCCTTTCCTGGTCGGAAGCGCCACACTCGGTCAGCTTCTCGATGTAACTGGTATCGCACCGGCCAAACAGCAGGCGTTCGCCCAGGCGCTGGCCACCAACAGCCAGTCCATGCGCAACTTCTGGCGCACTCTCGGCAATGGTCCCAGCGGCTTAACCGCTGCAGAAGCTTCGAGCATTGAACGCACATTGTCACTGGGCGCTTTTGTGAAGAACTTTGTTCCCCTGGTCAACACCCTGATGCAGGGATTTTCCTCCGGCACCTATAAGGCGCTGCCCGACCTTGCCCGGCTAAGCCAGCAGGATTGGGTTAACCTGGTTAACCAGACGGGCGCGCCTCCGGGAATTGACGCGGCGGGCGCCGCCACTCCTGCGCAGGTGTTCGCGAGCGTGGTCTATACCCGGGTGACTCGCGCATACCCGACGGCGGCCCTTTCGGGCCGCATTGCCGCGGGCACGTTTATTCCGGAGCCGCAAAGGAAACCGCTCCTTCAGTTTTTCCAGAACAATCCCGAACTCGAGTTGGTGAAAGACAATATTCCGGTATATCTCGCCAGCCAGGGTGAAGCCGCGTTCGCCGGGATCAGCAAGGAGGATCAGGCCGCGGTCGTCGCCAATGCGCGCAGCGTTCAACGCGTCCTGCGCATCTCGCCTGCTACTGATGTGGCCCAGACCCTGATGGGACTTGGGCTTAGCTCGGCCACCCAGATCGCCGCACTTGGCCAGCAGCAGTTCTTCGTTCAGGCAACCGCCGCGGGCCTGACCAAGCCCGAGGCAAACCAGGTCTACCAGGCCGCAGCCCAGCGCTACGCCAATGTCGTCGGTCTTTACATGCAGTTCAACAACGAAGCGATCGGCATTTGGCCACAGGGGATGGGGGACAAGGGCGGTTTGACGCAACCGGTTCAACAAGCGATCCAGACCGATCCTAATCTGGCCACCTTGTTCGGCTTTCAAAGCTATTGCGCTACCGACGATTGCACATCGGTGCTGAGTCCGGCCGCCTACCTTTGCGACCTGTTGCTCTGGCTGCGCAACCACCGGCTTGCCGCAGGAACGGTCCTCGACGTGTTGGATGGCCGACGCCCCGACATTCGCCACCTCCTCCTGAATTGCCCGAACTCGGACACCGAACTGCCGTACATCGATCTGGTAATTGAACTGCTCGCCGACAATATCAGCCCTCCGGCGAGCACGACCCTCAGCGCGAACATCACCGCGGCACAACTATCGATCACGGTAGCCAGCGACGCCGGATTTCCAGCCCCCGGCTTCACCGTTCTCATTGGCGCCGAGATCCTTCAGGTAACGGCTGTTAGCGGAGTGGGCAACACCACGTGGACGGTTGTCAGAAGCCAGCAGGGTACTACCGCTGCGGCAGCTTCAGCGGGCGCGGCCGTCATTCTATCGACGGTGGCGAGTCCCCCGTGGAAACAAACGCCGGAAACAGCAACAACAGCCCAACTGTCGGCCGCGCCGGTCTACTTCAATCAGGGCGCGTTTGTAACCCTCTTCAATGCGACTTATCCGCAGACGCTGCCGTACAGTGCGGGTCTCGATGAGTTGCGTACCTATCTTCTCCAGTGGAGACTGCCCTTGTGGCAACTCCGTCAGGCTCTGCTGCCGCTGGCGGGCGCCTCCATCGCGCAGCAAGCAGCGGTAGCTGCCGAGCGCCTTGAAATGAATGTGGTGGCTGAGAACCTGGTCACTATTCCGAACTTTGTTCCGGCGCCGGTCGCATGGAATATCGCTGCCCCGGAGACTGCACTGATCTCCGTACCGGCATTTCTTCAAGCGGCAAACATCACCTACGAGTCGCTACTTGAACTGCTGGAAGTCTCCTGGGTTCAGGGCGGTCTGGGCATCGGGCAACTGGGCATCAGCGATCTCTGTGATCTCACCGGCCAGACGCTCACGTCAGGCGCTCCTCTCGACGACGGATTTCTCGATCGCGCCCATCGCTTCCTCAGGCTATGGCTCGCCACCGGTTACAAAATGTGGGAGCTAGATCTCTTGCTCAACGCGACAAGCGTTGCGAATGGCACTCTCGACCAGACGGCACTGGTCAATTTGCAGGCCTTCTGGCAGTTGCAGCACTCCACCGGGCTGGCCGTGAATCAGCAGCTCGCCTTCTTCCAGAACATCGACACCGCTACGCACCGCGATCCCGATGGCTCGACAACCATCTCGCTCTACGGGCAGGTCTTCCTGAACCCGACCACTACCTGGATCGCCGCGGACCCCGACCTCGTCAGCCTTTCGACAGGAGGTCCCATTGGGGACCCCGTCCTGAGCGATCATGCCAAGGCTGTTCAGCCCGCGCTCGGCGTCTCGGCTGCTGACCTGGCAACCCTGATCGCGCTCACCGATAATTCGCTGACCCTTGCGAATCTCAGCCTCCTCTACAGGATCAACGGGCTGGCCGTTGCATCCAAACTCAGCATCACCTCATTGCTGAACGTGGCTGGTCTTCTCAACCCCGTGCCGCTGGCTCCGGCCACCACCCTGGCGGTCGCCATTTCGGCTGCGCAAAAAAACATCGTCGTTGCCAGCGCGGCCCCGTTCCGCCCGCCGAATTTCTATATCACCATCGGTGCCGAAGTCCTTCTTGTCACAGCCATGAGTGGGGTGGGCAACACAACCTGGACAGTGGTGCGCAGTCAGTTGGGCACCACCGCTGCCGCTGCCGCCTTCGGAGCGCCGGTCACATCGGACTTCGGCAGCCCGGCCGCCGCGGTTACATCTCTCTCCGCCTCCCCAGCCGCGGTCAACACGTTCCTTAAGCAGGCGACTGCCATTCAGCAACAATCGGGACTGACGCTCGATGCGATCAACTACCTGCTTACTCCGCCGTCGTCGATCACCGGCGGCTGGGCGACCACCTCGCAGATGACGTCGGCCAACATCGCTGCCACGGTGGCAGCCGTCCAGCAAGCCGTGCTCAATCTGATGTCGGCCACGACGACACTCACCGCGAACATCGGCGCCGCCGATACAACGATCACGGTGGCAAGCGACGCCAGTTTCCCGTCTCCGAATTTCTACGTTTACATCGGCTCTGAAATTGCGCAAGTGACGGCCGTCGGCGGCACCGGTAATACTACATGGACCGTGGTCCGCGGACAGCAGGGAACAACAGCCGCGCCCGCGCCGCAGGGAACAACAGTAACCCCAACCGCCGGCGACTTGAACGGCGCCGTCATCAGCGCGGTCGCCGCCAGCGCACACAGTTCCACCAACGCTCCTCTCACCAGCGACGTCGCGGCAGTTATTCTCCAGTCGATCAACGTGCCGGTCATTAATCAGTCTCTGCTCGCCGTGCTGATGGATCCATCGTTGTTGACGGCAACGGGCACCATTGTCATCGGCGGCTCGCCCGCGTTGGGAGACACCCTGAATGCTGTCATCGCCAATGGAATCGGGGCTCCGGTGGCCGTACCGTATGCGCTTGTCACAGCCGATGTAGGAAGCGTCAATCAAACCGCGGCACATTTCGCAAACGCCATCAACCTATCGTCCGCCGTCGTAGGGGCAACTGCGTTTCTGTCTCCCTGCACGGTGTCGGGTGCGGTCATCACCCTGAATCCTCTGGCGCCCGGCGCGATCGGCAGCAGCATTACTTCTACGAATACATCGGCTCCGTTGGGTGCGGGCCACGTTTCCATCTCACCCGCCAACTCGCAAACCATTGGACGGCCCACATTCACGAATCAGTTCCTCGCCATTCAGATCTACGACAAGATTGGCACGCTGGTTCGAGGTCTGCGCCTGGTCAAGGCAGACATCTCCTGGCTCATCGCAAACTCCGCCGCCGCGGCCTATGGCGGGCTGGACCTCACTCAGTTGCCGGTTACAGCCGGCCAACCTGCGCCGAGCCTCTCGCCGTTGCTCACCACTCTGCTGCTCATCAAGCTGGTTCGCTTGTGGACTTCCGCTCCGGCGACATCGGCCGTACAGACGCTCTATGACATCGTCGGCGGTGTCATCGGTGGCGGCCTCGCGGACGCCGGTACGGTCCAAACCGCCCTCGCGACAATCACCGGATGGCCGCTTGCCGATATCGAGTCCTTTGCTACCGCGCTCGGGCTAGTCTATCCGGCGAGCTATCAGGCGCCGGCATCTTATGATGCGCTTCGCACGCTGGAGGCGATGTCGGCCGCCGTCGGCGCCTCCGGGCCCGTAGTCTCCGCGGCCGCAACCACCCTGACATTGCCGATCACAACCGCTGCACAGACCAGCATCCAGGTAGCAAGCGCCATCGGATTTCCCGCGCCCAATTTCTATGTCGATATAGGCGACGAAGTATTGTTGGTTACAGCTTTCAGTGGCGCCGACAACACCGACTGGACAGTTGTACGAGGCCAGATGGGAACAACCGCGGCAGTGGCCGCCGCAGGCGCCGCTGTAGTACCCGCGTACGGCGCTCAGCTCGTGAGCTGGGGTGCGGTGCCGGCGGACGAAATCAGTGCAGAGAGCATGGCCGCCAGCGCTCTAGGCATCCTGAAGTCCCAGCAGCCCAGCCAGGATGCATGGCTGGCACTGGCTCCAACGCTGATGAATCCTATCCGCGAGAATCAGTCAGCCGCGCTTCAGGCTTATCTCACCGCCAGGCGCGATGGCGCCGGCAATCTCATTTACCCCGATTCCGGCAGCCTCTTCAACTACTTCCTCATCGACACGCAGATGACGTCTTGTATGTTGACGTCGCGCGTTGTCCAGGCCTATATCGCCGTGCAGATCTTTGTCGAGCGCTGCCTGATGAACCTTGAGGCTCCGCAGGTCGTAGTCAACCTCGCTACGGATGACACCTGGAACCAGTGGGAGTGGATGAGCCGCTATCGGGTCTGGGAAGCCAACCGCGAAGTTTTTCTGTTTCCTGAAAACTGGCTTATCGAATCCGAACGGCCCAACCGCACTGAAACCTACCAGACTTTCGAGCAGGAAGTGCGCCAGGGTCAAAGCACGGCAGACTATCTCGAGACGGTGGTGCTTAACTACATTGACCGTCTGGATGGGTTGGCCCATCTGCGTGTCACCGGCACCTGCGAAGATCCGGTGAGCGGGACAATCTATGTCGTGGCGCGCACGTTGGAGGATCCGCCGGTCTTCTACTACCGCTCCTACGTCAGGACCAGTCCAACCGCCGTCGGGGCCTGGACCGGCTGGATCAAGATTCCGCTCAGCATCAAAGCCCATCAGGTGATCCCCGCGCTCTTCCGGAGCCGGCTCTGCCTCTTCTGGGTCGACGTTAAGGTATCGAATGAGCCGCAACAGAACCTGCCGGCGGCCCAGCCATCGAGTACCCCGCCCAGCCAGAACGTGGACCGCTACGTTACTCTCAGCGTCAGCTTTTCCACCTACCGCAACGACAGTTGGGCGCCTGCGCAAATGTCAAAGGGCAAATTATTCGACAAGCCTCTCCTCGACCAGACTCAAGCGAACGATACGCGGATCATCGAGTCCCTCTATACCCTCAAGGTCCAGTGGCAAGCACCTTCTCCAGGCTATGGCGGCAGTATATTTGTCGACGTCTTCCGTCTTGGCGATTATTCGGTCACCATCACCGAAGAGAATATTTTTTTCTTCAACATTCCGATTGAATCGACAAACCTCAACCCCAACGTCGCGGTTCACATTGGCCGGGCCGTGTTTGACGGCCGGTTTAGCGATCTGGAACTGCGAAATCTGCCCATCTACGAGTTGCAGACGCTTGAGCAGCCGTGGGGTCTGCTCGCCTATGCTCAAGCCAAGTACGGGCCCGATGCGAGGCCGCTGCTGCCACTCAATGCACCCGATCCCGATCTAAACGGAGAATTCCAGTTGGTTCCGCAGGCTGGCGCACTGGAGACCACACCTGCCGATCCGACGCTAGGACCCAATCAAACCCAACCGCTCGTCCTGTTCCCGGCCAGCGGGCTCGACCTGGGCCCCCTCATTCTGCTGGTCGCCGCTCCAGTTCCGTTCCGTATTGTCGGGCCCGACAGCGACCTATCCTTCGATCCTGCTTCCTACTTCTTCTTTCAGGACAACCGGCGTTGCTACTACGTTGAGAGTCCGAAGTTTTATTGGTCGGGAAGCGCGTTTTTGCCAGTGGTTCCTTCAGATCCCGGTACCGTTCCGTACGAGATCCGCTATTTCTTCCACACCTTCTACTATCCGTTCGCAGGGCTGTTCTGGAACCAGCTTTCGGCGGGTGGATTTGACCTGCTCTACGACCCCAACCTGCAAGAGAACCCCGATCAGATCGATCCCAGCGGAGCCGATGTCTTCAGCTTCCAAACCGGCTACGATCCCGTTCCCCTGGTTCAATGGGATCACGATGACGTCACCGGCCAGGACCGGCAGTTCCTTGATTTCGGCCCAAGCGCTTCGTTTGCCGTCTACAACTGGGAACTCTTCTACCACATCCCGCTTTACGTCGGGCAGCTTCTCAGCCAGAACCAGCAGTTCGAGGATGCGCAGAGCTGGTATCACTACATCTTCAATCCCACGCGCCAGGGTAGCGACCCGGTGCCGCAGCGCTTCTGGATCCCCAAACCGCTCCACAACCTCACCAGCGCCGAAATCCTGGCCCAGCAAATTAACAACCTGCTCGTAGCCGTAAATCAGGGCAATCCGACTTACGTAGCCCAGATTCAGGCGTGGCGTAACGACCCGTTCAATCCGTTTGTCCTAGCCGACATGCGGCAGGGCGTGCCGTATATGAAGAGCACGGTCATGTCGTATCTCGACAACCTGATTGCCTGGGGCGACAACTTGTTCTCCACCGAATCGCGTGAAGCTCTCAGTGAAGCCACGCTCCTTTACGTGATTGCCTCGGAGGTGTTGGGGCCAACTCCTGAAGCCGTTACGCCGCCCCAGCATGCCGACGAGTCGTTTGACCAGCTCGAGCCCTCGCTGGATGCATTCGCCAATGCCATGGTGGAAATCGAAAACGTCATCGGAGGCGCGGGGGGAAGCGGCAGCGGGGCAGAAACCGGAACCGGCGGTGGCATTCCTGCCGCACAGACGTTCTACTTCAAGATTCCGCCCAACCCCACCCTGCTCAACTACTGGTCAACCGTTGCCGATCGCCTGTTCAAGTTGCGCAACTGCGAGAACATCGCGGGCGCGCCGCTGCAACTTGCACTGTTCGATGCACCCATCGATCCCGGCCTGCTGATTGCGGCGCAGGCGGCCGGCGTGGACCTGTCGAGCGTGCTGAGCGATCTCGCGGCTCCGTTGCCCAATTACCGCTTCACCGCTCTCTACCCGCAGGCGCTCGACTTTGTGAATGCCGTCAGGGCCTACGGCGCTTCGCTCCAGGCTGCGCTCGAAAAGAGCGATGCCGGAGCACTGGCCTTACTGCAGCAGACCACGCAGCAGCAGCTTCTCAATGACGGCAGTGACATTCTCGACTGGCAGGTGCAGCAGGCGCAGAGCAATATCGACGCTCTCGGTCAGACGCTCGCATTGGCTCAGCAGAAGTACGACTTCAACAATAAACAGTCCCAGGCCAATGGAGGCTCGGGTGCTAACGATGCCGAGATACTCGGCACCGTGCTGATCACCACCGCGTCGGTTACGAAGGCTATAGCCGGAGCGCTCAAGATGACCGCCGCGGTAGCCGCTGTGGTTCCGAACTTTACCTTCGGGGCAGCCGGATTCGGGGGCAGCCCTGTCGCCACCCTCAATGACGGCGGAGTCCACGCCGCTACGGCCGCTCACTATTCGGGAGATGCCATTGTCACGGGGATTGCGGACCTGCTGACGGCGGGGGGCCAGCTCTCCAACACGATTGGCAATTGGGAACACAGGAAAGACAACTGGGTTGAAGCCGCGAACGAAGCGAACATCCAGATCACTCAGGCTAACATCCAGATCGCCGGCGCCAACCTGGCTCTCCAGATCGCCCAGCAGAACCAGGCACTCCATCAGGAGCAAATCGACAATATTCAGAAGCAGATCGATTTTCTGAATAATAAATTCACCAGCAACAGCTTGTACGACTGGATGGCCGCGTCGCTCTCAGCGACTTACTTCCAGAGTTATCAGCTCGCCTACCAGATGTGTAAGCAGGTCGAGCGCTGCTACCAGTTCGAGCTAGGTATCTTCAATAGCTCGTTTATCCAGTTCGGCTACTGGGACAATCTCTACAAAGGCCTGCTTTCAGGTGAGACTCTCAACCACGACCTGCGGCGTATGCAGTCTTCCTATTTGCAGCAGAATGCTCGTCGGTTCGAGCTAAGCCGCTATGTCTCACTCGGCATTCTCGATCCCACGGCTCTGCAGAATCTCCTTGTAAACGGAGCATGTGACTTCACGCTCCCCGAATCGCTCTTCGATAACGACTATCCCGGGCACTACAACCGCCGGCTAACGCGCGTCAGTCTTACGGTGGTCTACCCCAGCCCGGGTAAGTTCGACAATGTGAAGGCAATCCTTACCCTGGTAGCTAATCAAGTTCGAGTGAAGACGGATACTACGAGCGGCTATGCTGAAAGCCCTGTCGGTTCCGATCCACGGTTCGTTTATAACTACGCGGCAGTGCCCCAAAAAATCGCCATGGGCAATGCCCAGGACGACCCCGGCCTATTCATCACCGCGATTGCCAGTAATATTGCCGACCAGCGATATCTGCCGTTTGAGAACGCAGGCGCCATCAGTACATGGCACCTCGAAATGCCGCAGATAACGAACGAAATCGACATTTCGACTGTCGGCGACATCATGCTCCATCTCTATTACACAGCACTCGACGGCGGCGCATCCCTGGAGCAGGCCGCGCAGGCAAATAATGCCGCGAATCTGCCTTCAGCCGGAGTCAAGGTATTCAGCGCTCAAAACGATTTCGCTGCGTCCGCCGCGACCCTGGCGAATCCCTATCCCGTCACTCCGTGGCAGGCGTTCCTTAGCAAGCCGTTTGTAACCACCACGACCCTTGCATGGCCCATCACCGCGACCCAGGCCACCATCACAGTCGCCAGCGATTCTGGATTCCCGGCGGCGCCTTTTACGATAAACATAGGCTCGGAGATTCTCCAAGTCACCGCGGTCGGTGGTACTGGAAACACGATATGGACAGTCACGCGGGCCCAGCAGGGAACGATTGCAGCGCCGGCCGCCGCGGAGGCGGTAGTCTTGCTGCCTTCAGCCGCGCAGAATCAGGTTCTCACTCTCACCATCCCGCCCTCGAAGTTCCCGGCCTGGACTCGCGGCAAGACCATCTCAGTTACGGCCGTGACTGTGCTTGTCGTTTCCTGGCAACCGCCGAGCGGTGCGCCGCCGGGCCCCTTCAATCTCATCCCGCAAGCGCCCTTCCCAACCGCCACCATCAACATGCTGCCCGTTGGCGGCTCAAGCGAGCCCAACGTGTGCACTTCCGGCGCGATCGTGCCTACCGGCGGGACCGCGCCCCTTGGCACCTGGAGCTTTGAATTGCAACTGGAAACCGCAACAAACTTCAACTCGTTAAGCAAGAACGCGATCGGCGACGTGTTATTGCTAGTGAGCTATCAGGTATGACCCAGCAACTCCCTCCCCTTGTTGACCGTGCGCTGCGGCGCTTGATTCGCGCCTTCGCCCCCGAGAAGATCTTGCTGTTCGGCTCATGGGCAAAGGGCACAAGGCACGTGGGCAGTGATATAGATTTGCTCATCGTTGCCGACTTGCCTGGCGATGCAATGGTTCATAGTCGTCGCGCTCGCCAGCTGGCCGCCGATAGCTTTCCGCGCATTGACATCGTCTTCGCCACTCCAGAAGAGGTGGCCTCTGCCGACACGTCCAAATCACCGTTCCTGTCGTCGATCCTCGGCACAGGGATCGTAGTCTACAGCAGGACCTGATCACCATCATCAGCTTTTTTGTCGGACTAGATCTGGCGGAGGTGTGGCACTTTTGCAAGCGCCGCTCTATCCCGCAGATCTACCTGGACGATCGCTCCAGTGTGGGCGAATTTGTATTCTCGTCCCGAGACTTCCGCAGTTGTCGTCACCGACGTGGGGCCGGTGTATCGAATGGATGCGAAAGCAGGCCGGGCCGGACTCTGCGCTGAGCCGCGGATCGCAGCCTTCCCGTTAGCTTGAATCAACTGCGCTTTTGATCGCGCGGCCGATCCGGTGTTCTGACAGTTGCAAGGCATATAGCTCCTCCACTTGAGTAACTCGGCTTTGACTGCAACAGGTCTCCCCCTTTTGCAAGTGAAATATTTTCTCCTTCGCAAGAGCACTTTTGTGAATCAGAGTATACCTCTCATCAGGTATTTGGTCTCCGATCATGCTGCTAGCCGGCCGAGTCACGCATTGAACTCGCATTTGTCCCGATATGTCGGCTAGGTTTCCGGAATGCTTTGAGTTCCTCATTGTCAGGCTCAACGTTCTGACCTCTGAGAATTTCATGTTTTCCGGTGGAGACACTCGAACCAGCAGTTAACCGGCCTCCGCTGCTTACCGCCGCTGCGCCAATTGCCGAAGCATCATCTTGTCCCAGTTGCAGCCGCGAGGCTCCTCGGGAAATCGCACCATAGATATCGATGACGCTGAAGCGATCAAACCTCTCCGTCCATTCACCTTGACGCCGACTGACCTGGATGAAGCGGTGTGGCGTAGTCTGGCAACACAAGCATGAGCAGTGCACCGGCGATGCAGGGTACAGACAGGAGCATGATGAAGCCATCGGCCATCTTCTCGATCGTTATCCGCCGCGCCGAATCATCTTGCAACTTCGGACGTACTGCTGGCCTTGTCCAAGGGCACTCGGCAATGCAGATTGCACATCCGGCCAAATCGGTAAAGGCAGGGAGGCATTTATCGAAGTTCACATACCAGCGCTCCACGCCGCGCACCATCTGCTTCCACGGCGATCATCCGTGGTGCGGCAACGCCAGCTCGGTCGCGTCATCCGACCTTGCCTTCCTGGTGGACATAACCAGCTGCATCCTTCACGCAAAAGCTGATCGTTTTCTTGCGAACATCAAGTCCGATGTAGTACATATCGTCTTCGAGAAGCGTCCGTGGTGTTTTCGACTGCTCCGAGGACGAGTTGCCAGTCGATCGGATCTCGCGGCTGTATTGCATTATTATTTGGAAACGGGCCACTCGTGCCGGCGAAAGTGGCCTGGTGTTCCCGAGCCACATCACCGGCCGGTGCTACCACATTTCACCTCTCCAGCAGGATTGGATTCGCCGGGCAAGCGCGTGCCCGGAATGCGAATGGAGGAGAGGAAGGTTTCTCCGTCACGTACCCCGAATGCCGTCGGATGGCCCAGTCTGAAGTGTTGAAGTTGCATCAAGCCAGGAAACGCTATGGCGTCCCGGAACACTATCGAGGAATGGACTCTTCGTTCTGGATTTTCGAAGCGCCCACTTGAATGCTCGTCGCGATCGGTGTCTTTCCCGGTAAATTTTCCACGTACCGGTCGACGCCGAGTTGAATGAACGAGGAATCATAGCTCCTTGAAGAGGGGGTTAACATGAAGCGTGGAATCGGAGTCCTCGCTCTTTTGACAGTCATCCTGACCGGAGTTCGGATGACGGTTACCCCCAAGGCTCAGACTGAAGCCAGTGTCGCAACTAATTTTGCGGGCGCCGAACTCGGGAGGTTGCAGCCGGGCTCAACGGGTTGCTCAGAATTCGCCGACCAACAAAACGGCAAAGATCCGGTTTCAAAGGGAGAACTCGCATCCTTGGTGAACCAATATCTCCACGGGACTTTGGGACAAGCGGAGCAGGCGGGGTCGCTGCCCAAAGATATTCGCTTTGTTATTGCGACCGTGCCCGACCCGTTGCACACGCTTCTGAATCTCCAATTCGATCGAACGATCGAATCAATTCAACAGGGTGCTCAGGACGAGGGGTTCTCATACGATTCGTCCTGGCTCCCATGGAAAGCGCGCGCCCAGGAATTCTCCAGTCGAACGGACCAGAACAAGGAAGATGAAGATAATCTCCGGCGTGAACTCTGCCCGGGCCTGATTCTCTTTCGCAAGAACAGGCATTTACCTGCGGGAGGGAGCTATGACGACACTTACACTCACGGACTTTTTGTATTCCTGATAGGCGAGAAGCCCACCACAGGAATCAATCGAACCCAATGGGACAACGCCCTCGCCTGGATAGCGCTGCATGCGAGCCAGAATAATTCGGACCACGCGCTCCGCGTTCTCGGGCCAACTTTTTCAGGGTCGGCTCCCTCGATGGCTCGCGCGCTTGCCGATCTTCGAAAACCGGCCGGCTTCTTTAACAATGTTCTCCTCTATACCGGGACAATTCGCGGATGTTCACCGTATCGATGGTTAAGCGAGGAGTTGAGCAAATCGACCACATTTCCGGCGCGGGTTGCCGATTTCAACCAGAATGACGCCATCCAGGTTGACCGATACTTCCGGTATCTCAGAGACCAGGGGCATTTACTTTCTGAAGTCGCAATCCTTTCTGAGGACGAAACCGCATATGGGGGTCTCCCTGATATTTCTTTATCTCCGGTGAATGCGCCGCGAACGCCCCAGATTTCGTGCGAACCCGTCTATGCGTCGGATAATGCACCCTTGCATCTGTATTATCCACGGGACATCTCCGCTCTTCGATCGGCTTACCAGGAACAGTCTATCTTTGCCTCAGGTGGGGCGGACAATTCCAATGCGGCTCGCGTAGTTTTGCAGCCGCAAGCCAGTCAGTCTACTCACAACAATACCGATACGATTGCTACCTTCAGCGGCGCCAATTCAGCCCTCGCACAGGAAGCCCAGATGTATGGGATCGTTGATTCATTGAGGACGCATGGAATTCGTTTTGTTGTTCTTCGGAGCACCAATACCCTGGACTACCTATTTCTCACGCGGTTCCTCCATCGCGCCTACCCCGATGCTTTCATCGTGACAGCCGGCCCCGATATGCTCTTCGTACGCGAAATAGACTCGACCGAATTTCGCGGAGTCGAAGCGCTTACGGCTTATCCGCTGCTGCCGCGCGGCCAGGACTGGACCCGGGCTACAGGCTTTGGAGTGCGACATGCGCACAGAGTATTCGGGAGCGACTCGATGGAGGGGTCGTACCTCGCGATGAGATTCCTGGTCACCGATCCGGATGCAAGCCCTGGCGAAGCATCACCCTACATTCACCCCTCCAAGGACGATATTGCAGATTACGACTCGCCGTTCTGGGAGACGAAATCAAGCGGTGGAAGGAGTCCCTCAACCTGGTTGACGGTGATTGGAAGAGATGGATATTGGCCGGTCGCGGTCTTGACCGAGTCGTCCTCCAATAATTCTCCGCCAACTTCGACCGCAGCGGTTGTAGCTCGGCCAAACCAGTCTGGTACCCAACAGGCGACATTCAACCCGATTCAGTGGCAGCTCTCTCTGTCACCGTCATGGAAGTTCTGCTGTTCGCTTGCGGTGCTTGCGGTCTGCCTTCACTTCTATGCCTGCGTTTATGGCCGAGACCGTCAGAATCAGAGCATGTTCATTCAGTTTATGCCGCTTCCGGGAAACAGGCAGCTCTTCCTGATCGGACTGGGTTGGGCGACGGTTGGCACGATAGTGGTTCTCCTGTTTCTCTGTTCGAATCGAATCAGTTCTCTCCTTGAACGCGGAAATACACTATGGGTTTCGATACTGCACATCGCCGCATGGATTACTTGTCTTGGAATCCTCGTGGACGTAAGCTTGCGATCCTGGCGCGCGCATGGCCCGTCCCGCACCCGCGTGATACGGGCCTGCGTCTGGATATTCTTTCCGATGCTTCTTCTCGGCGCGGCTCATCTGGTTGGGTCAAAGATATTCGGGTACTTAAACTCTAGTGGTGTGCCGACTGCTTATCGAGCGGTTCATTTAACCAGTGGTGTTTCACCATTGGTCTCCTTATTGCTTTTGCTGGGCGGTTTCTATTGGTGGTTCTGGCATACACTCAGCGGCCTTGCGCTTCTCGGTGGGGGCCGACCGATTCTTCCTCGTAAAACACATATTGCCGGGCCGTTTGCCCGTATGGGCGATGACATGGCTGACAATATTGAGTCCCTGGCGATTCCGCTTCCGGATTTTCGCACCGGCCGGGCATTCGTATATTTCATTCCGATCGCCGTCCTGGGGCTCCCCCTCTACACTCTGCGGCATCATGGGCCAGAAAGCTTCGACGCTATTCTTCACAGCTTTGAGAACATCACTTTCAACAGGACATTGCAGGCCTTCTTTGCGATTGCGCTTTACCTGATGATTCTCGATTGCACGCAGTTATTGGGCACGTGGCTGTCTCTCAAGCGTCTTTTACTCGCCCTGAACCGCACACCGCTTCGCCGCACCTTTGCTGCACTTCAGGGCTTGTCAATGCACTCGCTTTGGAGCTTGAGCGGGACATCTTCGCGAGCTCGATACACTATCTTTTCTCACCAGTTGGAGTCGCTGTTCCATCTTCGAAATGTTCTTCGTACTCCCGGCGCGAGTGCGCGGGGAAATGACGAGACGCGCACCTCGATTAACGACGCTTGCGAACAAGGCAGTGCGTTTGTCAAGGAGCGCTCTGATAACGCCGACCTGGCAATGGTCAACGACCAGGGCGCCCGGGAAATCAGGAAAGTGTTCTCTCAATGCACCGAGCACGTCTTGAGCGACGTGATTTTCCCTCATTGGTCGAATGAGACACGTAGCCTCGATCTCCTGGAGAGTGGTGAGAAGGTTGGCGTCAATGCGGCGTCGCCATTGAGCGAAGACGAATCGATTCGTCGCGCCGAGGAATTTGTGTGCCTGATTTATGTGGGCTACCTGCAGAATCTCCTGGCTCGCATGCGAACCATGGTGCTCGCGATTGTCGGAGTGTTTGCCGGACTCGCCTTCTCGCTCGCATTCTATCCTTACACCCCTAGACCGACGATTGCTATCGCCCTGCTTTTGTTGTTAAGCGTCCTTGGGTCCGTGGTGGCCGTTGTCTACGCCGGGCTTTCCCGAGACACGACGCTGAGCCATATCACTAATACCGAGCCAGGCGAGATTGGAATGGACTTCTGGCTTAGATTCGCGAGTTTCATCGGAGTGCCGGTTCTGGGACTCCTTGTCGCCGAGTTCCCCGCGATTACCGACTTTGTGACATCGTGGATTACACCCAGCCTCAATGCGTCAAAGTGAGCCGTCGTTCGGTGAGTGTATATACACTGGGGCGCGCATCCTCTCCACCAACTGGCGCGAGGATAGTGATCAGCATGCCCATCGCTCCCGCGTAACTTATCGGATCCGAACCGCGGATACCGTAAAGGCCACGACGCAATATCTGTGAGAGGCCCGCGGTCAGGGCCGCCTGACACTGGGACGTTTATTGTTACTTGGCCAGTCGGTGGTGTTTGTTACGAGCCGGTTCCGCTGCTGGGTCATCTCCGCTTGCTAACGCTCGTGGCGCCATTCGCTGATGAAGTGGAAGCCGCGCTCGAGGAGCGGGTAGTGGGCAGGCGTCGGGGTTCGGGTGAGGGTGAGGACGGCGGGGGTGAACGGCGCGGCGGGCTTGTGTTGGGGGTTGGGTTTGGGAACGTTCGGTGGAACCGAGTTGAGGATGAGATGGTTGGGGTCGGGAAGCTGCCAGGAGTAGTTGGTGGGAGGGTCGATGAAATAGCAGTTGATGAGGACGGTGTGTTTCTTGGGATCGAGATTGACGCCCGAGAGCCAGAGCTCGCCGTCGGTGGAGCGGGTGTAGGCGCGGCTGGAGGGGGTGATGTAGAGGTCGGTGATGGGACGGCCTTCGGGGTCGATGAAAGCGCCGGAGGCTGGGTGGGTGGCGTCGAGATGCCAAGCGCCGACCAAAGGCGATGGCGTGCGAAGGGCGACTTGAAGGTGGTGCCAGCCAATGGTCATGAAGATGGGTCGGACGACCAGGAACGCGACGGCGAAGACGATCTCGGTGACCAGGATGGCGATGCGCCCGGCGCGGCGCCTGATGGGGGGAATCCAGGCGGCGGTGGGTGCCGTAGGTTTGTGGCTCCAGAAGTAGCGGCAAAGGGAGACGGCGTCGGGTAGAGCGAGGAAGATGCAGCCGAGGAGCAGGTTGACGGCGAAGAGCTTGACGGGCACGTCGTAGCAGAAGTTGTAGAGGACCACGTTGGTGACGACGAAGCTCGAGAAAAGGGCTCCGGCGAGCGCTGTGCGGCGGTAGAGGAGGAGGATGCCCCCGAGGACCTCGGCTGAGCCGCAGATGATTTCGTAGACCGGGCTGAGGCCGATGAGTGTCCAGAGGAAGGTCATGGGAGCCATGTTGCCGGCGGGTTCGGTAAGGATGGCGACAGAGGGAGGGGGCATCTGAAACGGGAAGACTTTGGCCAGGCCATAGCCGATCATGAACATGCCGCAGGTAAGGCGGAGGAAGAAGCGAAGCCAAGCGTGGAGGGAGCGATAGTCGGTGCGAGGGTTGTTGCGGATGTGGGAGAGGATGGTCCAAAAGGTGCCGCCAGCCAGGGCGAAGGTGAGCGCGAGGCCATCGTGAATCCAGTTCATCGTGGTGTCGCCGGAGTCGCTGGGGTGCCAGTGGGCGGCGATGCCGGAGAGATGGAAGAGATGCTGGCCTACGAATTCGCAGAGATGATTGAGGGGCCAGTTGAGTTTGTCCTGGATCCAGCCGCCGACGACTGGGAAGACATCCAAAAGAGTTCCGTTGGCGCCGACGATGATGAAGCAGAAGAAGTAGAGGAAGGTGATGCGAAAAGCGAGGCGGACTGCTGGGCTCCAGGGAGTAGGCGGACTCGCGGCGGAGTCAAGCGTGGGCAGTTCGGTCCGAGTGGTGACGCCCGGGAGCTCCAAGGGGACCTCGCTTGGGAAGATCTGGATCTTGGACGATTTTGATGCAAGGTGGGTGAGGAGTCTAGAGGGAAATCTTGATGGAGGTGTGCTCGAGGTTCGTGATCGTAGTGCTGAGGCTATCGTGACGCGGGGGTGCGTGGCATGTCGCTGAGTAAGGACAGCTGAAAACGCGATTCTCGAATCTGAAGCGCCCCAAATCATTGCCAATGCACGCTCCGACACAGATGAGTACCGATAGGTCGGCTCGCGTTTACAAATCAGGGTCGCGTGGTCGTAAAACCGGCTGCTCGTATATGTGACTGCCTTACCGGTATGAGACGGCCAGCTCAGGTTCAAGTTGACGAGATGGTGACTTTCTCCAAGTGGAAAGCTCCCACTGGAGATCAGCGAACCCTAAGCTTGTCGACATCGCTGACCGCTTCTGCGACTGAGACCCGTTGCGCCGATAAATTGGAATCTCCGCTTTAACCTGGCGTAGATCGGCAATGATCCGTTCGACCTTTTCTTCGAGACTCAAATCTACTGCCTCGTCGAATTCCAACAGCACATTGAGGCTAATGCCAAAATCCTTGGCGATCTTGACGTAAGGCTCGCCAGTGACAGCGCCTCCATATTCCCAATTGCGATAGATGGTCAAAGGGTACGCCAATCAGTTTCACAGCTTCTTAGACAGTCAAACTGATCCCGCGAACTCGGTCGAGAAGGATCTTCAGAACTGAACGTCGCTACCGTTAGTTACAGCACATCGGACACAACATCCCTGTTTTCATCGCGATAACGACCTGTTAGAGCGGGATTCTAACGTTGCGAGAACAGGCGAGGCCAGGGCTAGAGTGATAGTTGCACTCTTGGTCACTGAGAGAGAGCGAGCTGTTCCACCTGGCAATGACGCTTGGCAAGTGAGCAAAATCTCCTGCAGAGATCAGGATGCATGAGTGTGGATGGCAGCCACCGTCGTTCGATTTCTCATAGGAGAAGCCACGAGCGGAAATGGATCGGAGGGCAAGCAAAACGTCCGAATTTCAGATTCGCTTTTCCGCCAACCACGACCGCACTTCGTAAGGCTCTAGGAGGCTAGGAATGATGCAACGTAAGAGTCGGCTCAAGTACTTCTATTTGAGCCTCATACTGATTGTTCTCTGCTCGGCGAGGATATTGTGCTTCGCACAGCTTGATCGTGGGACCATAGCGGGGATCATCACGGATCCATCCGGCTCGGGAATAACGGGAGCTAAGGTGACGATCACCAACGTCGCGATGGGAACGCAGAGTTCTACGGTTACGACTGGCGCGGGAAACTATACGGTCCCGGAGTTGCCGGCAGGCGAATACTCCATCACGGTAGTTGCACCAGGTTTTAGCGAGCTGATTCGCAAAGGAATCACTGTTTCGGTTGGAGAAACCGCACGTGTCGACCTTCCGCTCACCGTTGGGCAAAGCACGACGACGGTTACGGTAACGGCGGATGCGCCATTGCTCCAAACAGATAGCCCCCAGAACAATGTCGAGGTCACTACAACAGACCTGAACCAGCTTCCGATCAATATCGAGGGCGTTGGAGCGGTGCGCGACCCGATGGGTTTTGCAGCATTGGTTCCAGGCACCATTGCCGGCGGTTGGAACGATATCCATATTAGCGGCTCGCCGGCAACGACGTACCGCGTCTTTATGGACGGCCTGGACGACACCTCGGCCGTCAAGGGCGCCATCTCCGACGAGCAGCAGCCATCGGTCGAATCGCTCGCCTCAGAATCCCTGCTGGTGAACGACTATGCAGCCCAATATGGTGAAGCCGGAGGCGGAATCTTCAGCTACACCTCGAAATCCGGCACGAACAAGCTGCATGGAACGCTCTTCAACTATCTTGAGAATGAAGATCTCGACGCCGGGCAGCCATTCAACTACACCTCCGGCGGCCAAAAATATCTCCCGGTGCAGAGACAGCTGGATTTTGGCGGCTCAGTGGGCGGACCGGTACTGATTCCTCACCTCTACCACGGCCAAAACAAGACCTTCTTCTTCTTCGCGTATGAGGAGTACCACAACACGCAAACTCTTGATCAAGGAACAATTACGGTTCCAACGACAGCCTATCGCAATGGCGATCTGAGTTCTCTCTTGCTTGGTCCCATCAAAGACCCCAATGGAGCGCCGGTGCTGGATTGTTTTGGCAATCAGATCATGAACGGCGCAGTGTACGATCCGTCGACGACCAGAACGTTGAACTTCACGTCTGGCCCATGCGCCGGCTCAACCCAAACGGTTCGCGATCCGTTCCCGAACAACTTCATCGGCGCACCGACCACGTGGGATCCGGTAGCGCAAAAGGTTCTCGGCTACCTTCCTACCCCGTCGGGGCCCACAGCCGACCAGCTAACGAACAACTACCCCAATCTGCAACCGAACAACAAGTACCAGTACTTGACGAGCATCAAGATCGATCATTCGATCGGTCAGAAATGGCACTTCTCGGGCTATTACATCGCCGAGTATTCCAATAAGGACAATGCAACCGACGGCATTAACGGTGTGGCAGCCCAAACCCGCTGGAACACAACCCCCGCTCCGCAGCTATATCTAAACGCGGACTATACGGCGAAGCCAAATCTTGTGTTCCACGCCGGAATGGACTTCACGCGCCACGCCGCCATGCAGAACTCGGCGGTACAGAACTTCAAGGCGTCGACTCTTGGCCTGAACACTGCAGCAAATATGCCAGGTGGCGCCGCGAACACCTTTCCGGCCTTCTACGGACTCACCGTCAACCGGCAAAACGTTCCTCAGATGGGAATCAACAACGCTCCGTTTATTGACGACAACTGGTATGACACCGAGTCAGCGATTTGGATCCGTGGCCGCCACACCTTTGAATTCGGCGGCGACTTCCGCCATCAGCTGTTTGGCACCCACAACGACCAGTCAGCCGGATTTTATGGTTTCAATCCCGCTCAGACCTCTCTCCCGTCGACCCAAGGTCAAAATCTCTATGGAGCCAGCCTGGGTGATGGCTTCGCCAGCTTCGTTCTTGGCCAGTTGTCTGGCGCAAGTATCGGAAACGACAACATTCAATGGTTCCATCGCATGGAGAGTGGATTCTATGCGCAGGACACGTGGAAACTGACCAATAAACTCACAGTGAACTACGGACTGCGCTGGGATCTTGAACAAATGCAACGCGAACAGAAGGACCGCGAAACGCAATTCAGTCCGACCGTTGCCAACCCGTCAGCCGGCGGTCTCCTTGGTGGAACTGTATACGAAGGGTTCGGTCAAGGCCGTTGCAATTGCCTCTTTGAGAAGTTCTACCCCTGGATGATTCAGCCTCGTCTCGGCGTCAGTTATCAACTGGATCCAAAGACCGTGCTCCATGCGGGATCTGGGTTCTACTCCGGTCCACAGCTCTTCATGAATGAAGAGATTTACAGTAACCAGGGATTTGGCTTCAATACGGTGACTCTGAACAGTCCCTCGTATGCCCTGCCGGCCGGGCAATTGTCGAATGGCGTCCCGTACTCTCCGTCCGCCCTGACCGCCACCAATTTCGATCCGGGCGCCTACCCGAATGTTGGTCAACTCAACTCGCCTCCGAACTTTATTGTTCCCAACAATGGTCGTCCACCCCGTTTTGTGCAAACCACCGTTGGTATCGAGCGGGAAATTGTGAAGAACCTGTCGGTCAATGCATCCTTCATCGACGACCGTGGCGTGTGGCTCAATTCTGATGGGTTGACCAATTCAACAAACGAACTTACTCCATCGGTTCTCTCACAGAAATACGGTTTAGACGTTACGAACCCCGGTGACTTCAACCTTCTGACGCAGCCGATCTCCTCTGCCGCAGTGGCGGCCAGAGGGTTCGCGAAGCCGTACTCTACCTTCCCGTCGGGAGCCAGCCTGGCTCAGGCATTACGGCCATTCCCGCAATTCAGCGGCATTGGCGACTACTACGAGCACAATGGCAATTGGTGGTACGACGCGCTTCAAGTCAAGGTCACCAAGCGTATCAGCAACGGACTGTCGGGTGGCCTCGGTTACACCTGGTCGAAGAACCTGGGAACAGTCGCCGCCACCAACCAGCCGACCTTCACCACGGCGATGCCGATCCAGGATCCCAGCGCGCCACCCAAGCACGCAAAATCCTTTGAGACGATCGACGAACCGCAGATGCTCAACTTCTACTTCAACTACGAAGTGCCCGTATTCGGGTTGAGCGGCTGGAAGCGTGCACTGATGGCCGGTTGGACAACCGACGGCATCTTCCATTACCAGAGCGGTTTTCCAATACAAACACCGAATTCTACGAGCACTCTGACTTCGGTCACATTTGGAAATGGGGTTTGGGCGAATCGCGTGCCCGGCCAGAAGCTCTTTCTGCATAACCTTAATGATCATAGTGTGAACCCTCGCACTACGTTCTTTCTCAACCCCGCTGCGTGGACAAATCCAGCCCCTGGTACCTACGCCACTTCCAAGCCGTTCTACGGCGACTATCGTGGCCCGAGATATCCCAGCGAGCAGTTAGGGCTTGGCAAGGTCATCACGCTCAAGGAGGGCATGACCTTCTCGCTCCGCGCGGACTTCTTCAACGTGTTTAACCGCTGGGCATATCCGAATCTGAACAATACTTCAAATCCTTTCCAGACTCCTCAGTATGGGAGCGACGGAAGTATCTCCAATGGTTTTGGGTTCTTCGGCGACGGCATCTCTGGCGCCGGCGGAAACTACCCTCCAAGAAGTGGTGAGTTTGTCGCCAGATTCCAGTTCTGAGTGCGAACTTAGCGGAAATCTTAGCCTGACAGGCCAGATGAGTCCATCTGGCCTGTTAGCTTTCTTGAGAGTCTTCCTGGCATGGAAATCAACTAAAATCTATTCCGTTGCAAGAGCGCTTGAAAACCGCTCGAAATTGAACGAGGGATGACACGCGAGTTCCCTCAAACAAAGTAAAAGCTGCCGCGCAGCAAAGTCCCCGCCGTGGCGGCGGAATCTTCGGGGGAGAATGGACTTAGCGATCTCGAGAAGAGACTTTGTCGCGGGTCTCGCCGCTTTAGGCGCCCGAATGCTGACTTCCCGGACGTCGTCGCAATTGCACATTCCCTCTGGCAACGGCAACATCGGCGAATCGGCCGATTCGCCAATTCTCTTCGAAAACACAATTCACGCGTCGAAGATCGACTTCGTCCTGAGGAACAGTGTCAGTCCGCGGCGCTACTCCATAGAAACCATGACTGGCGGGGTTGCGCTCTTCGACTACAACAATGATGGGCTACTGGACATCTTCTTTACCAACGGGGCCGAGATCCCGTCTTTAAAGAAAAGCGCTCCCGGCTTCCACAACAGGCTCTTTCGAAACAACGGCGACGGTACTTTTTCAGATGTCACCGAAAAGGCCGGCTTAGCTGGAGTTGGTTACTCCATGGGCGTTGCGGCTGGCGATTACGACAATGACGGAGTTGTGGATCTATATGTGACCGGATTCAATTGCAATCAACTCTTTCACAACAATGGCGACGGGACCTTCAGTGATGTGACCGCGAAAGCAGGCGTCAGCGGCACAAGTCCGGGCCGCGGCAAGCCCTGGTCCGTTACAGCGGGTTGGATTGACTACAACAACGACGGATTGCTCGATCTCTTTGTCGTAAATTATCTCGACTATTCGATCTCCACAGCCCACAGTTGCCAAACTGACAACATCGTTGACTATTGTTCTCCTAACGAGTATCCCGGAACGCCGAATATCCTTTATCGAAACAACGGAGACGGCACCTTCACCGACGTTTCTCAGCAGTCGCATATCTCCCAATATGTCGGCAAAGGAATGGGTGTTGCTTTTGCCGATTATGACGGGGATGGTTTCACCGACATATTCGTCTCGAACGATACCTATCCCAATTTCCTGTTGCATAACAACGGCGATGGGACATTTACTGATGTCGCGCTCACGGCTGGCGTAGCGTACAACGAAAACGGCAAGACCGTTGCCGGCATGGGGACTGATTTCCGCGATGTCGACAATGATGGCAGACCGGACATCTTTCACGCTGCGATGTTCGGCGACACCTTCCCTCTCTACCGGAATCTGGGGAACGGCCAATTCGAGGATATTACCGACAAGACTGGCTTAGCCGCAATGACAACCCGCCTGACGGCCTGGGGAACCGGAATCTTTGATTTCGACAATGACGGGAACAAGGACATTTTCGTCGCAGGTTCGGCGATTCTCGACAATTCAATGGAGGTGAATCACAAGCCCTATCCGCTTCCCAACGTGCTCTATCGCAATCCCGGCAACATGATATTCAAGGATGTGAGTGCACAGGCGGGGGCCGGTTTTTCCCTCCCGGCGGCGCACCGCGGCGCTGCGTTCGGCGATCTCAACAATGACGGGAAGATCGATATTGTGGTGACCATTATGAACGGAGAGCCGCAGCTGCTCATGAATCGATCGCAGAATCAACATCACTGGATCATTTTGAAGCTCGTTGGAGTGTCCGACAACCGAGATGGATTGGGAACAAAGGTAAAGATAACCACTAAGAATGGCGTTCAGTACAATGAGGCCACGACAGCTGTCGGCTACAACTCGTCCAGCGACAAGCGCGTGCACTTCGGACTGGGGAGCGCGACCGTCGTGGACCGAATTGAACTTGCATGGCCCACCGGTGTTAAGCAAGTGCTTGAGAGTATCGCGGCAGATCAGGTTTTGACAATCGTTCAAAGTGGCCGTCCTCAAAAATCAGGATTCTCAAAATGATTTGGCTTCTCGCGCTTCAACTCGCAATCGGTCCGACGCAGCATTACGAGAACGCAAAACATGATTTTGCCGAACGGAAATTTACCGAGGCAGATAGTGAAGTCAATGCGGCACTGCATGAGAGTCCGTATATGGTTCCTGCTCTTGTTCTCAAGGCGCGGCTGGCCACCTTTGCGCATCGTCCCGACGTCGCCAGGAGCTGCTTGATCACGGCCGTTACGGCTGATCCGACCTCCGAGGAGGCTCAGTTCTTTCTTGGGGTGTTCTATTACACGCAAAACGATTTCAAATTGGCGATCTCACCGCTTCAGATTGCTCGCACGCTCTCTCCCAAAGGTCCTCTGCCGGTGTTCTATCTTGCAATGGCTCGTCAAAGCCTGGGAAATAAAACCGAGGCGCTGGAGTTGTACCAGCAGGCTGAAGATCTTTCGCCGGGGCGAACGCCGCAAAGCGCGGAGATCCTCGTCGCCCATGGCAGATACCTGCTTTCACTGGGCCAGACGGAGGAGGGCATTGAAAAAGATCGACGAGCCGTTGAGATAGACCCCAACTCCCGCGAAGCTCACTATGAATTGGCGAGGGGATTGGACCACCAGGGGGATTTCAAGAATGCGGCACTCGAAGGAGAACGAGCCCTGACTTTGCCAGATGCCGGCGCCAGCGACGCGCAGATTCATTTTCTTCTGATGAGTCTCTATCGGCGGCTGAATCAACCTGATTTGGCAAAGGCTCATTTGGAGAAATTCCAGGCTGCTCAGCAGGCAACACAACGGTGAGTTGCGCCTTGTCTCTGTGAGAGGGACGACAGAGAGACGAGGCTGCAGTGCAGATGGAAGCGGTGTTGCTGCACGAAAGATGGAGGCAAACCCTCCGGAGCGGTTTACAGGAAATGGCAACTGTGAGACGACGAAGCTTTCTGGCCTCGATTGCAACGTACCTGGCGGGCTGGGCCACAAGGCGAGCCATTCCACAGATTCCGTTTTCTCGCGTGGACCTCTCACGAGATGATGCGCCTTGGCTTTCTGTTCCAGGGCAAGGGAAATTGGATGGCCCGAGCCCGGAATCAGATCCGTCAAAAACTGGTTCTTACTGGTTTACCGATATTACTGGCCGATCGGCTTTCGCCTACCGGACCAACAACGACTTCAACGGCAGGAAGTATTTTCCGCAGCCGATGTGTGGTGGGGTTGCAGCGATTGACTTCAACAATGACGGGCTGATGGATTTGTTCTTTACCAATGGAGCGAAGCTACCGGAGTTGAAGAAGACCTCATCTGCTTATTACAACTGCCTGCTTCGCAATCATGGCGATGGAACGTTTGACGATGTAACGGCCAAGGCTGGCCTGACCGGAGACGACCTCGGCTACTGTTTCGGCGTTGCGGTTGCGGATTACGACAACGACGGTTATCAGGATATCTTCATCTGCAATGCGGGCAGGAACGCCCTCTACCACAACAATGGCGACGGGACATTCAGTGATGTAACCAGCGGATCGGGACTCGAACATAAGCCGGAGAACGTACTGAGTGTAGGTGCCGCCTGGTTTGACTATGACAACGACGGACATCTGGACTTAATCGTCACCAACTACACCACATGGACGCCGCTGAGTGATAAGCGATGTCTGAAGGATGCCGATGTCGAGGAGTATTGCGACCCGAAGGTCTACAAAAGCATCGAGTCGAGGCTCTATCGCAACTTGGGCCACGACCGTTTTGAGGATGTCACTGAGGCCAGCGGCATTGGAAAAGCTCTTGGAAAAGGAATGGGCATCTCCATCGCGGACTTCACGGGCGATGGATTGATGGACATCTTCATCGCCAATGACACCGAGCCCAATTTCCTCTTTATCAATCAGGGCAATGGAACGTTCAAGGAGAGCGGCCTTGATTTTGGCGTGGCCTACAACGAGGAGGGCTATTCCGTGTCGGGCATGGGCTCAGACGCAAAAGACTTCGATAATGATGGCAAGGTCGACATCGTGTACAACGACTTGGCTGGCCAGATTTTCGCGCTTTTTAGAAACGAGGGCGGAAAGTCATTCAGTGAAGCAACCTGGTTGACCAAGCTCGGACCACTTTCCCGGAATATCTCGGGATGGAGCATAGGATTCATCGACTACAACAACGACGGCTGGAAGGATATCTACTCCGCAAATGGAGATGTGGACAATCTGACAGATTCTTCCAGGCAGCACGATACCATGTTCGAGAACCAAGGCGGCAAAACGTTTAGCGATGTCACGGAGAAGATGGGACCGGATTTTGCTTCTATTGGCTATCAGCGCGGTTCGGCATTTGTCGATTTAAACAATGACGGATTCATGGACCTGGTAGTGACTTCGCTTGGCCAAAAGCCCCGCATCTTGATCAATAATGCACTCGTCAAAAATCACTGGATCATGTTCGATCTGCGTGGACACAAGAGCAATCGCGACGGCATTGGCGCGGCCATTAAAGTTACCACCGCTTCCGGCAGAGCGCTGTATAACCACGTGACCACCAGCGTAGGATTCATGTCCTCAAGTGATCGCCGCGCCCACTTTGGCCTTGGCGCCGAGGCAAAGATCGACCACGTCGAGATTCGCTGGCCAAGCGGAATTGTCCAGCGGCTTGAGCACCCCGCCACAGACCAGATCCTGAAAGTGGAGGAGCCTGCAGCAAAGCCGCATAGTGCTTAGTGCTCAAGCACCACGTGGCCGGTTTTTTTGCGCTCCTGGATACGACTCGATTTCACCGGTTGAGCACAGGTGCTGGCGGACCCTCGCTGCCCGGCGATCCAGCCGAATGCTATAATTGCGCCTTCATAGCAGGCGAATCTCGCTCCTCAAGAAGGACCCGTGGCTTCTGGCAGCTTCAGTTTCACTCAGAGCAAAGAAGAGATTGAGGCAATTCGGCACCACTTGGACGAAGTCGTTCAGGGTGCCGCATTCAGGGGAAGTTATCGGAGCCAGCAATTTCTCCGCTACGTCGTAGAAAAGACTCTGGAAGGCGAAATCAACAGCCTGAAAGAGCGCACGATTGGCGTGGAATTATTCCAAAGGTCGCCGACCTATGATACGGCGCAGGACGCAATCGTAAGGGTCACCGCCAGTGACGTGCGGCGACGACTGCTTGAGCACTATGGGCAGGATGGGGAGGTATCTCAATTCCATATTCAGCTCCCGCGCGGTTCGTATGTAGCGGAAATCGGCATGCAACACGGACCGGCCCGTCGTCAGGAAATGCCATCGCAGCCGGTGGAAACAGCCAAAACGCCTGCCAGCAATGAGGCAGATTCCGTTAGTCAGAGGGATTCTGCGCAGGAGCGCTCCCGTCGCTGGGCACGAGTGGCAGTAGGCGCCATAGCGTGTCTGGTAATTCTATTGGGTGGTGAACTATGGCGTTATTCGTTCCCTTCCAAACCCACGGCTGCACTTCCGCCCTGGAGCGTGATCTTGAAGCCTGGTCATGAGACGCAGATCATCACCAGCGATCCGAACGTAGAGGAATTGCAGGAACTGGTTGGGCACAGTATCTCGATCTCGGATTACGCGAACCACCGATTCATTCCTGATGGGACAGTGCCAACCGCAGATGAAGAACAGTTCTTCCGTTTCTATCAACATGCGGATAACGCAGCGGCGGTCGATACACCTTTGGCAGTCAGCATAGCGCGGTTGGCTCCTGAAGATCTTGCGATCCAGATTCATTCCGCACGCAGCCTGCATATCAACGATCTGCAAAATGATGACAATACTATTCTGATTGGAAGTCCGCGTTCCAATCCCTGGGTTGAGCTGTTTCAAGATCAGCTGGATTTCCGGTTTGTCTTCCATCAGGAGCTGAATCAGGAAATCGTCGAGAATGTGAATCCTCGCGGGCATGAACAAACGCGGTATCTGCCGACAGCTCGCGGTTTTGCTACCGGAGAATCGTTCGCGCTGGTTGCGCTGCTCCACAGCGCGAATCGGTCAGGCCGAGCCCTGTTATTGGCCGGGGCCAGCGGCGAAGGCACTGAAGCTGCGGGGCACATGGTTGCAGACCGGGATCATCTGGTCCGGCTTCTGGAGTTCTGCGGAATTTCGACCAGCGGGCCGGTACAGGATTTTGAATTGCTTCTGGAACTCCGGACCTTGGCCGGTTCGCCCAACATGACCAGTATGGTAGCCTGCCATCTGCTGCCCAGCCGCAAATAGGCACAACCTGTTCGAGGTTCACAATGTGTTTTAGCGAACCCCATTGCCTAAGGCGTGACATGCAACGATGCTGATTCTGTTTGGAGAACCTGCCATCGTATCTACCTCGAGAAGAATCTCGAAATGCGATTGAGGACCTGAACGCGAAATGCCGCAGTTCCGCAGTGCGGCCGTGAGGCGCGGAAGATCGGTAACCAACTTACCTGCCGCTTCGGTCCCTTCGGCATTGGCACCTGCCAGGAGCATCGCTTGTCCATTTTGGTCCAGGTTCTGGACCACCGCGATGATCGCGAACGACTGTCCGGTACCGCCGCCCAGCGCTGTAGGAACATATTGCGGGAGTTCGTGGGTTCGGGCGCGGACATTCCGAATGATTTCCTGCTTCGACGCCTGGTCATACATGAAGCGAAAGTCGAGTTGATCATTGAACAAGGCAGACCACGGATTGGAACGAGGACTTCCCAGCAGGATGTAATTGTCGTCGGTTTTCAGGCCCGTTAATTCGATGTTTCTGGCCCCCTGCACGTCAATTGTTGCTGAACCTTTTTGAGCCAGAGCGCTGACACGAGCGGCGATACCAGGATCGACATTCGAGGCATTGTTCGAGGATAGAATCAAACGGCAGGACTGGAGCGCTTCTGGAGGCAGGGCGGATGCATTTGGAATGTAGTTGCGATTCGCGTAATCAGATATAGAAATGGAACTACCGCAGAAATCCTGAACGGTCACCAGGTTCGGATCGCTGGTGATGAGATGCGTAGGACGCGACGAGGAGAAAAACGCCGACCACGGGACGACGGAGCGCGGTGAGTTTTCAACGGCAGACCTATGCAACCAGAACATGTAACCGGCAAGCACAATATTTGCCAGAGTGAGAGCCAGGCCCATTACGAGCCAGATGCGGCTGTGCGACGAGACCGCTTCCGCAGCTTCGGGAGAGTGAACCGGCTCTGGCGGATGTTCCTGGACCCGCTTTTCCTTAGACTGCTCGGAATGTTCCGACGCGGACACAGTGCTGGGCGAAGCGGCGAGGCCGTGTGCATCTTTGTGCGCGGTCGGGTCCGTCGGGATGCGCACGATATCGGGCACATAAGTTCCCGGGGGCAGGGTAATCCGGAAATTCGAATCGGATTTGTAGGTACCGTAGTGCTGAAGTAGCCGATGCCGGACATCGCTCGCAGTGACCCGAACAATGGCATCCTCACCCGTGTCGTACGAAGGAGAGCGGCCAAAGAGCTCAACCCCAATCACGCGTTCCTTCAGGGAATCGCCGTGCCCGGCTAAAGCCTGCTCGATAATGAACTTCAGGAATTGGCCGCTGCGGTGACTGCCCTTGAATGCCGCGCCTTGCACCACATCGTTCAGGTGCTGGCGGAGAGACCTGAGTTCCTCCTCTGTCTCTACGACCCGCGGAGGGCCTGCTCGAGCATTTGGCGGGTGGGAGATTGGCATGGCAGCTTTCAAGCAGCAGCAATTCTAGCACCGGCTTTGCTGCTCTGTCGCGAACGGCCTGTAGCTGAAAAACCCGCAAATACCGTCAATTCTGGTGCACGTATCTACCGTTAGGAACCTGAACATCCACAAGAACGTTCGTTTTCAAGGCCTTTTTTGTGAGGTTAGGACTGTCATTAACGTTGAATTTCGGTTCGGCGGTCCAGCAAACTGAAGGTCAGCAAATCACTGAGGGAGAATTCGCGGTTGCAGATCAATTGGTTTGGGAACCAGGGTCGTTCTTCGATGAGGTGTGTTCCTGAAATATCGAGTCTTCGGGCAAAAAGGGGCGCAACCGAGAGAGAGGCCAGGCTGGAACAGGCGTCGCCGAGGGGTCATTGCCAGTAACGCGCGTCGAGGTGCCAGACGAGCCATGACTTGCATGGCTTGTTTCCTTTTTGGGGCGATGTTCCCCTTGGCCGAGGCACAGCAGAGCGAGCCCGGAAATGACGCGAGGGCTCTATACCGCGAGGCAGGCGCGCCGGTGGAGAAGCGCATCGACGATCTGCTCAGACGAATGACGTTGGAAGAAAAGGCGCGTCAGCTCGATTTATACGCAGCGGCCGGCACGCTCGAAGACAGGCACACGGGGAAAGATCATGTGGCGTTGGACGCGGCGTTTTTGCCCGACAAGGCCCAGGAGATGTGGGGCTCGCTGGGAGTGGGCGGCATCCATGACGTGTATCCGACATCGGTGCAGTCGAATGCCATCCAGAGTTGGGTCATCGCCCACAACCGGCTTGGGATTCCGGCGCTGTTTATAGAGGAGGGGCTGCACGGCTTCGACACCGGGAACTGTGTTTCCGGCTCCCATCAACCTGGCTGCTACGTGGAACCCCGATATTGCGCGGCGGACCGCGAGCGCAATTGCATGCCGAAGCCCGTTCGACCGGTGTCGGCATGATCCTGGCCCCGGTGCTTGACCTCGCCCGGGAACCGCGTTGGGGGCGCGTCGAAGAAGATTTCGGCGAAGATCCGTATCTGACCGGCCAAATGGGTCTGGCTTATGTGCAGGGCGCGCAGGGCGATAGTTTGAACACGGACCACACCTTGGTTGCCGAGCCCAAGCACTTCGCCGGGCACGGCTCTCCCGAAGGCGGCACAAACACATCGCCGGTGCACATGGGAGA
>CAVZDT010000025.1:0-413457 GCA_963774175.1 uncultured Acidobacteriaceae bacterium
GAAAATGATGTTGGGGTCAGCACGCTTCGTGGGAGTTGGTATTCGAGATCGTAACTGTGCTTGCCTTCGGCAATGATCGGAAGCCAGGGAGGGGGCGCGGAGCGGGAACTGCCCCGCATCAGTTGGTGCCAAGTCACTCATCAAAGTCGGATAGGTCCTCAAATGTCGGCCAGGTCGGCGGATTTGAACGGGCGAGCCGCGAGAGACGATCGCCGTTGCAATGGGCGGTTGAACTAAGAGCCTGTAACAAAACCCTTTCCAGATTCGGAGGACGCATCACCTGTACTGACGTTTTACGGCCGGGCAGGATGGCCACCTGAAGCAGATCGTGAAGAAGATCGCATCGATGACAAGACAGCATTCGTCCTCAAGCACAAGTGAGAGCGCAACGCCCGCTTCACACCGATCACGACAACGGATTGACCAGCGAACTCCAGGTCCCGCGGGATGTTGGATGCAGGCTGGGATTGGAGCGCCGATAAGCACCTCGATCAGCGAGCGACTGAGACTTGTGCTTCCGTGACACACGCCGAAACAAACTGGCGCACGATTGCTGCGATTTCGTTTGCGTGCGTATCGAGAGCAAAGTGACCGGCGTCCAGCACGTGCACTTCCGCGTTCGGCACATCTTTCTTGTAGCGCTCTGGTTCACCGGGATCAAATGAAAGATCGTGCTTTCCCCATAGCACAAGAAGCTTCGGTTGGGTTTTCTGCATCCAGGCCTGCCACTTGGGGTATGCGTCAACGTTGGTGCGATAGTCGTAGAACAAGTCGCTTTGGATCTGCGCCTGGCCGGGACTATTCAGAAATCTATATTCGTCCGTCCAGAGATCGGGGTCGTAGAGTTCAACATTTGGATCGTCGCCAACGTGGCGTGTTCTTGTGGCAGCAAGAGAAAGCAGGTTCGCCCGCAACGCTTCTTCATGCGCCGAACGATCGGCCCAGAATGCGCGGCGAGTTGTCCAATTAGCTCCGAGTCCTCCGTTGTGGGCCACTGCATCCTGAACGATGAGGGCCTCGACCCGTTCCGGATGTGCCAGAGCGATGCGAAAGCCCACGGGCCCGCCATAGTCCTGCATATAAAGTGAGTAGTGGGTCAGCCCAAGGGCCCGCGTGAAGTCATCCATCACGTGCGCGATGTGGTCAAAGGTATAGTCAAACTGCTTCGGATCAGGCCAATCGCTGTGGCCGAATCCAGGATAGTCGGGCGCGACCAAATGGTACTGGTCGGCGAGGCGTTCCAACAGCGGCTGAAACATGCGCGAAGACGAGGGTAAGCCGTGAAGCAGAAGGAGGGTCGGGGCATCCTTCGGTCCCGCCTCTCGATAGAAGATGCTCAGGCCGTCGATCTTCACAGTACGGTAATACACTTTCGGGCTCATAACTATTCCGCCTTTCTGTGCTTCCAGCGCGCCTACTGTCGCGAGAAGAATCGCGACGAATGCCGCGGTAAGCCGGCTCAATCTCGCTGTCCTCAAATACCCTCCTGATAACTGCGACCTCCCCGAGAAGCTAGACTACAAAGCGCCGGCGCCATTCATTGGCCACTCGGACGTCCTTCATCCAGACCTGAATTCGTCGTTCACCGAGGCAGCTCTTTGCCCGCTTGCTCACTCACCATGTACTCGGCGTACCAGGCCGGCCAGTTCGGATCTTTTTGCCCGATGCGTCTCTCGTGCTCGCCGTGAGTCTGCGGCGGCCCGTTGGAGCGCGCTCTCCAACTCGTTCTGGGAGGCGTATGCAGTCCTGCGACGATCGATGCGCCCAGGGTTTTCATCGGGATGGCAAAGTTGAACCCATCGAACTTGGACTCATCGAACCAGGGTTGTGTGCGGGTTTCGAATTCTGTGTACTTTCCCATTTTCTGGCTCCTTCGGCATTGACTGACTGAAAGCGGTCCGGCTGGCCCAGCCGCATCCAGATCGAAATCTCTTCCAGCACACGACAATGCGTGTGAAGCTCATGTGCTCATTAGGCCAGAGAAGATAGGTCGCAGCCATTGGACGATGGTCTCGATCGATACTTTGGTATTGGTTTGCGTCTTGTTCTCTCGGGGTAAACTCTCTTAGTTGTCTTCAGTTCTGCTAAAGGGAAATTGGGCCCAATTTCGTTGAATCAACTCGGCCGAGAATGACCGGTGAGCACGTCATCTTGGCTGGCCGGCAATTGTGACAACGTCGCTCTCGAAGTGTTGTAGGAACGTGGCGAGCGCGTACGCCACCGCACTCATACTGCTGGCTCAGACGGCCCGGGCACGAATTCGTGGCCGTATTCCCGGTTATTAATGTTCCCAGCCCCGAACGTAAAAGTGATGAGCGTAGCCCTTCCCTAGAACTTTGGAGTGGGCAGTCTGCCCAAGATTGAGGGAGCGATGACGAAAAACGAGACTGAGTTGATCGCGGGGCGGCCGCACGTCACAAACAACGATGTTCGGCCACCTCGAGGCGCGAAACGTGCGTCCTGTCGCCTTCGCATACTGTCGGCATCGTATGGCGGTGCTCTTTTCAGTTGGTGCGTGGTCGCAAACCCAGCTCGCGACTGTTTCCGGCACCATCACCGACCCAACTGGGGCCGTTGTCCCTGGCGTCAGCGTCACGATCGTCAACCAAGGCACTGGATTGAAACGACACGGTCTCACTGACACGGCCGGCGAATACCGTTTCGTTGGCTTGCCAACTGGAAACTATTCTCTTCGCTTCGAGAAAACAGGATTCCAATCGCAGACACGCGACGGGATTCAGCTCACTTCAGCTGCTGAGGTGATGATCGACTCACGACTCGCGATAGGGAACATTCAACAGCAGACGACGGTCAGCGCAGACTTTAGCCAGGGATCGATAAAACGACGTCGACGATCAATGAACCACTTGCAGAGAAGAGCCTGACCGAACTGCCTCTCGACAACCGCGATCTGTTCAGTGCGGTTGCCCTGGAGCCTGGAGTCGCTCCTGATCCCGGCAGTGCACCCTCGTTGCTTTCGAGCGGTAAGACAGCGCAAGTGGCGATTAATGGTACCCGTCCCAGTATGACGAACGTCCTGATCGATGGTATGGATGCGACCGATCCGGTCTGGGGCAATTCGCCCGCGGGCGCTTCAGGGTTTTTTCTCGGTCTGAATGAGTTGGCGGAGGTCCGCGTTCTGACCCAGACCTTCAACGCGGAGTATGGCGGGCACGGTGGCGCCGTCATCGAGATGATCACCAAGTCAGGCAGTAACCAATTTCACGGATCGTTGTGGGAATTGCATCGGGATGCGTCACTCGACGCTAAGAACTATTTCGACTTAGGCGGCAACCCGATCCCCCCGTTCGTCCGCAACCAGTTCGGTGCCGGAATCGGAGGGCCACTAAAGCGGGATCGCACGTTCTTCTTTGCCAACTATGAGGGGTTTCGCGAAGTCGAGGCATCCACGGCAATTGCCACGGCGCCCGATGCGCTCGCTCATGAAGGTTTCCTGCCCTCTGCGAATAACTCGGCGGCCTGCACCAGCGCCAGTTCAAGCGGGTGTGCCGCCATTCCGATCAATCCCCAGACGCAACAGTTTCTCAATCTGATGCCTCCTTCGAACGGAGCGGACAATGGAGATGGAACCGGCGAACTGATCACGGCTGACAAAGGCGCCACCCGTGAGGATCACGGTATGGCTCGCATCGACCACAACTTTTCCAATACGCATTCGGTCTTCGCGCGCTACACCGTCGATGACAGTTCTTCTGTGGCGCCATACGTCGGAACACCGCCGGGCACCTACATGCCGGGATTCCCGACTCTTCACCTGGCGCGGAATCAGTATGTGACTATTCAGGACCGTACGACATCTCGCACCGGAATGGATCAATGAGTTACGCTTCGGTGTCAACCGGACAACTGCATCCTCTTCGCCCGATAATACGCATCCGGGCCTGTCGATTTCTTTGGTACCTGACCGGCCGTTCGGAATGATCGATGTCACGGGTTTGAGCCTGATTGGCAACTACGCGGCATTTCCTTTGGGCGATTATTCGACCGTTTATCAGGTTCAGGACCAACTCTCGCGTACCATTGGCCGTCACACCTTGAAATTCGGCGCAGAGTTCCGAAGGCTCGATCTAAACTCGACGTTGGATTTCGGTGTAAACGGACTCTACGAGTTCGAGGATCTGACTCCCTTCGGGCTGCCGGCATCCAGCAACAATCCTGCTCTCGAGTTCTTCCTTGAAGGCGTGCCCCTGGCCTACGTTGGGGTCAATCCCTCCAACGCCGATTCTGAGCGCGGATACCGTGAAACTTTCGCGTCTGGGTTTGCCCAGGACTTCGTGCGCGTGAACAGCCGCTTCACCGCAAATATCGGGTTGCGCTACGATTTCTACTCCAATCCGACCGAAGCACACGGCCGTCTCTCCGCTTTTCGAAACCCCGCGACGGATTCCGCGCCAACCGTCGGCAAGTTATTTGCCGGGACACCACTGGATCTTCTGTCACCCCAGGCAGGCTTTGCATGGGACGTCTTCGGCAACGACAAAACTATCGTACGGAGCGGGTTCGGCATCTATCGCGACCAGTTTTCGGCAGCCCTGTTCGGTCTCGACCGGTTTCTGGCGCCTTTTTTCGATATAGAGGAATTCGTTTTCCCGCAGTTTCTAAACCCGCAGAACGCTCAAGTGACCCAGCCGCTCGATCTTTTCACGATGACCTACTATCCCAAGTTCCCATACGCGATGCAGTACAACCTCAATGTGGAACGGGAAATCGCGCGGGGTATGAGCCTCAGCGCGGGTTACTTTGGCACGCGTGGCAATCACCTCACCCGCGAGGGCGAACAGAACCCCTTTGAGCCGGCGTTAGGCCATCGCTACAATCCGAACCTGTCATCACCTCTACAAACGATATTGACTGACGCGCAATCGTTTTATAACTCCTTTCAGGTCTCCGTTTCGAAACGCTATGCACATAACCTCTTCTGGCAGGCATCGTATACGTTAGCTCATTCCATCGATGATGCATCCGTGGATTTTTCCGTAGAATCTGTGAACGATCCTCCCGAATCTCAAAGCATTTTCGATCGCAAGGGAAGCCGAGGCCGGTCAGATTTTGACATTCGGCAAAATTTCGTCGCAAATGCAGCGTACGAATTGCCAGGATCCGGACCTCTCCTGGGTGGCTGGCAGATCTCGGCTGTTGCCAGCGTTCATAGCGGTCCCCCATTTACCCCGATGCTCTCTTTCGACAATGCCGATGTGCAAGGGCTGCTTATCAATGAACGTCCGAACCTTGTTGGGAACCCTTACGCGGGTGGCTGTCCGAACGGGGCTAGAGTGGGCGCTCAGTCCTGCTGGTTTAATCCAAGTGCTTTTGCGGTGCCCCCCGCCGGTCAGTTTGGCAATGCAGGAAGAAATATGCTGCGGGGGCCGGCGTTCGCGCAATTTGACCCAGCGCTGCACAAAGATTTAGCAATCAGTCAAGAACGCAAGCTTACGGTTGGAGTGGAAGTCTATAACCTGCTCAACCATCCGAATTTTGGAGTTCCCAGTAATACACAAAGTGCGTTTTCCCTTGGAGGCAACGGGGATGCCGTCTTCAAGGATGCCGCGGGTGATTTTGCCGACGATGCCGGGCAAATCCTGACCACCGCTGGCACCGGGCGCCAGATTCAACTGACCGGCCGGTTTACCTTCTGAAGGGGTGCCCGTGCCCCAAGAGTGAATTAACCTTCGCCGCCGACCCTCCACCTTCGGCGCACGATATAATTTGGCATCGCTTTGCAGCAGCACGTTCGAGGCGACTGGGCCTGTTGGATTCCCCTGAATTCCGCCGAGAGCCATACTCCTGATCCGTTGAAACCGCGTTCTTTCGTCGAGCGCATCCAGTGCTTGCGTGGTCCGCACAGCCGGGCGCTCCTCGGGATTCTTCAGCCATCGGCCCACAGGCCTTGTCCGCGTTGCTGCCGGGTCGAGGGATTTTGGATGAACCCCAGCGACAGGCAACTGATCGATTCAGTCTTCGCCGGAAGCGACGAGACGAGCGCATGTTTGCGCGCGCTCGACTGGTCGGCTACGCCACTCGGCTCCGCTGGAACAATGGCCGCAAGCTCTGCGAACCATCGTGCGTGTCGTGGTTGCCTCTGGCTATCCGATGGCCATCTGCTGGGGGCCGGATTATGTGCTGTTGTACAACGATGCCTACCGGCCGATAGCAGGAACAAGGCACCCGTGGGCTCTGGGACGCGGCGCTCGCGAGGTATATCCCGAAGCATGGGATTTCATCGGGTCAATGTATGAATCCGTGATGGCTCGGGGTCAGACTGTCAACTATCTGTCCGATGCGCTGGTCCCTCTTACCCGCAACAACTATCTCGAAGAAGTCTATATAGCATTTTCTGCTAGTCCGATTTGGGATGACAACGGCCGCGTAGGCGGCGTGTTGAACTCGGCCCTCGAGACGACGGAACGGGTGATCGAAGATCGACGCCGGCATTTGCTCCGCGACCTGGCGTCGCGAGCGGCAGGAGCGCGAAACGAAGAAGAAGTGTGGCGGGTCAGCACAGAAACCCTCGGCGAAAATTGCCTCAGCATCCCCTTCGCATTTCTCTATGAATATCGGCCTTCCGAACATCAAGCGTACCTGGTAGGCGCCAGTGTGGAAACCAATGAAGCGTTGCATCCGGCGGTCATCGACTGCCGCGGCGAGAACCTGTGGCGATTTGACCCCGCACTGGCGATGGATGGCGTTCTGGTTGAACTCCGGGATCTCGCTTCGGGCGTGTCAGTGCCGAATTGGCCGGAACGTCCGAAAGAAGCGAGCGTGGTGCCGATCCGGCTGGGCGAACACGGTGAAACACTGGGTTTCCTTGTCGCCGGAATCCATCCCGGCCAGGCCTTTGGTGATGCATACCGTCAGTTTGTCCGTCGTGTAGCGGAACAGATCACGATTGGACTGGCCAGCGCCCGCGCCTATGAGCAGGAGCGCCAGCGGGCCGAGGCTCTGGCCGAGCTCGATCGCGCCAAGAACACGTTCTTCGGCAATGTCAGCCACGAGTTCCGTACGCCCCTGACGCTGATGCTCGGCCCGCTTGAAGAGATGCAGATGGAAGCGAGCGAGCGGCTGAGCCCGGAGCATCACGAACGGTTGATCACTGTCCATCGCAATGCGATCCGGCTGCTCAAGCTCGTCAACACACTTTTGGACTTCTCACGGATTGAGGCTGGACGCGTGCAGGCGTCGTATCAGCCGACCGATCTGGCCCACTTCACGACAGAAATCGCAAGCGCATTCGATTCTGCGATGCAGAACGCCGGTCTGCGATTCTCGATCGAATGCCAGCCAATCGCCGAACCGGTGTACGTGGATCGCGACATGTGGGAGAAGATCGTTTTGAATCTGCTCTCCAATGCCTACAAGTTCACGTTCGAGGGGGAGGTTGCTCTCACATTGAAATCCGTGGACGGCGCGGTGGAATTGCAGGTCCGCGACACCGGTGTGGGCATACCCGAAGAGCAACGCGATCTAGTGTTCGAGCGGTTCCATCGCATCGAGAGCATCCAGGCCCGGACATACGAGGGCACAGGGATCGGTCTGGCGCTGGTTCTGGAACTCGTGAAACTGCACGGCGGCAATGTGCGAGTGGAGAGCGCCGTTGGTGGCGGCAGCACATTCTCCGTGACGATTCCGACCGGCAAGGAGCATCTGCCAGCAGAGCGCATTCAGGCCGTACAATCGCTCGCTTCCACCACAATTCGAGCCGAAGCTTATGTAGACGAGGCACGACAGTGGTCGGGAAATCAACCGGGAGCGGCGGTCGGTGCAGCAACGCTTCCAAGACAAGGCTCACCCTCGCAAAAACGCGAACTCATCGTCGTGGCCGATGACAATGCGGACATGCGCCAGTACCTCGCACGTTTGCTGAGCGAGCAATATGAGGTGCACGCGGTCGTGGACGGCCGCCAGGCATTGGAAGCAACCGAGCGATTGCGCCCCGCTCTTGTGCTGGCGGACGTCATGATGCCGCAGTTGGATGGGTTTGGCCTACTGCGAGCGATTCGCGAAGATTCGACCCTCGCCGCCACGCCAGTGATCCTGGTGTCAGCGCGGGCAGGCGAAGAGTCGCGCGTGGAGGGGCTTGAGGCTGACGCCGACGACTATCTTATCAAGCCGTTTGTAGCGCGGGAGTTGTTAGCGCGTGTGGCTGCGCATGTCAAAATGGCGAATCTTCGCCGCGAAACTGCGAAGCGCGAAGAACGGATGCGCAGCGAGGCGGAACTTGAACGCGAGAAACTGCGCGCCAGCGAAGAGCAGTTGGCGCAGACCAGCCGCCTTTATGATGAGCTGCAGCGGGCCGACGCCGAGTTGCAACTCCAGGCTGGGTTGCTGCATCGTCTTCCTGTATCCGCCTGGACGCTCAATCCGGATGGAACACCGGATTTCGTGAATCAAGTTTGGCTTGATTACTCCGGTCAGACTCTCGATTTCGTCCGGTCGCATCCCGAGGCCTGGATGACCGCGGTCCACCCTGAGGATCGCGAAGCAGCATCGAAGGCCTTTTGGGACGGAGTACGCTCGGGACAGGGTTTTGCGTTCGAAACCCGGTCTCTCCGCGCCCAGGACGGAACCTATCGCTGGCATCTTCAATCAAGCCGTGGTCTTGCGCGATGCAGAAGGAAAAGTCCTCAAATTCGTCGGTACGACGACCGACATCGACGATCAGAAGCGCGCTGAGGAAGCGCTGCGAGCGAGCGAAACCAATCTCCGCCAAATTCTCGACAGCATTCCCGGGCTTGTATGCACCCTAAATCCGGCCGGTCAGATCGATCTTGCCAATCGACGGCTCCTCGATTTCTTCGGCATGACGCTTGAGGAGTTGAACTCCTGGGGAACCAACGGTGCGGTCCACCCGGATGATCTTCCGCGCGTCGATCGCGGAATTGACGCATTCGCAATGACAACCGGAACTGCCTTCGACAGCGAACTCCGTTATCGCCGAGCCGATGGCCTCTATCGATGGTCCCAGACTCGCATTCTTCCTGTCCGAGACGCAGAAGGCAGAATAACCCGCTGGTACGGTCTCATCACCGATATCGACGACCGGAAGCGCGCTGAGGAAGCGTTGCGCGAAAGCGAGTATGAATCTCGCTTGATTGTGGACAGCATTCCCGGCATGGTTGCGGTTGTTAACGCCAGCGGCGAGGTCGAGTGGCTCAGTAAGCCGCGTCTTGGACTACTACGGAAGACTGCTGGAGGAGATCAACGGCCAGTGGGCGACGGACGACATGATTCACCCTGAGGATCCGCCCCGGGCTGATTCGAGGCGTTTACACGATCGTTGGCCTCGGGAGATCCGGCTGAGGTTGAGCTACGAGCCCGGCGCTTCGATGGTGTGTATCGATGGTTTGATCTTCGCGGGCGTCCACTCCGGGATCGACAGGGCCGAATTGTCCGATGGTACTTTCTGCAAACCGACATCGACGATCAGAAACGCGCCGAGGAGAAGTTGCGCGAAAGCGAGTATGAAGCTCGCTTGATTGTGGACAGCATCCCCGGCATGGTTGCGGTTCTGACATCGCCAACGGGGAATCTCGAGATGGTCAGCCAACCAGGCCTTGGACTTCTTCGGGAAGACTATCGAGGAACTCAGGGAGTGGGGAACGAGACGACACGATTCACCCTGAGGATCTGCCTGGCGTGTATCGAGGCCTTTACCAGAGCGATCGCCACTGGCCGTCCATTATGAATTCCCGCAGCGCGACTTCAGGCGAGCGGACGGTGTCTATCGCTGGCTCCAGGATAGAGGCTCTCCGCTTCGCGATAGAAACGGGGAAATTGCTCGCTGGTACCTGCTGATAACCGACATCGACGATCAGAAGCGTGCCGAGGATGCGTTACGCGAAAGCGAGCACGAATCTCGCTTAATCGTGGACAGCATTCCCGGCCTGATTGCAGTTTTAGACACGAGCGGCGAGGTTGAGCGGGTCAGCCAGCCGCTTTTGGACTACCTCGGAAGGTCGCTGGAAGAGTTGCGTCAATGGGCCGTAGACGACACAATTCACCCGGACGATCGCCCTGGGTACCTTCAGGCTTTTGAGCGAGCTTTCGCCGCAGGAGATCCAGTTGAATATGAAGCAGTACGAATTCGTCGTTTCGATGGCGTCTACCGATGGTTAAACATGCGCGGGCTTCCTCTTCGTGACCGGCAGGGGCACATCGTCCGATGGTACTTCCTTTTAACAGAAGTTGACGATAGAAAGCGTGCCGAAGATGCGTTACGCCAGGCGCAGGGCGATCTCGCGCGCATCAACCGGGTGACAACTATGGGAGAGTTAGCGGCATCCCTGGCTCATGAAGTGAATCAACCGATCGGTGGCGTCCTCATCAATGCCAACGTTTGCCTTCGAAAGCTCGGGCACGATAGCCCGGATCTCGATGAGGCGCGCGCAGCTGTCACCAGGATTCAAAGAGATGCACAACGTGCCGCTGATGTTATCGGCAAGATCCGTTCACAATTCGAGAAGGCTGCCCCGAATCGAGAGATTCTTGACATAAACGAGATTATTCGGGAAACCGCCGGCCTCCTGCGCAGCGAGGCATCCCGACACAACATCTTGGTCCGGACGGAACTGGCGGCCGATCTGCCTCAGATCGTCGGAGATCAGCGTGCAATTGCAGCAGGTCGCGATGAATCTGATCGTCAACAGTCATCGAAGCGATGAAGGACGTTGATGGAATACGAGAGATGGTCATCAAATCGCAGCGAGGTGAAAACGAGCAGATTCTCGTGTCCGTGAGTGATACCGGCATAGGGTTTCCGCCAGCAACTGGCGGAACAGATATTCGACCCGTTCTTCACAACTAAACCCCACGGCACCGGCATGGGGCTTCGTATCAGCCGGTCGATCATTGAGTCTCATGGTGGGCGCTTGTGGGCGGTCGGCTGACCCTGAGCGCGGCGCGACTTTTCACTTGAGCCTGCCCGCCGCGACTGCGCCACATCGATAAATTGGGGGTATATGTGGACCAGGCCGAAAACGGGCCTGCGTGTCCGCCAAAATACCAATACCAAAGTATTGGATGCGATCGCGCAACGCGTCCGTAATGATATTGTTGCTTGAACTGGTTCCAAGCAAGAGAATCTGCGGACACATACTCAGCCGCGTCGTTGATGCCCGGCCCGGACAAGGAGGTTTCACGCAATGATCCGAGCGCATCGACTTCCCCAGACAGCGCTGTTGGAAAAAAGATCTTCTCGGCATCGTCCATGAATTCCACTTCAGTTGCGGCGTGAGACTGTCTTAATGAAAGCCCGATTGCTTGTATCGGTTGTCGACGATGACCAGTCTTTTCGCGAGGCGTTGCCAGAGCTGTTGAACGAGTTGGGCTTTGCCGCCCGGACATTTTCCTCGGCAAAGGACTTTCTAGCGTCCGATGCCGTTTTGCATTCGAGTTGCCTGATTCTTGATGTCGCAATGCCAGTGATGACCGGGCCCGAGCTCTTTCGCGAACTTCGCCGCCGCAATGTGAGGATTCCGGTTGTCTTCATTACCGCTCGCAGGGACGAAGCCGCTCGATCGCAATTGCTTGATGACGGAGCGGTCGAGTGTTTGTTCAAACCGTTTGACGATAACAGCCATGTCGCAGGCATTGAACAAGGCTGTTGGCATCAAGTAAATCTTCTGGCACTCGAACGGGAGCTTACAATGGACACGACAAGCGCGATCTGCTGTGAAGAGAGTTTTTGCGTAATGACGAATGCCTCGCCGATTGTCTTCATCGTAGATGACGATATCTCGATGCGAGAATCATTGGGAGCCCTGATTCAAGATGAAGGATGGCACGTGGAGACTTTCACGTGTGCGGAAGAGTTCCTTAACCGCCCGCACGAGATTGTCCCACACTGCCTGATCCTGGATATTTCAATGCCCGGTTTGAATGGACTGGAGTTGCAGAAACGGCTCGCGGTGCAACAGCCGGAAATGCCGATTATCTTCATGACGGGGCACGGCGACGTACCGAAGTCCGTACAGGCCATGAAGGCTGGGGCTGTGGAATTCTTGACGAAGCCCTTCAGTGACAGCACACTCCTCCCTGCTATTCGTGGCGCCATTGAACGGAGCAGAGCGCTGGTCGATCGCAATGCTGAACTTCAGGCCCTGAAATCACGGTATGCCCGCCTCACTTCTCGCGAGCGCGAGGTTTTTGCTCTCGTGATCGCCGGCCTTCAGAATAAACAGGTAGGCAACGAACTTGGCATCAGTGAAACCACGGTGAAAGGACATCGCGGATGCGTGATGCGTAAGATGAAAGCCGACTCGCTGGCGGAACTGGTAAATATGGCTGCGCGCCTCCGCCTACCACGGCCGAGGAATTCGAATGTCCCGGCCAGCAGATAGCCCATGGCCCCACATTGAGGCGAGCTCTGTCGGAAAAGGGACGGGAAATGTCCCCAATCCCACAATTATTAACGTGAACGGCGAACCGCTGTTCATCGCGCGTTCATTCTCGAAATGTGCGGTTGACCCTACACTTGTGATGCGCCAGTTCTTCTTTGCGGTTGGGAAGCCGCATCGTCCCATGGACGCCAAGCTCACTGGGGAAGCGACTGGCCATTCCGTTGAAAATCTGCAAATCGTTCATGCGCCTTTTTTAAAGGTTCGCAAGATGTGTGGCCCTTCGCTGCGGAGAGTGCCTCTTCATCGTTCTTTCCCGATCCAACTGTTTGGAAACACACCGGGCAAATCAAATCTATAGTCTTGTCACTGTTCTCGCGCTTCACAAAGTTCCCTATCGAAATCATCACAGCACCTCGAAAAGGAATTAACGCAACCTAAATCTATCGCTAACGTACGCACATTCATATGCTATCGTAAAATTAATCTAGAGATCAACGGGAATAGATTCGCCCTTTATTCGCCTATACTCTCTTCCATGGGTTTGGATGTTGGGGGCTATCACGATCGCCCGGACTGGCCGAAAATGGGGCCGTCGCTCCTCCTTGCGAGCTGCCTCATCGTGGCGATCCGGACAGCCAAGTGGCCGGCGCGTTCAGACGCTCAGCTCTGCGACCAGGAAATGAGCGAAGAGATCGAATTCGCTGCGTACACCGCGCGTCATGATGTTGCTCACGACGAAATTCGAGACGATCTTCCCGAATCGCAAGGAGCCGTGGTTCCAGGCGAACGATGAGGATGTTCCGAAGTGATCAGGTTCTAGAAAAACATTCCCCAACGTAACGTTTGCGAGTCCAGACACGTTTGCTTTAATGAACCCCAACTTCATAAACAGTGAAGTCCTTGCAAACGTCCGCATCCTCATCAGTTCTTTCCTTGCAAGGACTTCACTGGCAAGAAGCTGCCCTCGTTATCAGTGGCCCTTTGAAGCGTGCTACGGTGATTTGGACATTCTGCCTCTGAATCCTTCCACGGCCGTCACCAGGCGCCAAAGTAGAGTTAACAGCAGAGAACTTCAGTTTAAGAGGGCTCTCGTGACCGTGACCTGCCCCCGGAAAAAAAGTCAGCAAAGAGGGTCGCTAGGCCTTTGTAAGGTGGCTGCGATTACCAGCTGGGAGGCAGTAGACATGACGTCAAGTGCAGGCTGATAAACACAATGCACGTCGTTTCTGGTGGCACTTCTGGTGGCACTTCGTTCTGCGAATTGGAGCTAGATCCTGCGCATTGGTACGCCTCGGTTTCGAATGTAAGCTATTTAAAATAAGCACATTATGCACGTCCAAGAGCGCGCATGCATTTTGGTGCAAATTGCCCAAAATCCGATTATGAGTCCCCTGCTCTAACCGTTGAGCTACAGGCCCTTCAATGACTTACGACCATTCCCCGCGTGAGGATATTGTAGCGGCTGGCAGTCGCTTCGGCTCAATTACGGCGAAATCCCGGGACAGCAGCAGCCGCTCGAATGCGCGCTCGACTGCCCCGCTGTTGGATGAATGTGGCGTTGCGAAACCACGATGCTGCTGTGACCCGCAATCCCCGTTAATGGTGAAGCGTCCACCCCCGATTCCCCGAGCCTTGTAAGCATTGTATGGCGCAGGGAGTGCAGTACAAAATCTCCTGGGAAGATCGGATGTCGCTGGAATGGCTTTGAATGACAAGCGATCTGTTGACGAGTCAGTCTGACAATCGCGATGAGCCTCCAGAGCCGATCAAGGATATCGGCTCCATTCGTCATCGCGTGACCGTGAACTCGGCTGTTTCCCTCCCCAAGCTTGTTATGAATGTCACCGTCATTTTTCCTGGCGCCACTCGCTTGAGCTGATGAGGTTTGAGCAAAGCCAGGAAAGTCCGCGCCACGAGAATCTCCGGAGCAATACGCGCACATGTGCGCCCGTGCGCGAGGGACGACATATGGAGTTCTGGCACGTACAAGGAGAGGCGGGCGAAAGCCTCCAAAATAGGTTTGATTTGCAATTGACCATCGTGCGCAGGTCGACGCCCGCCATGACGAATCTGGCGGCGAACGTATGCCTCAGATTCCGCCACTGATCAGCAATACAACACCGAGATCACTAAAAGGTGTAAGAGATACCGATTAGAGGGACGGGATTGTTGCGCAGTCCGTTGTGACTGAAAGACAACAGGACGTTTCCGCTGATCAGGAATTGCTTCCAGGGTTCAAGCTTCAAACCTGCAGATCCCTGAAGAGTTGGGAATGAGCCGCGGGATATTCCGACGGATGGAACCGGGACGGGTGTGGGAACAAGTGAAGTTGGCTCCGGCGTTACGGTCACTGGCTGCAAGCGGAGTGCCTGCTGTTCATACTCTCCAAGGATATCGACAGCTATTGTCAGGAATTTGGTGGCGGCAGCGTCGGCGCCTCCATCCCAGAAAAAGTTGTCCGGGAGTTTTGCTTTCGTCCCCGGCGTAGAACCACCGATGATTGAGTTGCCATTCCACTGATAGGCGACATTAAGATGGGGAGCAATTCTCGCGGACCTAGACAATGCAGCGAAGGGCTTAACACCCGTGGAGCCGGTTCCAAGGAAGTTTAGGGCATCGCCGCTCGGAAAGCGAACATCCGTTCCGGCTGCCAGCTTGAATCTCTCTCCCCGGACGATCTGCGCTTTTCCACGCACGACCACATCGCCGATCCCGCTTGCGGAACCACTCACCGACTCTGGCGTGAAAGTAATGTTCTGCTGATTCGAGAAGATCGGCGTCGCACAATATGGCTCTGTACAGCTGTTGGCCGCCACGGTCAGACTGGTGGTGTTGATCGGAAGAGCAACGGAGACATCGAGCCATCGGGTCATGCCATATGTGCCGAAGATCGCGTACTGATTGATCCTGGGATCAATGCGATTGATTGCCTGGATAGGAGCGCACTGTCCGTTGCTGGGGTCGCAGACGTTGAACAAGATAGGAATCTTGCCGATATTGATGCTGTCAATGGAGGAAAAGGAGAAATGCTGATAGGTGAAGGCGACGAAGAACTTTCTCGCGCCAAGCGTCTCTCCTCGTTCCACCAATACGGGGCCAAAGGTCTCCTTTCCCGATGCAACTGGGATCTTAAGGTTGGGATCTATGGAATAGACAATTCCCGAGGCAGGCGATGCCAGCGGAACCATTCCCAATTGGCTGCCCAATGTTGAAAGAACCGCAGTGAATGGATCCGGGTTCGGATTTGCGTAGAAGTTGGGAGTTAAGCAATACAAAGTTCCCGAGTGACTTGAGCAGAAGCTCGCGCTCGACTGGCTTCGACTTTGAAGACAGGACACAATCATGATCACCAAGGCAACTGCAAATCCTCTTAACATGAAGAACCCTCGCAAAACTAAATCGCGACAACGGCGCCGGCACTGCACGGGACCACCGGTGCTAATTCACCGTCAACTGCAGGGTGGTTACAGGAGACGGTGAAGCCTGTCCGGCAGTTACTTGTGGTGTTCCGATGACGCTAATCGAGAAATTGCCCTGAGGCGTAGCCTGAAGGCTCGGTAACTGATTCGTTCCAAAACTTCCGCCTGTGCCGCAAGCAATCAGCCCACTCGCCAACAAAATCGATAAAACAAGGAGGGAGGTATTTCCGAGCAGCCTCCTTCTGAAGTCGCCAACTCTTAGCCCCAACAAGAGGAGGCCAGCGAGTGGTATTAGGGCTGCCAGCATCGTATTACTTCTCTTACCCAACGAGGACGTTGTGGGTGCAGTTGTGGTCACTTGGACGGTAAAGCTCGTCGCTCCTATCGCCAGGGTGCTGCTGGGGGTGAACTGGCAACTTGCGCCATTGGGAAGGTCAAAACAACTGAGTGCAGTAGCATTGAGCGGATCCCCACCCCCGGGACTGAGTGTGACTGAGTAACTCGCCGTCTGTCCCGGTGTTATCGTGACGGACGGAGGCGGGGTAGCTGTCGCAGGCAAAAAGATGACTGCCAGGGCTGTTGCTGTCTTCGTGTTATCGGCGACTGCGGTCGCGCTAATCGTGTCGGTTTGCGAGGAAGCCAGGGTCGCCGGCGCCTGGTAGACTCCGGTTGAACTTATCGTCCCGCATGGTCCTCCGTTACAGCCGGTCCCGGTAACATGCCACAGCACTCCAGTATCTGACGATCCGCTAACAGGCGCGTCGAACTGAATGCTTTTACCAATCTCAATTGCAAACTTCCCTGATGGATTGATGGCGATCGCGACCGGGTTATCGATCGTGACTTTGGCCGACGCAGCCTTTGTTGAGTCCGCCTGGGACGCAGCGGTGACTATATCCACCTGGGTTGGATTGGCGATTGGGGCACTGGGAGGGGTATACAGGCCGGTCGCGCTTAACGAACCGCAGGGTGCATTAGCGCAGCCGTTCCCCGAAATGCTCCAGACAACATTGGTATTCGTCGGGCCTGTCACCACTGCACTGAACTGAATCGGCGTAGACTGCGATGCCACTACCGTCGCTGATGTGGGGGCGATTGTTACGTTGATTGGCAAGGGCGTGACCGTGATCGTTGAATGGCCGCTTTGTTTCGGCTCCGAGACCGATGTTGCGGTCAGGCAATCCGTGACCGACGCGCCTGAAGAAAGTTTCAATGGCGGCGTATAAAGGGTCGAAGTGCTGGGGCCCGGGGTGCTGATGGAGCCGGAGGGAGTGCCGGCGCAACCCGGACCTGTGAGGACCCAGGTAACATTCTGGCTCGCAGCATACGGAGTCAATTGCGCCGTAACCATAATTGCTGCGCTCCCGGCCTGAACTGACGGGTTGTTGGGACTAAGGTTAACTGTTGCCGGGTTATAAAGGGTTATTTGAGCAGAGGCAGATTGCGTCGTAATCGCCTGAGATGTCGCAGTAACGGTATCCGCCTCGGTAGAACCTGGCATTGCGGCGCTCGGCGGCGTGTAAAGGCCACTGCTGCTCACGCTTCCGCATGGCGAACCATTGCAAGTCCCTGAAATGCTCCAAACCACATTCTTGTTTGTCGGGCCTGTTACCGTTGCTTGGAATTGAATCGGCCCAGACAGAGTGGCGATCTCAATCGGCGGTGAGGTCGGGCTGATCGAGACGACTGTTGGCAAGGCGCTGACTGTAATAATTGAGTGGCCATTTTGCGTCGGCTCCGAGACAGATGTTGCGGTCAGGCAATCCGTGACTGACGCAGGTGAAGGAAGTGTCGCAGGCGGCGTATAAACCGTTGAGGTGCTGGGACCCGCGGTAGTAATAGAGCCCGAGGGAGCACCGGTGCAGCCAGCCCCCGTGAGCTGCCAGGTAACATTCGGGCTCGCAGCATAGGGGGTCAATTGCGCTGTCACCGCGAATCCCGCGCTCCCGGCTTGGACCGTCACAGTGCTGGGATTGAGCGAAATGGTTGCCGGGTTATAGAGCGTTATCTGGGCCGATTGAGTTTCAGCACTATCAGCCTGGGCCGTTGCGGTTACAGTATCCGTTTCGGTAGAACCCGGCATGACAGTGCTCGGCGGCGTGTACAGGCCAGTACTGCTTACTTTCCCGCACGGCGAATTATTGCAGGTCCCCGTGATGCTCCAGTTGACAGCTGTATTCGTCGCGCCTTTGGCCATCGCACTGAACTGAACCGGCGCGGAAAGTGTGGCAATCTCGATCGGTGGTGTTGTGGGCGTGAATCCCGCAATGCTGATCGGCAGAGAGGTGACAGTAAATGTCGTCGACACAGGTGTTGGTCCAGGCTGCGCCACGGTGGTTGCGGTCACTGTGTCCGAAACTGAAGCGGATGATGGCGTCTCCGCAGGTGGCGTATACACAACTGAAGCGCTAGGACCGGTTGTACTGATGGAACCGCATGGTCCGCCATTGCAGCCCGTCCCGCTAAGTTGCCACGTGGCGTTCTGGCTTGTAGCCCAGCTGGAGATGTTGGCAGTGATCGTGATAGGCGCAGCACCGGCCTGCACGGAATTTGTATTCGGGTTTAGCGTCAATGCGAGCGCGATCGGGGGATTCACGGTCAAGGGGAATCCGGCAGCCGTACTTCCCTGAGTAGGCGGAGGCGTGGTGTTGGAGGTCATATTATCGGCCGTCGCGGTCGCGACGATGTCAACCGCGATCGGCGCTGTAAGTCCCGATGGCGGGGTGTAAATTCCGCAGGCGGTTTCTGTACCGGCGCTGACAGGACCGATCGGTGAATTAAAGCTCGGGCAATTTGAGATTGTGCCTTCACCCGCAGGGCTCACGGCCCACGTCACTCCCGTAACAGTGGCATTCTGTACGGTTGCCTCGACTTGAAAAGTGGACTGACCGTTTGCCTCCTGAAACGTGTTGGTATTCAATGGGTCGAATACAGTTACGGCAATTGGCCCATACTGACTGGTTGGGAACGGTGTGGCGTAGATGAGACCATTTCCCACAGAGTTCTGCATATTCACGCTTGGGGTGACGGTGGTCGGCGCGCTATAAGTACAACTTGTAGAACCCGTCTGGCCCTCGCCATTAAGGCCTATAGAAGTGTTTCCAGCGCAAGTAATACCGTTGGCCGCATTATTGAGGAAGTTTACGGTACCGGAGCCCCCACTGAATTTAGCTGTACATTCGATGCTTACCGTTGCCGTAAGTCCTGTTTGCGTGAGAGTCGGGGCGCAAACAGGCGTAGCGAGAGATGGAATCTGAGCCAAGAACGCGTCTGAGGGTGCCGGCGAGGTTGTTGCTCCGTTGTTGATTACCGGAAGCGGGTTATTTCCCGTCGATGACGTTATTCCTGACAACGGGTTGGGGGGGCTCACAGGGAAATCAGGTGAAGTCGTGTACCCGGTCACATCCACGCACGGAGTACTAAACGGCAAATTGCTCTGTGAATAAGACCCGAGCGTCGTAAGAGTCTGAATCAGGTCTGCACAACTGGCGGAATCGTCGAGAGCGATCGCAGTTGCAGAGTCGCTTCCACTACCACCCAGATAGGTGAAATACACGAACTGATTTCCCGAAGGATTAATCTCCGTGACGAATCCGTTCGAGCAGGTCGCCGTGTTTCCGCACTGTGGCTGGATTGAATTGGCCGTCAGATTGATAATATTCGGATCGATTGAACCGATGGTATTGGGTGTAGTTGATACCACGCCGTTAACTGAGCCGTCTATTGCCGCCGAGCCGATTGCACCAGTTACATATGCGTTGTCGTTTGCATCAACAGCGATCCCGTTTCCCTGGTCGGCACCGGCGCCACCCAGGTAGGTTGAATACACGAGATCGGTTCCTTTAGCCGCGATCTGGGATACAAACGCATCGGAGGCGCCTCCAAACCTCGATTGCAGCGGGCTCGATTGAGGAGCGCCAACGACAGGGAAGTTTGTGCTTGCCGTCGATCCCGTGACAAAAGCATTTCCGCTCTTGGGATCAACGGCAATCGCGTATCCCTTATCCGTTCCTGATCCCCCCAGATAGGTTGAGTAGACAAGCGCTGTTCCTGCGTTATTGATCTCCGCCACAAAAGCATTGTAGGTAGCTCCTGTCCCAAGACTGGCCTGCAATGGGTTATGGGTGGGGAAATCGGCGCTGGAAGTGAATCCAGTGACGTAGATGTCTCCTGCACTATCGAGCGCAATACCGCTGCCTTGATCATCTCCGCTACCGCCAAGGTAGGTCCACCATCCGCCAACACCCAATGGTCCGTACTTAGCAACAAACACGTCGTTCGCCCCGCCTCCGTAGGCGGGTTGCAGGTTGCCCGTAAGGCCAGAGATAGAGTATGGATCCGGTCCCGTGATATACATGTTCCCCGCCGAGTCGAGTGCAATGGCGTTTACCCCATTTCCATCAACCCAAGCGCCAAACACATCCCCAGTTCCATCCGGCGTTAACTCCACAAGAAACCCTTGTGAGCATTCTGTGTTTGATGAATTGCACCCATTTGAGGTGTTACCGATGGGGAAGCTACCATGAGCTTCTGAAAATCCGACAACATATGCATTTCCCGCGCTGTTCACGGCGATTGCAGTTCCCTCGGAATCCGGTGCGGCGGGATTTGGGGTGAAGGCATTCGTCTTACCTCCGAGATAGGTGCTCCATTGCAAAGTCAGCACGCTCGCCCCGTCATTAAGAGGGTCTGTTTCTACTGTGTACTTGCTGACGAATGCAGATGTGGCGTTAACAGCAGCAGCAAGGTTAGTTGGTTGCAACTCACCCTTTGTTTTGGGAAAATCCGTCGAGCCCGTGGTGCCGGTAACATAAACATCGCCGGTGGAGTCCACCGCAATCCCGCTGCCATTATCGTATCCAGAGCCACCGAGGAAGGTCGCAAATGGAAAATTCACTAGGCCAAAATTGAATGTGGGATCAACCACCAATTCCTTACGGTGATCGTATTTTTGAACCTCGAAGCCGAGGGTGTGCGGCCCTTTAAGGAGCCACGATCCCGGCACGTCGACGCGGGATCCTGTAGCGGACAACTGGTAGATGGCAGGCTTTTGCAGCGTGATTTGACGGAGCCCGCAACGAAACGTAAGGCTCCCGTCGTCATTCAGTCGAGTGTCCGTCGCGCCATCGAGATCCATCGCGATCTGCCCGACATCGGCGCCAGGCTGTATCTTCACGTCGTATTCGAGGTTGCGATCGTTACCGTAGTAGACGGCACTGATCCCAGGATAAATGTCCGTGTACAAAACTTTGGCGTAATTCTCGACGTGGGTGTGCCATTGCTTCGGATCGGTGCCGATCAGATAGTTGCTATACCCCTTGAGCAGGTCGGTTCCCGAGACCTGCGGCGCCTGACTTGCTCCGACGAAACTCATCCGGAACGAAGATGTCTCTGTCGCAGCTGCGTCGTGCCCTTTGCCATTGGTTTTTCGGCCTTGGAAAGCGAAGACTGCATCGCGGTTGGTCAGGAACAGGCTATAGCCTTGGCCATGCGCAAGAAACTTGACGCGCGCATCGGTCTGTCCCGCGTTTACCTCGAAAGCGAGCGGATTTGAAGAGTGCTTCGGAGAAGCCGTTCCCCCGGTCTTCATGCCCGGCCCAGACTTGGAAACGCCGGCTGTGGAGGCAGTGCTGAAGCCAGCAGAAACGGGGACCTGCGCCAAAACACCACTTGCCAGACACGCACCAAGCAACGAAGCAGCAATCAATAGGCGTTTCATCAATTACTCCGCTGAATAATTGGTTCTCGAGGCGCCACTCTAAGACGGACCCTGAGCGCGCCCGCAAAACAACTCCCCCATATGATGGGTTAGACAAGTCGGTCTTCTGCTTATCCTTTGCTACGTCTTTGTGATTCTCAGTCTCGGCTGCGCCCCTACGACAAACTAAATGGATTGCACTTCAACTAAGTTGGAATGGCCATTTGCGCCCGGTGCTCTGCAGGGATACGGGACCGCAGACATCAAGACCAATGTCACCAAGATGAAGCGTCAGAAGGGAAGGTTGACTTCAGTGGAGACACGCTACCATTTTGCAAATACTCAGTCAACATCAAAGTGAGCATGTAATTACAACCAATTATCTGAGGCGAACCTACAATTTCTTGCCACAAAATCGACAGAAATTCCGGCCAGAGCCGGATCGAAACTGACTGTCGCATAGGTCAAGAAACTCAATTCGAGCGTGGTATCTCAGTGATGATCCAGCCAGTGGTGAGCTTCTTCATGTACACCGTGACTTCACTCGTAGAGGACTTACCGTCGTATTGGACGACCTGTCTCACCTTCACAACTGCGTCTTCATCACCTTCCAGAAGACTGATTCTCTCGATGGACATCGCCATTCCGGCGTTCTTGTGATCCTTGGCGAAATCGCGAAGCTTATCCAGTTCCGCCTTGGGAATGTCAGGCCAAGCTACCCGAATTTGCTTAAAGTCCTTTTGGCTTACAGCGCTGGTATAGCGATTCAACACATTCTCAATCTGGCCTCGATCTGCTTCCGACACTCCAACCGGCATCCGTGGCGACGGTGGGACCGCCGAATTATTGGGTATCGGGTTCTGCGTCAACTTCGCGATTACAGGTGCCTGTTCTCCGGGAGAAACAGGCACACTCTCCCTGAAGGGCTGATATCCCTGCAGGATTACCTCGATGTTTCTCTGCCCCGGTGGAACCTTGATTTTGAGCGGCCCTCCTGCAGAATGGCCAGCCACCTGTTCGTCAATATGTATCTCCGCTCCAGCAGGAGCTTGCACGATGACGAATGAATCGGCAGGCGCCGGCGGTTGGGTAACGACAGTTGATTGAGATCCTGAAGATTGCGCGGCACCCGAATTCGTGGAAGTCGAAGGTTGCGTACCGGTTGGGGTGTTCGCTGGTCCTTGAATTGGTAACTGCTTTAATGCAAAGGATGCGGGTACCATTGAGTTGCCTTTGACGATGACGGATTGAATGGAAGACTTCTCATAACCGGGTTTTTCGATTCGCACCCTGTGCCGTCCCACCGACGCTGGAACCCGAAATTCCCCTCTCTGATCCGTCCTGCCGCGAGGCGAACTCATATCATCCACAAACACCGACACATCTGGAATTCCTGCTTCAACTTCGATCTGCGATTCGCCCAAAGGCATCTCTACTCTGGGCGGCGGGGGCGGAGGTGGCTGCTTAGGCTCAGCCGATAACGTAATCAAGGGAACTTCAGCACCTATACGCTGGACAGTAAACGTTTGATGCAGGTCGACATACCCATTCCGAGTTGCGTGAAGCTCATGGTCCCCGGGCTGCAGTTTTGGGGTGCACGGGTTACTGCACTCTTTGGAATCGATCAGGATGCGGGCATCATCTGGATCAGTTCGAATTGACACTGTTCTTGGAAAGAACAGGAATACCATCAGGCCGAGCGCCAGAAGTACGCACGTTGCTGAGACCGCGATCATGCGCCAAGGCTTCGGCCTGGAATGGCCGCCAGCGTCTTTAGCCGCTTTGGGCTTTGCTATTCCAGCTATCGCAGAGCTGAAATCATCGACGGCTTCAGTCGGGCTTGTCTCCATCTCCGATTCCGCAGAAGCCTCTACCAAGTCTGCCCGACGCTTGTTCACCGCATCCTGAAGTCGCTGCTCAACCTGCTTGAGACGGAGATCGTTCGGAAAGCGCGCCACTAAGTCCCGTTGGCGGGCCAGGATGAGATCGAGTTCCGCATGCCCGGTAACATTTGCCGAGGTGTCCACCAAACTGGTTAAGTTGGCTTCGATCCTCCGGTATTCCTTTCTTCGCTCCTCCGCAGTTCGCTGAATTCGGCGTAGTTGGTTCGCAACTTCCTCAAACTCCGAGTCGTTCGCAACGAGGCCTTTGGCTGTTGATTCGAGGCGCTCAACATCGGCGATTGATTGCGCCAATTCGACCCTTGAACTCAGATCTCTGAGTTTGTTGAGGAGCACCTCAAGGTTTTCGATCTTCTGATGTGCCAGGCTTTCGAACTTTGCGAGCCAATCTGAAATCTCCGCATCCTCTGATTCGGCAGCGAGCATCTTAGATTGATCTTCGAGCAGCTTTATTTGGCCTGCGCTTCGGGCATCTTTGAGCGATTCCGTCAGGTGAGCAAATTCTGTGCGAATTCGCTGCCGGCGTTCCCTGATTTCTCGAACGTTTTCCGAAGCCTGATTAACCAGGCCTCGGATCGTGAGATCCTCCAACCAGGGAGCACAGACGACTTGCACCTCCTGTTCGAGTTGCGCGAGTTTCTCCAGATCATGGACCTCTTGCATGGAACGAATCAGGCCAAGTGCATTTGTGTTGGCGGTCTCACGACCAGATTTAAGTTCACTGGCCAGTCGCCGGGTTTCGCCGTACTGAACCTGGACTTCATCATCTTGGCCGTATTGTTCTGCAAGGAACCGAGCCCGATCGAGAAGAGAGTCAATCTCGATGCCATTTCGCGACTTTCGAATTCCTTCTGCTATCTCCTGAAGATCCTCGCGACTCCGTTTCCATCTGGCCAATCGCGAGTCAAAATCTCTTAGAACAGTCGCCGCCTGATGATATGGCTGTTCATCAAGAGGAGCATTCTTCAAGACTGATTTCAACGTATCTGCCAGAGTGCCGAGGCGAGCCATAGGCAGTTTGAGCGCGATGCTGTCCTGTAGTTCGCGCACAGATGCCAGAACCTTGGGATCGATTTGAAGCTTGGCTTCGGGAGAGGCTTGATCTGCGGCCCATGATCTAACCTTCTTCTCTTTTTCGATTGTCTCGGTGGTTTTCTGTTCGTAATCCGCTCGGATCACAGCGAGAAGCATTTCAAGATTTGGATCACCCGCGAAAGACTGCAGAGCCTCCTCTAATGCTCTGATCGCCTCCTCTTCCTTACCATCATCCGCGAGTTTGCGGGCGCGTGCCCCAACCTCTTCGATCGCCCGGCGGCGTTTGTCAAAATCGAACTGTCGCTGAGCCAACTGCTGCAACTTAGCGAGCGAAGCATCATTCGGGAATCTCTCAAGTGCGGCGCGGCACAGGACCACAGCGTCTGCATGGCGATTCTCTCCGAGAAGCCTCCCAATGTCGTCGATGTATCGGTGAAGTTCGTTTCGCTCTTCTTCCTGTTCATGTCCTCTGCGTGCCCAGCTGAGCAGTTCCCTGATATTGGAATCGGATGGGTCAATGGCTTGCGCTTCCTGCAAAGAACTCAGGGCCGACCGGAAGTTTCGATTCGAGATCTCTTGCCGCGCCTTATCAAGGTAGTTCTGAAGTTGAGCTCTTCGCGCTCGTTCCGCCAATTCACTGCTGATCAGGTTTGCAAGGGCGCGGGCCTCGGTATGATCGTGCTCGAGTTGAAGGGCCTTTTGTACCGCCTGGCTCGCTTCGTCCAGATCACCTGAGTAGAGCGCAGCCTGTCCGCGGCGCAGCGCTTCCGCCAGATCTCGTGCGCGGCTAACCTGATTCTTAATCGAAGCGGCAAGAGCAGAAAGCTCCTCGTCTGCAGGATCGAGACGGCGAGCCTGCTCGACGCATTCGAGAGCTTCCTCGTACTGCTGTGAAGCCATTGCAATCTGTGCCTGGGATCTGAATTGCGCGATTTGCACCGACCGTTGCTGACGCTGAACCTGCTCACGTACAAATTGAAACAGCTCGCTAGCTTTGGCATTTCGTCTGTCAAATCGCAGGATCTCTTGCAGCCGTTGACGTGCTACCTCAAAGTTCTTCTGTTCAATGGCGACCTTCGCCTGAGAGTAGTACTCCGAAGCCATCTCAAGCTTCAGAGCCTCTTGGATGCGGGATAGTTCATAGCCGAAATCTTCAGCCGTCTGGTATCTTTCGGCCGGATCTTTCGCCATCGCTTTGGAAAGCACTTCATCGAGTACCTTGGGATAGTCATCCAGGAATTTGCCCAGCGGGGGAACGGGGTCATTCAGGATCTTGACAAACGTGCCTTGGAAATCACTTTCGGAAGACTTGAACGGAAGATCACCGGCAAGGAACTGGTAGAGCAGCACTCCGGTTGAGTAGATGTCAGTGCGAGCATCGATAACGGCGCCGCTAATCTGCTCTGGGGACATGTAATAGATGCTGCCGATGATTTGGCCGGTCCGAGTGAGCGTCTCGCTCCGTCCAACTCGAGCGATCCCAAAATCGACTATCTTTGCGGTGTTATCTTTCAGCACCAGTACGTTCGCGGGCTTAATATCTCGATGGATCACGCTCCGTTCGTGCGCGTACTGCAGGCCCTCGCAGATCTGGCAAACAAGGCCGATCTTTTCCACGATATGCAGCTGTAACCGAGATTTGATCATCTCGGCAATGCTTTGGCCCTCCAGGTATTCCATGACCATGTATGGAAAGCCATCAAAGTCATCGAGTGCATAAATGGTGACAATATTCTTGTGTTGAAGATTAGCCGTCGAACGAGCTTCGCGATGGAAGCGGGCCAGAAGATCCTTATCCTCTGCATATCCTCCGAGCAGCATTTTGATGGCAACTTGTCGATCGATGCTTTCATCGACAGCACGATAGACAATTCCCATGCCACCCTGGCCGATGACATCAATAAGCTTGTAGCGGCCTATCTGCCGGATTGAGAGATCAGCCATAGAACCGCTCCGTCTCGACGATCGTTGTCCATAACGGCCCATGCTGGCGAGTGGGTGTAGAGCCACTCACAGGCCGGAGATTTGAAGGCGATGCCGACCCGCCGGTAAGGTGCCTCTCTCCGATTCCGGGAATAGTCGAGGTTCAATAGAGCGTAATGAGAACGCAGCGGCGGTGTAAAGAGTGTCAAAGATGATGCTTCGCGCGAACGCACATGTTTCTTCTATTCGGAGCCGCCGTAAGAGCACCAAAGAAATTCATATAAGCGTTGCATTTTCATTAACTTGATCAAGCCCCAGCGTTACAGTTGAAGGCTTGCCAAGCAGTCTTCTCGCCGGGTTTGCCCAACTTCGACCGGCTGCGCCGCGAAAGCACCCTCTACACCGACGTGAATCCCATTGCCTGCAGGACCACGCGAGCCGTTCCAGGCATACTCTTCGGCACGCCGGTAACCGTTGTCGCCTTTACCAGCCTGATGAACGTGCACGGTTTCGTCGCTGAGCAGATTCAGGCTCTTTCCAGGTAGCCGCCGCCTAGTTCTCCGCTGACGAGACAATCCGCCCGGCACACTCTCCAAACCCGATCCGCGGCAGGCCCGGTCGTGCCTGGCAGTAGCCTCGGAACGTGACCTGATCGCCATCTTCGAGGAAAGTACGGGTCTCTCCACTCGGCAGCCGGACCGGGTCGGCACGGTGTTTCATTTCGAGCAGGCAGCCTTCACTTCCCTGCTCGGGGCCGGAGATCGTGCCGGTCGCGAGGAGATCTCCCGCGCGCAGATTGCAGCCATTGCTCGTGTGATGGGTGACCAGCTGCGCGAGGGTCCAGTAAAGATCGCGGAGATTTCCTCTGCTTAGCTGCACAGGAGCGATACCTGCATCACGCATCTGCTTCGATTGGAGAGAAACCTCAAGGATAAGATCGACCCCGGCTTTGTCGGCATGCGACAAGCTAAGGTAGTCGAGCGGCGCCGGGTCGCTAGCTGGCCGGGCTGCCGCGGGAACGCGGTATGGGGCAATCGCTTCCATGGTTACGATCCACGGGGAGATGGTCGTTGCGAAGTTCTTGGCGAGAAAAGGACCGAGGGGCTGATACTCCCACGACTGAATATCGCGCGCCGACCAGTCGTTGACGAGGCAAAGGCCAAAAATATGTTGTTCAGCCTGCGCAATGGGGATTGGCTGGCCGAGCTGATTGCCGGGGCCGACGAAAATGCCAACTTCCAGTTCGTAATCGAGAGAACCTGACTGGCCAAAGGCGGGCTCGGCAGCAGCAGGAGCCTTCGTTTGCCCGCATGGTCTTTGAATATTCGCACCGCTCACCACGATTGACGACGCCCGGCCGTGGTAACCGATGGGGACATATTTATAGTTCGGCAGCAGCGGATTGTCAGGACGGAAGAGCTTGCCCACGCGTGTCGCATGATGAATTGAAGCGTAGAAGTCGGTGTAGTCGCCGATCTGCGCAGGTAGCTGCATCTCCACATCGCGCATGGGAATCAGAAGCTGCTTTACCGTGGCTTGCCTTTCGGCGCCGGTTACAAGTAACTCCGTGAGTTGGCGGCGCAGCGGCGTCCAGACCTGCGGCCCGAGCGCCATCAGATGATTCAGCGATTCGCTTGCGCATGCGGTCACAGCATCGGATCCAAGCACGTCTAGCAAGCCCTGTTCCCCGCACGCATGCAGGTCGAGAACCTGGTCGCCGATGGCAACCCCGATTCGCGTCTCCTTCCCCGCGCGAAAGGCGCCGTAGGGCAGATTCTCCAACGGAAAATCTGTATCCGTCTGATTCGCGCTCTCGACCCAGCTCTTCATAGCCATCCCAGGGACTGCAGATCGCGAATCGGTTCATCGAATGAGCAGCTCCCGATGCTGATAAGGAATTGAGTCCGCACCTCGGCAAGCTGATCGACCGCGAAGCTTCGATCACGCCATTGAATCGCCGAGGTTACCCGCCATGCCGAAGGATCCTGATCCTCGAGCAGAGCCGCCGCATCGCTGGCCTCACCGCCGGCGTACACGAGCGCGGCAGCACAGCAGACGTTTACGAAACCGTGCATGATCCCAGTTGGGCTCTGTGGTTGATAGGTCAGCGGCCGGCGCGAGCGCATGGGATGATGCAGACCGGCGGTTGCCTTGAATGGAAGCCGCACTTCAGCCAGTTCTTGCAGCATCTGCGCAACATCGCGAACCGATGGAAATGACTCCGCGACAACACCGCCCATCCGGATCTTTGCTCGCGCGCCCACGGCAGCGATGGACTTGAGCGCAGCGAGGCCGCCGGCATCCATGCCCACTTCGAAGTACGTCACGACGTTGCGCGGAATGTGAGAGGCAATACGCTCCACATCCTCAGCATGACTGCACTTGATCTCTAACGTCTCGATCGGGGCGCCGCTGCGAATTTGAGTCGCAAGGCCTTCCCAATCGCTGCTCTCCGTCGCGATGACGCTCAGCCTGAATTGGTTGAATGAATCGCCTGCAATTGAGCGAAGCTCGTCGACGCGATCGAGATTGACGATGAACCGACCCAATGCCCACGCGTGCGGGCTGCGGCTGTACTCGAGTAGTTATTCCGCAGCCGAACGAATGCCGAGACTCGCCGGCGGATACAGGCCCGCGTAGTCAAACAAGCCCGTGAGCAGGGTTTCGATGGCGGTCATTTCTTCTTTGGCTTTGCCGGCGAGCTCTGCTTGAAGTGCTTCTTCAATCCCTGCCAGCATTCGAAGTATTCGTGCTGCAGGATGCGGGTATTCATCGCGAACTCGGTGGGGCGCACGACGAGCTGCGTTTCAAACATGAAGGCCAGCGTGTTGGCCAGATACTGCGGCTTCAGTTCCGCCGTGGATGCGCGCTCGAAGGTTTCGGCGTCGGGTCCGTGGCCGGCCATGCAGTTGTGCAGGCTGGCTCCGCCGGGGACGAATCCTTCGGCCTTGGCATCGTACGCGCCGAAGACCAGGCCCATGAATTCGTTCATCAGGTTGCGATGAAACCACGGCGGACGGAAGGTGTGCTCGGCAACCATCCATCGCGGCGGAAAGATGGCGAAGTCGCAGTTTGCCGTGCCGGGAACGTGTGGATGGCGCGCTCAGCACGGTGTAGATGGATGGATCGGGGTGATCGAACGAAACGGTGTTGATGCAGTTGAAGAGGGCCAAGGTCGTACTTGTAGGGCGCGTAGTTGCCGTGCCAGGCCACGACGTCGAGCGGCGAGTGATCGATGACCGCCGACCAGAGCCGGCCAAGAAACTTCGAGGTGATGTGGAATTCGCCTTCGCGATCTTCAAAGGCCGCAACGGGCGCTTTGAAGTCGCGCGGATTGGCCAGCCCGTTGGCGCCGATCGCCCCGAGTTCGGGCAGGCGAAAGGGCAGGCCGTAGTTCTCGCAGATGTAGCCGCGCGCCTGCTTCTCCGCCGAGCACGACGCGGAACTTGACGCCGCGCGGAATCACGCAGATTTCGCCGGGCGCGACCTCGAGAATGCCGAGCTCGGTGTGAAAGCGCAGCGCGCCCAGTTGCGGCACAATCAGCATCTCGCCATCGGCGGTGTAGAAGAAGCGATCCTGCATGGAGGCGTTGGCGGCGTAGAGGTGAATGGCGACGCCCGCCTGCATGGCCGGGTCGCCGTTGCCGCCGAGCGTGACAATGCCGTCGACGAAGTCGGTCTTCTCTTTCGGAATCGGCAGCGGATCCCAGCGCAGTTGATTGGGCGATGGTGGGCATCTCAAGGAACGGTCCGCTGCGAATCAGCTTTGCAGGGATCTCTTCATACGGGCGATGCGTGACCGACGGGCGAATGCGATAGGTCCAGGTGCGGCGATTGGTGGCCCGCGGCGCGGTAAACGGCGTTCCGCTGAACTGCTCGGTGTAGAGGCCGAGAGGATGTTTCTGCGGCGCGTTCTGGCCCTGCGGCAAGCCTCCTGCAACTGCTTCGGTGGCGAATTCATTTCCAAAGCCGGTCTGATACCGGATTTCATCGGACATGCTGTTTCACCTCTCACAAGCGGTTTTGCATCGGCGCGGCGCTCTGCCTCGTGCATCGCTTCGTAGATCTGGTCGAAGCTGCTGACGGCGAACAGCAGCTTGTGCAGCTCGTCCACCTTTACCGGAGTGTCGAGCACCTCGTCCAGCGAGAAGTCGTGGATGGCGCAATGCCCCTCGATCACGTTCTTGCATTCGCCGTGCGAACTGATGAGGCCGCTGCCGTAGACCTTGATTTCGTTCCCCTCGCGAATCACGCCGAACTCGACGGTGTACCAGAAGAGGCGACCCAGTTTCTCCAGCACCGCGTCATCTTCGATGGATGCGCAGACGCGGCCGTAGTGCTCGAGAAAATCGGCAAACACCTTGTGCGCGTGCATGGGCACGTGGCCGAAGACGTCGTGAAAGATGTCCGGCTCCGGCGTGTATTCGAGCGACTCGCGGCTGCGCAGCCAGGTCGTGGTGGGAAAGCGGCGCGCGGCGAGCATCTCAAAGAACGCCGGCGCCGGCAGAAATCCGCTCACCGGCGTGGAATTCCAGCCGGTTCTCGGCTCAAGGCGCGCGCTGATCGACGCAAGATTCGGCAGGCGATCTCGCTGCAGGCCGATGATCTCAAAGCCGTCGAGGTATTCGCGCGCGGCGTGCTTTTCAAGTTCGGGCAGCACGCGGCCCACCAGCTCTGCCCACACGGCGTGCTGTTCGTCGGTGTAGGCGGAGTAGTCCTGCTCGATGATGTAGGGTGCGGCAGCCGAAAGCGTTTCGGTTTTCATCTCATGCCTCCGTTGCGCTACAGATTGCCGCGCGCCTGCTGCTCGCGCTCGATGGCCTCGAAGAGCGCCTTGAAGTTGCCCTTGCCGAAGCTGCGGCTGCCCTTGCGCTGGATGATTTCGAAGAACAGCGTCGGGCGGTCTTCCACGGGCCGCGTGAAGATCTGCAGCATGTAGCCTTCGTCGTCGCGATCGACCAGGATGCCCAGCTCTTCCAGTTCATCGACCGGCTCGTCGATCTTGCCCACGCGGTTCTGCAGCTCGGTGTAGTAGGTGTGCGGCACGCGCAGGAATTCGATGCCCTGCTCGCGGAGCTTGCTCACCGTGTGCAGAATGTCGTCCGTGGCCAGCGCGATGTGCTGCACGCCGGGGCCGGGATAGAAATCGAGATACTCCTCGATCTGCGATTTCTTCTTGCCCTCGGCCGGCTCGTTGATGGGGAACTTCACGTAGCCGTTGCCGTTCGCCATCACCTTCGACATCAGCGCCGAGTATTCGGTGGAGATGTCCTTGTCGTCGAAGTGCTGATAGAGCGAGAAGCCCATGACGTTCGCGTAGAACTCGACCCACTCGTCCATCTCGTGCCAGCCCACGTTGCCGACCATGTGGTCGATGTGGAGCAGGCCGACCGGGCGCGCGATCCGGATCGCGCTCGACGGCGCGAAAGCCGGGAAGAAACGGGCCCGAGTAATTCGCTGCGCTCGACAAACGTGTGAATCGTGTCGCCGTAGGTGCGAATGCTGGACAGCACGACCTGGCCGTGCTCGTCGGCGAGGACATACGGCTCGGCCACGCTGACGGCGCCGCGGCTGGTGGTCTCGTGCCAGGCGCGGCGCGCGTCGTCGACCCACAGCGCGATGACCTGGACGCCATCTCCGTGGCGGTGGACATGCTCGGCAATCGGCGTTGCCGCCGCGCAGCGGCGTGGTGAGCACGAAGCGAATCTTGCCCTGCTGCACACACGTAGGAGGCGCGATCGCGCTGGCCGGTTTCCGGCCCGGCGTAGGCCACCAGCGACATGCCGAATGCGGCGCGGTAGAAGTACGCTGCCTGGCGCGCGTTGCCGACGTAGAACTCGACGTGGTCGGTGCCTTTGAGCGGCAGAAAATCCTGCTGCCGGGAGCGATCGGCTTGGCAGAGAACCTGTGCGGGAGCAGAGTGCACGGAAGCGCTCATGCGGATACCTCCTGTGCCGGGAACGACGGAGAGCAACGGGGGGAACATTCCCGGCTGACCGATAAGATAGGCCGCGCCGATGAGGCACTGAAAATGGGCATTCCACGGAAAAATAGGCTGCAGAACTTAACGACATTAAGCATAATGATGGAAGCAGCCTTAAGGATTGCTGGCCTATGACTCACAAGACCGCTACCCAACGTTTCGAGCTCGACGCGATTGCCTGGAAGATCCTGGAGGCGCTGCAGCAGAATGCGCGCCTGTCGTTTGCGGAACTCGGCCGGAAGATCGGCCTTTCGACGCCGGCCGTGGCCGAGCGCGTTCACCGGCTGGAAGAGGCCGGCGTGATCACCGGCTACCATGCCTCGCTCGACACCGCCAAGCTCGGCGTGCCCATCCGCGTCCTGGTGCGGCTTACCATCCCCGGCGGCGATCTGCAGATCAGCCGCACGGTGACTGCGATCAAGGAGCTGAGCTGAGATCAGCCGCTGTCATCGGATTACCGGCGCCGAGTCGTTTGTGATTGAAGCCGATGTGGTTTCGATCCGCCACCTCGAGGCGCTGATCGACCGGCTTTCCGCGCTGGGCGCGACTTCGACGTCGACGGTGCTGTCCTCGCCGGTCGAGCGGCGGGATTACCAGGCCAAGCAGATCGAGTCGTTCGCGAAATTCCTCTGACGGTGGCGACCATGCGCCTGTTCATCGGAATTCCGCTGGCACACGGAAGTGATCGATGCGCTGGCGAGATGTCGCGCAGCGCCTGCGATCGCCTGGCGACGACCTCCGCTGGACGTTCGCCTGAGTCCTGGCACATTACGCTGCAGTTCCTCGGCGAGACACTCGGCCCAGCAATTTGGCTGCGTTCTGGACCGTTTAGGAGAAATACGGGCGCCGACAGGTTCCCGTCCGGCTCGACGGCACTGGCTTCTTCGACCGCGCCGGAGTCTTCTTCGCCGGAGTGAACGTCTCGCCCGAGATTGCGCGCCTTGCAGAAACAGGTTGCTCGCGGCCACGTCGCAGTGCGGGTTTGTTGCCGAAGATCGACCCTTCCACCCGCACGTCACCCTGGCGCGCGCCAAGGGCGACAACCGGATGAATGCTCTGCGGCGCTTGAACGGCAGAGGTCAAGGCAAACGCAGAATTTCCTGCTTTTACGGCCACAGAATTCCTGCTCTACGAGGCTTTCCTCGGATCCGCTGGTTCGCGCTACGAGGTCCGCGAGCGCTTTCCGCTCCGGCGAGGATGAGTCCGTAACCACTGAACATTTGTGCGCTCCTGCTGAAGCCCCACTATGATGATCGCTTATGCAACAAGCTATGACCGCACCGATGCCCGAGGGGCCTTATGACAATCTCTGCGCCTCCCTCGCACGAAACCAAGTCGCAGCTTGCGCAAAACCATGGGCTTCTGGGATGTGCTGCTGTTCAACATCGCCACGGTGCTGGGACCGCGGTGGATCGCAGCCGCGGGACACAACGGAACATCGTCGATCAGCCTGTGGGTCATCGCGGCGGTCTTCTTCTTCGTTCCCGGCGCGCTGGTCATCAACGAACTTTCTTCGCGCTTTCCTGAAGAAGGCGGCCTCTACGCGTGGTCGAAGGAGGCCTTCGGCGATTTCCACGGCTTCATCGCCGGCTGGACCTACTGGATCTACACCGTCTTCTATTTTCCCGGCCTGCTGCTGGCCAGCGCCTCGATGGCCGCCTACATCATCGGCGGACGCGGCGCCGCAGCTTGCCCAGGATCGCACATTCCTGCTCAGCTGTCTCGCTCGGATTGCTGCTGGTCGCGGTGGTGCTGAACATCATCGGGCTGAATATCGGCAAATGGCTGCAGAATGCCGGCGGCGTCGGCACCTACGTGCCGCTCGTGATTCTTGGTCAATCGTGGCACTGGTCGTCGTATTCGCCACGGATCGGCGACGCACTTCACGGTGCAGAACATGATGCCGGCGTGGAACTGGGACACGGTGAATTTCTGGTCGCAGATCGCGTTCGCGTTCACGGGGCTCGAACTGGTCTCTGCGATGAGCGAAGAGGTGCGCGATCCGCGGCGCACCCTGCCGCGAGCGGTTTTCGGTGCCGGCGCGCTGATCGCGCTGATGTATATCGCCGGCACGTTCGCGATTCTCGCCCTGCTGCCGGCCGCGAGCGTCGATCCGCAGAGCGGCGTGTTCAGTGCGATCACGGTCGGCTCCGTGGCCTTGAAGATTGGCTTCCTTGGAGTCCTGGCGGCGATGCTGGTCACGGTAGGCAATGCGGGCGGCGTCGGCAGCACGGTCGCCGGAATTGCGCGCGTGCCGTTCGTGGTCGGCATCGATCGCTACCTGCCGGCTGCGTTCGGGAAGATTCATCCGAAGTGGAAGACGCCGTATATTTCGATCCTGGTGCAGGCGACGGCTCTCCGGGGCGATTCTGCTCGTCAGCCAGATCAATGAGAAGACGATTGGCGCTTACCAGTTTCTGGTCGATGCTGCCATCATCCTGTATTTCATTCCGTTTCTTTACATGTTCGCGGCGGTTATCAAGCTGGCCCGCCGCAAGGACCGCAAAGAGAATCCCCATGCGGTGCTCGTGCCGGGCGGTATGGCGGGCACCTGGATTTGTGGCGGCTTGGGATTTGCCGTTGTCTTCATCGGCATTATTGTTTCGCTTGTGCCGCCGGGGGACTCTTCCAACAAGCTTGGCTTCGAGATTGAAGCTGGTTGGCGGCACCGCCGCATCCGATCCTGCTCGGTCTTTTTCTCTACTGGCGCGGCGCCCGTTCAAAAAGGGCAGCCTGATTTTGGTGAAGTTCAACTCGCGCGTGACGATCTGGACGCCTGTACCATCCAAGATGCTATAGTCTGCGAGTTTGTGTGAGTGAGGAATGGCCGAAAGCTCGAAGCTTCAAAATGTGATCGAGTTCCAGCTTCGATCCGCAGTCGCCCGCGTGCAAAGGCGAACCGGACCGCGCTGCTCGAATTGCTTGCAGCCATGCGATCCCAGGAGGAAACGATCCGCCTCGGCGGCGGAGCAGAAGGCGGCAGCCGCCCAGCACGCCAAGAAGCGCCTGACGGTGCGGGAACGCCTGAAACTCCTGCTCGACGAAGGCAGCGAATTCCTCGAACTGGGTCTGTGGGCTGCGTACGAAATGTACGCGGAGTACGGCGGCGCGCCGGGAGCGGGCGTTGTCACCGGACTGGGCCGGGTGTGCGGCCGTCTCTGCATGATCATCGCCAACGATGCCACGGTGAAGGCCGGCGCATTCTTTCCGATGACAGCGAAGAAGGTGCTGCGCGCACAGAACATTGCGCTCGACAACCGCATTCCGACGCTCTACCTCGTCGATTCGGCCGGCGTTTTTCTGCCCCTGCAGGAAGATGTCTTCCCCGACACGGACGACTTTGGCCGGGTATTTCGTAACAACGCGGTAATGAGTTCGCTGGGCATTCCGCAGATCACGGCGATTATGGGCATGTGCGTGGCCGGCGGCGCTTATCTGCCGGTCATGACCGACACGGTACTGATGACCGAGGGTTCGGGCCTCTTTCTCGCGGGACCGTCGCTGGTGCAGGCCGCGATTGGCCAGAAGACCGATCCCGAAGAACTGGGCGGCGCGGCAATGCATGCCGAGATTTCCGGCACCGTCGACTTCAAGGAGCCGGACGATCACCACTGCATCGCGCGGCTGCGTTCGCTGGTCGACAAGTTCGGCAGCCGGCAAGTCCGCAAGTACTTCGGCAGAGCGATTTAGCCGCATCGCCTATGATGCGAAGCGGGATGCACCGAAGTATCCGATCGAGGATGTCTATGGCCTGCTGAATCCCGCGCCCGGGCACGAGCAATGTCTACGACATGCGCGAGGTGATTGCGCGCATTGTCGATCGCAGCGAGTTTGACGAGTACAAGGCGGAGTTCGGCCGGACGGTTCTGTGCGGATATGCTCGCATCGGCGGTCACGCCGTGGGCATTGTCGCGAACCAGAAGACCAACCAGAACCAGATCGTCGCGATGGGCCCGTCAGCCGGCGCGAAGCGGATCGAGGTGGGCGGCGTCATCTATACCGAGGGCGCACAGAAGGCCGCACGGTTCATCATGGATTGCAATCAGAACCTGGTGCCGCTGGTCTTCCTGCACGACGTGAATGGATTCATGGTCGGCAAGGATGCGGAGTGGTCCGGCATCATCCGCGCCGGCGCGAAGATGGTTTCGGCGGTCAGCACCAGCGTCGTACCGAAGATTGCGGTGATCATCGGCGGCAGCTTCGGCGCCGGCCATTACGCGATGTGCGGCAAGGCGTACGATCCGCGGTTTCTGTTTGCGTGGCCCACGGCGCGCTATGCAGTGATGAGCGGCGCTTCAGCGGCAGGCACGCTGGCCGAGGTTCGCGCCAAGCAGGTAGAGCGCGGCGGCAAGGTGCTGTCGGAAGCAGAGCGAGCGGCACTCTACGAAGAGATCAAGTCGACCTACGATGCGCAGGCTGATCCGCGCTATGGTGCGGCGCGTCTTTGGATTGATGCCATCATCGATCCAGCGAAGACGAGAGACGTGCTGATCACGGCGCTTGAGGCGTGTGCCATGAATCCTGACGTACCGAAGTTCAACCCGGGAGTGCTGCAAACCTGACGAGTTGATCACGGGCCATGTTCTGTCGTTCATTAAACCGGCATCTTATCCAGTCAGCAGCGTAGGCTGGCGTCATTCCCCAGACGCAAAGGAGCCAAACACCATGAGCGTTGCGCTCGAAACAGATCGAAAGCCTGTATCCCTTCGTACTGACCGAGGAGCAGGAGGCACTTCGCCGCGAGATTCGCGAATTTGCCGCGCGCGAGATCGCTCCCAACGTGATGAAGTGGGACGAGGCCAGCGAATTTCCACTCGACGTGGTGAAGAAGCTCGGCCAGATGGGCTTGCTGGGCGTTATCTTTCCGCCGGAGTACGGCGGCGCAGGCCTCGGCTACGTCGATTATGTCCTGGCGATTGAGGAACTCGCCGTCGGTCGATGGCTCCATCGGCATCATCGTTGCGGCGCATAATTCGCTGGGCACGAACCACATTTTCCTCGCGGGAAATGAAGCGCAGAAGAGGAAGTACGTGTCTCGAGCTCGCCAGCGGCGAGTGGCTGGCAGCGTGGGGACTTGACCGAGCCGGGCGCCGGCTCTGACGCCAGCAATTCGCGGACGACAGCCGTCAAGAAGGGCGACCGCTACGTGCTGAATGGGAACAAGACCTTCATCACGAACGGCCACTATGCCGATGTCGCCGTCGTGATCGCCTCGACCGACAAGAGCAAGGGCACGCATGGGCTTTCGGCTTTCGTCGTGGAGAAGGGGACCAAGGGATTTCGCCCCGGCAAGAAGGAGAACAAGCTCGGCCTGCGCGCCAGCGACACCAGCGAGCTGATTTTCGAAGACTGCGAGATTCCCGAGGAGAATCTGCTTGGCGCGGAGGGCGAGGGCTTCATCGATGCCATGCGTGTGCTCGACGGCGGCCGCATCTCGATCGCCGCTCTGGCGCTCGGAATTGGACGCGGCGCATTGGATGCAGCCTTGAAATACGTGAAGGAACGCCGGCAGTTCGGCAAGGCGATCGCCGAGTTTCAGGGAATCCAATGGAAGCTGGCGGACATGGCGACCGAGCTGGACGCCGCTCGCCTGCTGACCCAGCGGGCCGCCGTGCTGAAGGATGCGGGGCGCAAGGTGACGCGCGAATCGTCGATGGCCAAGCTCTTTTCCAGCGAAGTCGCGGTGCGCATCTGCGACGATGCGGTGCAGCTCTTTGGCGGCTACGGATTCATCAAGGACTATCCGGCCGAGAAGTATTATCGTGACGTGAAGCTGTGCACCATCGGCGAGGGCACCAGCGAGATTCAGCGCATGGTGATCGCGCGAGAGATTCTCAAGGTTTATCCGTCGCGCGGGTAACTGCTGCGCAGTGCAAGGCGGTCGTTTGACTGCAGCGCAGGTGCATTTGAATGGGTGAAGCAGTCAAGATCGTCGAGTGCCCGCGGGATGCGTGGCAGGGCCTGCCGGGAACATATCGCGCCGGAGATCAAGGCCGATTATCTGCGCAAGCTCATCGACGCGGGATTCAAGCACATCGACGCGGTCAGTTTCGTCTCCCCGCCGCCGTTCCGCAGATGGCAGACTCGGAGCAGGTGCTTGCCCAGCTTGCCCCTCCGGACGATGTTGAGATCATCGGCATCGTCGTGAATGAGAAGGGTGCACAGCGCGCCGTCGAAACCGATGCGGTAAGGACGCTCGGATTTCCCTATTCCATCTCACCGGAGTTTCTGCGCAGGAATCAGACACCAGACTCTGGAAGCAGTCGCTCGAGATTCTGCAAAGGATCCAGTCCATCGCCGCAGAGCGAGGACAGGAACGTGGTCGCGTACGTCTCGATGGCCTTTGGCAATCCCTACGGAGATGCGTGGAGTATTGACGAAGTCCTGCAGGCGTGCGACCTGATTGCCGAGTGCGGAGTGACGGAGATCTCGCTCGCCGATACCGTCGGTCTCGCCGCGCCTGATCAGATTGCGGAAGTGTTGTCTGCGGTGATCGAGCAGTTCGACGACCTCGAGATCGGCGTGCACCTGCATGCACGGCCCGCCGATGCCGCAGCGCGAATTCGCGCTGCATTCGACGCAGGGTGCAGACGATTCGATGCCGCGATCGGCGGCCTTGGCGGCTGTCCTTTTGCGCAGGATATCCTGGTCGGCAATATTCCCACGGAGATCCTCGTTGCCGAGTTGCGCACGGTGCGGGGCCAACCTACCCGCGTTCAAATCTCTGGATACCCTGATCGCAGGCGAGCAATGAGATTTCGAGCCGCTTCGGTTCGGCTGTCCAGTGAGACAGTGACGCATTGCCGAAAGGAGTGGAAGCTTGAACTATAAGACGATCCTCGTCACCGACAGTCATCCCATTCGCACCGTCACGCTGAATCGCCCCGAGCGCCGCAACGCGATGACGCGGGAGATGCAGACCGAGCTGATCGGCGTGATGGAGGAGACTGCCGCGACTCAGTGTTGCGCACTGATTACTGACTGGAGCCGGAGACGCCTTCTGCTCGGGGCTCGATCTATCGGAATTGCAGACGATGCGGGACAAGACTCCGGCCGAGCATCGCGCCGATGCAGAGCGGCTTGCACGACTGTTCGTGGCCCTGTATGAATTGCCTGTGCCCACGATTGCCGCCGTAAACGGCCCGGCCATCGCCGGAGGAACCGGGCTGGCGACGCTCTGCGATTTCACCCTGGCAACCCCGGCGGCCCGGTTCGGCTTCACCGAAGTTCGCATTGGATTCGTTCCCGCGCTCGTCTCGGCATTCTCTGTCGCTTCAGGTCGGCGACAAACGCTGCCGCGACCTTCTGCTGACCGGCCGCTTATTTGGATCGCACAGAGGCCATGCATCTGGGATTGGTCAATGAAATCGTCGAGCGCGAAGAGCTGGCGCCGCGCGCACATTGCGCTGGCGAAATCGCTGCTCGCCAACAGCCCGCAGTCGATAAGCGCAACCAAACAGTTGCTCGCCGCTCAGAACCGCGCCTGGCTCGACGCAGCGATCGTTGCCGCCATGGAATCGAACGCGGAATCGCGCGAGACCGCGGATTTTCGTGAAGGCATCTCGGCTTTTCTGGAAAAACGAAAACCCGTCTGGAAAGAAGTGTTGAATCTAGCGAGAAGATCCACATGTCCGCTCCGCTGCGCTGCTCGACCTGTTCGCGCGTGACGCCGTCGGCCAAGTTCGAAGCACTTCGAAGCCCGAGTCCGTAACATCGAGCACGCAAAGATCGGTAATGACGCGGTGCACAACACCGCTGCCGGTCAGCGGCAGCGTGCACTGGCGCAGCAGCTTGTGGCTTCCGTCGGGAGTCGTGTGCTCCATGAGCACGATGACGCGCCGGACGCCGGAAACCAGGTCCATCGCGCCACCCATGCCCTTCACGCGCTTTGCCGGGAATCATCCAGTTGGCGAGATCGCCGCGCTCTGAAACCTGCATCGCACCAAGAATCGCAAGATCGATGTGGCCGCCGCGAATCATGGCGAACGAATCGGCGCTCGAAAATGTCGCCGCTCCGGGAACGAATGTCACCGTCTCTTTTCCCGCATTGATCAGGTCCGCATCAATCTCCGACTCGCGCGGATACGGCCCCATGCCGAGCAGAGCCGTTTTCAGACTGCAGCGTGACTGTCATGCCCCGCGGAATGAAGTTGGCCACCAGCGTGGGAATGCCGATGCCGAGGTTGACGTAGTAGCCATCCTCCAGTTCCTGCGCGGCGCGCGCGGCCATCTGGTTGCGTGTCCATGCCATCGGCTCAGCCCTCTCTCGTGGTCTTCTTCTCGATCCGCTTGATCGGATTCGGAACGTGTACCAGGCGATGAACGAAGATTCCCGGCGTGTGGATCTAGTCGGGATCGAGTTCGCCCGGCTGCACAATTTCTTCAACTTCGGCAACCGTGATTTTGCCGCAGGTGGCTGCATTGGGATTGAAGTTGCGAGCCGTGCGGCGATAGATGAGGTTGCCGTGCAGATCGGCCTTTCCACGCCTTTACCAGCACGAGATCGGCCACGATGCCGCGTTCAAGAATGTAGGTCTTGCCGTCGAATTCCTTGTGCTCCTTGCCTTCGGCAATGATGGTGCCGACGCCCGTGCGCGTGTAGAAGCCTGGAATGCCCGCTCCGCCCGCGCGCATGCGTTCGGCGAGCGTTCCCTGAGGGACAGAATTCGACCTCGATTTCGCCGGATAGAAACTGACGCTCGAACTCGGCGTTCTCACCGACGTAACTTGAGATCATCTTCCTGATCTGGTGCGTGGCGAGCAGCAGACCGAGGCCTGCGCCATCGACGCCGGCGTTGTTGCTGGCGATCGTCAGATTGCGGACGCCTGTATCGCGCAAGGCAAGGATGAGTTCCTCGGGAATGCCGCAGAGGCCGAAGCCGCCGATTGCAAGCACCATTCCATCGCGCACGATACCGTCAAGTGCAGCTTTCGCATTGGGAAAAAGCTTGTTCATGGGGAGATCTGGATTTCAACGCGGGCGATCTATCGCACCCGTCGCTTGTTTTACACGACCGACTGCACTGTCGCCAAGCGGAGGCGAGGCCGATGTTCATCGGAAGGGAATGGTTTACAGTGTCGGCATGCCATTCAGTCGGGTTCGGTTCGGTCTGGCGCAACGGGCTGCAAGGTTCGGGCTCTTCTCGCTTCTGCTCGTTTCGGTTTGCGCATTTGGTGGGCCCGAATCGCCCGCGCAGAAACCCCAAAGGGCCGACTCGATCCTGATCCTCAAGAAAGAACACGTAATGGAATTACTGGCGAGCGGCAATGTGATACGAACCTACAAGGTCGCGCTCGGCCAGGGAGGACTGGCGCCCAAGGAGCGCGAAGGCGACGGCCGGACGCCCGAGGGGCATTACGCCATTGACGCGAAGTACGAGCACAGCGGGTACCACAAGGCGCTTCACGTCTCCTATCCCAACACAGATGACCGGAAACGTGCTGTTCGGCTCGGTGTTTCCCCGGGTGGAGCAATCATGATTCATGGCCTTCCCAACGGAAAGGGATGGGTTGGGGCTGGACACCGGATTTACGACTGGACCCTTGGGTGCATCGCCGTGACTGACGACGAGATCGACGAGATCTGGAACCTGGTTCCGGTTGGCACGCCGGTCGAGATCCGTCCCTAAGCCTGAGTACAACGCGGGCAGGTCGCGGGGCATCAATGAAAAGACTATAGCTTAGATCTTGTCTTATCGAAAAAGTTGAAAGATGCACAAATCATTTAGACCTCGCGCTCCCAGTGAATTCCGTCTCCTTCGTGCAGCGCGATCCATGGCAGCCGTTCTCATTTTGCTCATCGGATGCGGTTCGTCGCACGCGTATTCGGTTCTGACTCACGAAGAGATCGTCGACCTGCTCTGGAACGATCACCTGCGGCCAATGATCCTGGCGCGGTATCCGGGCCTGACGGACGACCAGATGCGCGAGGCCCACGCCTACGCGTACGGCGGAGCCGTGATCCAGGACATGGGCTACTATCCATTCGGCAACCAGGAGTTCAGCGACCTGGTTCACTATGTTCGCGCGGCGACTTTGTGATGGAGCTGCTGCGCGAGAGCCAGAGCGCCGATGAGTATGCCTTTGCGCTTGGCGCGCTTTCGCACTACGCATCCGATATCACCGGACACCCCGCGGTGAACCAGGCCGTGGCGATAGCCTATCCCAAGCTGCGCGCGCGTTTTGGACCGATCGTTCTTTACGCGCAGGACAAGACCGCGCATCTTCGCACCGAATTCGGCTTCGACATGGCGCAGGTGGCCAAACAGCGTTACGCACCGCAGCAGTATCACGATTTCATCGGGTTCAAGGTCTCGAAGGAGCTTCTGGAGCGAGTTTTCCCGGTCGTCTACGGGGTGCAGTTGAAGGATGTGCTGCCGCACGAAGACCTGTCGATCGGCTCGTTTCGCTACTCGGTGAGCACGCTGATCCCGCACATGACCCAGGTGGCTCTGCGCACGCACAAGAAAGAGATCATGAGCGAGGTGCCGAATTTCCAGAAGCAGACAGTTTCTGTACCGCCTCTCGCGCGCGGACTACGAAAAGGCATGGGGCAAGAACTATCAGCGACGCCGGATTTGGCGTGCGCTTCCTGGCTGTCTTGCTGAAGGTGGTTCCGAAGGTCGGCCCGCTCAAGGCGCTCGACTTTAATATTCCCGACGCCGAAAACCGAGAACCTGTACTTCACGAGCATCAACCTGACCGTCGACAAGTACGATGCCCTGCTCAACGATGCCGCAGGCCCGATCGATCAAGCTGCCCGACGACGATCTCGACAGCGGCAAGCCGACCGCAGCCGGCGAGTACACTCTCGCCGACGACACCTATGCGAAGCTTCTTTCGCAACTGGCGGACAAGAAGTTCGATGTGACGACGGTTGCGTTGCAGAAGAACATTCTCGACTTTCTACTCCGATACCTCGGCGCCGATCGACACCAAGAAAGATCCCGGCAAGTGGCAGAAGGTGCAGAGCAATCTCGAAGCGCTGAAGACCTTCACGCCGAATCCGGCGCCATCGCCGCGCACCGAGGCGCCAGCCGGCCGCACGGTCTCCGACGGGCGGACTGACGCTAGCACTTCTTCTGCGAAAATGAGAGAGGAATGCTCTCTCTGCAAAATGCCGGCAAGCGGTTTGGCCCGCGCGTGCTGTTTCTCGAGGCCAACTGGCTGATCCGCAGCAAGGAAAAGACCGCGCTCGTCGGCGCCAACGGCACCGGCAAATCCACGCTGATGAAGGTGCTCGCCGGTCTCGAGTCGCTGGACTACGGAACGATGCAGCAGACGCGCGGCATGAGCATCGGCTACCTGCCGCAGGAGGGGCTTGCGGCTGAGCGGGCGCACGGTGTTTGACGAGTGCCTGACCGTCTTTGACGAGTTGCGCGCGATGGAAGGCGAGATCGAGCGGACGGCGGCGCAGTTGTCGGAACTGGATCATGCGAGCACCGAGTACGAAGCGGCTGCGGAGCGCTACTCGATGCTGCAGGAGCGGTTTCATGCGCTGGATGGCTACGCGCTCGACGCGCAGGTGGGCACGGTGCTGACCGGGCTTGGATTCGGCAAGGAGGACTGGGCGCGGCAGGTGGACGAGTTCTCCGGCGGCTGGCAGATGCGCATTGCGCTGGCCAAGCTGCTGCTGGCCAAGCCGAACCTGCTGCTGCTGGACGAGCCGACGAATCATCTCGATCTTGAGACGCGCAATTGGCTCGAGGACTATCTGCATAACTATCCTTTCGGGTACATCCTGATCTCGCACGACCGCTATTTTCTCGACGTGACGATCGATCGCACCGTTGAGATCTGGAACAAGCGGCTCACCATCTTCCAGGGCAACTACACGAAGTACCTCTCGCAGAAAGACGAGCGGCGCGCGCAGTTGCAGGCTGCGTACAAGAATCAGCGCGACCAGATCGAGCATCTCGAAGCGTTCATCAATCGCTTCCGCGCGCAGGCGACGAAGGCCAAGCAGGTGCAGTCGCGGATCAAGGAACTCGAGAAGATCGAGCGCATCGAGATTCCCGAAGAAGAGCCGGTGATTCATTTCAAGTTTCCGCAGCCTCCGCCATCGGGGCGCACGGTGGTAGAGGCCGAGGGACTGGGGAAGAGCTACGGGCCGAAGCATGTGTTCAGCAATGCGCGGTTCACCATCGAGCGCGGCGATCGCGTGGCGCTGGTGGGCGTGAATGGCGCGGGCAAATCGACGCTGATCAAGCTGCTGACCGGCGTCGAAGCGCCGACGGACGGCACGGTGAAGCTCGGGCACAACGTGGTCAGCGAGTACTTTGCGCAGGATCAGTACAAGGTGCTCGATCCCGAGGCGCGGATGCTGGACGACATCAGCCGCGCGGCGCTGAAGGTGCCGGAGTCGGAGCTGCGGTCGCTGCTGGGATGTTTTCTCTTCTCCGGCGATGACGTGTTCAAGCCGCTGGGCGTGCTTTCGGGCGGCGAGCGGAACCGGTTTGCGCTGGCGCGGATTCTGGTTTCGCCTTCGAATTTTCTGCTGCTCGACGAGCCCACGAATCACCTGGATATGCGCGCGAAGGACGTGCTTCTGGACGCGATTGCAGCGTTTTCCGGCACGGTGGTCTTTGTTTCGCACGATCGGTACTTCATCGACCGGCTGGCGACGCGGGTGATCGAGGTGGAGAACGGCGTGATCACCACCTACCCAGGAAACTACGAGGACTACCTGCGAAAGAAGGAGGAGCTGGCCGCCGCGGGCGGCGCTTCCGGATCGAGGCAGTCTCGACGAAGGAAATTCTCCACCCAGGTCTCAAAAGCGAGACATCGGGCACCCGGCTCTGTACCGTTCGAACTGGCGGCACCCGATCTATCGCAGCGGGCGACCGATCGTCATTGAAGGCGGGCGCTGGATTCGGGGCGAATGGACAGCAAGCACGGCGGCTGAATCCGATCAAGCAGAAGCAGATGGAGGAGCGGTGCGCGTTTCTCGAAGAGGAGATTCCGCGGGTCGAGGCTGCGATTGCGCACACCGAGGAGCAACTTGGGCGTGTATGTTTCGGCGGCGGAGACGCAGCGGCTGACCGATCTGGCGGCCGCGCTGCGCGAACAGCTTGCGACGCTGACCGCTGAGTGGGAAGAACTGATGCTGCAACTTGAGGGAGCGTAGCCGGCGGATCCAAGCCTTTTTGGCCACCCAGTATTGACATCGAGGTCTCCCCGGGGGGTGTACTCCCCTATTCTGTAAAGAAGTTATCTACTTTCAAAGGATCTCCTCGGTCGCCGAGGATTCTGGGCTTCCAGCAGGTACCGCGGCGCTCACGACGCGCCGAACGTTCGTGCGGCGGCGGTGCGAGCTGAAAATCAACATGCATCCATTGTGCAGGCGAAAGAGGAAACCGCGCTAACCCCTCATTCACACCGCAGCGCCGTCATCGGATCCACCCGCGCCGCCCGGCGGGCAGGAATAAACGCCGCCGCCACCGTCATCGCACTTACCACTACGGCGGCCGAAATGAACGCGATCGGGTCGATCGCGCTCACATTGAAAAGCTGTGTCTTGAGCAAGCTCGCCATCCCGTGCGTGACCGCCATGGCCACCGGCAATCCAATCACCAGCCCGGCGCCCAGCAGCACCAGCGACTCGCGCAGCACCATCCAAAGCAGCGTACCCGTCTGAGCCCCGAGGGCGACGCGGATGCCGATCTCGTTGGTCCTGCGCGCCACCGAGTATGAAATCAGCCCGTACGTCCCAATCGCAGCCAGAAAAACCGCCAGCCCCGCAAAAAACGCCGAGAGCCACCCGATCAGCCGCTGCGTGGCGATCGATCCCTGCACCTCGGCTGCCAGCGGCACCACCTGCGCAATGGCAATGTCCGGGTTGACCTCCGCAATCGCGCGACGCACCGCCGGTATCAGCGACGCCGATGGCACCGCGGATTTCACCGAGAAGTTGCCGAAGTACTGGATACGCTGTGCGTACGGAAAATAAGCGGCCATGTGATGCTGCTCGCCGAGTCCTACATATTTTGCGTCTCGCACCACGCCCACAATCTCAACGTCGAAGTCGAGCTTTTGATCTCTGCCAACATTTTGGTCACACAGGCAGAACCGATGCCCGAGCGGCGACTGGTTCTCAAAAAAGATCCGCGCCATCGTCTCATTCACAATCGCTACACGCGGACTCTTTGCGTTGTCCCGCGCGTTGAAGTTGCGGCCCGCAACCAGTGGAATGCCGACGGTCTTCAGATACTGGGTTCCGATTACGTTGTACAGCACGTCATCGCTGTTCGCCCGGTTTCGCGGCACGCCCTGCATCGTGATGCCGTCTGACCACATGCCCTGGTTGAACGTGAACATTGAAAAGCTTGCCGATTCGACGCCGGGCAAAGCCTGCACCTTCTGCTCGATCTGCTGCTGCAGTTGCACCAGCCGCTCGTCGAGCGGCAGGTTCGCCGTGTACTCATCGAGCGAGAACACTGTTACGTTGCGCGGATCGAAACCGACATCCACCTGCGTGAGGTTGTGCAAGCTCCGCACGAACAAGCCCGCCATTGCCAGCAGCAGGATCGAAAGCGCTACCTGCCCCGCAATCAGCGAGCGCGAAAGTGCTCCACGTGACGCAGCAGACGATGCTCCATGACCATCGCGCAGCGCCGGCGTAAGTTCCAGCCGCGACGCGCGCAGCGCCGGAGCCATACCGAACAACAGCGCGGTCACGATCGTGATCAACAGCGTAAAGGTCAGCACACGATAATCGGGCGAGAGATCCAGCGGCATGGTCTCAGGCCCCTGTGATCCAAGCACGAGCAGAAGATGCAGCCCGCGCCAGGCCAGCACGATACCCAAGGCAGCGCCCGCCGCGGAAAGCAGGCAACTCTCTGTGAGAAGTTGCACCACGATTCGCTGTCGCGTAGCTCCGAGAGCCTGTCGCACCGCCAGCTCGCGCCCGCGCGCCACGCCGCGAGCAAACAGCATGTTGGCAATATTCGCGCAGGCAATGAGAAGAACCAGCGCAACGATCCCCATCAGGATTGATAGTGGCGCCGCGTAACGCACCTTCAGTCCCGGCAAGCCGCCTGCCGCCGATGTCAGATCCACCCTTGCCTTTTGCAACTCTGCCAGATCGTGTGCCGAAGCGTTGTCGCCCAGGTATTCACTACGGATGATCTGGCGGAAGAGAACATTGGTTGCCAGGCTTGCCTGCGTTGCCGTTACGCCCGGCTTCAGCCGCCCGAACAGGTAAAGCGACTGAAAATCGTGATCCGCCAGCCCGTTCCAGCCCGGCGAAATCTCCTTCTCCATCGACAGCGGAATCCACAAATCCGTCGGCTGCGCCGGCGCGATTCCCGCAAAGCCCGCCTGCGCCACGCCGATGATCGTGTAGTCGTGCCCCTGAATGTGCACGGAACGTCCGATCGCTGCCGGATCGCCCTGAAAGTGTCTCTGGAACCATCCGTAGCTCGCCACCGCAACTGGACTCGCGCCCGCAGCCCGATCGTCGCTGTCCGCAATCATCCGGCCCATCGCCGGTTTCACTTCCAGCACATTGAAGTAGCTTCCCGAAACCAGGTCGATGTGCACATGCTCCATCGCGCCGCCTGCGATCGAGATGTGGCTTCCCATCTGGATGCTGCTTTGCGCAGCTACGCCGCTGAACGAAGTGGCCCGGCCCGTGAACTGGCGATGAAAAAGATAAGAGAACAGGTCCGTGCTGTCAGTCGGCATTCCATCCATACTGCCCACTGCTCTGCCTCGCCCGAACAACAGCAGCTGCTCTGGATGCGGCACCGGCAGCGGCCTCAGCAGCACCGCATTCAGCAGCGTGAAGATCGCCGTGTTGGCACCAATGCCCAGCGCCAGCGAGAGCAGCGCCACCGCGGTGAATCCCGGCGTCTTCGCGAGCCCGCGCACCCCTATCCGCAGGTCCGCGAGCAACGCTTCCGCGCTCGCCTCCCACCGCGACGACCACACCTGGTGCTTGACGGCGTTCCGGCTGCCCATCTCCGCCATCGCTGCACGCCGTGCCTCGTCCGCACTCATTCCGAGGTGCTGTTTGTGAGCAGCCGCTGCTTCCACAAACGCGTCAAGCTCCTCGTCGAGTTCCCACTCAACACGCCCCTTCGATAGCAACGACCTCAGTCCTATCCCGATGCTCTTCATCCATCCCATCGAGTTTCTCCAGAATCCGCCGTGTGCCCATTCATGACGCAGTCATGAGTCGGAAAGCAGAAACCCATCGCTCCGACAGAACATCAGGCCTCCAGAATCCGCGCGATCGCCGCCGTCTGCCGCTCCCACTGCTCCGTTTCGGCTGCCAATGCCTTGCGTCCCTTCGAGGTCAGCAGGTAATACTTCGCCCTTCGGTTGTTTTCCGTCGCTCGCCACTCCGACTTTACATGCCCCGCGCGTTCCATCCGGCTAAGCGCCGGCAGCAGCGATCCGGCATTAACGCGAAACACTCCGCCGCTGATCTGCTCGATGCGCAGCATCACTCCGTAGCCATGCATCGGCTCCAGTGCCAGCGTCTTCAGAATCAGCATCTCCAACGTTCCCTGCACCAGATCACTCTGGTCCTGTGCCTGGCTCTCGTCTGTTTTCCCCACGGGCTCGCTCCTCCAGTCAATCTTGAGTTACCTTACGCTTCTTCTTTAGATTGTCAAGAGGAGCCTGACGCCGGGAAATCGGAGTCAAGCCCACTTCAGTTGGCCGTGTTCTAAGTGTCTGAAAAAAACGAGAGAAACAACTGGCGCACATTTGCAGGCAATGTACCCGCCCCTAGCGCACAATAGACATTCAAGCGAAATCTCTATCACTCTTTGTGGTCCGGACCGTAACGTCCCCCTATGTAGCGTTCACTGTTTCTTTCTTTTTTTTGTAGGATCTACTGGAAACATGAGATTTAATAACGTAACAAACGAGTGCATCATCTCCGTTCTGTGCTTGTGCTGTGAACTGAAAACTGAAAAACCAAACCAGCAATGGACGCCGAAAAATCCTTTCGTGCCACTCTCGAAGCCACTGGAACCTCGCCGCGCTGGGTCATTGCCCGCGTCCCCATTGACCTGAAAAAGGCGTGGCCCATGTGGAAGAGCCGGCGCGTCTTCGGCGAAATCAACGGATTCGCATTCCAGACGGCGTTGATTCCCGGCACAAAGGGTCAAGGCCACGTGCTCATCGTGAACAGGAAGATGCAGGCCGGCGCGCGCGTGCGCGCCGGAGAACGCGCACTGATCAAGCTCCGCGCCCGATCTCGGCGAGCTCGTTATCGAATTGCCGGCCGAGTTCGCCAAAGATTCTCAAGGCGCGATCGAGCGCTGAAGAAGTGGTTCGATGCCATGAGCCCGTCGATGCGCAAAGGATTTACCAACTTTATCGCCGACGCCAAATCCACCGAGACGCGGCAGAAGCGCGCCGAGGCCATGGCCGAAAGCCTGATGCTGGCAATGGAGGGTGAAGTGGAACCGCCGCCGATCCTGCGCGCCGCGTTTCAGCGCCAGCCCGAAGCGCGCCGAGGCTGGGACTTGATGACTGCCGACACAGCGCAAGAATCATCTGCTCGGCATCTTCTATCCGCAGACCGTCGAAGGCCGCGAACGCCGCGCCGCCAAGGCCATTGAAAGCTGTCTGGCCGTAGCGCGCCGCCGTCGCCGGGAGCCGTAGCGCAATCTACACTAGAAGCATGGAAGTTTTGTACGGCGTGCACCCGGTGGCCGAAGCACTGAAGGCCGGCCGACGCCGCTTCGATCACGTCCTGGTCGCCGCCGAGCGCCATGACGACCGCCTCGCGCGCCTCGTCGCCGATTGCAAACAGGCCGGCGTACGCGTTCGCCAGGAACCGCGCGAGCAACTCACCCACCTCGCCGGCACAGCAGCCCATCAGGGCGTCGTCGCTCTCGTGCGTCCGAGGGAAGCGCTGACCATCGAAGACCTCTTCACCGCGCCCGATCCATCGCAACCGCGCCTGCTTCTCGCGCTCGATGGCGTTGAAGATCCGCAGAATCTTGGCGCACTGTTCCGCGTTGCCGACGGCGCCGGGGTAGACGGCGTCATCCTAACCGAGCGCCGCGCCGCCCCATTGAGTCCGGTCGCGGTAAAGGCCAGCGCCGGGGCCACCGAACATCTTCGCATCGCCCGCGTCGTCAATCTCGTCCGTGCACTTGAAGAGTTGAAGGAGCAGAACATCTGGGTCATCGGTCTCGACGAACGCGGCGAGACCGACTACGACCAGATTCGATCTGACCGGCGACTGTGTGCTCGTTCTGGGACGCGAAGGTGCTGGCCTCCACGATCTGGTGCGCCGCACCTGCGACCATTTGCTGCGCATCCCGATGGCGGGCGGAGTCAGTTCGCTGAACGTCTCGACCGCCGGTGCCGTGGTTCTCTACGAGGCGCCCGCCAACGCCGCGCCACCGCTCGCCAGCCGGTGAACGGCTCGCGCATCGGGCGCTCGCTGCGTCCAATAAGAAACAGAAAGGTTTAGGTTCATGAAGTTGTCCCCCGCCCGGACGCTGGCGATCGCATCGATCGCCGCGCTCCTGGTTGTTCTCCCCGGCGAAGCCCAAACCCCTCAACCAGCACGAATCGCAAGTGACACCCAGGTCAATCCGGCTCAGCCGATCAGGCTCAGCGCCGCCAACGCAGCCCGCACAGCCAACAGGCAAGGTGATTTTTCAGCGATCTATCGACGCCAACGGCAACACCGTCAGCACCACTGGTCCGCCGCCAAGCCGACCGCGCACGCCCGCCGACGCTCCTTCGGTGGCAGACTCCGATGCGCCAGTCTGTTGCCGTGACCGCTCTCGATCTCGATGTGCGCCTCAATACCGCGGCGCAACAACTTGCCGCACGCGCGAATCGTGACGGTTCGCAACGCGGGAAAGTCCCCGCTGCAGCGCATTCCGCTGCAGATCTCCTCGTCGCTGAACTGGGAACGCATCCGTATCGCGGGCCGCGACGTCTCGCTGCCGGTCGCGACAATCAACTCCGATTCCGACCACACCGGCCAGCTGCACGAAGCTGTCGTGCCGCTTGCCGAGCCGCTCGCCCCCGGCATCAACGATACAGATCGACGTCATCTACTCCGGCACAATCGCCCCTACCGCTCGCCGTCTTCACTCCGTGGAACTCCGGAAGACTCAGCCGCCCACTCCGACTGGGACGAGATCAGCCCCGCTTTCACGGGCTGCGCGGCTTCGGCAACGTCGTCTGGTACCCGGTCACCAGCGTCCCGGTGATCATTGGCGATGGAGCGCGTCTCTTCGACGAGATCGGCAGGCAGAAGCTTCGCTCTCGGGCATGCAGTTTCCGCCTCCGCCTCACCGTCGAGTTTCCGCACGGACAGGCGCCCACCGTTGCCGCCGTGAACGGCAACGCAATTCCGCTCAAGGTCGTGGATCCGCAGACCCTCAGCGCCGACGTACCCGGAGTCGCAACCGCCGACACCGGTCCGACGACGCTTGAGCTTTCGAGTCGCCCAGCCTTTTCGTTACCAGCACGAGACGGCCGCATCCGGGCACTCACCTCACTGCCTACACGAGTCCCTGACGACGAATCGGCCGTCAAAAGACTGGCTGACCGCCGCGACGAATGTCGCTCCCATGATTGAGCGCTGGCTCGGGACCCAACCCGCGCACCCAGCTTACGGTGCTCGATCTGCCCGATCCTGACGATTTGCCGTGGGAATCGGGTCCGCTGCTCGCCATTCCCAGTGCGCGATGGCCGCCCGACCAGCTTACGTCGGTTCTGTCCCATGCCCTGACCCACGCGTGGATGGCGCCCGCATCCGTATCTGGCTCGACGAAGGCACAGCCAACTTCATGGGCACCCTCTGGGATGATCGCTCAGCACCATCGCGACCAGGCACTGGGCACACTTGAGGCGGGCCGGCAGGCACTGGCACTTGAAGAGCCTCCCAGCCCCGGCGAAGGGCAGCGGCCAGCCCCTCGCGCAGCGCCACCTCGCCCGTCTACTACCGCACCAAGGCCGCGTACATCCTGTGGATGCTGCGCGATCTGGTCGGGGATGATGCGCTGGGCGCCGCGTCTGCGCGAGCCAACGATGCCGCAAGCAGAGAAGACGCAAGCGACGCCGGCGGCGATCCGCTGCCATCGTTTCAGGCTGCTTTGAAGACCGTTGCGCCTCGGAAGAACCTCAGCTGGCTCTTCGCCGACTGGATCGACGCCGACCATGGCCTTCCCGATCTCACCATCGACAAGGTCTTTCCCAACGCGGTGCAATCCGGCAACTGGCTTGTTTCCGTGACCATATCCAATGCCGGATACTCCGCCGCGCGAGGTGCCCGTCACCGTGCGCTCGGCGACCAACATCGACGACGGAGCGGGTGCTTATTGCCGGCACACGGCACGGTAACGCCGCGCGATCGCTCGTTCAGGGCAAGCCAACCGAGGTCCAGGTCAACGACGGAACCGTCCCAGAGACCCAGGCCAGCGTGCACATCATGCATCTTGACCAGCAACCCGAATCTGAACCGACAGCCGCCGCGCCGCAATAGCTGGAAGCCTCTGGCGCCGGCGACTTTTGAACTGATCTGGCGGATCGGCGCAGGCTCTCCATCCAAAGACTGATGCGCAGGTATACGGATGGTCCGTTACGATAAGCAAACCATGGAGGCGGATCCCCAAACCAGCGGCAGATGGGCGTGTGGGCGGCTACGGCCGTCGTCACCGGAGAAGCCATCTCGCTCGGCATCTTTCTCACGCCAGCCGCGATGGCTCGGTCGCTGGGCTCGCCAGCGCTACTGGCTGCGGTGTGGTGCGGCATGGCGCTGTTCACGCTGGCCGGGGCGCTTTGCTTTACCGAACTCGCCATCCGCAATCCGCACGACGGCGGCGAATATCTTTATCTTCGCCGCGGCTTCGGCCGCGCGTTGCTTTCCTCTACGGCTGGATGGCCGCCATCGTGATGTATCCCGGCGTGGCCGCTGCGCTTTCCGTCGGCACGGTACCCTACTCCAAGCTCTCTGTCCCGGTTCCTGCAGCAATCGCCAAGGCCCTCCCCGCACTGATCCTGCTCACCCTCGGCGCGCTCAATTACTTCGGCACGCGGTTGAGCAGCGGCGTGATGACAGCCCTGAATTGGCTCAAGGTGCCCGTGCTGGCTGCTCTGGTCGGATGGGCGCTTTCTTTCAGGACACGCGACAATGCCAATATTGTCCCGCTGACTCTACGCGCCGTCCCGGCTCCGATCCGTTGATCGATGCCATTGCCGGAGCGACGATCAGCGCCTTCTTCTGCTTCGGCGGCTGGTGGGAGGCGGGAAAGATTGCCGGCGAGGTCCGCAATCCATCGCGCAACCTTGCGGTTGCCTTTTCCGGCGGCGTGCTGATTGTGACCGCAATTTATCTGCTGCTCAGCTTCGCGTTCGTTGCAGTCGTTCCCATGCAGCAGATCCAGTCCAACGCAGCCTTCGTCGCGCTGTTCGGGCAGGCGCTCTTCGGTGCGCCGGCGCGCGGGTGCTGTCGACCTGTGCGTGGTGCTCTGCGTGCTCGGCGGCCTGATGGTGCTCAGCATGGCCGTGCCGCGTGTGACCTATGCGCATGGCACGCGGCGAAGCGGGAGGCGCTACCCAGGGACCGCTGGCCGCATTGGCGCGTCTGCATCCGCGGTTCGGCACACCGGCCAATGCTGTCCTGTTGCAGACCGGGATGGCGCTGCTGGTGCTGATGCTGGGCGCGTTCGACCGCATCCTCGCGTTCATCATCTTTTCCGCTGTCGTCTTTCTCGCGCTGACGGTGGCCACTCTGTTTCGGACCATCACTCCGGTCGAGCGCTGGTGGTATCCGCTCGCGCCCATCGTTTTCATCGCCGGCAGCGGAGTTTTCGCAGTCATGCTTCTGCTGCACAACCTCGGCGCGTCGCTGCTCGGCGCAGGCATTGTGTTGTGCGGACTGCCGGTTCGCTGGCTGCTGACGCGGCGGAGCGAGGGTTCGGCGCCAGTTGCGGTAGATTCGGTTTCTCCTTGAAGTGGATTGCCCCAAGTTGATCGTGTTGCGACCGATTGTGAACTCTGAACTTTGAACTACGAACCAGGAAATGGAGTCTCTTTATGCCACACATCGCCCTTCCCCCTGAACACATCGGAATTCGCGGCGCCATGGCCTTTCGACCGGAGACGGCGCGCCCGCTGAACGAAATTGTCGAGATCCTGCTTGCCGGACCGAGCACGCTGAGCAAGGGCGAGCGCGAACTGATCGCCACCTATGTCTCGAGCCGCAACTGCACGCACTTCTGCGCCAGCATTCACGGAATGATCGCGGCGGCGCACCTGGGCGGCAACGAGGCGCTGGTGAAGCAGGTGAAGACCGACTTCACGCAGGCCGACATCAGCTCCAAGCTCAAGGCACTGCTGGTGATTGCCGGCAAGGTCCAGCAGGACGGCAAGCTCGTGACCGCCGCCGATGTGGAAGCTGCGCGCAAGCAGGGCGCGACCGACCTGGAGATTCACGACACCGTGCTGATTGCCGCGGCATTCTGCATGTACAACCGCTACGTCGACGGACTTGGCACCGTGCAGCCTGATGATGAGGCCCTGTATCGCGAGCGTGGGCGCATGGTGGCGCGCAATGGATATGTGCAGACGAGCAGGGAGTATCTCGGCGAAGAAGTTCACAGCTCCTAATTCATCGTTCACAGTTTTTCCCGTGCGAATGTGTGAATGGCAACGTGCCGGTGTGAACCGGCTGCCACGAACGTTAAATTCAGAACTGGAGTTTCGATGCCACACATCAATCTTCCCGAGGGTCTGCCCGGCATCAGCGCCGGTTTTGCATTTCGGCCGGAGACGGCCAAGCCGATGCGCGAACTGGCGCACATCCTGCTGCACGAGCCGAGTTCGCTTTCGCCCGGCGAGCGCGAACTGATTGCAACGTATGTTTCGTCGCGAAACTGCACCACATTTTGCGCTCTGAGCCACGGAGCGGCGGCTGCGAATCATCTCGGCGATGCGGCTCTAGTCGAGCGGGTGAAATCGGATTTCCTGACGGCGCCGATCACGCCAAAGCTCAAGGCGCTGCTGACGATCGCCGGCAAGGTGCAGCAGGATGGGAAACTCGTGACCGAATCCGATGTGCTGGCCGCGCGAACGCTGGGCGCGACCGATCTCGAGATTCACGACACGGTTCTGATTGCCGCGGCATTTTCGATGTACAACCGCTACGTAGATGGACTCGCGACTGTCCAGCCGACCGATCCCGGCATGTACGAGCAGATGGGAAAGCACCTGGCCGAGAAGGGATACACGACGTCTTCGACCCGGCAGCCGGTCGGCGCCTGAATTGATTGTGCGCCGGAGCAGAAAACCACCTGCAAATTGAAAAACGAAATAGTTCTAAGCAAAATCAGCAGCTTAGAGCATGAGGTGAGAGACGAACAGTTGACACTGTGAATCCTGGAATCGAGTTCACTCGCCCTTTTCTGCGTTGCGGGCTTTGACCTTGAACCAGATCGGCGTGCCTTTGAAGCCGAAGGCTTCGCGAATCTGGTTTTCGAGGAAGCGCTCGAAGGCGAAGTGCAGCTTGATGTCGCGATCGGTGAAGAGGACGAACGTGGGCGGGGCGACGGCGGCCTGGGTCATGTAGAAGATGCGAATCCGCTTGGCCATGGGCACCGGCGCGCGCTGGAAGTCGATCTTGTCGAGGAAGCGGTTCATCTGGCCGGTGGTGACGCGCTTGCGTCGCTCCGCGGCGACGGCCTTCACTTCCTTGAGCACGCGGCCCATGCCTTTGCCTTCCAAGAGCGCGAAAGAAAGATTACCGGCGCATAATCCAGATACTTCAGCGACCGCCGCAACTGCTCCTCGAAGATCTCGCGATCGGCAGGCGGCTTGCCGTCGGTGCGGCCGGTGGTGACGGCGTCCCACTTGTTCACGACGATGATGACGCTGCGGCCGCTCTCGTGCGCGTAGCCGCCGATGGTGGCGTCGCTGGCGGTCACGCCTTCGGTCGCGTCGATGACCAGCAGCGCGACGTCGGCCGCTTCGAGGTGCCGTCGCGCCATGACGACGCTCATCTTTTCGGCCATCAGGTGCGTCTTGCCCTTGCGGCGGATGCCGGCGGTATCGACGAAGCGCAGCGTGCTGCCTTCGAACTCGATCACCTCGTCGACCGCGTCGCGGGTGGTGCCGGCGATGGGCGAGACGATGGCGCGCGAGGTGCCGGTGAGCGCGTTCAGCAGCGTGGATTTGCCGACGTTGGGCCGGCCGATGATGGCGACGGCGGTCTCGTGCTGCTCAAATTCGCCGTGGGTGCGATGCGCGGACTTGTGCAGTCGGCTGCAATCCCGGCTTCGAGCGGTCCTGATCTTCGGAGATCTCGCCCTCTTCTGCGATTCCTCCGGTCTCTGCCGGCGCTTCCGCTTCTGTTGCTGGAATGGCGTCGGCCACGGCATCGAGCAAGCTCGCCGATGCCCAGTCCGTGTTCCGAGCTGATGCCGTACACTTCGCGAATGCCCGAGACGGCGGAAATTCTCGGCCGCATAGGCCATCGCTTCGCCCTCGACCTTGTTCACGGCCAGGAAGACCGGCTTCTTGCCGCGGGTGAGCAGGCGGACCAGGTCGTAGTCGGGACTGGCGAGCTCGGTGCGCGCATCGACGACCATCACGAGGGCCTGGGCTTCTTCGAGAGCGACCTTGGCCTGGTTGTAGATCTCGGTGGGGATCAGCTCGGGGTCGTCGGGGACGATGCCGCCGGTATCGACGAGGCGGAAGCGGCGGCCGGCCCACTCGAATTCGCCGTAGATGCGGTCGCGCGTGATGCCGGGCTCGTCACCCACGATGGAGCGGCGGCTCTTCGTCAACCGATTGAACAGCGTGGACTTGCCCACGTTGGGACGGCCGACGATGGCAACCAGCGGCAGCGCTTCGGCTCCGGGCCGTGCAGGGAATCACCGATCTACGATAGGTGGGCAAAACATTCTCCAGACTGAACAAGCGGCTCTTTCAGTCTATCGTTCCGCAGAACGGCAACCCTGTTCGGAACGGAATTTCCAGAACGGGTCACGCCATTCCCTTTCTGAACGCTCGACGTCCGCGCGGGACCCTCGCACGCAGGGACTTCGTCACTCGCAGAAGCCCTATGATGGAATCAGCACCCGGCGCCGATGGCCTCCTCCCAGACATCAACCCGCACTTTGCCTACGCTGCACGAGTTTTTTGCGCCCGGCGGCATCCTCGCGCAGTCGCCGCTGCCCTATGAGTATCGGCCGGGGCAGCTGGAGATGGCCAAGGCCGTTGAGCGCGCTACTGGCCGAGCGCCGGCACCTGATCGTCGAGGCCGGCACGGGCACCGGCAAGACCCTGGCCTATCTGCTGCCGGCGTTGCGCACCGGGCAGCGCGTCATCATCTCCACGGGAACCAAGGCGCTGCAGGATCAGCTTTATTTTCGCGATGTGCCGTTTCTCGAGTCGCTGCTGGGCGAGTTGCGCGTCTGCTACATGAAGGGCCGCGCCAATTACCTCTGCCGGCACAAGCTGGTGCGCCTTGCGCGATCAGCCGATTCTGTCGGGTCTGGAGGAGATCGACCAGTACCGGCAGATTGCCGAGTGGGAGAAGACGACCGAAACCGGCGACCGGTCTGAGCTTTCCGAGTTGCCGGAGACGAGCGCGCTGTGGCACAAGCTGGATGCGCGCAGCGAGGCCTGCCTGGGGTCGACCTGTCCTGATTATCGGCGCTGCTTCATCACCGAGATGCGACGCCGCGCGCTCGAGTCGGACATCATCATCGTCAATCACCACCTGTTCTTTGCCGATCTTGCGGTGAGGCAGCAGGCCAGCGGCGCGCCCGATGCGGGAATTCTGCCGGAGGCCGCGGCGGTGGTCTTCGACGAGGCGCATGAACTGGAGGAAGTGGCTTCGAACTACTTCGGACTCTCGGTGTCGAACGTGCGCTTTGAGGAACTGGCGCGCGACACCGATGTCCTGCTCCGCGGCAAGCCGGGCGCCGAGAAGTTTCCTGCATCAACGCAGCAATTGCGCGATCGCGCGCGAATGTTTTTCGCGAGCCTGCCGACCAACGGCGACGGGCGGCAGCCGTTCGACAATCGCGAAGAGTTTCTGGAGACTTCCGGCGATATGTATCTGTCGCTGCGCAACACGCTGCGGCTGCTCGAGTCGGAGATGGAACTGCTGAGCGAGGTCGACGAGGCACAGGGGTTGCGTAAGCGCGTGGCCCGCCTGCGGTCCGAGCTTGAGTTTCTGCTCGAGTCAAACGCAAGCAACATGGTGTACTGGATCGAGCGGCGGATCGTCGGCGGCCGCGCAGACAAACCCGTGGAGCGTCAGTGCCACGAGAGTCAATGCGATCGCAGAGCCGGCACACATTTCTGCAGGCCACGCCGATTGATGTCTCCGAGCTGCTCAACGAACTGGTCTTCGAGCGCATTCCCACGGTGGTGCTGACGTCGGCGACGCTCACGGTGCAGGGCGGCTTCGAGCACATGCGCAAGCGCCTGGGCATGACCGAAGCGCGCGAGCTTGTTGTGCCGTCGCATTTCCGCTACGGCGAGCAGGCGCTGCTCTACCTGCCGCCGCAGATGCCCGACCCGCGCGATCCGGAGTTTCCCGAGGCCGCCGCCAACTGCATTCGGCGCGTGCTGGAGCTGTCTCGGGGGCGGGCGTTCTGCCTGTTCACCAGCTACGCGCAGATGCGCGATCTCTACGAGCGGCTGCTGCCGGTGCTCGACTTTCCGATCCTGCTGCACGGCACGGCGCCGCGCAAGGCGCTGCTCGAGGAGTTCCGCTCCACGCCCAACGCCGTACTCTTCGGCACGTCGAGCTTCTGGCAGGGAGTGGACGTGCAGGGCGAGGCGCTGAGCTGCGTCATCATCGACCGGCTGCCGTTCGCCGTGCCTAACGATCCGGTGGTGCAGGCGCGCATGAAGGCCATTGAAGAAGCCGGCGGCAAGCCGTTCTTCGACTACCAGGTGCCGTCGGCGGTGCTGACGCTGAAGCAGGGCTTTGGACGGCTCATCCGCTCGCTCGAAGATCGCGGCGTGCTGGTGCTGCTCGATCCGCGGATCACGAAAGCAGCGATACGGGCAGACGTTTTTGCAAAGCCTGCCGCCGTACCGGATGACGGCGACGATTACGGATGTGGAGCGGTTCTTCGAGCAGACATGAGGGCTCTCGTGTATCACATCGTGCGATAAAGAGCAACCAAACGGTTGCGCTTCGACACATTATTTTTTTACTCCGATCAAGAAAACAAAGAAGTTAGCGGATACCCCTCCCGTAACTTGATGATGTCATTGAACTTAAATCGTAAAGTAGTCAAGAAACAGGACTTAGCCCGAGGCCTTGACCCTTGGCTAAGCCGTCCGCACCAAGACAGTTGACACATCGATTCTTCGAGCTTCGAGCAGGACATTCGAGCAGGACAATGGGTTCTATCCATGTATTTCATTTATTGTGCGCCTGAATGGGGAAATTACCTGCAAATCCGCGGGGCTGCGAGTTGTTGAAGAATAAAGGGTTTCAAGAATAATTTGCGCCGAGGGGGTTGACAGCGAGATTTTTGGGGCAGGATTCGCGGATCAGGAAGCAGCGATCTGGGCAGAGGTTTTTGCAAGTCTGCCACCCGTAGCGGATGACGGGGACGATTACGGATGTGGAGGCGTTTTTCAGTCGGTGAGATCGCAACAGGATGACAGCGCGCCTCAATTGTTAGCATCAATCTCATGCGAATCACCTTGAGCGACGTTCTCCTCGTCGTCGACGTGCAGAATGATTTCTGCCCTGGTGGGGCGCTGGCCGTTGCGGGCGGGGATTTCGTTATCGAGCCGATCCACAAAGTGGCGCGGCGGTTTGAGCACGTCATCCTCACGCAGGACTGGCATACGCCGGACCACAATTCTCATTCGCATCGTCGCATCCCGGCAAAAAGCCATTCGAGCAGATCGAGTTGAGCTATGGCCCGCAGACACTGTGGCCCGATCATTGCGTGCAGGGGACCTCTGGAGCGGAGTTTCACCCCGCGCTGCAAGCTGACCGAAGCGGAATTGATTCTGCGCAAGGGATTCCGCCGCGGAGATCGACTCCTACTCCGCGTTTTTCGAGAATGACCGCACCACCGCAACCGGGTCTCGCGGGTACTCTGCAGAGCGCGGAAGCTCACGCGCGTCTTTCTCGCCGGACTCGCGTACGACTACTGCGTCGGCTACTCGGCGCTGGATGCACGCCGGCTGGGTTTTCCCGGTCGTGATTCTGCGCGACGCCTGCCGGGCGATCGACCTGAACGGACTCGGTCGCGGCCATCGAACGCGAATTCGCCGATGCCGGAGTCGAGTTGATGAACACCGCTGATCTCGTGGGCTGAATGCTGCGCCGTACAATCGCAACAGGCTCTGCTCGTCATGTCGCGCAACTTCTACATCCTGGCCGCCGCGCTCGGCTTCTTCGCGCTACTTGCAGCGGGCATGACGCTGATTCCGTCGAACTTTCAGCCGGGATTGCCGGCCAACGGCTCGCTGTGGCGGACGGTGGCGCTGCTGATGCTGCTGGCCGGGCTGGCGTGCGCGCTGATCGCGGTGATGAGCAACCTGTTCGAGCAGGTGGACCGCCGCAGCGAAGCACAACGCGTGAGCAAACGGCAAAAGCGGCGGGAATCGCGGCGGCCGCCCGAGTAAGACGCTGATTGTAAAGGGTCTGTCGAAAGCATGGGAACGCGCCGATACATCAAGACTTAAAATCTAAGGAGCGGGGAAATCTCCTCGCGACAGGACGTGATCGCCGATGTACGAAGTCACCGTGGAGGCCGGCTTTTCCTCCGGACACTTTCTTCGCAACTACCATGGCAAGTGCGAAAACCCGCACGGGCACAACTACAAGGTGCGCGTGACGCTCCACGGCAAAGAACTGGACCATGCCGGACTTCTGCTTGATTTCAAGTTGCTGAAGCAGGTGATGCGACCCGTAATCGAACGCATCGACCACCAGATGCTGAATGACCTGGAGCCCTTCACCGAGCTGAATCCCTCGGCCGAGAACATCGCGAAATACTTCTACGACCAGACCAACGAGCAGCTTGCGGAGATGACAAAAGGCCGCGTGCGCGTGAAGGACTGCACGATCTGGGAAACGGACACGACGACGGCGACGTATTTCGAGTGACAGCTATCAGCTGTCAGCTATCAGCTTTCAGCTATCAGCTTCTTGCCGGACTTTGCGCAGACACTTCTGCGGAAGCAGTCTGGGGCGTGGTCATTGACGATTCCGGCAGCCTGCATCCAGGCGTAGACGATTACCGGACCAACGAATTTGAAGCCGCGCCGCTTCAATTCCTTCGACATCGTGACCGAGAGAGGCGACTCTGCGGGCACTGGGCCGGTGTTCTGGATCGGACTTCCGCCCGCGAGTTCCCACACCCACTTCGAGAAGTCGATCCCTGCGTTTTTCATTTCGAGGAATGCCCGGGCGCCTGCGATGGTCGCTTCAATCTTCGCGCGGGCGCGGATGATGCCTGGATTCTGCATCAATCGCTCAATGTCGACTTCTTTGAACCGGGCAACTTTCGCAGGGTCGAATTGTCGAAACGCTTTTCTGAACGCGTCTCGCTTACGCAGCACGGTGATCCACGAGAGGCCGGCCTGGAAGCCTTCGAGCATCAGCAGTTCCCACAAAGCGCGGCTATCGAGCTGCGGCACGCCCCACTCCTCATCGTGGTAGGCGCGCAGCAACGGATCGCTCTCAGCCCAATGGCAGCGACGAGTCTCTTTCATTGCTTACATGTTAAAGAAGGGAAGCGGTTTTGTGGATGTCCTGATCGCTCGCATGGTTCAGACTTCGGTCAGTCGATGAAGTAGCCAATGTCTGTCAGCACCGTATCGTTCAACTCAACGCCCAGTAGTCTTGCGGTGACACAGGTGCGGAGATCTTCTTCGAATCGCTGGAGAACGGTGCCGGGCAGGTCAGTTTGCGCGCGGAGCAATCGGATCAATGTCGCGCTGTCGGTTGGATACTCGTAGTCGCCCGGCAAGCCGCAAGCCGGCCGGATGGTCAACGAGAGCGGGATCGTTCCGATGCACGGTTGACCGGAAGAATGCGTGATGAGATTCATTCGCATGCGTGAGATCGTGGCACCATAATGCGCGATACTCAATGACCCGGATTGGTTATACGGGAGAGCCGAAGCGGGGGGTCTGTCGTTATCATAGCGACGCTTACTGGCCAGCAAGAGCAGGACAAGAAAGACAAAGTGCTCCAGCGAGGCGTTCGGAACTACTTCATCTCCTTCGACTTGGACTTGAGATAGGTGTCGAAAGGGATCTCGAAGTAGAAAAGCTCGGTGCCGTCCGCGTCGCGAATCTTGTGAAGGTGCAGCTTGGCGCCTTCGAGCGGATGATCGAGTTGGGAGACGTCGTAAAAAAGGAAACCGGCGCGAGTGGTGTGCGGCTCCACGACAAGCGCCTGGAATTCGAACTGATCGAAGTCCTGTTCGATCTCCTTGTTACTGGCCTTCGGCTTCATCTTGATGGAAGGGAACGGGCCGGGAATGGGAATCTTTTTGCCTTCGCGCTCCGACCGCGTCATCACGCGCTCCACGTCTTCCGGTTCGGCTGCCTGGATCCGGTCGCCACCGACGGTGTAGAAGAGAATTCGCGCATCTCGCAGCGAGATGGGACGGTCACCCTCGTTGGTGACGATGAGGCGGATGGGCATAATGCCGTGACCGAGATAGTCCACCCGGAAGATGGATTCCTTTTCCTTGGTGTCGTAAGGCTCGACGGCGATGGCGACATGCTCCTTGTCGTGGACTTCGACGGCGGGATACGTGGTGGCGGGCTGGACCGCGGGTGCGGAGTGATTGGTGGCGCCGGCTGGTACCGCCAGCCCAATGACCAGAAGTGGCAGCGTGCAAGCGACCTTCATCGTGCTCGACTGTATCATTTGAGGGTTAGACAGTAACAAGCCGAATTCCGTCACGTATGATCCTGTTTTTCTATAACTTTCTCCTCGGCCCACCATCCAAGCGCACGCCGCACCACCACGCGAGCGGACGACCTACCCTCAGACCAAGTGCCGACAATCCTCCATAGAAAGCAAAGCTCTCAGGTGCGGACGCACCACCCGGCTGACGCGCGCCGGGTGGCGCGAACGACGCGAGACCGACGCCGACGCCCGCAACGTCCGAGTCATCGACTTTGAAAGCGCACTCGCCACCCTGGACACCGAGCAACAAATCGCCCTCGTCCTCACCTACCGCGACCGCCAGGGACACGCCGCCACCGCCGCAGCCATCGGCTGCAGCGTGCGCACCTTGGCGTACATGCTCCCCGCCGCCCGCCGCCGCCTAGCCGATGTGCTCGACCGTCGCGACCTGCTTTGGGGTGCGCTCCGCACACGGTGTTCGCTAAACCATGAATCAGAACGAGCTTATTCGTCGTTCTTCCCACCATTCGAGTCGGTGGCAATTCCCAGGGCTTACCGAAGAATTCTGCCCTGAGCCCGCGATGTTCTCGATACACTGTGTTGGTCCCGCTGCGCGTCTTCCGGCATCCCGGGTATTTCTTCGCCGGGATTGCGCTAGGTCATTCTGGTAAACGTGGACCCTCGAGGATATGGTGGGGACGCGGCTTTAGGCTGCAAGCGCTGAGCTCGCCAGGACACGCCCCGAATAAAAAGCCATAGATACAACCCACCTAGATAAAGAGCGATGATAAAAGCAGCCTGTACCGCGCGGAGATGCGAGCCTGCCATCGGTGCACAGTCCGCACCGTGGATACGCAGGCTCGCACCGGCGAAGGGGATGGAAGGGGTCGCTTCTTCCGCGCGGATAAAGAGCCATAGACAAAAAGGAACCATAGCGGGCCGCGCTGTCCTCCCTCGTGCCTCACCCCCTGCGCGGCCCGCAGGACGGCGCGCGGTTCTTAAAGGGGGAGAAACATCCGTGCCACACCGCCGCCTCATCGCGATCCGCGCGTCCAAGGACCATAAATAAACCAAGCCAATAAAAAGCAGAGGGCCGCGCTCCGCGCGGCCCCTCCATCAATCCAGATGGGTGATTTTCACGTCAGCGTGAATCGACCAAGTTGTCCTCTGTTGAGTTCCGACCCTCGCGGATCTTCAGGCGGAGGTAATTGAAAGTGAGCCGGACGACGTAGGCGCTGGACACAAGCATGAACCAACCCATTAGGTTGAGATGGTGATATCGGATCAAAGCCAGGACACACATGGTCGTCATGAACACGAACATGATCAGCGCGATCACTAACCCGACGATCCAAAAGATGCGAGTCATCGGCAGCAATTGTATTCAGCGGGAAGCCGCCCGCCGTGAGCGTGGTCACAGCCGCCTTTCCCACAGCAACTCCCACTTACGTACTGTCTCAAACCGCTCCACGCGTGACAGCACTCCAAGACGATTGTGCTAACGTGTGAGTGTCCACCCCAAATGGACACAGCCGCATGAACAGCGGCGATTTCTAATTCGCAAGGTGTCCAAAACTCTCGCGGACACCAAGTTCTCCCAATCAAATCAGAGCCCTACCATTAAAGACTTGACTAGTGCTCGACTGTATCATTTGAGGGTTAGACAGTAACAAGCCGAATTCCGTCACATATGATCCTGTTTTTCTATAACCTCGCGCTGCTGACGATCCTGGTGGCCGGAGCGCCATGGTGGCTGTGGCGGATGGCAAGTACGCGGAGATATCGCGAGGGCCTGGGCGAGCGGCTGGGGCGTGTACCGGGGTGGCTCCGGATCGGCGCAGAGGGAAGGCCGATTATCTGGCTGCATGCGGTCTCAGTCGGCGAGGTGCTGGCCATTACCCGACTCGTGCAGGAAATCGAGACTTCGCTTCCGAATTACCAATTGCGCGTCTCCACAACCACACGCACCGGACAACATCTTGCCCGCGAGCGATTCGGCGCAGAGCGCGTTTTTTACTGCCCGCTGGACCTTCCCTGGGCGGTGCGGGCTCATTTGAACGCGCTGCGGCCCCGTTTGCTGGTCCTGGCGGAAACCGAGTTCTGGCCGAATCTTCTCAATGGATGTTTCCGGCGGCAAATTCCGGTGGTGGTTGTAAACGCCCGAATCTCCGACCGTTCGTGGCCACGCTACCAGATTCTGCGGCACCTTTGGAGGCCAATTCTTCGACAGATCAGCAGTGTGCTGGCTCAAAGCGCGCTTGATGCCGAGCGCCTGACTGCGCTGGGATGCCGGCCCGAGAGGGTGAGTGTCTCCGGCAACTTGAAGTTCGATGTCCGGGCGGCGCAGGAAGCCGAAGCCACGCGACTCTTGAAGACGCTTGGCAGCGGTCTCCGATTAGTAGTTGCCGGGAGCACGCTTGAAGGCGAGGAGGGAGCACTTGCCGGCGCATGGCCGAGGTTGCTGGAGGCCGATCCGAATCTCGCCATGGTGGTCGCGCCGCGGCATCCAGAGCGCTTCGCTGCCGTGGGCGCGTTGCTTGACGCCTCGGGGGTGTTCTGGGCTCGGCGCTCGGACTGGAAGGGCAAGCAGGCGGGTGCTCTTCGACCGCTGCAGCCTGGGCAGATCATCCTGCTCGACACGATTGGCGAGCTGGCGTCGGTGTATTCGCTCGCCTCGGTGGCATTCGTCGGCGGCAGCCTGGTGGCGGCCGGTGGGCACAATCCGCTGGAGCCGGCTCAATTCGGCGTGCCTATCGTGATGGGTCCGCACTATCGGAACTTCCGAGCCATTACCGAAGACCTGCGTGCGCATGATGCGCTCAGGATCGCCAGCAGGGAGGAACTGGCGCAGGTGCTCGTCGGGCTGTTGACCAATCGAGGCGACGCCCAGGGCATGGGACATCGCGCCCGGGAGATATTCGAGCAGCAGGCCGGCGCGACGGCACGGTCGCTGCAGGCGTTACGCAAATTGCTGAAAGTGGACGCGGATTTGCCGCTTGCAGCCGGGCACCAGATAAGACCTGAGAGGCAAGCATGAAGCGCCCGATCCTGCTGCCGCTGGTGCCACTTTATGCTGCCGGCCTGGCGCTGCGCGAGATGCGACTCGAGCATGGGTGGGAGCCGGTGAGGCGGCTGCAGCATCCGGTGATCAGCATCGGCAATCTCTCAACCGGCGGGTCAGGAAAGACGCCGCTTACAATCACGCTGGCGAAATTGCTTGCTGCGCGTGGACTCCACGTGGATGTGCTTTCGCGCGGGTACGGACGCCGCTCCGCGGTTCCCCTCCGCGTTGACCCAAAGGGCTCCGCCGACCAGTTTGGGGATGAGCCGCTGCTGATTGCACGCGAGGCGGCCGCGCCGGTCTACGTCGCCGCTGAACGCTATGACGCGGGTCGGCTCGCGGAGGATGAGTTCACCAGGCAAGGTGGAGAACTCGCGGCAGGTCAGGTTCCTCTTGTACATATTCTCGATGATGGATTTCAGCACCGCCAACTTGTGAGGGACGTCGACATTCTGCTTCTCAGTCGCGATGACTGGCAGGACCACCTGCTGCCTGCCGGCAACTTGCGCGAGAGGCATATCCGCGGCAAAACGAACGAGCGTGATCGCAATTCCGGCGAACGATTCTGGATTCGAAGCGGAATTGCGCGGCTGGGGCTGGACGGGGGCGGTATGGCACCTGCAGCCGCAGGATGGAGATTCCGGAGATTGTGGGTCCGGTCGCGGCCTTCTGCGGCATCGCCCGACCGGATCAGTTCTTTGCTGGGCTTGAAGCTGCGGGGCTGAAACTTGCGGCACGTACCTGCTTCGCAGATCACCATCGTTTCGACAAAAGCGATGTGGAGCGTCTTGTCGCAAAGGCAAAAGCCGCCGGCGCTACGACGCTGATTACCACTCAGAAAGATGAGATCCGGTTGGGCAATCTCGCTGCAGCTTTGCCCGCTTCCATCTCTCTGAGAACCGCCCGCCTTACTCTCACGATTGAGGATGAATCGCATGCTTGCGACTGGCTTGTGGAGAGGTTCTCCGCACAAAACGTCAAAGCTTCGGTGTGAGAAAATCAAAGTTTGCAAACCCAGTCCAAGTTTCGCCTGCTGGTGGTGCGCCTGGGCGCCATGGGCGACATTCTGCATGCCCTTCCGGCCGTTACTGCCCTGCGCGAAGCGCATCCGGAGTGGGTGATTGACTGGGTTGTCGAGCCCATGTGGAGCGCGCTTCTGACTGCAGATTCCGGCGCCTGCCGCGATCAGGGAAGACCGGGTCCCACGCAACCTCTCGTTCGACAAGATTCACTTTGCATCCACGCGCCAGTGGCGCCATCACCTTCTTTCCCGTGAGACGCGCAAAGAAATCGCGTTGCTGCGTCGAGCGCTGAGACGCGAGCACTATGACGCGGTGATTGATTTTCAGGGTGCGCTGCGTTCCGCGGTCATTGGGAGGATGGCGTGCAGCCGGCGCTTTATCGGGGAGTCGAGACCGCGCGAACGGGTGGCGAGCTGGTTGTTCACAGAGCGTGTCGCCACGCGCGGGGTGCACGTGATCGAGCAGGACCTGGAATTGGCAGAGGCTGTCGCCGGCGATGTGCTGAAACCGCTGCAGCCGATGTTGCCCTTCGACTCTGCCGCGGAGGCATGGGCCGAGCAGCTTCTCGGTTCCGGTGAGCGCGGAATTCTCATCAACCCCGGGGCAGGGTGGGGCGCGAAGCGCTGGCCTGCCGAGCGCTACGCCGAAGTTGCCCGCGCGATGCTGAACCGCGGGTTTCGCGTTTTCGTCAATGCCGGTCCGGGCGAGTTGACGCTTGCAAACACCGTATTGCAGCGAACCGGAGGCGGAGCTACTCCGCTGGTGTGCTCGGTTGAACAGCTCATCTCCGTCACACGCAGGATCAGCCTGGCCATCGCGGGCGATACCGGGCCATTGCATCTGGCGTGCGCACTGGGACGTCCCGTCGTCGGCATCTACGGTCCCACCGATCCCAGCCGCAACGGGCCATTCGGAACGCGCTTCAAGGTGCTGCGGAGCCCGGAAAGCCGCCGCGACCATGCCCGGCGCGAAGCTCCTGAAGCCGGCTTGCTGACCATTACGCAGGAAGAAGTGCTCGAGGCTGCCGAAGAGCTGCTTTATTCTGAGGCATCCCGATGATGCAGCAGGATCAAGAGCCAAAACGCGAAGTGCAAAGATCCGGATTGATGGATGGCTGGCAGAAGATTGCCCGGCGCATCCGTGTGCCGCTGGGGTTCCTGACTGCCGCGCTCTACCTGTTCGAACTGTGGCGTCGCGCTCCCCGGCCGTCCGCCATTGCCTTCAGTCTGATCCTGGTTCTGCCCGGACTCTGGCTGCGCGGGTACGCCGCTGGGTACGTCAAAAAGAATCGCGAACTCACCCAGACCGGCCCGTACGCTTACACGCGTAATCCTCTTTACCTCGGATCGATCCTCATTGCGGCAGGTTTCGCGGTCGCGCTGCTCAACTTGGCCGGTGGCTCTCGATGCTTTCAGCTATGTTTTTCATCGTTTATGTGCCCGTAATCGCCTCAGAGGAACGCTTTTTGCGGTCAAATTTCGCTGATTTCGATGAATATTGCCGGCGGGTTCCACGACTCATCCCGCGCCTGAGGAAGGCACAGACGGTTGCAGGCAAAACCGAAGTTTCGTCGGGCAAGTTCTCTCTTGACCTCTACTTAAGGCACCGCGAGTACAATGCCGCTATAGGGGCCGCTCTACTCTATCTCAGCCTTCTCTTCCTAGGGCCGGCTTTGGGATTGTTTGTGCGCGTGACGCATTGAGCCGAGCGGTAGGGCCGTTCGATAGCCGGTTTACAGCCAAAACAGTCAAATCTCATAAGGAGCGGAACCCAGCGGTGAGAAGGCGCATAGTTACCAAGACAGTTTTTTGCATTCTTGCCTTGGTCACGCTTGCGCAGGCACATGATACCCCGTCCGCTGCACCGCAGATTCCGCCGCTTGCGCCACCCCGGCCCGGCTTCAGCTTCCCGCAAAAGCAGACACTCACCTACTCGGTTGACTGGCGCGTCTTTACTGCCGGAACTGCTGTGCTTCATTTTGAAGCGGTGGGCGACCGCGAGAAGGTGACGGCGAATGCCGACACCATCGGCGCGATTAATCTGCTCTTTCATGCCAGCGACCATTTCCAGTCGAATTTCGACCGCGCCAAGGGCTGCACGTACGAGTTCGACAAGCAAACCGTCGAGGGGCGCCGACAGATCAACTCAACACTTCGGCTCGACTATGCGCAGTCCAAGTCGATCCTCGACGAGAAGAACCTTGTCACCGGCCAGACCAAGCACGTCGAGTCGCCTGTCCCGGGCTGCATGACCGATTTGCTCACCGGAGTGTTTTACGCGTCCTCGCAGCCGATGGAAATCGGCCATAACTTTGTCCTCCCCCTCGTCGATGCAATGCACAATGTGCCCGTCACCATGAAGGTGGAAGCTCGCGAGGTCGTCAAAGTCCCGCTCGGCACCTTCAAAACCATTCGTGTACAGCCCACGGCGGATGCCGGCGTGGTAAAGAATCGGGGCAACATCTGGATCTGGTATACAGACGATGATCGCCACCTGCCGGTGCAGATGCGCGCGCGGCTCTTCTGGGGCACGATCACCTTCCGCCTGGTAGGGAATGACAACAAGTGACAGTGGGCAGTGGGCAGTGAACAGTGGGCAGTGACAGTGCAGTGCAGTGACAGTGGGCAGTGGGCAGTGGGCAGTGGGCAGTGGGCAGTGGGCAGTGGGCAGTGGGCAGTGGGCAGGGGCAGTGGGCAGTGGGCAGTGACAGTGGGCAGTGGACAGTGGTCCGTTAAATGCGGCCGAGATTCAACCTCAGCTGCACCATCCATCAGATGAACCCTCGCAGGGGAGAGTGAAAGCAGTTGGCACGTGCACGAAGACTGACCACTGTGCACTGATCACTGGCTTCACTGCATCCGGTAGCGCTCGCGCATCAGGCGCTGCAGGCGAGGCCAGTAGATGAGGTTGAAGGCGAGTTCCTTGTCAGGGAACATCAGCAGCGCAGCCTTGCGTGTGTCAGCCACCATCTCTGAGGCTTCTTCGACGGTAAGCGTGTGATCCTGCGCGATCACCTGCTCTACCATGTTCACCACGATCTGGAGGCGGCGGATCTTCCGGCTCTCTTCCTTAAGCTCCTCCGGTGACTGGATCGGCCGCTGGTGGTCAGCTCCTGTTTCAGACGGAGAAGCAGGGACGGCGTCCTTTGGCCGCTCCCAGGGGTCCCGAGATAAACCCATGCGGCGATTCCTCCTGGGTGTTGGATGAAATTGGCGTGCTTTCAGAGCATGGTACCAGCGGATTGGTGAAACGTCTGCTCTCCGAGGTAATCGGGACTCTAATGAGCCACCCGCAGGCGTACAGAGGCAGGATCTTCTTTCCATCCGACGACGCGATCGTTCTGGAACAGCACTACGGAGTTGCCGTATCCGAACTTGTTGTCGGAGAAGAGAGTTGGCGTGCCCTGCAGGGAGATCACGTCGCTTTTGGACGAGCCAATCGCAAAATTCGTGAGCCCCGGAGCCGGTGCGGCCTCAGGCCAGAGTTTCACCCGGATCGGCGCAGTCCCAGGATCGATCTTCCAGCCCACCACATGGCCGTTTCTGAAGTCGATCTCGGAGCCTTTGTAAAACATTCTTTCGCCCGAAGAAGAGCTTGGATTGCCGAGAATCGCCAGGACCTCCATCGGCGTAAGCCCGGAGGTGACATAAGGCGTCGCACCTTGTCCGGAGCCGGAAACCTTGATGTGCGGAGGACCGGCGGCAGGTCTCGGCCCAGCAGGCGCAACATTCGCCGGAGGATTGGCAGGGACCGGCTCCGGCGGCGGCGGTGCAGCGGCGGGGGGTGGGTTTTCACTCTTTTGGCTGTGCAGGTCGTCGGTCGCATTGGACCATAGCCGGATTCCGCTCGATTGGATATCGCGAGAAATCTCAGCTTTGTACTGCTCCCAGGCACCTGCCGTCCTGGGATTAGCCGAGAGAATTGAATCGACCAGAAGCCACAGCAGCGCAACCGCCGCAAGCGTACCGATCACAAAGCCCACCTTCATGAGAAAGCTGGGCAGACGCATTTTGCCCCAGCGTTGGCGTCTCAGAATCCCGCGCAATTCCTCCAATTCCGCACCTGCGGGTTCCGGATCTACTGGGTCGGTATCGACAAAAGATTCCGCCCGGAAGTCCTGGCGTTCGGGCGGCTTCGGTCTTGGGGCGCTGCGCGGAGGCTCCGGTGCGGCCGGTTGAGAAAGCAGGAATTCATGTGCAGCATTGATTTCCTTGAGTTTTTCTTCGGCAGCAAGTCTCAGTTTCTGGTCGGACTGAAAGCGATCGGGGTGCCAGACCTTCACCAGCGTGCGATAGCTGTTTTCAATCTCGGCTGCCGAGGCGTTCATGTGGAGTTCCAGCGCACGCAGAGCGACGCACCGATCGCACAATCCGGCAAAGCTGTCAGCGGGTCTTCCACATTCACATGTGCCCGCGAAGCCCAATGGGTCTCCTCTCGATTCCACTGATGTGATGCCGTCATTATAGAAAAAACAGGGCGATGGTTGTTTTTCTTCTTCGCGTCGAGTTCAACCCTTTTCGAGATTGCGAAGGCACCAGAGCGGTTCCGCAGTTGGTATGGCCGTGTTTGGCCTCAGATCAAGGTGGCTTTTGTGCTGAGAAAGCCGCTTGGCAGAAATAGCTTCAGGACACAGGAACTCGAGAAACCGCCGTAGCCCGTAGAATAGAATTGGATGGCTTTTACGGAACAATACGATGTGGTCGTAGTGGGCGCGGGACACGCTGGCTGCGAAGCTGCCATGGCAGCCGCACGCATGGGAATGAAGACCGCGCTGATCACGATGAATCTCGACCTCATCGCGCAGATGAGCTGCAATCCGGCCGTCGGCGGTGTTGCCAAGGGTCACCTCGTCCGGGAAGTCGATGCGCTGGGCGGCATTATGGGCGAAGTCGCTGACGCGGTCGGCATCCAGTTCAGGCTGCTGAACACCTCGCGCGGCCCCGCGGTCTGGAGTCCGCGCGCACAATGTGACAAGCAGCTCTATCGCGTAAAAATGCGCGAAGTGCTGGAAGCGCAGGCGGGGTTGCATATCCGGCAGGCCGAGGTCGTCGATCTTGTGATCGACAGCGATCAGTGGACAGTGAACAGTGGACAGCCAGGGCGCGTGCTTGGCCTCAAGCTGCGCGACGGACGGCGACTTTTGGCCGGGGCCACGATCATCACCACGGGAACATTCCTGAACGGGCTGATCCATTGCGGAGAGGAGCGCTATCCGGCGGGGCGCTCGGGTGAACCTGCGAGTGTTTTGCTGGGGGAAGCGCTGAGGCGCCTGGGGCTTCGGACATGCCGGTTGAAGACCGGCACTCCGCCGCGGCTGGATGGCCGCACCATCCGCTGGAATGCTTTCGAAGAACAGCCTGGGGACGCGGAACCGACGCCATTCAGCTTCCGCACCAGGAAGATCGTACAGCCCCAGGTCAGTTGTCACATCGCGTTCACCACGCCGGAGACGCTGCGGCTGATCCGCGAAAACGTGCATCGATCGGCGATGTACTCGGGCCAGATCGAAGGCATCGGTCCGCGCTACTGTCCCTCGATCGAAGACAAGATCGTCAAGTTTCCCGACAAGACGCAGCACCAGTTCTTCCTCGAGCCGGAAGGGTTGAACACGCACGAGGTTTACGTCAACGGAATGTCGACTTCTCTGCCGATGGAAGTCCAGTGGCAGATCGTGCGCTCGATTCCGGGCCTGGAAGAAGCCGAAATGCTGCGGCCGGGGTACGCGATTGAGTACGACTCGGTGGATGCGACTGAACTGGATCGCAGCCTGCGCGTGAAAGCCCTTACGGGCCTTTACCTCGCGGGACAAATTAATGGAACGAGCGGCTATGAGGAGGCTGCGTGCCAGGGAATCATGGCCGGCATCAATGCCGCGCTGTGGCTGAAGGACGAGCCGCCGTTCACCATGGATCGGACCGAGGGGTACACCGGCATTCTTGTCGATGACCTGATCTCGAAGGGGACGAACGAGCCCTATCGGATGTTCACCTCGCGCGCCGAATTTCGCCTGCATCTTCGCATCGACAACGCCGATCGCCGGCTGACGCCGCACGGCCGGAGGTTGGGTCTCATCAACGACGAAGCGTGGGCCGAGTACCAGCAGAAACAGGCCCGGATGGCGGCGCTTCAAAACCTGCTCACCACGCGCAAGGTGGATGCGGAGAAACTGGCTGCGTCGGGGCTTGGCGCACTGGGGGCGGTGAATGGGCAGACCTGGGCGCAATTGTTGAAGCGTCCGGAGGTATCGATTGAGCCGGTGCTGATGGCTCTCCGCGACACGCTGGCGACTGATCCGCTGCTCGCAGAGCTGGCACATGTCGAGCAGGATGATGCGGTGCGCCGGGCCCAGTTGCACAACGAGGCGCGCGCCGTCGAAACCGAAATCAAGTTTGCCGGATATCTCGACCAGCAGAAAAAGGCAATCGAAAAGATGAAGGCCGCCGAGGCCGTGGCCATTCCGGGTTGGATCGACTACAGCGTCATCAGCGGCCTGTCGCGAGAGATGCGCGAGAAGCTGGAGCGCGTACGCCCCGGCACCATCGGACAGGCCAGCCGCATTCCCGGCGTTACGCCTGCCGCGCTATCCCTTGTACACGTATCGATTCGAGTGCAGGCGGCGGGGCGGACTGAAGGCAAGACGCAGGACGTGAGCCGCGCAAGCTAGGCAGCTGTCCGATCCGGCGGCACGCGCACGCAGGATGATCGATACCGTCTCTTTGCACGGATCCGCAATTATGGGTTGCTCTTTTCGCTCCTCCCGAAGATCGGGATGTGGAACGGCAATTCGGCGGTGGACTGCTTTTTGTTTTTGCCGCCATCTTCGCGGAGCACCGTGCGCTGCGAGTTGATACAGAGCCAGCCGTTGTGAGCGCGCGCGAACACGTGCGTAAACACTCCCTTTTCATCCACTTGCCCGGAAGATGTGCGATGGTGCAGGACGTACGTTCCGTTCGCAACCGCGGTATCGCCCAGCATCCGGACAGTGATCACTTTCTGCTCCAGGTGCAGGGTCTTGTCCTCGTTGGTGATGAAGTAGGCAATCTGCTGGTTGCGTGTGGTGATATCGCCCGAGGCAGCCACATCGAGAAACAGCGGCGAAAGCACGAGTTCCAAACCGTATTGATTACGCTGGTTTACGGCCTCATCCCAGGAGTCTTCAATCTTTTGGAACTGCACGAGTTCGGGGGAAGTTGTGGTGGTAACAGGGGCATGAACAGGCGGCGGTGAAGAACCCGGAGTCTGTGCAAACACAGCGCAGGAGAAAAAAACAACAGAGCAAAAAGCTGCAAAACGGATCATACGCGTGCCAATACTCCCACTTACGATGATATCTCTTGGACTCCGGAGGCAGTCCCGGCGGAAGCCGCAAATGCGGGTTTGAGGAGGCTCCGCTCAGATCAGGTTTTGCAGCCGTTCCGGCTGATGCAGCGTAACGACTGAGTCCTCAATCGAGATGGACCCATCCTTGCGGAACTGACCGAGGGTGCGGGTAACGGTCTCGCGGGTTGTGCAGGCCATGGAGGCCATCTCCTCGTGGGTAAGGAGGAGCGGGAACCGGAAGCCACCGTCGACGTGCTCGCCGATCTGGTGGGCCAGTTCCAGCAGCAGGCGTCCGAGCCGGCCGGCGACGGTTTCTGCCAGTGAGATGCGGCAGGCATCCTGCAATGCGAAGCGATATTCCTGGCAGATGCACTGCACGGCGCGCATTTGAGCTTCCCTGTGATTGCGAAGAAAGGTGAGGAATCTTTCGCGCTCGACGGGACGCAACTGGGCCGGCGTCAGCGATTCGGCCGATACTTCGTACACTCCGTGAGAGAGGGCGGCATACAGTCCGAGCACGGAACCCGGCCCGGCGACGCGCACGATCATCTGCCTGTCCTGGGCGCGGCCGGCGGTGAGTTTCAGGTAGCCTGCACAGATCAGGTAGAGACAACGCGCATCCTCGCCCTGGGTGAAAAGCGCGGCCTGCGCCGGGAGGCTGATGGTGCTCGTTACGAGTTCCAGATCGGCCAATACTGCACTGCCCAGCGAGCAAAACCAGCCCGGACGGCGATTAGTGCACGCCGCACAACCAATCGGAGACTGGCGAGAAAGGGTCTTTTGCCGCCTTGGCGGGCCCACCGCGATTTCATATTCCGTCATACTATTTGCTCGCTCTCAGTCTGAGGAATATCGCGGCTCCGTGGATGTGATGGGGCTCACGTGTCTCTGGGGTAATCGACCCAGTTCTGATAGCCAAAAGACACGATTTTCTCGAAATGTGCGGCGGTAGTCGAGTCGCGTTCCTGTGAGGAAATTCTTCGAGATTATGCCTTTGACAAACCCACTGGCGAGAATCATCTCGCTATGTGAGCTAAATTGCACAGACGTATTGCCTTGACAGAGATAGTCTGCCCTGAGAATCGCCGATCTCACCCTTGGAAGAGGCGCAACAATGCCTACACTGTCAAGACAAAGATTTCCCCATCGGCAGAATAAAGATGGAAGCTTTGATTCGGTCTGCACCGTTTGCTACGCGACTGTGGCTTCGGTGGAGGAAGAACGCCAGCTAGCAGTCCATGAAGCAGCGCACAAGTGCGATCCGCTAATGCTCTATCAGGTGGGTCAGTATCGCATTCCTGCGGCCCTTCGAGAGATGGCTACTTTTTAAGATGGTCACAGTTACTTCTGACGCACTTTCTTGCGACGCCTAACTCTCGCCGTCTCTCTCGCTGGCGGCTTCACCTCCAGCACGTCCGTCATACATCGGGGTTTTTGTTCAGCCGCAAAGCTTCTTGCAGGCGTGATTCGACGTGATGGAGGTCACCGAACCAGCACTTCCCCGCGCGATACGATTGCGCCCATAAGGTGATGCTCCACACAGATATGCAGCTTCGTTTCTGAAAGACCGGCCAGCTCAATCTGTCTGATCTCGCTGGAATTGGAAGTCAGCCGGAGGGGGATTGCGGACGACAGCATGAAGCCCGCTACGGGAGCTCACCACGAGGTGAATGCTTATGCATAAAGCAGGGCCGAGAACGGGAATGCTTGAGATCAGGATGCCGCGATTGAAGCCGGGACCGCTGATCGCTTCGTTGCTGTTGCTTCTGGTGGTGTTGTTCGCGACCGCGGCGGTGGCTGCTTCGGCGCAGGAAGCAAGTCCAGCCGGCGGGAAAGCTGCTCAAGCCGCATCCGCTCCAGGTGATTTCGTTGGCCAGGAAGCTTGCGCGACCTGCCACGACGAGGTTGCGAAGGGATTCAGTTCGAATCCTCACACGAAAATCGCCGAGATGCACGGAAAGACGGGCGTGACCTGCGAGAGCTGCCACGGGCCGGGCAAGGCGCACGTCGACGGCGGCGGCGATGTCACGAAGATATTCAATCCTGCCAAGGCCACGGCCAAGGAAGTAGACGCCAGGTGCCTGAGCTGCCACTAGGGCCAGCACGCCAACTTCGAGCGCACCGCACATGGCGAAAACAATGTGAGCTGCCTGAGCTGCCACAGTGTTCATCACAGCGAAGACAAGGAGCAGCTGCTCAAGGCCTCGGAGCCGCAACTCTGCTTCCAGTGCCACACCGATACCAAGTCGCAGTTCAACATGCCGTTTCACCACAAGGTGGAAGAGGGCCTGATGAAGTGCTCGGACTGCCATGATCCGCACGGCACATTCAACAAGAAGAATCTTCGTTCGTCTTCGCAGATGGATGCAGTCTGCACCAAGTGCCACACGCGAGACAGCGGGGCCGTTTGTCTATGAGCACAACGTGGTCAAGACGGAAGGCTGCACCGCCTGCCATTTCCCGCACGGCGGACCGAATCCACGCCTGCTGAATCGCGCGAATGTGAACACGATCTGCCTGCAGTGCCACTCGCCGTCGCCGAACTTCACGACGAGTCAGCCGCTCGGGCCGGCGCACAACCAGGCGACGCAGTACCAATCCTGCACCATCTGCCACACCAGCATTCACGGATCGAACGTGAGTCCGGTGTTCTTCAACTCGAACTGAGTAGGGGCGAGCGATGACAAAACAGACAGAATTCGCAGAGAGTCTGGTTGGGTCGCAGGCCGGGGATCAGAATTCCCGGTTATGCACCCTTACCCTGGCGGCCATTCTGGCCATCGGCGGAGCGATCAGCGGCTTCGGGCAACAGCCTTCGCCGACTCAATCGGAAGCGGCAAAGCCAACCACCGAGAAGAAGCCCGCAGCCGAGCCGAAGGAAAAGACGGTCGGAAACTACGCCATGCATTCGAATGTCGAACTGGGCGGCGTGATCACCCGGAAGGACGGCAGCGATGCGATGTGGGCGACGATGGTGAACGAAGGGACTGGGTTGCGCGTGCTCAACCAGTCTCTCGAACTCCGCACCATGAATCCGTCGAAGACGCCGTTCTTCGACACGCTTTCGACCGCGAGCTTCGGTTTGGCGGCGAACCGAACGACGTGTCGTATCTGAAGATGTCGAAGGGCAAGCTCTACGATTTCTCGGGCAGCTTCAGGCGCGATCGCAATTATTTCGATTACAACCTGCTGGCGAATTCGCTGTTATCAACGGCATCTGCGACAACGCCGGTCTTGGTTCCGGAGCCGGATTCGCTCCACATCTTCAACACGGTCCGGCGCAACACGGACATGCTGTTCACGCTGTTTCCGGTTTCGACGGATCAGCTTCCGCATCGGTTACAACCACAACACCAATGAGGGACCGACGTTCTCAACATTGCACGGCGGCGGCGACGTCCAGCTTTCGCAATGGTTCCGGAATTCGCTCGACACTTTCACCGGCGGAGTTGACTTCAAGCTGGCCAAGCGCACCACGCTGAGCTACGACCAGTTCTTTGCGTTCTACCGGGGCGACACAACGTTCCAGTTGGCGCCCACGCCGTTCACGCTGTCCGAATGGAACGCCGGTATCATTCGGCGTTAACGTCCTGACCGGCCCCACTGTTACCTGCGGCACGGGCGCGAACAAGACCGAAAACGTGATCAACGGCGTCGCCAATCCATTCTGCAGCAGCACGACGACGGAGAGCGAAGTAGCGCCGACGCGGACGAGTTTCCCGACCGAGCAGTTCCGGTTTGCCTCGAACTACTGGGACAGGGTCTCGATGAACGGCCGCGTGACTTACAGCGGCGGCGTGAGCAACGTGAACAGCTTCAACGAGACGTTCATAGGAATCGGCCGGGCCTCGAGTTCCCGCTCCCATCGGGTTCCGTACTTCGCGAGGAAGTCGAAACAGGTTCCGGTCCCAATGGTCAGTTCGCACATAACAAGCGTATCAACGTAAATGCCGACTACAGTGCTGAAGCGGAACTGAGCAAATACTTCTCTGTTTCCGATGCAGTTCACTACTGGGACTTTCGCGTCCCGGGATACAACAGCGTACACCGAAACGGTTCTGATCGGCGAGTCCGACTGCGACCACGTCAAATTTCACTCCGCTCACGAGCGCGAGTCTCACCACTGTCACGACGCCCAACTCGGTAGTGAATTTCCTGAATCAGAGAATTCTCAGCAACACGCTGCTGGGTATCTTTACCGTGACGCCGGAGGTAAAGCTCTCGGGTGGATGGCGGTTTGATCATCGGAACATTACGGATCCGGGTGACGATCTCACCTGGCGTCAGGACGGTCTGTTGCTCGGAGCTGCTATCACGCCATCCCGTGCAGTCCGCGTGAACGTCAACTTCGACACGCTCAATTGGAAGTCGATCAGTTCAAGCACGCCGAGCGATACCTACACACGCAAAGCGCCGGATAAGGTGTATCACGTAAGGGCGCGCGCTGTAGTCACTCCCGCGAAGTGGATCAACTTTGCCGTAACCGGCAATGACTTCGAAGGCAAGAACGACGATCCGCTCGTGAATCACCTCGAACACAGTCACGACATCAGCTTCGCGACCGAGATCACACCGAACGAGAAGTTTAGTTTGGATGTGAACTATGCACACGACGACGTCTTTTCGGAGACCAATCTGTGCTACATCTTTGTTCCGACGGCGGCGTATCCGTTGCCGATCGGCGCGCAGGGGTCGGTAGGGACCTGCCTGCAGACGGCCGACAATCCGGGTGGCACGCTGCCCACGCAGTCGGCCTCGACGCAGCTTTACCTGGGCAGCGGCCGATATGATGCGCCGGTGAACTTCTTCTCCGGCGCAATCAGCTGGGCGCCTTCAAAGTATTTCCGGTATAACGGCGGTGCTCGTGTAACGGATACGAACGGAACTGCCGAATTTCTTAACCCGTTGATGGTCCCGGGCGCCTTGCAGTCCAAGGTTATCTCGCCCTTCAGCGATCTGCGTGGTTAACATCGCGCCACAATGGGCGTGGCACGGTAACTGGGTTCACCATGGATATGATGAGGCCGGCGGTCCTGGTCCGGCTCCACGTACGTTCCACGGTGATGTCGTCACTCTGGGTGTGAAGTACGCATTCTGAGTAACGTGGGTGGGCTGGACACCGCAGAGCTTTGCCAGTCCACCCAACAATCAATGAACGACGCAGTCACGGATTTCGGCGAAGTGCCGCGGCTGCTTTAAGACGATATCTCTTTCGTCAGCGATTTTCCCCGCGCCAACGCGAGGGGAGATCCCTGGGAGAGCAAGGCATGAGAAAGTATTATTCGCAATACGTGTAGCAGCGACGGCAGTTTTGCTTGTCGCTGGCACAGTGAGCTTCGCGCAATCGTCGGGCGAAGCGACGTACAAGGCGAAGTGCCAGATGTGCCATGGCGAAAAGGGCTTGGCCGACTCCGGCGCAGGCAAGGCGATGAAGGTTAAGCCGGCTACCGATCCCGATGTGAAGAAGCTGAGCGAAGCGCAGATGATCGATGCTGTTCGCAATGGCATCGGGCAAGATGCAGCCGTACAAGGATAAGTTGACCGACGCGCAAATCAAGGATGCAGTCGACGTATTTCCGCACGTTTATGAAGTAGTTGTAGTGGCAGTCGAGTAGTTCGTAGTTGGTTTGCAATTGGTATGTGTAGTTGTGCGATAAATGAAGGCGGTGCCGGCGCATCTCAATCAATGAGCATGCGCCGGATTTCAGTTGAATGGTTCCTGGTGCGCATCACAAGGCGAAGCCACTTCGTGTTGCAGCCGGTGTTTGAGCAAGAAGGTTCCTAAATGAATGGGCATGGCCCCCGGCGATCTGGCCATAAATGAATTTCTGAAGGAGTCTTGCAATGACGAAGACGATTCGATCGATGGCGGTGCTGGCCGCGACTGTATGTCTGGCCGGTTCCATGGGCTTCGCTCAATCAGCGGGTGAAGCGGTTTACAAAGCAAATTGCCAGAGCTGTCACGGCAGCGCCGGAACGCCGAGTCCGGGAATCGCGAAGATGATGGGCGTGAAGGCCAGCGTCCGATCCTGACATCAAGAAGCACTCGGCAGGCGGACATGATTGCTTCCGTGAAGAACGGCAAGGGCAAGATGAAGGCCATGTCTCCCAAACTCACTGACGAGCAGATCAAGGATGCAGTCGACTTATTTCCGCACACTTGAAATAGGACATAGACTGGCCCGCTTCATGACGTAGATTCTGAATCGCAGCGACAGGCCATTCGTGCTGGAGCTGGCTGAAGCGGGCCAATTAACCGTTGTCTTGGGGGAACTTAGCAATGCTTCAGACGATTCCGCGAGAACTGGGTGCGGCCGGCGCTGTTCTTCGGCAACAATCCCATCAGCCTTGCCGGCGGCGCCATCACCAGCGCCGCTGGCGTAACCATGATCGGCTACTGGCTGGTGGAACTGTTTGGCCGGCCCAATGACAACCCGTATCTTGGAATCATCTTCTTCCTGATATTGCCGGCACTGTTCGTGCTTGGGCTGCTGCTGATTCCGGTCGGCGTGTTCATCCGCCGCAGAAAGCTGCAGCTGGCAGGCCAGATTCCAGCCGAGTTTCCCAAGATCGATCTCAACGATCGCATGTTCCGCCATGGCCTCGACATCGTTCTGGTGGCGACGATCGTGAATCTGCTGGTGGTGTCCATGGCCAGTTATCGCGGCGCGGCCTACATGGATTCGCCGCAGTTCTGCGGCCAGTCGTGCCACGTCATGCATCCCGAGTACACGGCCTACAAGGTATCCGCGCACTCCCACGTGGCCTGCGTCGAGTGCCACATCGGTTCCGGCGCGGCAGTCCTATTTTGAGGCCAAGGTAAACGGCACCAAGCAGCTTGTCGAGGTCGCGTTCAATCGCTATCCCAAGCCGATTCCGTCGCCGGTGTCGCAATCTGCGTCCCGGCTCGCGAAATCTGCGAAGGCTGCCACACGCCGGCCAAGTTCGTCGGTGAAAAGCTGCTGGTCAAGTCCAGCTTTGCCGACGACGAAAAGAACACCGAAACGCAGAGCGTCGTCGTGCTGCATCTCGGCGGCATCGACTCGCTCTCGCACCTCACCGGCATTCACGGCGTGCACCTGGGCCACATCGAATACATCGCGACCGATCCAACGCGCACGACCATTCCCTGGGTGGAGCGCACCTATCCCGACGGCTCGAAGACGGCATTTGCGGCCTTCAACCCTGAAAGGGTGCCGTTCCGCAGGGTGAACGCCGCGTGATGGACTGCATCGATTGCCACAATCGCGCTGCACACACCATGCAGACCGCCGAAGACGCGCTCAATCGTGCGATGGCCGAAGGCGCCATCAGTCCGGAGCTGCCCTGGGTCCACAAAGAAGGGCCTCGAACTGCTCAAGGCCGACTACGCGACAGAAGCCGAAGCGCGGGAGAAGATTCCCGCAGCAGCTCACGCCAGTTCTATCGCGACGAGCATCCGGATGTGCTGGCCGCAGCATCCTGATCTCGTCAAGGCCGCGGGCCAAGGGCTGGTCACCGTGTTCACCACCAACGTATTTCCCGACATGAAGGTTACCTGGGGAACGCACCCGAATCACATCGGGCACATGAGCTATCCCGGCTGCTTCCGCTGCCACGATGGCGACCACGTTCCAAGGACGGCAGCAAGACCATCACGCAGGACTGCTCAGCGTGCCACAACCTGCTGGCCGTGGACGAGGCCAAGCCCAAGGTTCTCGTCGGATCTCGGCATTCAAATAATCGTGCCTGTGCACGGTTGGGGATGGGGCGGCACTGCAGGCCGCCCCTTGGGGTCTTGTGCCGGGGACTGCTCTTTACCTGACCGCGTGATAGGCTGGCTCTTCCATCCAAGAGGGCCCATTTCACGATGCACTCCACGCAAGACCTTGCACTTTGACCTGGTGGCGGCGGCGCACGCCGACATGATCGAAAACGGGTTTCAGCCTGATTTTCCTGCCGGAACCGACACCGAACTCGCTCACCATCAAGGCGCATCCTGAATTGCCATCTGCACCCGGACGCGCAGGATCTGCGCAATCTGCTGTGGTCTTCCATCGACAACGACACCTCCAAGGATCTCGACCAGATCGAATGGGCCGAGCAGCTTGCCGGACGGCCGCATTCGCGTGCTGATCGGCGTGGCTGACGTGGACGTGCGCGTGTACCGCGCGGAAGCCTGCTCGACAAGCACGCCGCAGACTGAGACGACCTCGGTCTACACCGGCGTGAAGGTCTTTCCGATGCTGCCCGCGGATCTCTCGGAGGGCATCACGTCGCTGAACGAAAACGAAGATCGTGTCGCGATGGTGATCGAGTTCGCCGTCGACTCGAGCGGAACGGTGTCGGACGGCAAGGTCTATCGCGGCACTGGTTCGCAACCGTGCGCAGCTGGCCTACAACAGCGTGGGCGCGTGGCTCGAGGGCACGGGCCGGCGCCGGCAGAAGGTTGCCGCAAACGCCGATCTGGCCGCGCAGCTCAAGCTGCAGGACAAGGCCGCGCAGAACATGCTCGGCTGCCGCTTCCAGCACGGCGCGCTCGATCTGGAAACCATTGAGACGCATCCCGTGATGGCGGCCGAGATCAGGCAGTCGACATCACCAAGCTCGAGAAGAACCGCGCCACATCGCTGATCGAGGAGTTCATGGTGGCGGCCAACGGCGTCGTCGCGCGCATATTCGAGCAGGCCGGCGTCGCTTCGATCCGGCGCGATTGTGCGCACGCCCAAACGCTGGGATCGCATTGTCGAAGTGGCCAATGGACTGGGAACCAAAGCTGCCCGACGAACCGGATTCGAAGGCGCTGAACGATTTTCTGCTGGCGCAGAAGCAGAAGGATCCGGAGCACTTTCCGGATCTCTCGCTGACGGTGATCAAGCTGATGGGGCCGGGCGAATACGTGCTGGTGAAGCCGAATGAGCCTTCACCGGGCCACTTCGGCCTTGCGGTGCAGGATTACACGCATTCGACGGCGCCGAACCGGCGATTCCCGGACATGGTGACGCAGCGGCTGATGAAGGCGTATGTCGCCAAGGCCGCGCCGCCTTATTCGGACGCCGACCTGAACACGATCGCGCTGCGCTGCACGCAGATGGAAGATGCGGCACGCAAGGTGGAGCGCATCATGCAGAAGCGCATCGCCGCCGTGGTCCTGCATCCGCGCATCGGCCAGACGTTCCACGGCCATCGTCACCGGCGTGAACCAGTCCGGCACGTTTGTGAGGGCGCTCGATCGTGCACGTGGAGGGGATGCTGATGAATGCAGGAAAGCCCGGCTCCAAGGGGCTCGACGTGGGCGACAAGGTGACGGTGAAGCTGGTCAACACCGATCCGCAGCGTGGATTCATCGATTTCGCGGTGTAGCGCAGCGGCGCGCGATCGCTAATCTTTGATGGCTTCGTCCGCGGGTGCTGGAACTGTCTCCGCAGGATCCGGAGCGCCGGTTGCACTTTGCGCACCCGGCTCGTCGATCCACAGGCAAACGATCCACCAGATCAGCACGATGACGTAGACCGCGCTGTTGCCGTTGAGCAGCTTCTCCTGCAGGCTCATCAGGTGGTCGTATTTCGGGCGTGAATCGACAACGGTGTGATGCACGATGGTTTCAAATGCGCCCTGCACTGAAAGCTGCGAGAGAGATGCGGTTGAAAGCCCGATCATGATGCGCTGCACATGGCTCCGCCAGCCGGCGCCATAGCGGGCTCCAAAAGCGACCACCAGAATTCCGAGCACGATGGCCAGCACATGCATCAGCAGGCCGGTCTTCACGGCGAACAGCTGCATGAATTGCAACCTAGCAATGGCCGTGTCGAATGTGAGGGCCTTCCACTGGGGCCACGGACCCCACTTCCACACGACGATGCCGGCTATCGCAAGCAGAATCAATCCCCAGGCGGTCCATGCCCGCGCGACTGGCATTCCTGAAGGCATGACGCGCCATCTCGACCATTAGGATCAGTCCCACAAGCACGGAAAGGTCGGCCAGGGAAATGGCAATCGCACCCATGGTGATCGGCGGCAGCCGGTCATGCAGAAGCTCGGTTCGTAAGCAGGCGCAGGGCGACCAGCACGATCGACGCCGTGAACCAGGGAAAGCGCCGCGCCCGGTCGCGTCCCATCAGGACAACGAGCAGGACCAGCAGTGAGGCAAAAGTCAGGGTCCACAAGATCGAAAGCGCCGTGAAATGAAAATCAAAATGCATGAAGTTCCTTTACGTCCCCGTTCCTTCAGTCCGCCGGCACAGAGATTGTGAGGCGGCCAAAAGTTTAGTCTAGGTCATTTGACCGGGGCGCCGGTCGTGGGCGGGGTCCCGGTTGGCTCGAACTGAGGCGCACGCCAAAGCGGCATTTGAAACCTGGGAATGCGGTATGCTGATAGAGCGCGCCCGTAGCTCAGCTGGATAGAGCGAATGCCTCCGGAGCATTAGGTCGGGAGTTCGAATCTCTCCGGGCGCACCATACCTTACTCAGTCTCCCTACGCTTGCCCCGATTCCCGGCCCGAAACCCGCAAAACATGTGACTTAACTGAGGTCTTTGGTAGCCCAAAGATGGATGCCCAAAAAATGCTCGTTTGGGCACGAATGAGACATGGCCGCAGGGACGGAAAAGGAATAGTGTAGGTCGACATGAGCGAGCTACAAGCAAAACTTCTCATTGTGGTTATGTTCTTTTCCGGCTTCATGGCCTGTGCCTGGCCGGATCTGCAAGAGGTGAAGCAGTGTCACGAGGCGGCCGTCGGGCAACGTAAGCCCCGCTCCGACACCTGCCTCCCATGTGACCGTGAAATAAAGATCGGCGTCATGCGGCTTTCATCGCTGATCCATCATCGCTGTGTGCTGTTCCCAAACGCCTGTTCGCGGCTTATCCTCAGCTCTTCCATCACCGACTGAATCAGCGCCTTGGCTCCTTCCATTCCACTTAGAACAGCCTGCAAATCCAGCGCGGGCTTCGACGGATTGCGGCTCGATGCGCAGTAGACGCCATGCTGGCCGACCATGATCAGGGAATCGGTAATCAGGTCGAGAGCTACGGCCAGGCGTCCCCGCTCCACGCCCATCATGAATTCATGCTTTTCAAGTTCCGCGCGCTTCTCGTCGAAGATGTCCATAAGTCAAGCCTATCTGAACCGAGAACAGGTTGCGTGAACCGGGGTTTGAGGACGCTTGCATTGACGCCGTGGCGTCGGCCCGGAGAGTCACAATATGCAACTGTTTGGTTGCCTGTTGCCCCTCCCCCCCGTACTCTGGGAGTAAGTGCCCCGGTTTCACTGAGTTGAGAGGAGAGTTCGCGCCAAATGATTCTGTCAATTCGACTTAGCTGTAGATATCTCTCAGCAAAAGAGTTGAGCTCAGGGAACGAGATTAGCCAATTAGACATGCATCAGACCCGTGAAAGCTCCTGTGGATGGAGATCGATCTAATGTCATTATGCAACGGGCAAGGAAATAGCCTGCAAATTGCGGCTGACTGTAAACGGTTGATGTAAATGGAAATGCAGAATAGTTTTTCGATTCGGTTATTGACACCGCGCCGGGGATTTGGACGTTGACACGCTCTGGACCGAGAACTCGGGGGGATTTTTTTGCCTTTGTGCGTTGACGCAGCTGGAACCCCCAACCTTACTGGAAGTTCGACCGCCGCGAGGGCCTGAGAGCGCACCGGTTTGATTATTGTGACTGAAGCAGCGAGTTAGCGCCGCTTCGCGGCAAGCAGGTCAGCCAGTTAGCGATGAAACCCCATTCTTTACGCAGCTATTAAGTACTCCGCTGGTTTTGCGGAGTTTTGCGCGTCAGGCAAGACTCCTCCCAGGTTCTTGTGATACCACTCCTCCCGCGGTGCCGCGTCGCTCTTATACATCCAGCTTCTTCATGTAGTCGGCGTCTTCGTGCAGTTCCGTCATCGGGTCGCCTTCGAATTCTTCCTGCTCGATGAAGTAGTGCTTCAGTCCGGTTGCGGCACGGAAGATCGGCCGGTAATCGATGGTGCCCTTGCCCATGACGACGTTGCGCCATTTGCCGTCCGGCTGTTTCACCATGTCTTTCACGTGCAGCAGTGGAAAGCGCTCGGGGAATTTGCTCAGGTATTCGACAGGATTGTGTCCGCCGACTACTACCCAGCCGCAGTCCATCTCGAATTCCACGACCTTGGGATCGGTGCGTTTGAGCAATTCGTCGAAGTAGACGATGCCGTTCTCTTTGGCGAACTCGATGGTGTGATTGTGGTAGCCGAAGGTCATGCCGGCGCCTTTACCTTCTGCGCCAATCGTGTTGAACTGGTCGGCGACATAGCGCCAGTCATCGAGGTTGAGATCGCCGGTGCGCGTGGGATCGCGATGCACGCCCGCCCACGAGCAGATGATGTATTCAAGCCCGAGCGCCTGTCCGTACTCGATCAACTGGTCGAGTTGCGACTTCAACTGCACCAGCTGATGGTGCGTGCTCATGCATTTGAGCCCGGCCTTTTGCATGGCATTGCCGAAATCTGCAGCCGTCTTGTCGAAGTATCCCGCTGCTTCCACTTCCTTGTATCCGGCGGCGGCCAGCTGTTGCAGCGTGCCCTCAAAATCCTTGGGCAGCAGGTTGCGTACCGAGTAGAGTTGCAATCCGATCGGCAGAGCGGATCGGAGCGGCCGATCAGACGATCGGCACCCACGCAGGCCGCGGCAGCCAGTGCGCCCGAAGATCTTCAAAAAACTACGGCGAGAAGAAAAAGTCATTCGCGTCGTTCTCCTCAAGGCCCATCTAGCCCTTGATGGTTTGCTGTCGGCCGCGTCCCACGTGGCTACGTTCTTATGAAAGTACGAATGATTGGCCATGTGGCACGCAATGGCCGCGTTGTTGCCGAAGACTTCGTCCTCGACAACGTGTTCGCGCGTCTCCACGGCGCGGAAGAAAGCTGGCAATGTGATCGGCCGTGTCGTCGTAGCCCTGCGGCGCAGAAAAGGTCTCCGTCAAGCGGCAGCGGCGCCGGCGGCTCGGGATGCGCGCGTGCCAGTCGTCCAGTATTTCTTGCTTCGCCTCCGCGGTCCAGCCATTCAGCGAGTAGCCCTCCGGCTGCGGGCCGCGTGTCCTGCGGAGTCACGGTGAGCGGTTCTGCCATCGATCGATCATCGTGGCTTCCTTCCCGTAAAAGATGGTGAAGTCGCCTGCCGCGTTGTTCTGGTTGCAGTGCACATTCACCGTTACGCCGGGATAGTCATAGAGCGTTTCCAGCAGGTCAGGGAAATCGCGTCCATCTTTGAAATGCGTGAGGCTGCCGGTTGAATACGCGCGCTCTGGAATCGCGTTGATGCCGGTGATGCACTGCATGCCTGAAAGCAGGTGCACAAACAGATCGCCGGCGACGCCTTCGCCGTAGTCCGCAAAGCAGCGCCAGCGGAAGAAGCGCGCCGCGTCAAACGGACGTTGCAGGCGCATCGCGCAGCCAGGTCTTCCAGTCGATGGTTTCCGCGCTGGCATCCGGCGCAATCGGGTACACCCAGGCGCCGCCGATGGAGAGTTGCGATCCGTATGAGCCTCGATCGACGTAACCTCGCCCAGGCGTCCCGACTTGTAAATCTCCGCGGCCTTCTTGTAGACGAGTGTTGCTCACGCGCTGGCTGCCGGCCTGAAAGATCCGCTTGCCCTCCTCGCACCGCCTTCACCATCGCGAGACCATCGGCCACGTTGTGCGACATCGGCTTCTCGCAGTACACATCCTTGCCCGCGGCCACGCAATCCAGCACCACGCGCCGGTGCTGAAAGTCGGCGACGGCCACGATGACCGCGTCCACATCCTTGCGGTCGAGCAAGTCGCGATAGTCGCGCGTCGTTGGAATGTCGGCGCCGTAGGCCTCCACGCCAGCCTTGCGATGCATGTCGTACAGGTCGGCGGTGCCCATGCAAACGCCGCTTGGGCACCTTTCGTGCCGAGCGCAGCAGATCGCATCCGCGAATCCCCGTGCCGATCGAGACGAACCGAATCTTTCTGCCCCTGTCAGTGTAGTTTGCGCTGCGAGCAAAGTCGGCTCCAGCACAATCGATTTAGCCGCGGCGCCCGCCGCCACCGCGCCCGCGCCGAGGCGCACAAAGTCCCTGCGTGAAATAGGTCCCATGAATGGAGCCTTTCCCGTGCGAGCGCAATTCTCGCCTGCCAGACCGCGCCGTGTCCACCGACTACGAGCGTGATGCACGGCGAATGGCATACGATGCTTAGGTCATCGCAATCCAGATTTCAGGAAAAACATGGCCATGCTGAAAGCAGGAACACCTCGAGTCTGCCGGCGCTCACAACGGGTTCTTTGTTCATTTTGTTCTCTTCGCGGCTTCATTGCCGGCTGCGACGGCATGGCACAGTCGCTGGATCAGGGAGACCGGCGCATCCTGATTTCGGTCCCAACGTGCTGCTCTTCGATCCCTCGATGCCATCGGCTGACATCCAGGCCCAGATCGACAAGGTCTACGCCATCCAGCAGCACAGCGAATTCGGCCCGGCCCGCTACGCGTTGCTCTTTTTGCCCGGCGAATACCACGTCGACGTTCCGGTCGGTTTCTACACCGAGGTGCTCGGCCTCGGCGCCACGCCCGATGCGGTCCACATCATCGGCAACGTCCACTCCGATGCCAGCCTGCCGCGCAACAATGCCACCTGCACCTTCTGGCGCGCTGCCGAAGGCTTTTCCGTCACGCCGACGGGCGGCACCATGCAGTGGGCCGTTTCGCAGGCTGTGCCGTTTCGCCGCATGCATGTGCTGGGCAACATCGTGCTTCATCAGAAAGGCGGATGGGCCAGCGGCGGATGGATGTCCGACTCGCTCATCGACGGCAACGTCGGCGCGGGCCCGCAGCAGCAGTGGATCTCGCGCAACAGCGAGTGGGGCAGCTGGACCGGCGCCAACTGGAACATGGTCTTCGTCGGCATCCCGCATCCGCCCGCGGGCGAGTGGCCGCAGCCGCCCTACACCAAGGTCGAGCGCACGCCCGTTGTCCGCGAGAAGCCGTTTCTTGAAGTCGACTGCGAAGGGGAACTGGAGCGTGCGCGTTCCTGCGCTCGAGACGGAAAGCCAGGGCATCACCTGGCACGGCGGATCAACGCCGGGCACGACCGTTCCTCTGAGCCAGTTCTACATTGCGCAGCCCGGCCGAGACACCGCTGCCACGATGAATGCGCAACTGGCGAAGGGCAAGAATCTGCTGCTCACGCCCGGCATCTACGACCTTACCGAACCGATTCGCGTCACGCGACCCAACACGCTGGTGATCGGCCTCGGCTTCGCCACGCTGCGCCCGACCAACGGCACCGCCGCCATCACCACCGCCGACGTCGACGGCATCGATATCGCCGGAATCCTCTTCGACGCGGGCGAGCAAATCTCTCCCGTGCTCGTCGAAATCGGCCCCGAAGGCAGCCACGCATCGCACGCGAAGAATCCCATCTTGCTGCACGACGTCTTCTTCCGCGATGGCGGAGCGGGCGTGGGCAGCGTCAAGGTCAATCTCCGCGTCAACTCCAACGACACCATCATCGATCACACCTGGATCTGGCGCGCCGATCATGGCAACGGCGTCGGCTGGACCAGCAACCTCAGCGACAACGGCCTCGTCGTCAACGGCAACAACGTCACCGCCTACGGCCTCTTCGTCGAGCATCACCAGCAATTCCAGGTGCTGTGGAACGGCAACCATGGCCGCACCTACTTCTACCAATCCGAGATTCCCTACGATCCGCCCGACCAGCCGAGCTTCACCTCCGCGCCCGGCACAAACGGCTGGGCCTCCTACAAAGTGGCGGACAACGTGACGACGCCACGAAGCCTGGGGTCTCGGCATCTACAGCGTCTTCCGCCATCCCAATGTCGACGCTGACGCGCGCCATCGAAGTGCCCGTCACGCCCGGCGTTCGCTTCCACCACATGATCACCGTCGCCCTCGACAACCTCGGCGAGATCTCCAACGTCATCGACGACAAAGGCGGTCCCACGCACGTTGCGCCGGGTCGCGTGACGCCGAAGGTGGCGGAATTCCCGCAGTAGAGCTTGAGTTAACGGGAGCCTGGCGCGTGCGCAAACGTGCCGGGCTCGCGTGGGACAATGGAACAGTAGACACCATGAGCGACGAACGACATTCCCGAGTCCCAGCCAACCCCCGAAACTGCCGACACGACCAGCGAGCAAACCGCTGCGTCCGGCAGACGAGCGTCCGCAACTGACGCATGCACGCGGAGATTGCAGATCCCGCGCACCGATCCGTTAAGGCCACAGTGGCTACCACTGAGGCGCGGCTGAATCCGGCACTGAGCCGCCGTCGAAGAGCCCGCCGAGCCGCATGGAAAACTTCGCCGACATCCTCCGCAGTTTGAGCGCAGCCACACGCACAAGCCCGAGTCCGGCGCGAAGCAGATTGAAGGGCACCGTCGTCTCTCTCTCCGCCGAGCAGGTTTTCGTCGACATCGGCTACAAGACCGAAGGCGTTCTGCCGCGCTCCGCTTTCGCGAACAACGCCGAGGGCGTCAAGCCCGGCGACAAGGTTCCCGTCTCGGTCAAGGGCCGCAACGAAGAGGACTACTACGAGCTCTCGCGCTTCAAAGTTGCCCAGCCCCGCGACTGGACCGCGCTCGAAGAAGCCTTCGCGCAGAAGCTCGCCGTCGTCGGCACCGTCACCGCCGTCATCAAGGGCGGCCTCTACCGTCGACATCGGCGTGCGCGCCTTTATGCCCGCCAGCCGCAGCGGCACCCGCGATGCAGCCGAGCTCGAAAAGCTGGTCGGCACCGAGATCACCTGCCGCATCACCAAGCTCGACGTCGACCGACGAAGACGTGGTCGTCGATCGCCGCGTGGTGCTCGAAGAACAGGCCCGCGCTGCAGCAGGAGGGCCGCTTGGCGGCGATGAAGGCAGGCGACAGTGCTGGACGGCACGGTGCGCAGCCTCATGCCCTACGGAGCATTCGTCGATCTCGGCGGCGTCGACGGCCTGCTGCACGTCAGCGACATCTCGTGGAGCCGCGTCAACAAGCCCGAAGACGTGCTCTCCGTCGGCCAGCAGATCCAGGTCCGCATTCTCAAGATCGATCCCGAGACGAAGAAGATTTCGCTTGGCCTCAAGCAGCTTCAACCCGAGCCGTGGGATGCCGCGCCCGGCGAAGTACCAGGCCGGACAGCGCATCACCGGCACGGTTACTCGGCTCGCCGACTTCGGCGCCTTCGTCGAGATCGAGCCCGGCGTCGAGGGCCTCATCCACATCTCTGAAATGTCCTGGGGCAAAAAGATTCGCCATCCCAGCGATGTGCTCAAGCAGGGCGACACAGGTCGACGCGGTCATTCTCGGCCATCAAGCCCGAAGAGCGCCGCATCTCGCTCGGCCTCAAGCAGACGCTGAGCGACCCGTGGTCCGACATTACCAAGCAGGTTCCCGGTCGGCTCGCAGGTCGAAGGACCGGTCACCAAGCTCATGAAGTTCGGCGCCTTTGTGCAGATCGCCGAAGGCGTCGAGGGCCTGGTTCACGTCAGCGAGATCAGCGCCGACAAGCGCATCAATCATCCGCAGGATGTGCTGCGCGCCGGTCAAGTGGTCAAAGCGCAGGTGCTCGCCATCGCGCCTGAAAAGCGCCAGATCAAGCTCAGCATGAAGCAGCTTGTTCCCACCAGCATCGACGAGTACATCGCCGAACACAAGCCGGGCGACGTCGTCTCAGGCCGCGTGGTCGACGAATCGCCGGGCGGTGCGACCGTCGAACTCGGCGAAGGCATCCGCGCCACCTGCCGCGTCGCGAAATCCGCAACAGGCGACTGCGCCAGAGAGCAAGCCCGCTGGCAAAGCCGATCTGTCTTCGCTCTCTTCGATGCTGCAGTCCCGCTGGAAGGGAAGTACGCCCGCTCCATCGGCCGCGCCCGAGCCGCTGCATGCCGGCCAGATCCGCAGCTTCAAGATCGCGAAGCTCGATCCAGGCTCCAAGACGATTGAAGTGGAGCTGGCGTGAATTCGCGATTACGGCCGCATGCCGGCCGGACTGCGCGCGTCACTTCGATTTGGTTTCACCAGGGTGAGCAGCGGGCTTGAAGATCAGATCGAACCAGGCTCCCACGTCTTGCCGCCGTCCGTTGATCGCACACCTGTCTCGCGAACGGTTCCATTTTGCTGAATCCAGGTTCCGCGAACCAGCCGGTCTTTTCCGTCCGGCGCTTTGTCGGAGCCGCTCAGCACCATCTTCCCATTCGTCGACGCGCCTTCGACGATGAGCAGTTGGCCATGACTCGTAACCCAGGTCTGGTGCCACACTCCGCGGGTCCGATCGAAGATGCTGAAACTCTGTCCGCCTGTGCCGCCGGCGCCATCGTAGGTTTCCTTCAGCACGCAGCCATTCAGGATCGGCTCAGCGCGAATATGCGCCGAGATGGTCTAGCGGAGTATTGACACCCACCGCATCGTTACAGATACGTCTCGTCGATGTAGCACCAGCGCCAGTCCTCGCCGCGTTCGGCGGATTGAATGAGCGGATGCTGCGTTTCGTGAAAGTGCGCGCGCGCATGGCGATTCTTGCGATGAGTCGCAGCAGCCCACATGGCCGCACTCCAGGCACATGCGCAGATGCACCCACGTGTCCCCCGTCTTCAGGCACTCTTCGCAGCCCTTGGTATGCGGCTTCACTTCTTCGCATGATCCTTCACGTGCGTGCAATTGTACGCCATCAGCTCCGACCTCCGTGTCCGGACAGCTGTTGCCCTTAACACCATATATTGTTTCGCCAACGTTCGCAGAATTCCATCACCTGCGCCGCAACCCACGCCTCGTCGCGCCCCAGCTCCGCCGCCAGCAGCCGCGCCACCGGTTCGGCCATCGCCATCGCCGCCCGCGCATTCAGAAACAGCGCCCGCGTCCGCCGCGCCAGCACATCTTCCACGCTGCGTGCCATCTCCGTGCGCGCCGCCCACACCACCTCAGCCGCAATGTACGGCAGCTCCGGATGCAGCCGCGCGGCCAGCCCGGATCCCCACGCCAGCGCGCGAATCGCCTCCGCATCGGAACCGTAGACTCCGAGCTGATCCTCGCTGCGCTCGTCCGATTCGGCGCTTCCATGTACCCGTGAATCCGTCAGGTTCTTCGTGGGGCAGGCCTCATCGCGCAGCCGTCCCAGCGTGATCGCATGATCCACGCAGTCCTCGGCCATGTGCCGATAGGTGGTCCACTTTCCGCCGGTGATCGTCAGCAGCCCCGACGTGTCCACGTGAATCACGTGATCGCGCGAAAGCGCCGAGGTCTTTCCCTCGCCGTCGCTTTTCACCAGCGGCCGCAGCCCCACATAGACCGCCAGCACGTCCGCGCGGCGTCGGCGGACGGCTCAGATATCGCCCCGCCGTCTCGAGAATGAATTCGATCTCCTCGTCGAACGCCTTCGGTTCCAGGCTCGGCGCATCCACCGGCGTGTCCGTCGTTCCTGCAACGGCGTGCCCGTGCCACGGAATCACAAACAGCACACGCCCATCGCTGGTCCGCGGCACCATCAGCGCCGTATCGCCTTTCGAGAAATGAGCGATCGAACACCAGGTGAATTCCCTGGCTCGTCACCATCAACGGTTCGGCCTTCGCGTCTGCCATGCGCCGCACCGAATCGGTGAACACGCCGGTCGCATTGACCACGATGCGCGCGGAAATCGTCAGCTCCTCGCCGGTCTCCTCATCGCGCGCGGTCAGCCCGTTCACGTAGCCTTCCTCATCGCGCAACAATCCGGTTGCAGGACAATAATTCACCAGCGTCGCGCCGTGATCGGCCGCCGTCATCGCCAGATGAATCAGCAGCCGCGCGTCGTCAAACTGCCCGTCGTAGTAGACAACGCCGCCGCGCAGTTCCTCCGGCTCCAGTGCAGGTAGTTGAGCCAGAGTCTCCTCACGGGATAGGAGCCTGGAAGGCCCGAATCCATACTTGCCCGCCAGCAGGTCGTAGAGCTTCAGCCCGATGCCGTAAAACGGCGCCTCCCACCACGAATAGTTCGGCACCACAAAGGCCAGGTCGTGCACCAGGTGCGGCGCATTCTGGCGCAGCAGCCCGCGCTCCTTCAGCGCCGACATCACCAGCGGAATATTGCCCTGTTCGAGATAGCGCACGCCGCCGTGCACCAGCTTGGTGCTGCGGCTGCTGGTCCCCTTGCCGAAGTCATGCGCCTCGACCAGCACCACGTCAAGCCCGCGCGCCGCGGCATCGACGGCGACGCCCACGCCGGTCGCGCCGCCGCCGATCACCGCAATGTCCCACGGCTCTTGTCCGCTCGCGCGCTCGCGAACCCTGCGCAGCATCTCTTCCCTGCGCATCTGACTCCGTCCTACCAGTCCAGTTCCTGGACCGCTCAACCGCGCGCTGCCAGCGCGCTGCGCCGCTCCGCCCGCTCGTCCTGGCATCCATCCGCGGCTCAAAGCGCACGTCGTCCTGGCGCTTTTCGCTCGCAGCGTCCTCCGGGCTCGCCCAGAATCCCGTCGCCAGCCCCGCAAGATACGCCGCACCCAGCGCCGTCGTTTCCGTCACCCGCGGTCGCACCACCGGCACGCCCAGCACGTCCGCCTGGAACTGCATCAGCAGGTCGTTCACCGCCGCGCCGCCATCCACGCGCAGCGCACCCAGCGGAGTTCCCGTCTCGCTGTGCACCGCTTCCAGCACGTCGGCCACCTGGAAGGCGATGCTTTCAAGCGCCGCTCGCGCAATGTGCCCGGGCTTGGTATCGCGCCGCAGCCCGATCAGCAGACCGCCCGCATGCGGATCCCAATGCGGCGCGCCCAGCCCCACAAATGCCGGCACAAACACCACGCCACCCGTGTCCGGCACGCTCGCCGCCAGCGCTTCCACCTCTGCCGACGAGCCAATCAGCTTAAGATTGTCGCGCAGCCACTGCACCACCGCGCCGCCGATGAAGATGCTGCCTTCGAGCGCGTATTCCAGGCGCTTCTGCGCGCTCGCCGCAAGCGTCGTGATGAGCTTGTGCTTCGATCGCACAAACTCCGTCCCGATGTTCTGCAGCAGGAAGCAGCCGGTGCCGTAGGTGTTCTTCGCCTCGCCCGCGCTCCAGCACAGTTGTCCAAAGAGCGCCGCCTGCTGGTCGCCAGCGATTCCCGCAATCGTCAATGCCGCCCAGGCCGAGCGTGGTGGTCACTTCGCCGACGCGCTCGCTCGACCACACCACTTCCGGCAGCATGCTCGCAGGAACATCGAAGATGCGCAGCATCTCCGCGTCCCACTCGCCCTTCACGATGTTGTAGAGCAGCGTGCGCGAAGCATTGGTCACGTCGGTCACGTGCCGCATGCCGCTGGTCAGATGCCAGATCAGCCAGCTGTCGACGGTGCCGAACGCCAGCTCGCCGCGTTCCGCCCGCTGCGCGCGCACCCGGCACGTTGTCCAGGATCCAGCGGATCTTCGTCGCGGAAAAATATGGATCGAGCACCAGCCCGGTCTTCGATGAGACTCTTCCCCGACGCCGCTCTCTTCCAAGAGCATTGCACATGCGCAGCTGTCCGCCGGTCCTGCCACACGATGGCGGGATGAATTGGCTTGCCGGTCTCGCGCTCCCACACGATCACGGTTTCGCGCTGGTTGGTGATGCCGATCGCGGCCACATCGCGCGGCCGCGCTCCGACCTTGCCCAGCACCTCCACCGCGCATGCCATCTGGCTGGTCAGGATTTCGGTCGGATCGTGCTCCACCCAGCCCGGCTGCGGATAGAACTGCTGAAATTCGTGCTGCGCCACGGCGGCAATCGCGCCCGCTTCATCAAAGAGAATCGCGCGCGAACTCGTTGTTCCCTGGTCCAGTGCAAGAATGTATGCCATTGCGTCGAGTCTTCCTTCGGACCCAAGTCAAACACGCGGGCCCACAGCGCTGCAACCGTCAGCGATGTTAACGAGCGCCGGCGGGATGGCAGCGTCTCTGGATCACACAACATACAAATCCACGTACTCGCTCACCGGCATCTGCTTCCAGCCGCTCGCGATCGAGCGACACATCGAGAATTCGTTGCTGCTGTTCCTCGCCGAACCGCCGCGCGCAGGTTGCGTCTTGAACTTCTCCACCAGCAGCGGCATTCCTTCTTCGCGCCGCCGCTTGTGCCCGATCGGATACTCGACCGTTTCTTCCAGCACCGTTCCATCGTCCAGTTCGACGCGGAGCGAGTTGGCAATCGATCGCTTTTCCGGGTCGTGATAATCGCGCGGTGAATTGCGGCTCTTCGACGCACTCCACCTTCGCGCGCAGCGCGTCGATGCGCGGATCGGCACAGCGACCGCTTGTCCTCGTAATCCGCCGCCGTCAGCCGGCCGAAGATCAGCGGAATCGCAATCATGTACTGCACGCAGTGGTCGCGATCCGCCGGATTCGCCAGCGGGCCCTTCTTGTCGATGATGCGCAGACACGCCTCGTGCGTGCGAATCGTGATCCTGCGAATATCCTCAGCGGACTTGCCGCATCGCATCCAGCTGCGCGTGCAGCGTCATCGCCGCTTCTACCGCCGTCTGCGCATGAAACTCGGCCGGGTAGCTGATCTTGAACAGCACGTTCTCCATCACGTAGCTGCCGTAGGGCCGCTGGAATTTGAATTCCTGCCCGCGGAACGAAACGTCGTAGAAGCCCCACGTCTTCGCGGTCAGCGCCGAGGGATAGCCCATCTCGCCGGCGCGCGCCATCAGCGCCAGGCGCACCGCGCGGCTGGTCGCATCGCCCGCTGCCCAGCTCTTGCGCGAGCCGGTATTCGGCGCGTGGCGATAGGTGCGCAGGCTCTGCCCATCCACCCACGCCAGCGAAATCGCATTGATGGTCTGCTCGCGATTCAGTCCCAGCAGCGCGCACACAACGGCGGTCGACGCCACTTTCACCAGCACCACGTGATCGAGGCCGACCTTGTTGAACGAGTTCTCCAGCGCAATGCAGCCCTGAATCTCGTGCGCCTTGATCATGGCGGTGAGCACTTGCCGCATCGTCAGCGGCGGCTTGCCCTCCGCAGCGCCCGTGCGCGAGAGCCAATCGGCAACCGCGAGAATGCCGCCGAGATTGTCGGAAGGATGTCCCCACTCCGCCGCCAGCCACGTGTCGTTGAAGTCGAGCCAGCGAATCATCGCGCCGATGTTGAACGCGGCCTGCACCGGATCGAGCTGATAGCTCGTTCCCGGCACTCGCGCGCCATGCGGCACTACCGTGCCCGGCACAATGGGCCCCAGCAGCTTGGTGCACGCCGGATACTCGAGCGCCTCGAGCCCGCAGCCCAGCGTATCGATGAGGCAGTAGCGCGCCGTTTCGTAGGCCAGATCGCTCTTGATCTCGTATCCCAGCGCGTAGTCGGCAATGTCGGTGATGACCTTGTCGGGCGCGGGCCGTTCGTTGCTGATGTGCGATGACAACGCGAATCTCCTCATCGAAGTCTGGGTGCCCAGGTCTCGCTTCTGAGACTGGGCGGGAGCTATCAGACCGACGACTTACTCCCGCTCTGCAATCGGCACAAACTCTCAGTTCTCCGGCCCGGTATACACCGCCGACGGCCGAATGATCTTCCCGTCCTGCCGCTGCTCGATCACGTGCGCGCACCAGCCCGCCGTTCGCGCCATCACGAAGAGCGGCGTAAACAGATCCACCGGAACGCCCATCAGGTCGTACGCGACCGCGCTGTACCAGTCGAGATTCGGGAACATGCGCTTGACTTCGTGCATGGTGGCTCTCGATCCGCTCCGCCACGTCGAACAGCCGCATATCGCCGCCGGCTTTTGCAAGTTCGCGCGCCACTTCTTTGATGATGTCGCTGCGCGGATCGCTGATGGTGTACACCGGGATGGCCGAAGCCGATGATCACCTCGCGTTCGCCTACGCGCCACCGAATGTCGGCCTCGGCCTCGTCCGGCCTTTGATAGCGCTTCTGGATCTCGAGCGCGACTTCGTTGGCGCCGCCGTGCTTCGGCCCTTTCAGCGCGCCGATCGCGCCGGCGATGCACGAATAGATGTCCGAACCGGTCCCGGCAATCACGCGCGCGGTGAATGTCGATGCGTTGAACTCGTGCTCGGCATACAGGATCAGCGACGTCTGCATCGCCGCCGTCCACTCTGCGCTCGGCGCAGTCGCCATGCAGCAGATGCAGAAAGTGCGCGGCAATCGAATCCTCGAATCGCTCTACCTCAATGCGCCTGCCGTTGCGCGCGTAGTGGTGCCAGTAGAGCAGCATCGAACCCAGGCAGGCCAGCAGCGTATCGGCAATCTTGCGCGCTCCGCTCTCCTTGTGACTCTCGCCCTCCGGCAGCACGCATCCCAGCACCGACACGCCCGTCCGCAGCACGTCCATCGGATGCGTCGAGGGCGGCAGCAGTTCCAGCGCCTGCTTCACCGCAGCCGGCAAGCTGCGCAGCGGCCGCAGACTGGCTTTGTAGGCGGCAAGCTCCGCCGCATTCGGCAACTTGCCGTGCACCAGCAGGTAGGCCACTTCCTCAAACTCGCAGTGCGCCGCCAGGTCCTTGATGTCGTATCCGCGATAGTGCAGATCGTTGCCGCTGTGCCCCACCGTGCACAGCGCAGTCGAGCCCGCCGGCGTGCCCGAAAGCGCCACGGACTTCTTCGGCTTGAACGTTGCCGTCGCGGTATTCCCTTCGTTGCTCATTGCGACCCCCGCAGAGCATCAAGCTAATGGATCAGCGGTGAAAGTGTCTACCTTCGCTCTTTGTCCTTCGCAAACAGCTCGTCGAGCTTCTGCTCGTAGGCAGTGGTAGTCGAGGTACTTGTAGAGATCGGCGCGCGTCTGCATCATCGGAATCACGTGCTTCTGCGTGCCCTCGGCGCGGATCGCCTCATAGACCTTCAGTGCCGCCGCATTCATCGCGCGGTAGGCCGCGCAGCAGTAGAGGATGATGTCCACACCCGCCGCCGCAAGCTCTTCGCGCGTCCACAGCGGCGTCTGTCCGAACTCGGTGATGTTGGCCAGGATCGGGACGCCGACGGCCTTGCGGAATTCGCGTGTACTGCTCGCAGCTCCGTCACCGCCTCGGCAAAGATCATGTCGGCGCCGGCCGCCACGTAGGCCTGCGCGCGCTCGATCGCCGCTGTCGAGGCCCTCGCCCGCCAGCGCATCGGTGCGCGCCATGATCACGAACTTCTCATCGGTGCGCGCATCGACCGCGGCCTTGATGCGGTCGACCATCTCTTCGGCCGGGACGAGCTCCTTGCCGGGCCGGTGTCCGCAGCGCTTGGCGCCGACCTGGTCTTCCATGTGCACCGCCGCCGCACCGGCCTTGATCATCGATCGGATCGTCCGCGCAATGTTGAACGCACCGCCCCAGCCGGTATCGATATCGACGAGCAGCGGCAGGGTGGTCACGTCGGTTATGCGCCGCACATCGGTCAGCACATCTTCCATGGTGCTGATGCCGAGGTCCGGCATGCCCAGCGAATTCGCCGCCACGCCGCCGCCGGAAAGATAGAGCGCGCGAAACCCAGTCGCCTCGGCCATCCGCGCGGTGTAGGCGTTGATCGCGCCCACCACCTGCAGCGGCTTCTCCTCCGCCACCGCGGCGCGAAATCTTTCACCTGCCGATATCGATTGCGTGTCTGCTGCATGCAATGCCTTCCGCCGCATCATAGCAGGCTCATCAAGATGCGGAGCGCCCGGCGCTTTCCGAATCGAGCCCCGCGGTGCGACAATCATTCCCGTTGCTGCGGCCTGTCGTTTCAAGCCGCTGCGGAGGAGAATCACACCATGAAGCATCTCATCGTATGTGCCGGCCTTCTCTTCGCTGCCACCACCATGCTCTGCCCAGCAGAAGCCGCCCGCGAGCCCACCAGCCAAGGCAACGGCCACCATCGGCGGCCACGAGATCACCATCACCTACTCCTCGCCCGGCGTGAAAGGCCGCGAGGGCAAGATCTTCACCAAGGACGGCCTCATCAGCCACCACGCCGCATTACCCCGTCTGGCGCGCCGGAGCAAACTCCGCCACCACCCTGCACACCGATGCCGACCTGATGATCGGCGATCTAACGGTCCCAAGGGCGACTACACCCTCTTCGTCGACATCTCCGATCCCGAGCACTGGACCCTCATCGTCAACAAGAAGACCGGCGAGTGGGGCCTCGCCTACGACGGCTCGCAGGACCTCGGCAAAACCAAGATGCATATGAGCAAACCGCCGTCGATGGTCGAGAATCTGCAATACACGATCAAGGACAATGGCGGCGGCAAAGGGCACCATCACGCTGGCCTGGGAAGATCAAGATCGCGTCCGTGCCCATCACCGTGCACAAATAGCCAGCGAACGGAATCACACGGCGGGGCGAGGATTTCGGAGAAGGCTTCCGCCCTGCCGCTACAATAGATAGAGAGTGTGTGTTTCAATCGGGAGAGTTGAAACGCCTTGCCCCTTTATGCCTATCGCTGCACCACGTGCGGCCACCAATTCGAAAAAATCCAGAACTTCTCAGCCGAGCCGGAGACGGTTTGCCCCAAATGCGGCAAGGCGACGCTTGATCCGCCCGCTCACCGCGCCACGTTTCAATTTCAAGGGCGCCGGCTGGTACGTGAACGACTACGCCCCCAAGAGCTCTGAGCTCATCCGCACGAGTCGAGCCGGCGAAACGAAGACCCGCCGAATCCGCGAACGGATTCAAAACTCCAAATCCAGCAAACCTGCCGGCGCAATCGTCCACCGAGCCAACTCGCGCGCGCCGCTCTGCGCCCGGGTCCTACTCCGAACGGTCCTCAGGCGACAGTCTAGGCTGCCCAGGCGTCGCTTCTGAGACCCGAGACGCCAGACCTCGCCGGCCACCTAAACTAGGCACTGGACATGCCTCTGCTCGATCCCATCCCGTCTCCAGTCGAAAACGCCGACACCGCTGCTCTCGAGTGGGAGCCGCTGCTCGCCTTTGTCTGCCGGTTACGCCGCATCGCCGGTCGGCCGCGAGGCCATCCTCGCGCTCCGGCCCTCGACCGACGAGTCCTGGATCACGCGTCAGCATCAGCTCACCGGCGAGGTGCGCTTGCTGCTGGAGCGAGCAGGTTTCCATTCCTCTCGGCGGACTCTTCGATCCCACTCAGCTCGCCGCCAAGGCGCAAATTCCCGACGCCGCTCTCGAAGCCGCCGAATTGCAGTCCATCGCCCGGCTGGCGAACGACATCGCCGCCTGGCAGGCTCTGCTGCGTGAGCCTCCGGCGCGGATCGCCGGCAAGCTGCCGGGGCTGTCGGAGCTCTCGCCGCGCTCGCCGGCTCGTTCGCTGAAGCCGCTGGCCGAGTCGATCGAGCGCAAGATTCAGCCCGATGGCTCACTGGCCGATGATGCTTCGCCCGATCTCAACCGCATCCGCCGCGAGCAGGAGCGCCAGCAGCGAGCCATCGAGGAGTCGCTGCGCGCCGCCTTGCGCAAGCCTCGCCGGCGAAGGCTCCACGCAGGACGATCTGATCACGATTCGCGGCGATCGCTTCGTCATCCCGGTGCGCAGCGAACTCAAGCGGCGCGTCTCCGGCGTGGTGCATGGCGCCAGCTCGTCGGGGCAGACGGTCTATGTCGAGCCGCTCGAAACCATCGAGCAGAACAACGAACTGGTTCGTCTGCTCGAAGAAGAGCAGGCGGAGATTCATCGCATCTTTGTCGCGCTCACGCGTCAGGTGGGCGGCTATGCGCATGCGCTGGTTGCAGGTGCGCGTGTTCTGGCGCTGGTCGACAGCGCTGCTGGCCCGCGCCCGCTTTGCCCGCGACTACAACTGCGTCGCGCCGGCCATCACGCCCGAGCTGCTAAGCCTGAACGCGGCGCGTCATCCGCTGCTGGAGCGGCATCTGCGGGCGACCGGCGGCCACGTCGTTCCGCTCACGCTGGAACTGACGACCGACGCACGGCAGCTCATCATCAGCGGACCCAACACCGGCGGCAAAACCGTGACGCTGAAGACCACGGCGCTGCTGGCCATGATGGCGCAGGCCGGGCTGCCGGTGCCGGCGGCTGCGGCCAGCTTCCCGGTCTTCACGGCGTTCCTGGCCGACATCGGCGATGCGCAGTCGATCGAGGCGGAGCTCTCCACCTTCTCTGCGCACATCGTGAATCTCGATCGCCTCTCGCGCCTTGCCGATGCGCACTCGCTGGTGCTGCTCGACGAGCTTGGCTCGGCCACCGATCCTGAAGAAGGCTCGGCGCTGGCCGTCGCCGTGGCGGCGCATTTTCTGGCCTGCGGCGCGTGGTCGCTGATCTCCACGCATCACACGTCGCTCAAGGTCTACGCCGCGAACACGCCGGGCGTGCTGAATGCGGCGGCAGGCGTGGACGAAGTGACGCTGGTGCCGAACTACCAGCTTCGCCTCGGCGTTCCCGGCGCGTCTGCGGGCATCCAGACCGCCGAGCGGCTCGGGCTCGAATCGCAACATCATTGCCGCCGCGCGTGAGCGGCTCGGCTCGCAGCAGGTCGATATCGCGCGTTTCCTCGACAAGCTGCACAACGAACTGACGCAACTTGAAGACGGAGCGCAAAGCGGCGCGCGAGCAGCAGTACGCGCTGAACCAGGAACGCACGCAAACTGGCGCGCGAGGGCGACATGGAATCTGCGCAACCGCACGCGCGAACTTGAAGCCAAGCTGGCATCGCTGCTGAAGGACTTCGAATTCCAGATGCGCGAGAATGTGCGCGCCATCGAGGATCGCGCCGCGCAGCAGAAGCTTTCGAAAGAAGCCGAGCGGCGCATCAACCGCCTGCGCCGCGAGTTTCAGGAGAGCTTCAACCAGACGGTGGTTGCGCACCGCACCGGCGCCGACCAGGGCGATGCCAATGCGCAGCCGCACCTGTGTCCGGCACATCGCGCCCGGCGATCAGGTGCGGATCAAGTCGATGAACAAGATTGCCGTGGTGCAGCGCGAAATTGAGAAGGATCTCTTTGAAGTTGCGCTGGGACCGATCAAGATGCGGGTGAAGCGCGACGAGCTTTGCGGAGCCTCGGAAGTCTGCTGCGCAGGAGGCCGATCGGCGGACCCCCTCGCGGCCGCGGCGCAAGCAGAAGGGCGTGCACGTCTCCGTCACCAGCGCCAACACCGACGATATGCGCATGGAGATCAACCTGATCGGCCGGACGGTGGATGAAGCGACCGAGGAGCTGGAGAAGTATCTCGATCGCGCATTTCTCGCCGGGCTGCCGCGCGTGCGCGTGATTCACGGCCATGGCGCGGGATTCTGCGCCGCGGCGTGCGCGAGTTTCTGAAGGCGCATCCGCACGTGGCCACGATTGCCGAGGCTCCGCAGAACGAAGGCGGCCAGGGGGCGACGCTGGTGGAGTTGCGGCAGTAGGGAGCGCTACGCGGTTCCCGCGCGTTCAAGGGCACGCGATTCCTTCGACGTCCAGCTCTGGCCTTCAGCGAGCGGCATTACGCGATCCAGCACATCGGCGCGGGCAGCGGCGCCAAGCAGGCGCGGCAGCGGCTCGTCCATGGGTTCCTGGCCGAGGCGAAATGTCCCGTAGTGCATGGGAATCATGACATCAGACTGCAAATCGAGGAATGCGCGCAGGGCCTCTTCCGGACTGGTGTGCACGGAGCGATAGCTGTCGGGGAAGTACGCGCCGATGGGGAGAAGCGCGATTTCGGGATGCAGGCGGCGGGCGATCTCAGAGAAGTCGCCGAAGTACGCTGTGTCGCCCGCGTGATAGATCGCCGGACCATTGGCTGACGAGATGACGTAGCCGCCGAAGCCGCGATGGGTGTCGTTGAACATGCGCGCTCCCCAGTGGCGGGCAGGAGTCGCGGTGATGGTGATGGCACTCGCCAGCTCTTCTTTTGCGTGCACCGGGATCAGGTGCGGCTTGCTGGCGAGCGCGCGGGGTGGATCCTTCAACTGCGCAGATTGCCACCAACTGAGTGACTGGATGCGCGCGAAACCGAGATCGCGAACCAGGTCCTCGACGTCGTTCGGCACGATGGCAACCGGTGCGGGCAGGCCGCGGCGGCGCATCTCTTGCGTGATGGCGCGGAGCGACGGGCGGTTGAGGTGATCCATGTGCGCGTGAGTGAGCAGAACGGCGTCGATGGGCGGCAGATCGGCAATGCGAATGCCCGGACGCCGCTGCCTGCGCAGCAGGATGAGGCGCGTGGCGAAGACCGGATCGACCAGCAGAGCGCGCCCGGCGGTCTGGATCAGAAACGACGAATGGCCGATGAAGGTGATGGCTGTGTCGGTTGCGGTGACGGCGGGAGGCACCACTTGAATGCCGGCGAGTGGACGCGCGTGACTCTCGCGCACCAGATGCCAGAGCTGTCCGAGTTTTGTCATCCAAAAAGGAACACGAAGCGTGCGCATCTGGGTTGTAGATGCTTCAGGAACCGATTTGATGTCATCATTTTTAGGGGGGGATTGGGCGGGTGGTCTGCAAGTTATTGGGGAAAAGATGCAACTGGAAGGAACGGCGAAGGGCGGTGACGAGGCGTGAACGGGTTGGCGCGGGGATCTTCGCGGGTCAGCTTCAGCTTCCCGCCCAGGCGGGAATGGCGAGTCGGCAGGTCTGCGTGGTTTCTGGAGGCTTTGTGCTTTCAGAATGCCGGCCTGTTATCTTGCGGGTATGCGCAGACTGCTGCTTTTTCTCCTGATTGCTATGCCGGTGCTGGGGCAGAGCAATACGACGGCTCCGGCACGCGAACAGATGGACCGCGACCTGATGGAGGTCACGGTCGACCGGCTGCATGAGCTTTATCGCGAGCATCGCTACACGGTGGCGCAGGTTGTGCAATGGCATCTCGATCGCATCGAGCGGTACAACGGGATTTATCGCGCGGTACAGACTGTGAATACGAAGTCGGCGCTGGCTGAAGCTGGGCGCGAAGACGACGAAGCGAAGCAGCCAGGCTTCACGCCCGGTTTGCTGTGGGGCGTGCCGATCGTGACCAAGGCCAACACCAGCATCAAAGGGCTGGTGACGACCGACGGCTGGCGCGGTTACATGATTCCCGGTCACGAGCTGGTAGCGCCGCGCGATGCCACGATCGTCACGAAGCTGCGCGGGGCCGGCGCCATCATCATCGGCGTCACGAATATGCCGGATTTTGCGGCGAGCGATACGAATCGGTCGACGGCGTTTGGGCGGACGGGGAACGCGTACGACGTGCGGTTTTCGCCGGGCGGATCGTCGGGTGGAACGGTCACGTCGGTGACGTCAAACTTTGCAGTGCTGGGGAATGGGACGGATACCGGCAATTCGATTCGCATGCCGGTGGCGACGAGTAACCTTGTCGGAATTTTTCCGACGCGCGGCCTGGTCAGCATCGCGGGCATTGCGCCGCTCGACTGGCAACTCGACAATACAGGGCCGATTGCGCGCGACGTAGCAGATGCGGCGATCGCGCTGACGGTGATGGCCGGCGAAGACCCGCTCGATGCCGCAACGACAGGCTCGCAGCGTAGAGCGCAGCCGGGACCGTACACGCAATACCTGAAGCCGGGCGCACTCAAGGGCAAACGCTTTGCAGTTCCGGCGTTCATCCTCGATGGCGATTCACCGGCGTTTCAGGGAGTGTGTCCGGGAGCGACGCCGGAGCAGGTTGCGCAGGCGAAGAAGGATTCGTACCTGCCGTTGAAGCCGGAGACGCGCGCGATGTTCATGAAGGCGGTGGGGGAGCTGCAGGCTGCGGGGGCGATGGTGGTGATCGTTCCCGGGATTCTGCCCGACAGCTTCGCGGACGAGGCGATGCACATCTGCACGCTGCCGTATATCCGGGAGGGGACGGAGAAGTTTCTGAAGAACTTTGGGCCGGAGCAGTATCACTCAGCGGAGGAGTATGCGAAGGCGGTGGGCAAGCCGCTGCCGGCGGTGATCATTGGCGGCGGGCAGACGGGGATGTCGGGGACGGGAGGAATTCAGCAGGCGACGCTGGAGACGGATCCGAATGCCGATGCGACTCTGCTGGGGCCGCGGCGCAAGGCGCTGGGGTTGTATGAGCTGCAGATGGATCAGCTGCAACTGGATGGGTATGTGTATCCGGCGATCCAGATGCCGCCAGTGGATGAGACCATGCCGCAGGACGGACGCTTGAGCGAAGGACCGCACTCTGCGACGGGATGGGTGAACATGCTGGGCGTGCCGGCGATCAGCATCCCGGCGGGGTTTTACGATAATGGGCTGCCGTTCGGCATCGAGATCAGCACACGGCGCTGGCACGACGGCGACCTGATCAGCTGGGCCTACGACTACGAACTGAAGACGCATCATCGCAGGCCGCCGGTGCTGGTGGATCATGGGCTGCTGCCGCATGCCGCGCAGCCGCCGGAACAGTGACGGTGGGTGGGGGGTGTGCGATCCCAGGTCTCAAAATCGAGACCTGGGGCACCCGGCAGTCTCCGCGGCCGATGGTTTCTGGGGATTACAGCTCTGTCTGAATATCGCCAGGTGTCGAAAGACGGAGGAGGATCCCACGAGCCCAGAAGCAGATCCTTCGCTCCGCTTACCCCGCTTCGCGGGGCCCCAAGCTGCTCCGCTCAGGATGACACTTTATCAGCGGGAAGGAAGTTGCGGTGGTTTCCAGCGGTGGTTTCCCAGGTCCGAAAATCCGGACCTGGGGCACCCGGCGCTCGAAGGACGAGCCAAAGGCAATTGGCCCCACCGCAGGTGGTTACGCCATGGCTTCGCGGCCCATCGGCTCGAAGTGCAGCTGGTTCGAGTTGCGATCGACGTCGATGCGGACGTGCGAGCCGTGCAGGACTTCGCCGTCGAGAATCTTGATGGCCAGCGGGTCCTGCACCATGCGCTGCAGCGCGCGCTTGAGCGGCCGCGCGCCGTAGGCCGCATCGGAGCCCGAAGCCAGGATCAGCTGCCGCGCCGGCTCGGTGAGCTCGAGCGAGATCTGCCGGTCTTCGAGCAGCTTGCGCACCTCGTTCAGCCGCAGTTCGAGAATCTGGCTCATCTGCGCGTGGCCCAGCGGACGGAAGATGACCATGTCGTCGACGCGGTTCAGGAACTCCGGCCGGAAGTGCTCGCGCAGCACGCGCATCACGCTCTCGCGCGCCATGTCGAAGTCGTGCTCGGTCTTGAGCGCGTCGCCGGCGAGCATGGCCGCGCCCAGGTTCGACGTCATGATGAGCACCGTGTTCTTGAAGTCCACGGTGCGGCCCTTGGCGTCGGTCAGGCGGCCGTCGTCCATCACCTGCAGCAGGATGTTGAAGACATCGGGATGCGCCTTCTCGATTTCGTCGAAGAGGATGACGGCGTAGGGACGGCGACGAACGGCCTCGGTCAACTGGCCGCCTTCGTCGTAGCCCACGTAGCCCGGAGGCGCGCCGATCAGGCGAGCCACGGCGTGCTTCTCCATGTACTCGCTCATGTCGATGCGGATCATGGCCTGCTCGTCGTCGAAGAGAAACTCGGCCAGCGCGCGCGCGGTCTCGGTTTTGCCCACGCCCGTCGGTCCGAGGAAAATGAAGGAACCGATGGGGCGCTTGGGATCGCTCAGGCCGGCGCGCGAACGGCGAATGGCGTTGGCAACGACGCTGAGCGCGGCATCCTGGCCGACGACGCGCTCGCGCAGACGCGTCTTCCATCTGGACGAGCTTCTTGACTTCGCCTTCGAGCATGCGCGAGACGGGAATGCCGGTCCACTTGCTCACGATCTTGGCGATGTCTTCCTCGTCGACTTCTTCCTTCAACATGCGCGCGACGCCGCGCCTTGCCATCCTGCGCGGCATTCAGCTGCTTCAGCTCGGCTTCGAGCTTGGGCAGCTCGCCGTACTGGATCTGCGCGGCGCGATCGAGCTGGCCCTTGCGGGTCTGCTCTTCGGCTTCGAAGCGCAGCGCTTCAATCTTCTTTTTCAGCTCGCTGATGCGGTTGATGGCTTCGCGCTCCTTGGTCCAGCGCGCGCGCAGAGCGGTGATCTGCTCGCTCAGCGTCGGCCAGTTCGCGCTCCACTTCTTCCAGGCGCTCGCTGCTGTTCTCGTCGGTTTCGCGCTTCAGCGCAGCGCGCTCGATTTCGAGCGATGTCGCCTGGCGCTCCAAGCTGATCGATCTCGGTCGGCACGGAGCCGATCTGGATGGCGAGCGACGCGGCTGCCTCGTCGACCAGGTCGATGGCCTTGTCGGGCAGGAAGCGGTCGCTGATGTAGCGATGCGAGAGCGTGGCCGCGGCCACAATGGCCGCAGTCCTTGATGCGCACGTTGTGGTGCGCCTCGTAGCGCTCTTTCAGGCCGCGCAGAATCGCGATCGTGTCTTCGACGTTGGGCTCGCCGACGTAGACGATCTGGAAGCGGCGCTCGAGCGCTGCGTCCTTCTCGATGTATTTGCGGTACTCGTTCAGCGTGGTTGCGCCGATGGCCCGCAGTTCGCCGCGCGCCAGCGCCGGCTTGAGCATGTTGCTGGCGTCGATGGCGCCTTCGGCCGCGCCCGCGCCGACCAGCGTGTGCAGCTCGTCGATGAACAGAACGATCTGGCCGTTCGATTCTTCGATTTCCTTGAGCACGGCCTTGAGGCGGTCTTCAAACTCGCCGCGATATTTTGCGCCGGCCAGCATGGAGCCGAGGTCGAGCGAGATGACGCGCTTGTCGCGCAGGCTCTCGGGCACGTCGCCGGAGACGATGCGGCGCGCGAGGCCTTCGACGATGGCTGTTTTGCCCACGCCGGGCTCGCCGATCAGCACAGGATTGTTCTTGGTGCGGCGGCTGAGCACCTGGATGACGCGGCGAATCTCTTCGTCGCGGCCGATCACCGGATCGAGCTTGCCGCGGCGCGCCAGTTCGGTCAGGTCCTTGGCGTATTTTTCGAGCGCCTGGAATTTGCCTTCGGGATTCTGGTCGGTGACGCGCTGCGAGCCGCGCACCGCGGTCAGCGCCTTCAGAATGGCTTCATGCGTGGCGCCCAGCGCGACCAGCGCATCGCGCGCCGGCGTCGCCCTTGAGGTGCGCGATGCCCAGCAGCAGGTGCTCGGTCGAGACGTACTCGTCCTTGAAGTTCGCGGCTTCGCGAAAGGCCTGCTCCAGCGCCTTGTTGAGCGCCTGGCTCAGGCCCGGCTGGCCGGCCGCGCCGGCAACGCGAGGCAGTTTCTCCTCGATCTGGTGCAGGTCGCTCTCCAGCCGCTCGGTGGGCACACCAATCTTTTCGAGCACCGCGGGAATCACGCCCTCGCGGTCCTCGATCAGCGCCAGCAACAGGTGCACGGGCTGCATCTCGGGGTTGCCGAGCTCGGCGGCGCGCGCCTGCGCCTGCTGCATCGCCTGCTGCGACTTGACGGTAAATTTGTCCCAACGAATTGCCATGAATAGCTCCAGTGATCAGTGTTCAGTGGTCAGTGATCAGTTTTCATGCTAGTCCCAATAGCTCTCAGGATGAGCCCATGCGTTCTCAATGATTCGAGTGCCTGGTGCTGCAGATGATGTCCTGACGCATTCGAATTGCCAAAAAGCATGGCCAGTCGCCGAATTCCAGCGCCGAAAGTGTTCGCACCCAGGCCACCAGGAACTGACAACTGACCACTGATGACTGACAACTGCGTCTTACCGTGCGCCTACCAGCTCGCGGCTCTTCGCTTCTTGGCTTCGATCTTGGCCTGGCTGCCGACGTTGACCTTGATCTGCTTGGGCTGGGCTTCGGGCTTCTTCTTCAGCTCCAGCTTCAGCACGCCGGCGTTGTAGCTCGCCTGCACGTTCTCGGTGTCCACGGTCGAGGGCAGCGTGAAGGCGCGATAGAAGCTGCCATAGCGCCGCTCGATGCGATGGAAGTTCTCTTCCTTCTCCTCCTTCTCGAACTTGCGCTCGCCCTTGACGGTCAGCGTGTGGTTTTCCACGCGGACGTCCAGGTCCTTCTCTTCGATGCCCGGGCACTTCGAGCTTCAGGACGACCTTCTTCGCGTCCTCGTAGACATCGACTGCCGGCACAAAGCTGGCCGTGGTCAGCGGGCTTGTCGCCTTCATTGAAATCGCGGAACAGCGAGTTGACGCGGTTCTGCAGTGCAACGACTTCACGGAACGGGTCCCAACGAGTGATTGCCATAATTTTGTTCCTCCAGATGGATTTCGAGATTTGCGGGTCGGGAAGCTGGATCCCGGCCGCTCAATCAACCAATCTGATGAAACTATAGCACAAATGATTCATAAAATATGAGCGTATTACGCTAATATTCAAGAGACTAAAAAGGTGCTGGAAATCAACGACTTGGATGCCAGGAGTCCGGAGAGAAGCTCGACCCGACTTGCCTTTTCCACCGGGTTTGCACCTCGAAGGGGTTCCGAAGTGGATTCCCCGGGCGCTTACCGGGCTCTCTGGCGACAGATCTCCATGGGCGGAGGCGGAACCACGCAAATACAATCAGAATCAGATGATTGTCCTTTCCGGCCTTCCTTCTTACGTCAACTGGCATTGGCTCTGGCTGACGGTGGCCGCCTTTCTGGACGGGCTGCTGAATGCGGTGGCCGGCGGTGGCTCGTTTCTTCTGTTTCCGGCGATGCTGGGAATGAAGATGCTGCCGATCCAGGCCAATGCGACCAACACGGTGGCGCTGTGGCCGGGGCAATTGACGTCAATCGCGGCCTATCGCGAAGACATTCGCAAGAATCTTCGTCTCGCGTTCACGATGGGGCTGGCGGGATTTCTGGGTGGCACGGTGGGTGCGATCGTGCTGTTGAACACGCCGCAAAAGACATTTCTGCAACTGGTTCCGTGGCTTCTGCTGGTGGCGGCGTCGATATTTGCGGTGAGCGGCCCGGTTTCGCGATGGCTGGAGCGACGCAAACGGACGACGACGCCGGGACACCCGGGCGGCTGTTCCCGGTATTCCTTTGCACCATCGTGGTTTGTTTCTATATCGGGTATTTTGGCGCAGGTGCGGGGTTTTTGATTATTACGCTGCTGTCTCTGTTCGGCTACCAGGACCTGAACGAGATCAATGCGGTGAAAGTGGTATCGACGACGATGGCGAACGGGATTGCCTTCCTGCTGTTCGTGGTGGACGGGCAAGTGGTTTGGCGTTACTGCCTGCTGGCCATGGTGACGTGCGCGGTGGGCGGCTATACGTCGGCCAGCCTGGCGCGGCGGGTGCCGCAGCGGGTGCTGCGCGGGATCGTGGTGTGATCGGGCTGGGGATGGCGGCCTGGTTCTTCTGGAAGCAGTGAGCAACGAACAGGGACAGGGGACAGGGATCAGAGGACAGTGGGCGGACAGTGGGCAGTGGGCAGTGGGCAGTGGGCAGTGGACAGTGGACAGTGGGCAGCGGACGCCGGCACTCGACCGCGGCCAGGGGGCATGTTCACCGCGCACGGTAGAACTGTACTCATGAGCCACGAGGGCATTCGGCTCGTCAGCACGGAAGAGGCCGCTCGCGAGACGAGCCGGCGACCGATCGCTGCCGCGCATCGCCGTGACACCGGACAAAGTGCGTGTGCTGCTGACCGAGGGCAAGGGTCTCGAGATCGACTGGCAGGATGGCCACCGGAGCGCATGGAACTTTGCGTGGCTGCGCGACGCGTGCCCCTGCGCGACCTGCGTCGACGAACGCAAGGACGAAGGCCGCGCAAGTCGGTCAGCCCAAGCCGAAAGCCGACTGCTTTGCTGCCCATGTATAAGCCGCTCGCGAAGCCGGCGAGTGCGCATGCGGTGGGGCGCTACGCGATGCAGTTCAACTGGCTCGACGGGCACTCGGCGGGCATCTATTCGTGGGATTATCTGCGCCGCAACTGCCAGTGCCAGGAGTGCACGATTCGAGGCCACCGAAGGCATGGGAACGCCGAACGATCGCAGCCTGCGATAACGCAATCCCAGGATATTGCAGGAGTCACAACGTTACGGTGGGTACCCGTTTTCCACCTTTTTCTCGAATTGCCACAAACTGCGTGGTAGAGTTGCTTTAGAACTCCATCAGGTCCGGACGCCGGAGGCGCAAGTGACTCTCAAGCAATTTCTTGCCAAGCAGTTCATCGATGTCATCCAGTGGAACGAACCGGAAGACGGCATCCTCGCCTACCGCTATCCCATGCAGGACATGGAGATTCAGAACGGCGGCCAGCTGACGGTTCGCGAGTCGCAGATGGCCGCGTTCGTGAATGAAGGCAAGATTGCCGATGTCTTCGGGCCGGGACTGCACACGCTGAACACCCGCAATCTTCCGCTGTTGACCGATCTGATGAACTGGGACAAGAAATTCGAGTCGCCGTTCAAGTCGGACGTTTACTTCTTCTCGACGCGGCTCGCAGATCGATCAGAAGTGGGGCACTGCGACGCCCATTACGATTCGCGATAAGGAGTTTGGCGCGGTGCGCGTCCGCGGGCTACGGCATTTATTCGTACCGCATCGCCGATCCGCGGACGTTCTTCACGCAGGTGAGCGGAACCCGGGCGACCTACTACGTCAGCGATCTCGAAGGCCAGTTGCGCAACACGATCGTCGCGCGCATGACTGACATCTTCGCCGGCAGCAAGATCTCGTTTCTCGACATGGCGGCGAACCAGACTGCATTGGGCAAAAAGATTGAAGAGGAGATGAAGCCGAACTTCGCCGCGCTGGGGCTGGAGCTTGCGTCGTTCGTGGTCGAGAATATTTCGCTGCCGGAGGAATTGCAGAAAGTAATGGACGCACGGATCGGCGTGAACATGGCTGGCGACCTGGGCAAATACACGCAATTCCAAGCGGCTCAGTCGCTGCCAGTAGCGGCCGCCAATTCCGGCGGAGCGGCCGGCATGGGCGTTGGGCTCGGGGCCGGTGTCGCGATGGGGCAAAGCATGATGGCCGCGATAAAGCAGCCGGCGGCGACGGGTTCTGCAGCAGCGGTTGGCGAAAGAAGATTCTGTATTGATTGCGGGCAGCCGATTCCTGAGGGTGCGCGGTTCTGCCCATCGTGTGGAAGGTCGCAATGAACTGCCCATCCTGCGGCGCAGCGATGCGCCTGAACGCCGATAAAGACTACCTGAAATGCGATTACTGCAAGAGCGTATTCTTCCCTGCCAAGGATGATGAAGGCGTAAGCGTGCTGGCAGTGGCGTCAGGCGAGGATTGCCCCATCTGCGCGGTTCCGCTGATGCAGGCGGCGCTGGCCAAGATCCGCATGCGTTATTGCACACGCTGCCGCGGCATGCTGATTCCCATGGCCGTCTTCATGGCGCTGGTCGAGGAGTTGCGTGCCAACGCGCCGGGAACATTGATTGCGCCCAGCCCCGATCCACATGACCTGCAGCGCAAAATCAATTGCCCGCACTGTCATCAGCGCATGGACACGCATTTCTACAACGGCCCGGGCAACGTGATCATCGACGATTGCGACCAGTGCGAGTTGAACTGGCTGGATCACGGAGAGCTGATGCGGATCGTCCGCGCGCCTGACTACCTGCATGAGCGCACGGCCGATTCTTTTTGATGCCGTTTGCGTCGACCATTGAGCCTGGCGCACTCCGGCGGTCTTCATGCCGTTGCATCGCGGGGAGGCTCTTCCGGTTTTCGAATTTCATCGAGAAGCTGAAGAAGCTGTTCGCGCTTGCGGGCGCTGAGGTCCAGGAAGCGAATCCCTACGTTGAATGGGTCGTAGATGGCCTGCGTAACGCCCCCGAAGCGGAAGGGCAGGCCGTCAATACGAAACTCGACCTCCACGCGGCGAAAGATGCCAACCGGGAAGCGCCTGTCGGTGCGGATGCGGCAGCCCCCGAGGCTGATGTCGACGATGGTTCCATGGACGTCAGCGGCCAGGCTGATCAAGCGAATGATGGCAGAGGTATCGACTTGTCGCCTTGCTTCGGCTCGCCGCTGGACCTGACTTTTCGAATGATCTGCCACAACGACGGCTCTCCACGCCATCGCGAGAAACCTAGTGGCCGTCGGACAATTCCCAGGGACGCCCGGCAGCGGGAGCAGCGTCATCCTTCCGCCCGTGCAAGCGATCGTATTCATAGAGATCGCTGGTGGTGCCGAGCGACTGGTTGTACAGACTTGTCCCGCCGGTCAACTGTGTCAGTTCCTCGCTGAACCGATGGATGGCTTGCAACTGGCTGGCCGTGGCGGGCAGCTCGTATTGGGATGTCTTAATGAACTTCTGATAGCCGCGGTCGAGCAGCCGCGCCACCTGGAACCGCACCAGGATTCCGGGGTGTTCGGCGAAGGCAGCGGGGCCGGCAAAGGCGTCGTTGGATGGCACCAGGACCGCAGCCGCACCATACTTGCTCACCAGCTGCCCGCCGGGAACTCCGGCGTAAGAGGAGACCTCAAATGCATGCGTGCGGAGTGCGTCAATAACCTGGTCAAAAGTGGGACGGGCTGGCTTTCTGGGCATAATCGAATCTCTATGTCTTGGATATTCGCGGATGCGGCTCTGATTCAAGTTTCGCACCACCGCGGGCTGTTCGGCAATCGAGCTGCCGCCCGGGTGCAGGCGGTCGTTCGAGCCGCGACCATTTTTGATTGATAAGTTGAGGCGAGCTGCGGACGGATCGGGAAACTGATTGCTCCAGTGCGTGGAGAGGACGCTTTACAAGGTGTGCGGGGAGGGCTAGTATTCCCGCACATCCCAGAGCACCCGCGTTTCGTCCTCTCGTCCTCCCCCCGGTCGCAAGTGATCTCTGAGCTAGTCCTGGAGGTACACATGAAACTTCGTCCGTTTCTCTGTCTCGCTCTCGCTGTTGTTGGCACTGGTTTCGCTGCAGCACAGGATTCAGCATCACCCTCATCGATCCCGACGGTTTTGCAGATCACACGGGAGTACATCAAGCCGTACAAAGCCAATGCGGCGCACGATAAGACCGAAAGCGCCTTCGTTGCCGCGATGAGCCGCGCCAAGTTTCCCGCTTACTATGTGGCGCTCAATTCGATGTCGGGCAAGTCGCGGGCCCTGTTCCTGACCCAATACCCGACCTTTGCCGAGTGGGAGAAAGACAACAAGATCGTCGATAAGACCCCATCGCTTGCGGCTGATTTGGAGCGGGCGGGCATGGCTGACGGCGACCTGCTCGACTCGCTCGATTCGGTCGTGTTCACCTACGATGCGGACCTGAGCTACCACCCGCACGCAGATATCTCGCATGCGCGTTATATGGAACTCACGGTCTTCCATGTGCGAGCGGGGCACACCAAGGACTGGATGGACCTGTCAAAGATGTACCAGGATGCGATCGGCAAGATCATTCCCTCCGCACACTGGGCGATGTTTGACCTGGTTTACGGCGGCGAAAGTGGATCGTATGTCGCCATCTCCGCTCGTTCAAGCATGGCCGAGATCGACGAAGGGATGGCGGCAGGAAAGAAGCTTATGGACGCCCTCGGGGGACCGGAAGCGATGGAAAAGTTTGACAAGCTCTATGGCGATTCCGTCGACTCCATGCGGTCCGAGCTGTTCTCAATCAACCCGAAGCAGAGCTATGTTAACGAGGCGTTTATCAAGGCTGATCCCGATTTCTGGAAACCCAAGGCGGCAGCCCCGAAAGCACAAAGCGCAGCCACGGTTAAGCCTGCAGCGCCAGCTTCGGCCAAACCTGCATCGCGCTGAAATAGTTGAAAATATGCGTAGCAGAACGGCTCCGGATGGTCCGGGGCCGTTCGTCTTTTGCTAACCTGTAGATGCGCGTCGCCGCAGGCTCTCCTCGCTTTGGCCAAGGGAATTCTGGCATTTGAATCGCGCGTCTCACAGAACTCATCAATGGAATGACGATGGCTATCGCTACCGAACCGATTGACCTTCCCGAACTGACGACCGACGATCTCTCGCGCTATTCGCGCCACCTGATTCTGCCCGAGGTGGGCATGGAGGGACAACGCAAGCTGAAGGCGGCGCGAGTGCTTTGCGTGGGCACCGGCGGGCTGGGTTCGCCGCTGGCTTTTTATCTGGCTGCGGCGGGCATCGGCACGCTGGGGCTGGTGGACTTCGACGTGGTGGACGCGAGCAATCTGCAGCGGCAGATCATTCACTCGACGAAGGACATCGGCCGCAAGAAGCTCGATTCGGCCGCGGAGAAGCTCAGCGCGCTGAATCCCGCGCTGAACGTCGTGAAGCACGAGACGATGCTGACGAGCGCCAACGCTCTGGAGATTCTGAAGGACTACGACATCGTCGCCGATGGCACCGACAACTTTCCCACGCGCTACCTGGTCAACGACGCCTGCGTGCTGCTGGGCAAGCCGAATGTTTACGGCTCGATCTTCCGCTTTGAAGGACAGGCGAGCGTGTTCGCGACCGAGGAGGGACCGTGCTATCGCTGCCTCTATCCCGAGCCGCCGCCGCCGGGCCTGGTGCCGAGTTGCGCGGAGGGCGGCGTGCTGGGGATTCTGCCGGGACTGGTCGGCGTGATCCAGGCGACCGAGGTCATCAAGCTGATTCTCGGCAAGGGCAATGCCGCTGATCGGCCGGCTGCTGCTGGTGGATGCGCTCGCCATGCGATTCCGCGAACTGAAGCTGCGCAAGAATCCCGAGTGCCCGGTGTGCGGCGAGAACCCGACGGTAAAGGAATTGATCGACTACGAACAGTTCTGCGGCATCGTGCCCGGAGAGCAAGGAAGACAAGACGTGAAGAACGGTATTCCGCAGATCACGCGTAAAGGAATTGAAGACAGCGCCTCGACGCCGGCGAGGATGTGTTCGTGCTCGATGTGCGCGAGCCTTACGAGTACCAGATCGCGCAGATCGGCGGAAAGCTGATTCCGCAGAACGATGTGCCGCAGCGGCTGGGCGAGATCGACGCGATCGCGAGATTGTGGTGCACTGCCGTTCGGCGCGCCGCTCGCAGAGGATCGCCGAGTTCCTGAAGCAGTCAGGATATACGCAGGTGGTGAACCTGGCAGGCGGCATTCTGGCGTGGAGCGACGAGATCGATCCGAAGGTGCAGAAGTACTGACGACCAAAAATCGAATGGCGTGGCGGAGGATGTTCGGGCGATGAAATACTCCGGCACTACCGCGCCAGTTCCACCGGTCCTGCTTTGGTGGTTTCGCCGGCGGTCTTCCCGTTCTCATCCATCTTGCCGAAGATCATCTTGCCGCTGGCGGTCTGCAGAACGCTGGTAACAGAAATCTCGACGGCGCGGCCGATCATCTTTCGGGCGTGATCGACGACCACCATGGTGCCGTCATCCAGGTAGCCGACGCCCTGGTTGTATTCCTTGCCTTCCTTCAGGATGAGCACATTCATCTTTTCACCGGGCAGCACGACCGGCTTGAGGGCGTTGGCAAGGTCGTTGATGTTGAGGACTTCGACTCGATGCAGGTGGGCGACTTTGTTCAGGTTGAAATCGTTGGTGACGACCTTTGCCTCCCACTTTTTGGCCAGTTCCAGCAACTTGAGATCAACTTCGCGGATCGACGGGAAGTCATCGGGCACGATCTGCACCTGGATGTTGGAATTGGACTGCATGCGCTGCAGCATGTCGAGGCCGCGGCGTCCGCGCTGGCGCTTGGAACCGTCGGTGGAGTCGGCGACGATCTGGAGTTCGCGCAATACAAATTCCGGAACCACCATCATGCCGTCGATGAAACCGGCTTCGGCGATGTCCGCGATCCGTCCGTCGATGATCACGCTGGTGTCGAGCACCTTCGCGCTTTTGCGGGTTGGACGCTCGCCGGCAAACAGCGTTCCCATCGCGGCGGGATTGAGCAGGTCGCCCTTGTTGGCGCCGACCAGCAGGCCCACGTAAGTCATCAGCAGCAGGACGAATATTTGTAGTACTGCGGAAGTGGACGAGTTGAGAGGTGCAGAGCGCATCACCAGGCAGAAAAGCGCCGCGCCAAAGATTCCCAGCACACTGCCCGCAACCGCGCCAATGAGCCGGCGCAGGCTCAGGGCGCGTACGCGCAATTCAAAGACGATGACTGCGCCGGCAGCGATTGCGCCGCCGGCCGCGCCTTGCCATCCAGCCGCGCCGAAAGGGTGAAGAAAATAACAGACTCCAGAAAGTAAGGCAACAAAAAGAACACGAACAAGTATGAGATCCATATAGGCCTGCTTCCGCTGGTGGGAAAGAACATACACCAGTCCGGATACCGTTGGCGAGTATGCCGATAGGGGCTTTGGATCGTCAAGAGGCAGGCGGTCGGCAGTGACGCACCTTGGATACTGCAATGCATTACTTCCTGGTCAGTCGGGTCACGTGCCGGCCGCTACTCTGGTACCCGGCCGAAGATTACGAAGCGACGGCCAGTTCGGCAGTGACCAGCCGGGAGACACCTTTGCGCGGTCCGCGTTTGCGAGCGCTCATGATCTTCACGCGCTCCAGCAACTCCTGCGGAGAACAGGTTTTTTTGGCCAGCAGGGCGTCGGCCCCGTGGATCTGACCATTCATCTTCTGGGGATCCCCGAGAATCACCATGGGGACATGGGAAGCAATCTGCTTGAGGTTCAAGACCAGTTGATCGCCGCTCATCTTGGGCATGGCATGATCGACAAGGACGAGGTCGACCTGGTTGTCGGCAAAGAGGGCAATGGCCTCCTGGCCGTCGGTTGTGGCAAGTACGCGGTAACCGTTCGTTGCCAGCATGAACTTGAGAACGGACAGATCCTGTTCGTTATCGTCTACACAAAGAATTACCTTCTTAGGGCGCATGTTGCGGTCCTGCTCCTGTTCGTTAAGATTTCTCACGACGCCATTTTGAGACGTGCGACACCGATGCCCGTTTGTTTTCGGGCTGGCTCGTTGTCCTCCGGGGCCGTCGGCCGCAACGGGTTCCTTCTTCGGAATCGAGGGCACACGACATCGCCCAAGGGATGCAGGCGCACAACCGCGCATGCGACCCCGTCAGACGACTTCGTTTGCGCTCATTCCGTGGGAGGAGAAGCCCTCGCTGCGGTCAGATTGAGTTTGAAGCCGTTATGAAAACCGGAATAAAATCCGGTTGTGATTACCTTCAAAGCTTGGAGAAGAGTACGAACTGCGGAGTGATGTGAAAAGAGAGAACAGCAAGCGAAACCTTGCATGAAAACCATTCTGAAACAAAGTAAAAACAGCCAGAATGAACATAGAAAGTAACTTGGCCTGATTAAAATCTGTTGAAAGCGTGTGTATTACGGCAGGAAAAGCTGCCCCTTTGCAACGCGAACAGTGCTACCCCCGACGCGTACATCGGTGACCTTGCCCGAAACCAGGCTTGCAGCCAGAAATAAATCGCTTGTGCGCCCGATTTCGACTCCCTGCTGAACATGGATCCGCTGGCCGGACGGGACAAACCCATGGCGCACGAGGTAGCTGATGGCGCAACCTGCGGCCGAGCCGGTGGCAGGATCCTCACCGCCGTAGAACTGCATGCGCGCTCTCCAATCGGGGCCGGTGCTGCCGGTCGGCCCCATCACATAAAACCAGCGTCCGCCACGTTCGCGGAGGTACGGGGTTGCGGCTTCCTGGTCGACGCGCAGTCGGGCGAGGGCCTCATGCGAACGGAGTGCCACGATGGCGAAGCCTGTTCCGGTGGAGACGACCTGCGGAGGCGCCGAGGGGGACAAGTCTGCGAGGGTAAGTGCAGTAACACGCGCGACCGTGGCGGGGTCGAGTTCGGCTCCGAACTCCGGATCCCTCTGGGTCATCTCGCCGAATAACCCTTCGGCTTTGAAGCGAACCGGAACGGCCCCGACGTTCAAGGCGAGGCGAATGGTGTCGCCGTCGAGCGTCTCAGGCGCGGAGAGCTTAAGCACGCTTGCGGTGCCGAGCGTGGGGTGGCCTGCAAATGGCAGTTCTTCCTGGGTGGTAAAGATGCGGACGCGAATGCCTTCCTGCTTTTCCATGGCCGGCTCGCGACGCTGAATAAACGTGGTTTCAGAAAGATTGAACTCGCGCGCGATGGCCTGCATGCGCTCGGATTCGAGTCCGATGGTATCGAAGACCACGGCGAGGCCGTTGCCTTTCAGAGCAGTCTCGGTGAAGACATCGACGATCTGGTAGTCGAGCGTACGGCTGCCGGAGATGGCCATGTCCCATTATGAGGCTTTCGGAGATGCGCGATACACAGCCGGGAGTTCAGCGGGCAATGAGCGAGTCGGGGAATCGCGTCCGGGAGTTATCGAGAAAGCGGCGCATACGCCTGGCCTCGGTTCGCTGGGCTTCGACAAGTCGCCTTTGGCGGCGGATATGGTCGCTGTTCTCAAGAAACGGGAGCAGAGCCTCGTCGAGATTCGCATCGTCTTCAAGGCGGGCGATGCGCCCCTCAATCATCGAGCGGAAGCGAACGCTGATCTCGAATCCGCTGGGGTTATCCGGGGATGCGCAATCGAAGGACATCGCGAACTCCATCGGCTGGAGAGTCGATACCGGGAGGCCGGCTCAAGTCTTCTCCGCCACGGCCGATATTATCGATGCCGGATCGTCTGCGCCAGATTACGCGGATGCGGAACGTGAGTAATGCGTTTGCCCGGAAACGACACAGCACCGGAGAGTTACTCCGGTGCTGCCTCGAGTGTGTATCTGCGATTACCGGCTCATTCCGCCGCCTGTGCCCTGCGGCGGGGTGGCCACCGCCACCACCATATGCGTTCCGCTGTCGAGCTTGACGTCGCGCCTGGCGCCTACCAGCATCCCCGATGCATTCGAGAATGGCTGCCCGTTGATGTTGTTGGCCAGCAACACTCCGGGAATGGCTGTCGTGCGGATTGCCACGTTCCCGTTGCGCGCCACGATGCTGCCCGGGGACGGCGCGCTGCTGTTCGTATTCTGAGAAGTGACTCCCGGCTGCGCGGTGGTGTTGGAGGCAAGGCCGGGGCGCTCGTTGTTGGTGTTCTGACTAGCAGCGCTGCTGCTTGAGCTGGCGGCCGCTCCGCCAGGCATCGATCCCGCGCTGGGCGCGCTCGGCGATGAAGGCATGGGCATTACGTCGTTATTGCCATTGTTGTTCATGGCGTCGCCGGCCGATGGCGAGATGGACTGGATTACCGATTCGATCGGCACAATCTGCCCGCCCTTCAGTTCCGCGCGATCAAACTGGATGGCGATCTGCGAGTTTTCCTTGCCTTCTGCGCGGGGCTGCACATTGGTGATGTGGCCGACCAGCTTCGATCCCCTGGGAATCTCGGTGCCGTCGGAAATCCTTACGCTCTCGCTGGTTTTGACGATGACGCTGTCGCCCTGCTTGGCGGACTTCGAGTCCAGCTTGCTCACGAGTTCCCCCGTCACCGGCTGGAGTTGAACGGCGGCGACGTTCGTCTGCGCCTGAGGCTGGGCCTGCTGCACGGAGGAGGGCGCCTGGCTGTCCTGCTGGGCGGGCGACGGGAAGCTGGAAACGGCGGCAATCGCCACCGCGACGACGGTTGCGGCTTTAATGAGGAGATCCTCCATGAAACACCATCCGGGTCGGCCGCTGATTGGCGGCACAGATATTTCGTACGCACCATCATGATTGGCACGATCATTGCCAAAGGCGCCTGGACGTGCCTCAATTTCCGAGAACGGCCCTGATGTGTCACAAAAGGAAAATCTTCGTGCAGGCGATCCGGGGAAGGCACAGATCGTGAGACGTCTCGATGGCGAGGAATTGTGTGCGTGCGTGTAATTTCTCGTATGTATTAATTGCTCGATGCAAAGCTCCGCGCGTTGTTGACGGGCTTCGCCCCACTCAGTTGCGCCGCACTTATTGCGAGACGACTGGTGAGACCGCAAGGGTGAGCTGTGTTCCCGCGTCGAGATGAACGTTGCGCTTCGAGGCGGAGAGCGTGCCCGAAGCTGCGCCGGTGGCATCGCCGGAAAGCATCACGCCGGGAATGCCCGTGGCGTGGAGGCCCATCATTGCAACAGCTGTCGGGCCCACACTCGAGACCGGTCCGACCGGTGCGGTGGCGTTGGTTGCGATGTTGCCGGGGGCCTGGCCGGTATTGCGCAAGACGCCTCCAGCATTCGCGCCGAGATTGCCGGCTGTCGAAGCGGCTGCGCCTGCGGTTCCATCCAACGCGGGGCCGGAGCGCACTCCGCCCATGCCGCGAGCGCCCGCGCCACCCGTCGGGCTGCCCATGGAGTCACCGTTGTCCATCGACGGCGCAGCGAGAGCAGGCGGTGGAGTGAGAGCCTCGATAAGAGTGTGAATCGCAACCGAGTGGCCGCCGCTCCATTCCGCGTGGTCAAAGACGAGGCTGACATGGGCTTCGGTTTGGCCGGAATGCGCTTGTACATCGGTGACATGTCCGACGAACTTTGCTCCCTTGGGGATCTCCGTGCCGTCAGCTGTGAGCAGGTTCATTGTCGTCCGGGCGACGACCGAATCTCCAACCTTGGCCGATTTCGAGTCGAGTTTGCCGGCGAGTTCACAGCTGACAGGGCGCATGTATTCGAGCGCCATTTCAGAGATCTTCGCCGATGGGGCGCCATGGGCCGGCTGTGCGGAAGCTGCCGCCGATTGGTCTGCCTGGCTCTGCGATGCTGGAGCGCTTGTACTCTGGTCAGTCCCGGCCGCGGGCTGTTGAGCCATCAGGGGCAGACTCAATCCGGTGAGAAAAGCTGATGTGAACAGGATGGCCGTTTTCATCGTCGCTCCTCCGATGGATTCGCTCTATTTCGGGCTCATAGAGTGTGCGGGAGAACCGATTCTCAGGGACTCCCGGGAGAGTGAAACTATTTTCGTTCAAAGGAACAGCAAGTTGGCTTCGCTTCGCGGCATAGCAAGTTAGCCATGAGATGCCGGTTCTCACGCAGACACTCAAGGCCCCAGGAGGCTGGGAGATGTAAAGCGGGACGCCGGTTTGACTGGAGCGACCTCTCTCGAGCCAGAGAATCAGCAGCTTAAGTAGCGCCCGGGATCACTGTCCGTCCGGCCTGGGTGCGTAATAACCCTTCCGCACCTGCACCTTCATGTCGTCGCCCTTGCACTGCACAGCGATTCGCCGGAAGGTTCCGTCCTGCCTGGCGTTGGTGGGCGTGTAGCTGGCCAGGTACTCGGTGCGGAGCTCTTCCTCGATCTGCTCAAAGGCCGCGTCCAGTTTCTTGCCGTTGGCGCCCACATTGATGAGGCGGCCGCCGGTCTCTTCAGAGATCCGCTTCGCGGCCGAGTACCCGTTGTACCCGAAGCCGCCGTAAAAACTGGGCTCGGCGATCAGGATGACGTAGACGATCGTGTTTGCCTTCTGCGCGGCGGCAATCGCTTCCTGGATCTTGTGGTCGCTGCCCTGGTCGTCGCCGTCGGTGAGGATGATGATCGCCTTGCGGCCGGGCTGATCCGCCAGCTTGTCATATGACGTCTGATAAATCGCGTCATAGAGCAGGGTGCCTTTCGGAGTACCATGAATCGGGATCGGTGCCGCCGCCCAGTCCCGGGATACCGGAACCGCCGTTGCCGCCCGCGGTGTTGATCTCGGCCTTGTTGAGGGCGTGTTCCAGCATGCGGGCGCTGTTGGTGAAGTCCTGAAGCAGGTCGATATTCACGTCGAAGGAGACGGCAAACGCCTGGTCTTTCGACTTGAGGACCCGTTCGAGGAACTCTCCGGAGGCTTGTTTTTCAAGGGGCAGAACATCGTACTGGCTGCCGGAAGTATCGAGCAGGATGCCGAGGGTGAGCGGCAGATGCGTCTCCGCCGAGAAGTTCTTCAGGGTCTGGGGGACTTTGTCTTCTGCGACGGAGCAGTCGTCTTTGGTCAGATGGGGAATCAGTTCACCGGACTTGTTCTTGACCGTGAAGAAGAGGTCGACCAGGTTGACGTTCAACTTGAGCGTCCCCATCGACTCCTCCTCGGGCGGCGGAGGGGGAGCGTTACTGACCGGCGGCGCATCCGGCGACGGCACAAGCTGGCCCCAGGCCGCTGCGGTAAAGAGCGGCAGGGCAACTAGCAGTGTGGCGAGGGTGCGGGGGACACGCATGGCTGCTTGATTGGACGGAAGAACAAGCCCGAAGAGAGCATACCTCAACTGTTTCGACTTATGAACTCTTTCCGCTAAATGCAGAGCAACCTGCGGGGTTCCGGTGCGTCTGATAATCTGACGGGTGTAGCCCCGCAATCGAGATCACGGGACGGGGCGCACCTGCGGGCCAACAAAACGGCTGGCGCGAAGTGGTTGGGAGGAAGGAATACCTGTGGACTTCGGTTTCAGAGCACTGGCGCTGACCACACTTCTGGGTTCGTCGTTGAGCCTCGGTTCGGCGGCCTTTGCCCAGTCGCAAACGCAGCAGTCGCCGGCAGATCAGCAAGCCGCGCCGGACGCTCCCGCGCCTCAAGCTCCCTCGCCGCTAAAAGGTATCGGCCCGCTGACGCCGGGCATCGCCCCTCCGAGTCCAACCTCCAGCACCTCAGCCGATCAGCCGCCGCAGGCACCCGCCACCCAGGCCCCGTCTACGCAGCCGCCGACAAGCCGGACCAACGAAGTCCAGCCCACCGCTCCGGATAGCATGACGCCGGAGGACATCGGCCAGACCCTCCGTACGTACACCACGTACGTGGAAGTCCCTGTAACAGTAAAAGACTCAAAGGGAAAACCGATTGCCGGCCTGACCTGGCGCGACTTCAGAGTCTATGAGAACGACACCTGGGAGCCCCTCAAGATCTTCAGCGTCGATCCGGAGCCGTTATCGATCTCTTTCGTCATTGACCAGAGCCTGACATCGGACGTGATGGCCAAGGTAAACGACTCCCTCAGTGCATTCCAGGGCGCGCTTTCGCCCTACGATGAAGTAGCCGTTTTTACCTACAACAACGGCCCGCGTGAGTGGACCGGCTTTACCGGCGCGCAGGGAAATCGCGTTCCGGCGGTGCTGGCCCTGGCGAAATCGGTTGGCCGCGACGACCTGGTGCCGGTGAACAGCGGTCCGTTCGGAGGATGCGCCATCACCAAGAACGGTGGCTGCATTGATTCAAATCCCACCATTCAGCAGGGTGGTTCGGTGGGCAATCCATCCTTCATCACGATCCCCAAGGAGATTCACACCCTGAACGACGCGATCCTGGCGGCTGCGAGGGAGCTTTCGACCCGGCCGCAGGGACGCCGGCGCATCATTTACGTGATCTCCGATGGCAAGGAATACGGCAGCAAAGCGACCTACAAGGACGTTTTGCGGTACCTCCAGACCAACAAAATTGCGGTGTATGGCACGCTGGTTGGCGATTCCGCCCGCTGGGGGGAGGGCTTCATAAGCAGGTTGCATCTGCCGTTCCAGATGTACGACAACCGGTTGGCCGGATATGTTCTTGCGACCGGCGGGGTACTCGAATCGGAAGGCGGCCTGAACGGCATCGAAAAGAGCTACGCCCAGATCACCCAGGAGGCGCGCAACCAGTACACGCTGGTGTACGCCAGCCATGAGCCTTTGATCGACGACAAGTACCGCAAGATCGAGGTACGCGTCGACCGGCCCAACGTGGAAGTGATCGCGAAAAAGGGCTACTACCCCTCCGGCCGGGATCAGCGGTAATCTCCCGCCATGGCTTCTTCCGGAGCAGCGGCCGGGCTTGGTCTGCTCGCCGCAGCTACGTGGGGCGGGTCTGACTTTGCCGGCGGCTGGGGCGCACGCCGTGCCTCACCGGTGCTGATTACCGCTGCGGGACAGGTGATCTCGCTGGCTGTGCTTCTGGCGATCTGCCTTGGCCTTCACCTGGCCATCCCCGCAACCAGCTATCTCGTCTATGCAGCCATTGGCGGCTTCGAGGGAGCATTTGCGCTGGCGATCTTCTACCGGGCGCTGGCCATGGGCGCGATGGGACTGACCGCCGCGCTGACCGGCTTGCTGACGGCATTAATTCCGGTAGTTTTTGAGCTGTTTCACTCCGGCTGGCCGGGTGTGTTGACCTCAGGGGGATTGGCGGCGGGGCTGGCGGCGATCTGGCTGATTTCGCGGACGCCTGCAGAACGCGGAGTGGGAACACCACACAAAGCCCTCGTTTTAGGGGCGTGCGCCGGGGTGGGATTCGGTGCTCAGCTCATCCTGTTCAAGATGGCCGCCGCCGGAGGCGTTTTGTGGGCGTTGACCTCGGGCCGCGTGGCAGGGGTTGCGGCGATTCTCATGCTGGTTGTGGTGGCGCCGCCCAAAGGTCCCAGGCGCGGATTCTGGCTGGCGGGAACCGTCTCAGGCGCGCTCGATTCGACCGGGAACCTTTTCTACATGATGGCTTCGCAGCTGGGCCGCCTGGACGTGGCGGCGGTGATCAGCTCGATGTACCCCGCGGGGACGATTCTGCTCGCTGGACTTGTGCTCCGCGAGCGCCCAACCAGGCGGCAGGTAGCCGGAATGGGGCTGGCACTGGCGGCAGTAGCGCTGTTAAGCGCCTAGACACTAAAGGCCCATGCCTTGCGGCAAAGGCCTATCTTGATAACCGTATGGGGTCAACGGGTCAGGTTGACGGTGGTACCTGGACCCGGGAATCAGTCTTTGCGAACGATCTGGGGCTCGACCGGAGCCGAAGCCGGGGGCGGCGGAGGCGCAGCCTGCGAGCTCTGCTGAGTGGGAGGCGGAGCAGGATCGCTGACACCCTTGATACCTTCCCTAAACCCTTTCAGACCTTCGCCTAAGCCTTTGCCGAGCTCGGGTAACCGCTTTGCTCCGAAGAGCAGAAATGCCACGATCGCCAGAATGATCAGGTGCCATGGCTGGAGAATATCGCCCATCGTGTATCCTTTCGCGCGCCCGCGTTACGCACGCGCTTATCACACTCAATTGTCGCACAAAGCCGAACTGCCGGTGTGACCAATGCCACTCGACTTTGGCGAGCGCAGACTCTCATCAATTCACGTTCAATTCACCCGTGCCGGATTGCCGAGCCGCTCTGTCACCATGTTGTAGAAGCTTCGCAGGTCTTCTTCTTCTCCGACGGTCAGCCGCCGATAAACCTTCATCAGCGGGAAGAGCCGCGATCCGCGTACGTCCACGGCTGGAACAGCCATTTCGCCCCCGGGGTACTGGGTCATCTCCCACATGCCCGCGTAGCGCATGCGCAGCACCTCGCCCAGGTAGCTGCCCCACAGGCGCGATTCAAAATCGAGATCGAGGTCCGGGCTTTCGCTGAGGAGGACGAGAATCTCGTCCAGGGCATTGACCGACTCCGCAGAGAAGTCGAGCGTTCGGCCGTATTCGCCCTGGGCTAGCCCGACTGCGGCCTTTGCGTAGCCCTCCATCATGGCGCCCAGATCGGCGAATGGATGCGATTCAAACTTCTGGCGCAGCTTGTTCATTTCTTTTAAGACTAAATCTTCGCTGCAAAGGTAGCGCGGGATGATTTGTAACGGGATGGCAAAGCGGAGCATCCCTATGGCAGACTTAAGTTGCGCCGCAGCGCGGCAACTCCCCGGAGGCTCCCGCCCATGAGCATGAAATTGACCAAGCTGTTTATCCTGATCGCCGCGGTGGCGTTGATTGCGGGACCAGCGATCGCCGCCAATCGCGACATCTATCCCGATCCGTCCCAGGCAAAGGGCGATATCGCCGCGGCGTTGAAGAGCGCGGTCGCCGCCCACAAGCGGGTGATCATCGATTTCGGCGGCAACTGGTGCGGCGACTGCCAGGTGCTGGATATTTACTTTCACAACTCCGAAAATCGGCCAATTCTCGAGTCGAACTACATCCTGGTGCACGTGAACATCGGGCAGATGGACGCCAACCTCGATATTGCAGAGAAATACGGGGTGCCGATTGCCAAGGGAGTGCCCGCACTCGCCGTTCTCAGCGACACAGGCAAGGTGCTTTACAGCCAGAAGAGCGGCGAATTTGAAGCGATGCGCCGCATGCAGGCGAGTTCGGTGACAAGTTTTCTGGTCCAATGGAAGCCCACCAGGCCCGGCTGCAGCGTCACGATGGTGACGTGCTAGGCAAGCCGGGTGCGTGCCAGTTGGAAACTTGCCCCTGCAAGAAATCGTTAGGGCTTCAGCATGGAATCGACTTCTGAAGCGATCGACCGAGCCTTCAACAAACTACCTGAGTGGGCGCGGGTCACGCTTCTTTTGCTTTTTGACGTTCTATGTGCCTCGTGACTTGAGCACCCAGTTAAAACTGACCATTACCGCAAGGCACGCCACGGCCCTGGTCAAGTTTCACTTTGAAACTAGATGGTAGGCTTTTTAACACTTAAGAAGCCGTAGGCCACTCCGCTGAAGAGAATAAACGTTATTGACCGCGAGAGCGGAAGGAACGCTGGGTTTAGGATGCCCCGATCAAGAAAGAGATTCGCTACCATCGTTCCGGGGGCTAACATCACACTACAAATGAGATCAGGGATGGAGCCTGCAAGCAGGCGCGGTTGAAGAGCCGCAGGGATCGCCACACCCGCAAACCCAATCAATATCGCTAGAATTAGAGCAGGCGCCCGGTTCATGCAGCAAATTATAGGCGCACTTTACGCGTCTAGCAGCCCCACGAGTTCTTCGAGGCTCCGAACATGGTTGCTGATTTCCGGCTTCCATCGCTGGAGTCACGCGAATCGATCCGTGAATCCGGCAGACATTGTAATGCGTGTAGTGTAGGGCAGTCGCTGCTTCGTGGTTGGAAGGCTTTTTCGAGTGGTCGTTGGTCAAGCGTGTGAACCTGCGAATCGACATGCGCATCTGAAGGTTGCTGCGCTCCATGAACGATGTGCTGATATGTTTTGATCGGACTTTATGGACTATTGCACGATCTTGTAAGCCAGAGTTTTACGTCCACGCCTGAATCATCTGCGCAACCATTCAACATTGCGATGCCTGTGGACTTCAAATTTACCAATGACCACGCCAGGTTGACATACGCCTGTCGAACGCTCTAGCCTGAAGTTGGTTCAAAGGATCTGAGGCGCACGCGCCGAATGAGCTATCTCTTCCCAACCCGCGTTTGTTGCTGCTGCTGTCGGTGCCGCAGTATGCGGGTTTGCGTCTCAGAGAACTGATTTAAGTTTCAGCCGTTTCTCCTGACCCACCCGCCGCCAGCCGCCGGGTGGGTTTTTGATTTTGTGATCGATTAACCGAGCTGGACAACTTCTCCAGGAGGAAATTCCAAATAATGTCACTCCGAATCAACGATCTCGCGCCGGACTTTCATGCAGAAACCACACAGGGGCCAATTCGTTTTCATGAGTGGATCGGCGACAACTGGGCTGTTCTGTTCTCGCACCCCAAGGATTTCACACCGGTCTGCACCACCGAGTTGGGCGCAGTCGCAGGCCTTGAAGAGCAATTCAAGGAGCGCGGCGCCAAGGTAATCGGCCTGAGCGTCGATCCCGTCTCAAACCACAGCAAGTGGGCATCCGATATCAAAGATGTCGGCGGCCACGCGGTGAACTACCCGCTCATCGGAGATCCGGAACTCAAGATCGCCAAGCTGTATGACATGCTTGCGGCGGACGATGGCAATACCAGCGATGGACGCACGCCCGCGCAGAATGCGCCGGTGCGCACGGTGTTCGTAATCGGACCGGACAAGCGGATCAAGCTCACCATTGCTTATCCCATGTCGACGGGCAGGAATTTTGACGAGATCATCCGCGTCCTCGACTCGATCCAGCTCACGACCAGGCACCGTGTATCGACTCCGGCGAATTGGCGCCAGGGGGACGATGTCATCATTTCCGGCGCAGTTTCAAATGATGAAGCCGACAAGATCTATCCGGGCTACAAGACGGTGAAACCGTATCTGCGTACGGTCGCACAGCCGCAATAGCGGTTCTGGATTCCCCATGGCAAGCGGCCACCAGAAAGGAGGCACCTTCTATTCCGCAAGCGATGGCACATTTTCGGATTGAGCAGCAGCTGGGTATTTCGCTGCTCGAGCGAGTCGGCAACACGCCGCTCATCCGCCTTGACGCCGTGGTGCGCGACCTCGATGGAATCTGTCTCCTTGCCAAGGCAGAGTGGCTGAATCCGGGCGGAAGCGTAAAGGATCGGGCTGCGGCGTCGATGGTGCGCGTGGCGCTTGCCAATGGCTCTCTGCGGAAGGGCAAGACTCTGCTTGACGCGACCAGCGGCAATACCGGAATCGCTTACGCAATGCTGGGAGCCGCACTCGGTTTTCCGGTCCTGCTGGCAATGCCCTCCAATGTGTCGCCGGAACGCAAGCGCATTCTCCAGGCCTACGGCGCACGGGTGGAATGGACGGACCCGGATCAGGGTTCGGACGGCGCCATTCGTCGTGCGCGGGAACTGGCTGCTAACGATCCACGTGTCTTCTGCTACATGGACCAGTATTCGAATGATGCGAACTGGGGAGCTCACTATAAAACGACGGGACCTGAAATCTGGCGACAGACTGCGGGCAGGATCACCCATTTCGTGGCTGGTCTGGGCACCAGCGGCACGTTTGTCGGCACGGTTCGGCGCCTGAAGGAATTGAACCCGTCGATTCAGGCCATCAGCATGCAGCCGGATTCGCCCTTTCACGGGCTGGAGGGCCTGAAACACATGCGCACGGCAATTGTTCCAGCCATCTACGATCCTCGACTGGCGGATCGCAGCGTAGAGGTTGAAACCGAAGCAGCCTATGCAATGGCCAAGCGGCTGGCGCGCGATGAGGGGTTGCTGGTGGGCATCTCGGCCGCCGCAGCCGTTGTGGCCAGTGAACAGGTTGCAAGAGAAGAAGAGGATGCCGGTCGCCAGGCAACGATCGTGACGGTGTTGCCGGATTCGGCGGACAGGTATCTGAGCGAGCGCTTCTGGGAGGAGGCTTGAGCACCCTGTTCGTAATGCGAGCCACCTACGATTCGATCCGCGCTCATGGCGAAGAGACCTACCCCAACGAGTGTTGCGGAGCGCTTCTCGGCCGACCGGCGGCGGAGGGGTGGCGCGTGGTCGCGGCCGTGCGGGCAGGCAATACTCGAACCGACTCGGCGCACAATCGCTACAACATCGCGCCGATCGAACTGGTTGGGATCGAGCGCAAGGCGCGGCAACAGGGATTGGAGATTGCGGGCTTCTACCATTCTCACCCGGACCATCCGGCGCAATGGTCAGCTACGGATTTCGCCGAGGCGCATTGGCTGGGCTGCTCGTATGTGATCACGGCAGTGACGCAAGGCAAGGCGGCAGTCACCAACAGTTTTCTCCTCAGCGGTCCGAATGAGGAAGAAAAGCGATTCGAAGATCAGACGATTCAAATTGAAGATTGACCGGCTTGCTGCCGGAGATCGAAACAAAACTCAAGCGAGGAATGAGCCCGATGACGATTTTTATTCCGACTCCCCTGCGTACCTACGCCGAAGGCCAGGATGCCGTGGAGGTCAATGCAGCGACGATCGCCAAGGCGCTCGACGTACTCACCGAGGTGCATCCGGAACTGCGCAAGCATCTCTTTACCGGCGAGGGCAAGGTGCGAGCCTTTGTGAATCTCTACTTCAATGACGAGGATGTGCGCTACCTGCCCGAGAAGGAACAGACGGCTATCTCCTCAACCGACACGCTCTCGATCATTCCTTCGATCGCAGGTGGTACGGCAAGCCGACAGGGTGCAGGTTTTGGCCTCACTGGCTGATTGGGGCCAGGTGCTTGGTGTTCTGGTAGGTGTACTGGATTCGGTGAATCACGGTGATGGTGGAAAGTACAGCCAGAACCCAGAGTACGGGGGCCATCACGTTCCAGTGCTCAAAAAGCGCGCCGAGCAGAATGAGCACAATGCGCTCGGGGCGCTCCATGAATCCCACCTTGCACGAGCCAATCAGCGCCTCGGCACGCGCCCGGGTGTAGCTCACCATCAGCGATGTAACCATTACAAACGCGACCAGCACCACGTAGCGGAAGCGGTTGATGCGTCCGTAATAGACGAGCAGGCCGAAGAAGAGCACGACGTCGGAGTAGCGGTCGATGACCGAGTCGAAGAACGAACCGAAGATCGTGACCTGGTTGTTCTTTCGCGCCACGCGGCCGTCAACCATGTCGAAGATTCCCGCGCCGAAGATGACCAGGCCGGCATAGAAGAACATGCGCCCGGCATTGGTCGCATCGGCGTGTCCGAAGAAGAACGCGGCGACGATGTTGATGACCAGCCCGATGAAGGTGAGTACGTTGGGAGAGATCCTGGTCAGTGCGAGGCCATGCACGATCCGATCAAGAAGCCAGCCGCACGCGCGGCCAAAAGCACTGGTCCAAGTCATTCTAACTTCCTTACTTCTCTGTGCCGGTATCGGCCTCTTCTTCGTCTTCGCCCACTTCGTCGTGGACGGTGGTCAACTTCAGAATTTCAAGTTCGCGCTTGCCGTTGGGGGTCACGATGATGGCGGTGTCGCCGACCTTCTTGCCGACGATGCCGCGGCCGATCGGTGAAGTGGTGGAGATGAGGCCCTTGGCCACGTCGGACTCCTCGCTGGTCACGAGACGATAGACAATTTCCTCGTCCTTGGTGTTGTCGTAGACCACGACCGTGGATCCGAAGCCGGCTTTGTCGTGGGGAATGTTGGCCAGATTCACGAGCGAAAGCTCGGCCATGCGCCGCTTGAGCTGCCCCAGGCGGGCATTGACGAATTCCTGGCGCTGCTTCGCCATGTGATATTCGGCGTTCTCCGACAGGTCGCCCATGGCGACGGCCTTCTTGATCTCCGCCGGCAATTCGTGAGCGAGTTCATGCTCGAGGGCAGCAATCTCTTTGAGCAGCTGCTTCTTGATGTGGTCGGGCATCCGTGATCCATAGCGGCGAGCGGGGATGCTCAACCGCGAAAGATAAAACCTCTAGACACTCCATTATACGCGTCGCAGCGGTGGGAGCAGGCGAGCCGCCCGGGGCGGCGGGGCGGCCGCCGTGACTTTCGCTGGCAGCGCGATGGGAAGGCTTTCTTCGATCGAATGCGGAAATTTCGTTTGCGATGGAATAAAGGGCGGGTTGCGCTGTTTTCCGCTGTGAAGGAGAGCAAATGAGCAGGGCATCAGAAAATCGAATAAAGAGTGCAGGATTGGAGACTGAGACCGTCAGCCCCGACGGAATTGACCGGCGCGGGTTTTTGAAGTGCATGGCGTGGGCCGGTACCGGGTTGGTATGGACGTTCGCCGGGGGCGTGCCGACATCAATGGCGCTGGGCGAGGCGAAGCGCGACAGCCCGTCGGACTTCACGTTCGTCCAGATCAGCGACAGCCATATCGGATTCAACAAACCGGCGAACACCAACGTGGTGGCGACGCTGCAGGCCGCATTGGGCAGGATCGATGCGGCTGCGGCAGTGCCCGACTTTCTGATCCACACCGGCGATCTGACACACTCCTCGAAGCCGGAAGAGTTCGACACCGTCGATCAGATTCTGACCTCGCACCGGCAAGTTCTTTATGTGCCCGGCGAGCACGATACCTCTGTCGATGACGGAAAGATGTACCTCGAGCGCTACGGCAAGGGCACGAAGGGAAACGGGTGGTACAGCTTTGACCACAAGGGCGTCCACTTCATCGGACTGGTGAATGTGGTGCAACTGGAGGGGATGGGAAAACTGGGGCCGGCGCAACTCGCCTGGCTCAAGCAGGATCTGCATGGCTTAAAGAGCAGCGTGCCCATCGTGCTGTTCGCGCACATTCCGCTCTGGGCGGTCTATCCCGAGTGGGGCTGGGGAACGTCAGACAGCGAGCAGGCGTTTGCGATGATGAAGCGGTTTGGCTCGGTTACGGTGCTGAACGGCCATATCCACCAGGTGATGCAGAAGGTGGAAGGGCAGGTCATGTTCCACACCGCGATGTCGACAGCGTTTCCGCAGCCGGCGCCGGGAAGCGCTCCGTCTCCAGGACCGATGAAGGTGCCGGCCGAAAGACTGCAAAGCGTGCTGGGCATTACGGACGTGAGCTTCGTGGCGCAACACCGCGAACTGGCCGTTGTCGATGCGACGTTGGCGGGCACCACCGCCGAACATCCCGAGTCCAGCCTGTGATGTGGCCGAGAACGACGTTGGCCGCGGTTTTTCTGGTCGCGGCGAGCATGGGACTTTCGTTGGTTCACCCGTGGGGCGATGCGCGCGATGTTGCCCGAGACGGCGGGTTCCTTGAAGGAAGCAACGTGCCGCAACCGGTCATGGAAGCACTCGAAACAAAGTGCGCCGATTGCCACTCGAACCGAACGCACTGGCCCGTTTACAGCAGGCTTGCGCCCGGTTCATGGCTGATGGAGCACGACGTGCACACCGGGCGCTTGGCGATGAACCTTTCGCACTGGAACGGAATGAGCGCGGAAGATCGGATCTCGGCTCTCACACGGATCGCCGCTGAAGTGCGCAGCGGAGAGATGCCGCCCGCACCGTACGCCCTCATGCACCCGGCAAACCGCGTCACTGACGAGGAGAAGAAGGCGATTACAGCCTGGGCAAAGGACGAGCGGAAACGGATACGAACCATGAAGAACGAGCAGAAAGGAGCAGTAACGCAGTGAAGCAGGTGAGCGCGAAGCGAGTTCTATTTGTTGCCGCATTGGTTTGGATAGCGGCTGTCCTTGTTGTTCTCCCAAACGTGAGCGGAGCCGCGGGTGCGACGGGTGGCAAAGCCGCAAACGGGAAGGTGCTCTTTGAGAAAAGGTGCACCGGCTGTCACTCGTTGGAGAAAAACAAGGAGGGACCACATCTGGGAGGTGTGTACGGAAGGAAGGCCGGCTCTGTACCCGATTTCACCTATTCCGACGAACTGAAGGCTGCGAACATTACGTGGGATGAGGGTTCGCTCGACAAGTGGCTCACCAATCCCGACGCGGTGGTGCCGGGCAACGACATGGCTTTCCACGTCGCGAGCGCTGAGGAGAGAGCCGATATTATTCAGTTCCTTAAAGCATCTTCGAACAAATAGGATTTGAGCTTGGATCGGGTAGGGAAAGGCAGAGATGGACCGGGCGTTTTTCGAGCAGCTTGCCATGCCGCTGTTCGATCAACTCTATAACCACGCTCACTGGCTCACCGGCGATCGGGCGGACGCCGAAGACCTGGTACAGGAAACCTACGCCAAGGCGCTGAAGGGGTTCGGCGCGTTTGCGGAGGGCACAAACCTGCGCGCATGGATGTATCGCATTTTGCGCAATGCATTCCTGAATTCGCGCAGCGGTCTTGCGGCGCAGAAGACCGGCTATCTCGAAGACGAAGAGGTCAACGCAGAAGGGGCAACTGCGCATGAAGTGACTCCCGAGGTGCTTCTGTTGCGCATGGAGAGCGAGGAAGCGGTGTTTGCGGCGCTGGAGTCGCTGCCGGTGGGCTTTCGCGAGATCATCCTGCTCTGCGAGGTGGAGGAGATGTCGTACCGGGAGATTGCGCAGGTGCTGGATGTGCCGATGGGGACCGTCATGTCGCGGCTTTCGCGCGCCCGGGCAGGCCTGCGGACGGCGCTGGTGGAGAAGGTGAAGGAGGCGGCGCGATGATGCCCTGTGGTCAGGATCGAGATGCGCTCGCTGCCTACCTGGACGGGGAAGTTCCGGCCGAGCAGGAGCGCGCCATCCAGCAGCACCTTCGCAGTTGCCCAGACTGCGCGGCGGAGGTCGCGTCGATGGTCAGCCTGCGGCGGTCGATGAGGGCGGCGGGCAGGCGGTTTGCGCCGAGCGCGGAGTTCAGGCGCAAGATGCAGGCCCAGGTCGCTTCTCCAAAGCGCGGCTTCGCGGTGTCGCGGCTCATTCCTGTTGCCGTTGTGGCATTGGCTGTCATGGTTGTGGCGATTCTGTGGGTGCGGCAGAATGCGTTGCGCGCCGACGCATTCCGCGAAGTCGCAGACCTGCATGTGAGCGATCTGGCCAGCGCGAATCCTTATGACGTGGTGTCTTCAGACCGGCACACGGTGAAGCCGTGGTTCCAGGGCAGGATTCCATTCGCCTTCAACCTGCCCGAGTTTGCCGGAACCGAGTTCACGCTGCTTGGCGGACGGCTGGTGTACCTGCACCAGCAGCCGGCGGCGCAGGTGACGGTCGGGATGCGCCAGCACAAGATTTCGGTCCTCATCGAGCAGGAGACGGGAACGCCGGCGGGGCTGTCAGGGTTGTCGAGCGGCGCCGAGGTGCGCGACTCGTTCAATGTCGAGACCTGGCAGGATCACGGATTGCGCTTCTTCGTGATTGGCGATGCGGACAAGCCGGAAATCGAGCGGCTGGCGCAAGCGCTCAAGAGCGCGAACCAATAGAGATGAGTTCGCCTGCCGGTTGGCGAAAGACGGCTGGAACTGGCTACTTGGGATCGATGCTGTAGCTTCTGCGCATGCCTACGTGCATCCGTACCCTTTGCCCCGGTTCCGCATTCACCTTAAACACAGCGGTTGAGCCATCCATGCTTGAAGGCTGGGGGTCGGAGTCCACCGTCCAACCTTCAGGAACGTCATGCCGGACAGTGAAAACGGCAGGCTTGTCGGTCGGATTCAGGAGCAGGTATTCCTGCTCGGCAACCCGGACAAGGAAGCGGGAGCGCTCACCGTCGTTGATCTTCTCTTCAATATGGTGGGACGACAACACGCTCTCAAGATGACAAATGGCTTCATCGCGGAAAGCATCGTTGTGGTCGCCGAGAACAGCAGGGTCTGACTCGGGCTGGATCAGGCATGATTTGTCAACGATGATCGACAACTGAGCCGCCTGGTCCTGGCTCTGTCCTGCCGGCGCGGCGAGGAGGGTGGCGGCGAGGGCGAGAGCTGAGAGCGCCTTTGTGCCAGTCATGGCAGGAATCGTACACCCGAATGCGCAATGTGTGGGTTAATTCTGCTTCGGGAACGGCTGATGACCACGCCAGATCTAGCTTTCTGCTACGCGCCTTTGCCCATCCAGAAACGATTGCAGGATCATGGTTGCCGCGACCTGGTCGACGACCCTTTTGTGGCTCTGTCGGGCGTGGCCCGACTCGTAAAGCAACTGGTGCGCCTCCTCAGTGGTCAGCCGTTCGTCCCAAAGGTAAATCGGCAAGCCGCTCAGATCGCCAAGTTCCGCGGCAAACGCCTGTACCTTTTCGGCCTGCGAACCTGGCTCGCCATCGAGCTTCAGCGGATTTCCTACGACGATGCCGGCAACCGCAAAGCGACGGCAAAGCCGGGCCAGCGAGCGCAGGTCTTCGCGCCGGTTGCGCCGCCGCTCTAGGGTGAGCACGGGTTGTGCGGTGAGCCCCAGTTCGTCTGAGACGGCAACACCAATGCGTTTCGAGCCAATGTCGATGGCGAGAAAACGCGGCGGCTGCGAGGGGTCGGGCATGGGAACTCCAGAAGTCCAGCTTACCCCGGGGTATCCGCCATTTCGTCGATGGAGGTTCAGAAGCGATGCCGACGATACATCCGATGCTTTCGGGTGCGCCTGGCACCAGGCCGGGCTATTCAAGATGAAAGTGCTGGCGAGAGCAAAAAGCGGAATTTCATTCGCTGGCCCCTCTTTCTGGTTCCAACCCGAAACGTGTCTGCGTCTTCCAAGTGGTGGCGGGCTTCTCTATGTGACGTCATTGAAGCTCGTCGGTAAGTCTTTCCAGGCCAGAACCTGCGCACGGCCCCGGAATTCATAGCAACCGTTACAATGATGAAAGATTGAGAATCCACAGGGTTTATCGCCGCGTCTTAGATTGAGGAAGGGTTTTTACCAGCGCATGGCACGCAGGAGCGGGAAAATCAGAAAAAAGACAGGCTCCGGCGTACTGAAAGCATTGTTGTTCCTGGTTCTTGTGTTGTTTGGCGGTTGTGTATTTGCCGCATGGGTTATCTTCACACCCTTCGGTCCGTCGACTGAGACCTTTGTTGATATTGCCTCGGGTTCGTCGACCATCCAAATCGCGCAGCAGCTTGAATCAGCCGGAGTGGTGCGAAACCAATTCGCCTTCGACCTCTGGCGCTGGGTGCGAAAGGGCAAGCTCAAAGCAGGCGAGTACCGGTTCGACCACCCGGTTCCGCTGACCGACGTTTATGACCGGATTGCACGCGGCGACGTTTATACCGTCTCGGTGACGGTGCCGGAGGGCGCGAGTATTTTTGATGTCGCAACAAGGCTGGAACAGGCAGGGATCGCGACGCGTAACCAATTTCTGGATCAGCAGGCGCACATGACGGACTTGATTGCCGACATGGACCCGCATGCCAAAACGCTGGAAGGCTATCTGTTCCCCGACACGTACAGGTTCCCGCGGAAGGCGACTTCGGTGCAAATTGCCGCGGCGATGGTGAGGCGATTCCGAGTGGCGGCAGCGGAGATCGGGTTGAAGGAGAATGTGCACGACGTGGTTACCCTTGCCTCGCTGGTGGAACGGGAAACCGCGGTGGATGCGGAGCGGCCGCTGATCGCCAGTGTCTTTTTCAACCGGCTCGCCAAACACATGCCCCTCATGACGGATCCCTCGGTGATCTACGGTCTCGAGGTGAGGGATCAGTGGCGGGGGACCATTCATGCGAGTGATCTGAAGAACGACACTCCCTACAACACCTACCTGCACGCGGGACTTCCGCCCGGACCAGTGGCAAATCCGGGCCTGCCAGCGCTGCGCGCCGCCATGAATCCGGCACATTCCAACTATCTCTACTTTGTTGCGGCGGGTGCAAATCCCCAGGGCAAATCGCTATTTTCGACGACCCTCGAAGAGCACACACGCAATGTCTCCGGTTACCGTCACGCAATGAAGAGGACGGGCCAGCGATGACCATGCGCAATCGCTGGCCGGTCGGTGCGCTCGCTCTTCCGCTGTTTCTTGGCGGATGCGGCCTCATGCCGATGAAGCGGCATCTTCCCGTCCCCCTGGCGCCCGCCAACGTGCAAACGGTGACTCCCGAAGAACTCGTCGAACAAGTTGATAAGCGTTGGGATGATTTCAACGATCTGACGGCGACAGTGGATATGAAACTGACGCTGACCAAGGCCCAGGAGGGGCTGGCAACCGATTATCCCTCCGCGCACGGATGGATCGTGATGCAGAAACCCGACCTGCTGCGCGTGGTAGGGACGTATTACGGTGTGCGCGTGTTTAACATGGCGAGCGATGGAAAGACATTCACGTTACTGATTCCGCCGAAGAGCAAGGCTATCGAGGGTCCCATCACAGTAACCAAGAAATCGGAGAACCAGTTTGAGAACATGCGGCCGGGATTCTTCTTCGACGCGATGATTGTGCGCGGGGTGGATCCGCAGGATTACTACACGCAGATTGCCGACACCGAAACCATTGAGGATGTGGCCAAGAAGCACCTGTACACGATGCCTGAGTATGTGCTGAGTATTACCCGCCACGCCGCGGACGGGAGCAAGAGGGACAGGCAGGTCCGGGTCATCACGTTCCATCGCGACGACCTGCTGCCATACAACCAGGATTTGTACGACGCCGAGGGAAACCTGGAGAGCGAGGTCACCTATTCCGCGTACCAGACCTTCGGAGGCACCAAATACCCGACGAAAGTCCTGATCAAGCGGCCGCTGGAAGGCATCCAGATCACTCTGACCGTAGAAAAGGTCGACAAAAACCAGAAGCTTCCCCCGGATGAGTTCGTCGTGCAGATTCCGCAAGGCACGCAGATCCAGCATCTGCAATAGGGGCTGGTAGCTACTAGCTTCTAGCTAATGGCTCCTGGTACCGGAGATTTATGGCGCGGCGGCTAGATCAGGTGGAGCCGCCGGCGGCGCGGCCGGTCTGGTTCAGCTCGCGATAGAATCCGAGGTCGCGTCCTTCAAGGGCCTTGGCGATATAGACAATCTGTCCATAATGCAGGCCGAAGTGCTCGACGACCTGGTAGACCGCGGCCAGACCCGAAACCGTGTAGCCCTGGATGTGGTAGGTGGCGAGCAGGTTTTCGTTGTTCAATCGAGCCAGCACCCTGGCGGCTTCCTCGATGGTTTCACCCAGCCGGGCGAGCAGATCGGCCGAGGAAAGATCGCCGGTGGCGCTGAACTCGGCCGGGCGGTCACGCTTGTCTTCGAGGCTGTTGAACGAAGCCACGATCCACTGCCAGACGTTTCCATTGAGATGAAGCACCAGGTTTCCGATGCTGTTGCTGGCCTCGTTGGGGCGCCACCATATTTGCTCCAGGCTCAGCGGTTCCACGGCTTTGCGCAGACGCGGCCAGTATTGCTCAAGCAGTTTATGGCGGGAGAACTGGAGGAAGAGTTCGCCGGCAGGATCGACAAGCATGAATGTGGCTCCCTGAGAGGATTCTAGAGCAAGGGCAGGAGTGCCCGTGCCTGTGTGGTTCAGCCTGAAATGCAAAGAGGACGCTCTCTGTGGGAGAGGGTTTCATCCTTCCGGCGGGGATTTTGAAGTAGAATTTGTGGCAATTCCGCGGAGTGCGAAAAACAATGCGCCGGTACCATCACATCGGAATTCCCACTGCTGAAGCGAAACCTGGCGAGACCCACTTGAAACACCTGAAAGTCTTTGTCGTCAGCCACGACAAAAGCGAATTCGGCGTGGAGTGGATGCGTTTCGAAGCGGATGCAGCGGTGCCTGATCTCGTCCGGCAGGTTCCGCATGTCGCATTTGAAGTGTCTGATCTGGCCTCCGAGCTTGCCGGCCGCGAAATCCTGATTCCTCCTAACAGCCCGTCCGACGGCGTCCGCGTCGCGTTCATCGTCGAAAACGGAGCGCCCATCGAGCTGCTCGAATTCACCGACCCCAACCACCCTGCCCGCCAGCAGAGCTAGACACAAAGACGCCGAAGTCGAGTTGCTGACTTCGGCGCCGGTCAATGTCCGCTATGTTGTCCGGAATTGGTTAGGAGGCAATTGCCTGGATACTGTCGACGTGGATCATCTTCGAGTTGGAATCGAGCCGGCCTGTTACTTTTACGGTTTTGCCTTCAAAGGCCTGCGCACGCGATGAGTCATCGAGTTTATATACGCTGCCCGAAGAATCGCGGAGAACATACTGCTCGCCGTCCTTCACAACCGTGCCCGTAAATGTAGTGACCTTCGACTGATCCTGGTTCGGCATCGTCTGGTCGGGCGATGTCTGAGACGGCGGATTCTGAGGCTCTTGGATCACCGGCATAGGCGTAGCGGATTTCGAAGTGGTAGCTCCCCATGCCTGCGCGCTCGCCAGCAGCAGAGCACAAGAGGCGACGCCGAGGAGAATTTTGGTTAATTTCATGTTGAACCTCCGGGTGGACGCTCTCCTCAGCTAGCCGATTACTTGTTGGGCGATCAAAATGCAGGGGAGCGCCCTCGACTTATAGCCCGTTCTAATAGCAAACGGCGTGCCAGTGTGTCGGCTCTTTGCTTCCAGTGGTTTGCCTTTCCACGCGGCGATTCAAAACCGGGTAAGAAATGCCGGATGGGAAAAAACTTCCGGGGATTTTTGGGGCCTGGTGTTCAGGGTCGTCGCTCCCCTGGGGGTCGCGTCGACTGGAGGGTTGTGGCTTCGGTATACATCCACTCTGGTTTTGCGATAGCATCCCGGCAAGCATCTGCCTTCATTCCAGGGGATTCCAGGCATGGAAACGACGCTCCGCCCGCTCACACTTGGCGAAATCCTCGATCGTACCGCGGAACTCTATCGCAATCATTTCCTGCTGTTTGCCGGGATTTCGTCGGTGTATGCCGGCATCCTGCTGGTTCTCAGCCTGCTGCAAATCGGCGTACAACAGGCGGCGGTGGCCCTTCATCATGCGGACTATCTCATCGCCGTGACGGTGGTTGGAGTGGTGATACTCTGGCTGGCGATCTTTATCACCGGCGGGCTGGCTGTCGCGGCCAACACCCGGGCCGTGGGATGGGTGCATCTGGGTGAGCCGGCGAGCATTGCTGCGGCCTATCGCGCCATTTTGCCGCGCACCGGGCGCTACTTGTGGCTGATGACCATCAGCTATTTCCTGGCGTGGTTTCCGTTTGCAATCCTCTATGGAGGCTACGCGGCGCTGCTCTTCGTCTACATTCGCCCCAAGGGCCTTCTGACGCAGCATCCCGCCACCCCGCTGGACGCGCAGATGGTGATGATTTTCGGCGTGGCGACGCTGGCGTTTGTATTTCTGGGGCTGGCCGGTTTCATCTACGGCATCATCATGAGCCTGCGCTATTCGCTTGCCGTTCCCGCCTGCACGGTCGAAGGCCTGAAGGCTCGCGCGGCCATCCGGCGCAGCATTTTCCTCAGCAAAGATTCGCGCGGGCGCATCTTCATGCTGGCCTTGCTTGCGGTAATCATTCAGCTTGGGCTTGTGGGCATAACCCAGGGTTTCTTCGTAGTCGTGGGGTTCAAAAACCATGGCGTGCTTCCGGTCTGGATGAGTGTGGTGCAGCAGTTCCTGGCGTTCCTCACCAACACCTTTGTCGGGCCGATCTATGCCACCGGCTTTACGCTTTTCTACTACGACCAGCGGGTCCGCAAAGAAGGCTACGACATCGAACGGATGATGCAGAGCGCGGGCATGACCGAGCTGCCTGCAATCAGCGAAGCAGCTATACCTGCGGACTCCGGGAGCGGGCATGAATGAGCAACTGCGGCCGCTTACTCTGGCGGAGATCCTCGATCGCACCGCACAGCTCTATCGTTCGCGTTTTCTGGTCTTCCTCGGCATCTCCACCATTCCCGCGGGAATCGTCTTTGTCTTCGCCGCCGGAGCTTTCGCTTTTATCGTGTGGATGGGTTCGAACTCACGCAATGGAGGATCGGTTTCCGATGTCTTCGTATGGGTGTTTCTCGTCCTCCTCATGATCCTGGCAGTCCCGGTCAGCCTGGGAGCCAGCGCTCTCGGGGCTGCTGCGATGAGCGACGCGTCCGCGCGCTTGTTTCTCGGCGAAGCGATCACAATCCGGAGCGCCTACAAAAACACCTGGAAGCGCGGCTGGCGTTATGTCGGCCTGTACACGCTGGAGGGGCTCGTCATTGTCGGTGCGCCCGCCCTGGTGTTTTCTATCGGCATATTCGCCATGATCGCAGGCAAGGTGAGCGGTTATGCAACCGGTGACAACAGCCCACTGTTTGGCGGGCTGATGTTTCTCCTGTTCGTGGTTCTGGGCGCATTTGCGGTGTGGATGCTGCTGCGCTTTTGCCTGGCGTTTCCCGTCTGCGTGGTAGAGGAGACGACAGCCTGGAAGGCGCTCAAACGCGGCGTCCAGTTAAGCGATGGAACGCGGAGCCGCATCCTTCTGCTCTACATCCTGGGACAGGTTCTCAACTCGGTGCTGACCTGGGGCGCAACGTTTGTTGCGCTGATCACCATAGCGCTGATTCCCGCGCTGCAGGGGCAGAAACACTCGCAGGCAGCAGGCATGCTCGCGATGTTTTCGCTGTATGGATGCTACTTCGGCGCAAGAGCGCTGACCAAGCCGATCAATGGAATTGCACTGACCATCTTCTATTTCGATCAACGCATCCGCAAGGAGGGATTCGATATCGAGTGGCTCATGCAGCAGACGGGAATGGTGCCCGGGCCCGCGCCCGCGGCTGCGCCGGAAACGGAAGCCGCGCCGCCTGCGGTGCCTGAGCCGGGAGCGCAAGCCGAGCCGGCTTTGACACCGCAGCCGGCAGCGGAGCCGACGATTGAGATTCTGGCTGTGGCTGAAATGTCAGAGGCGCTCTGCACGCAGGAACAGGGTCTGACGAGCACTCCTCAGGAAAGCAAAGTATGAACGCGCCATTGCAACGATCGGCGCACGCATCGTGCATTCCCCCGGGACGATACACTGTTCGCCTATGATCCACGACGGTAAGGGCAGGAAACTGCCCTTTGATCCTGCGGAGGCTATTGCACACTTGAAGGAGCGCGATCCGAAGTTGGGGGCGCTGATCGATAAGGTAGGCGAATTCAAACTGCGACTCGATCCCGCGCCATCGCCATTCGAATCGCTGCTCGAGTCGATCCTCTATCAGCAATTGCACGGCAAAGCGGCCGCCACCATCCATCGGCGCGTGCGCGAGTTCTTCCACGGCGATCCCACGCCGCAGCAGCTGCTCGACACGCCCGATGAACCGCTGCGCGCCGCCGGCGTCTCCGGCAACAAGATCAAGGCAATGCGCGACCTGGCCGCGAAGACGCTGGATGGAACCGTGCCCACGCACAAAGCCATTCTCAAGATGCCGGACGCGGACATCGTCGAGCGGCTGACCGAGGTGCGCGGCATCGGCCCATGGACCGTGGAGATGCTGCTCATCTTCCGCATGGGCCGTCCCGACGTGCTTCCGGTTACCGACTACGGCGTGCGCAAGGGATTCGCGCTTACCTTTCAGCGCCTGCCGAAGCACCGTCCGATCGAGGCCGCCGATCTGCCCAAGCCGGATGTTGTCTTCAAGCGCGGACAGAAAGTGGAGGCCGTTCCGCTCCGTGGCGAGCTGGTACCTGTGGCGCGCCTGCGACCTGGCCAGAGCAACGCCGCCGGCAGGCCGCTCGGTTGCAGAACAGCTCGCCAAGACCGTCGATTCAGCATGGACGCTCAGCCCGCGTCCGCCCTCGCGAAGAGCGCATCGACAGCGCCCACGGAGCCTACAATAATCAAACACGGCGATTGTGCCGGCCTCCAATCGAGAACGCATGGCGCAGCAACCAAACGCTTCATCTGCATTCATGGGCATTTCTACCAGCCGCCTCGCGAGAATCCCTGGCTTGAGACCGTTGAGACGCAGGATTCGGCAGCGCCCTATCACGACTGGAACGAGACGAGTCTGCGCGGAGTGCTACGCCACCAACGGCGCCGCGCGCACCGTAAACAACAAGAACCAGATCATCCGCATCGTGAACAACTATTCGCGGATGAGCTTCAACTTCGGCCCGACGCTGCTTGAGCTGGCTCAAGGAAAATGCGCCGCGCACCTACCGCATGATCCTCGATGGCGAGCGCCGCAGCCGGAAGTTCTTCAGGGCCACAGCTCGGCCATGGCGCAGGTCTACAACCACGTGATCATGCCGCTGGCCAACCAGCGCGACAAGATCACGCAGATCCGCTGGGGCATTGCCGACTACAAAAGCCACTTCGGGATCGATGCCCGAAGGCATGTGGCTGGCCGAGACGGCGGCCGACACCGAGACGCTGGAGCTGCTGGCGCAGCACGGGATCAAGTTCACAGTCCTCGCGCCGCACCAGTGCAAGCGCATTCGACCGCTCAAGGCAGAGGCGACCGCCCGACGAGCCGGTCTGGACGACGCCGCTCGAGCAATTCGGTCGACACCACGCGGCCCTACCTCGATGCGCTTCAATTCCGGCGTCGTCGATCGCGGTCTTCTTCTACGACGGGCCGACCTCGCGCGCCATCGCGTTTGAAGGCCTGCTGAACTCCGGCGAGAACTTCGCCGCGCGGCTCAAAGCGGGATTCAAAGACAGTGCGCAGCCGCAGCTCGAAAGCGTGGCGACCGACGGCGAATCGTACGGCCATCATCACCGGCACGGTGAGATGGCGCTGGCCTATGCGGTGCGCCTCCTCGAGCAGGACAAGACTGTCAAGCTGACAAACTACGCGAGCTTTCCTCGAACAGTTTCCGCCCGAGTGGGAGTGCGAGATCGTCGACGACACCTCGTGGAGCTGCGCACATGGCGTGGAGCGCTGGCGCTCCAACTGCGGATGCAACGGCGGCAAGCCGGGATGGAATCAGAAATGGCGAGCCCCGCTGCGCCAGGCACTCGACGAGCTGCGCGATGCGATTTCGCCCCTGACCGAGCAGGAGGGCGCAAGGCTCTTCAACGATGTCTGGGCCGCGCGCGACGCATACATCGACGTGATTCTCGATCGCAGCGAAGAAGTCGGTCGAGTCGTTTTCTTGCAGGATCACCAGAGCCATCCACTCATCGGCTGAGGAGCGCGTTCGCGCGCTTGCAGCTGATGGAGATGCAGCGCCACGCGCAGCTGATGTACACCAGCTGCGGCTGGTTCTTCGACGACATCTCCGGCATCGAAACCGTGCAGATCATCGCCTATGCCGCGCGCGCGCTTGCAGTTGGCAAAGGAGTTGTTCGGCGAGCAGGCCGCGGAGCTGGAGCCGGCATTTCTCGCGCGGCTCGCCGAAGCCAAATCGAATGTGGCCAGCAGCCGGCGATGGTGCGCGCATCTACAACGAGAAGATCGGGCCGATGCAACTCGGCCTCGAGCAGGTAGCCGCGCACTACGCCATCAGCAGCGTCTTCTCGTCGTTTGCTGAAGAAACTGAGCTGTTCTGCTATCGCGTGCGCCGCATCTCGTACGACGTTTACACCTCGGGCCGAGGGAGGCTCGCGCTGGGCCGTGCCCACATCACCAGCGCCATCACCGGCAAGTCGCAGACATTTCAGCTTCGCGGTGCTGCACTTCGGCGATCAGAACATTACCGCGGCCGTCAAGCCCTACAGCGACGAAGACGCGGCGGAATTCTGACGCATTCGCGGCGCGAGGCGGCGGAGCAGGTGCAGCGCGCCGATTTTCCTGAGGTCGATTCGCCTGATCGACCGCTACTACGGTCACGTCGACTACTCGCTCACCTCGCTCTTCAGCGACGAACAGCGCCGCATCGTGCAGCTTGATTCTCAATTCGACGCTGTGGGATATCGAGAGCTCGCTGACCAACATCTACGAGGATCACGCCAGCCTGCTGCACTACCTGTCGCAGGCCGGACTGCCCAAGCCGCCGGCGCTCACGCTGGCCGCGGAGTTCGCCATCAACGCCGGGACTGCGGCGCGCTCTCGAAGGCGATCCCATCGACCAGGCGCTGCTGCGGTCATTTCTGCAACTGGCGAAGGCCGATAAGGTGCCGCTCGAAACGGCGACGCTCTCCTACATCGCCGACCAGCGCATGAAGCGGGCCATGGTCGAGCTGCAGATGTCGGCCGGGTCGCTGGAGATGCTGGACCGCGCGCTGACGCTGGCGCACACGCTGATTGAGCTGCCCTTTGAGCTGAACCTCTGGCAGGCGCAGAATATCTGGTACGAGATTCTGCGCACGTCGAGCTACGCGCTCACCGCGCAGATCGCCGACGACCGCCCGCACTGGGACAAGGAGTTCAACGAACTCGGCAAATGCCTGTCCATCGAAACAACCGCCATGACGGCGCCGGACCAGCTGGTGGAAACCACGGGAGATTGAAACATCGAAGCGATTCGTTCACCGTGCAACACCCTCCTTGGAGTGACTGGCAGGACCATCAGGTTTGGAGGATAATCAAGGGCATGGCAACCTTGCCCAATACGGAAGAACTCTGGACCGTTCGCGAGTACCTGCGGACAAGCTGGAGCCCGGACCGCGAATTTGTGGATGGGCGGATCGAGGAGCGGAACTTGGGCGAGAAAGAGCACTCCATCATTCAGCGTTATTTGACTTTTCTATTTATGTTGAAACGCGCCGAGTGGGGTGTTGAGGTGTATCCGGAACTTCGCACGCAGACGCAGGCTCGACGCTTCCGCGTTCCCGATGTCCTCGTGACTCGATCGGCAGATCAGTTCCAACGCTACCTTACCCGCCCGCCGCTTATCGCTATCGAAATCCTTTCACCGGAAGACACGCTGCGGTCGATGCACGAGAAGGCGGTCGAGTACCGGGCATTCGGAGTGGAGAACATCTGGATCGTCGACCCAGAGCCGCGCATTGCATACCGGTATGTTGACGGTGCACTGGAGGAACTCCAGAGTGGGACGCTCGAGGTGCCGGGGACGCCGATTCAAGTTGTCCTGAGCGAAATGTTCGCCGAGTTGGATCGGGCGTAGGATTCCCAGGCGCATAGAATCGCCGCAGCGATGAATCGCAGTCAGCTTTTCTGCGCCACGCGAATGTGCAGTTCCTTCAGTTGCTGATCCGGGACCGTGGTCGGCGCCTCGGCCATCAGGTCAATCGCCTTCGCGGTCTTCGGGAAGGTGATCACCTCGCGCAGGCTGGGCGCGCCCGCCAGCAGCATCACGATGCGGTCGAGCCCAAGCGCAATGCCGCCGTGCGGCGGCGTGCCATACTCCAGCGCGTCCAGGAAGAACCCGAAACCGCTTGCTTCGCTTCCTCGTCGGAGATGCCGAGCGAAGCAAAGATCTGCTGCTGCACATCCTTGCGATGGATTCGAATCGACCCCGAACCCAGTTCGAGCCCGTTCATCGCCAGGTCGTAGCAGTCGGCGCGCACCGACGCCGGATCGCTGATGAGGTTGGCCATGTCGGCTTCGTAGGGCGCGGTGAACGGATGATGCGCCGGCATCCACTTGCCCGCTCGCCAGGTCGTACTCGAACATCGGGAAGTCGACGATCCAGATGGGATGAAAGGCCTTCGACCCGTCCAGCACCCTCGCCACTCCGTGGTTCCGCGCTTTGGACCATCTCGTCGGTGATGCTCAAAAGCCTTGTGCCGGTCCGCATACTTCTTCGCCAGCTCGCTGCGGAAGTTGCCCGCAGCGGAGTACACATTGATCTCGCGCTCGCTCAGCCGGCCTTCAAACTTCGTGTCGCTGGCCTTGATGTGATGCGCAGGATCGCCCGCCACCACGATCACGAAGTCGCCCTCAGCCGCGCCAGTCAGCTCGCGAATCTTCGTGACGGTCTCCGGCAGGCTCTTCGCCAGCCGCTTGAAGTCGTCGATGAACTTCGCGCCCTTCTTCTGGTCGAAGAGCGGATGATTGTCTTCGCGCTCCTTGCGGCTCAGCTCGCCCACGCTGGGAATGCGCAGCGCCACGATCGGCAGCGCCGGATCGATCTGCAGCGTTGCCAGCGCCGTCTTCAGGGAATGCCGAGCGCACATCGGTCAGCCCGGGCAGGCGCAGGTCGGGCTTGTCCGAGCCGTACTGCCGGATCGCATCGTCATACGTGATCCGCGGAAACGGCGTAGGCAGCGTAATGCCCGCCGCAGCCCATGCCGCCGCGCAGAACTTCTCCACCACCGCAAAGACGTGCTCGCGCCGCGGAAAACTCATCTCCAGGTCGACCTGCGTGAACTCCAGCTGGCGGTCGGCGCGCTGGTCCTCGTCGCGGAAGCAGCGCGCGATCTGGAAGTAGCGGTCGAAGCCGGAGATCATCAGGATCTGCTTGAAGATCTGCGGCGACTGCGGCAGCGCGTAAAACTCGCCCGGATGCACGCGGCTCGGCACCAGAAAATCGCGCGCGCCTTCGGGCGTGGACTTGGTCAGGATCGGCGTCTCGATCTCCAGAAATCCCTGCTCGCTCAGGCTCTCGCGAATGGCACGCGTAATCTCGTGGCGCAGCCAGAAGTTGCGCTGCATCTCCACGCGGCGCAGGTCGATGTAGCGATACTTGAGGCGCATCTCTTCGTTCTGGATCGCTTCTTCCGAAGGCGAAAACGGCGCCAGCCGCGCGTCGTTCAGAATGCGCAGCTCCGTCGCTTCAATCTCCACCTCGCCCGTCGGCATCTTGGGATTGATGGCGTCCTTGCCGCGCAGCCGCACCTTGCCCACGGCAGCCACCACGTACTCCGGCCGCACCTGCTCGCCCTTCACATGGCCATCGGGCGTCAGCTCCTTGTCCAGCACCACCTGCGCGATGCCGCTGCGGTCGCGCACATCGAGGAAGATCAGGTTGCCGTGGTCGCGGCGCCGGTTCACCCAGCCCATCAGGACCACGTGTTCGCCTGCGTTGGCGGCGCGCAAGTCGCCGCACATCTGCGTCCGTTCAAGATTGCCTAAAAAGTCGAGCACAATGTCCAGATCCTCTGTCGTCTTGAAAGGGCACGACTTCAGTCGTGCCGTAAGACGATTAATTAAAATGCGTGAGGGCTTTAGCCCCTGAGGGAATCCCCGCGAAGCCAATCACCTTTGGGCTCAACCAACTGCAACACTGCACTGAGCACTGATTCACTGTCCACTGGACGCTGAAAGCACCCGAGCCAGCTCCGCGCGCGGAACCTTGGTCTGTATTCCGGTTGAGAAGTCCTTCACCGTCAGGATACCGGATTGAAGCTCGTCTTCGCCCAGGATCACGATTCGCCGCGCCGTTCGTCGGCCGCCTCAAACGACTTCTTCAGCCGAAACGATCCGTCTCCCAGCTCGACGCTCAGCCCGCCCCGCCGCAGTTCGCGCGCCAGCGCCAGCGCAGCCGGATTCAGCGCCTCGCCCAGCGGCGCAATATACGCATCGGCCTTCTCCGGCTTGGCCGCTTCCAGCGCCTGCAGCGTCAGCACCAGCCGGTCCTCGCCCATGGCAAAGCCGATGCCCGGCGCCTTCGGCCCGCCGATCGCCTCGCTCAGCCCGTCGTAGCGCCCGCCGCCCAGCAGCGCATTCTGCGCGCCCAGGCCGCCATGCGTGAACTCAAACGTCGTCCGCGTGTAGTAGTCCAGCCCGCGCACCAGCCGGTGATTCCGCGTGTACGGAACGCCCGCCGCATCCAGCGCCGCCGTCACCGCCGCAAAATGCGTCTTCGACTCCTCGTCGAGCGAATCGACAATCTTCGGCAGCGTCTCGATAATCGGCTGATCCTCCGGCACCTTGCAGTCCAGCACGCGCAGCGGATTGGTCACCGCGCGCCGCTGGCAGTCCTCGCACATCTTCGGCGCCAGCGGAATCAGCGCCTCGCGCAGCGTCTCGTTATACCGCGCGCGGTCCGCCGCCGACCCGACGGAGTTGATCTCCAGCGATCCAGCCCCGTGATGCCCAGCTCGTCCAGCAGCGTGGCCAGCATCTCCAGCACTTCCGCGTCGCGCAACGGGACTTCGCTGCCCGCCGAGGGCGGCCCGATCACCTCCGCGCCGATCTGCGAAAACTGCCGGTAGCGCCCCTTCTGCGGCCGCTCGCGCCGGAACTGCGGCCCGATGTAATAGAGCTTCTGCAACTGTCCCGTCTCGCCCAGCTTGTGCTCGATGTAGGCGCGCACCACGCCGGCTGTGTTTTCCGGCCGCAGCGTCAGCGACTGCGGCTTCTCCGACTGCGCGCGCGCCCGGTCCTCCCACGTGTACATCTCCTTCGAAACAATGTCGGTTTCTTCGCCCACGCCGCGGGCAAACAGCGACGTGTCCTCAAAAACCGGGGTCCGAATCTCGCCGAAGTTGTAGCGGGCAAAGACGGCGCGCGCCGTCGCCTCAATCCGGTTCCATAGCGCGGTCTCCGGCGGCAGCAGGTCGCGCGTGCCGCGCACGGCTTTCAGTGTGGTCATAACTTATCTAGTCTAAATGGGCGAAGAACGCCGCGGAGACACGCGGGCTCGTGACTCGCCGCTGCTCAGATTCCCAGAACCGACTTGGTGAACCCCAGCCACCAGGCCGGCGCGCCTACGTACAGATAAACCGTCAGCGCTTGCCCAACAAACAGGAGCGGCAGCGCGTAGCGATACACCTTGTGGATGCGGTGGTCGACGAGAAGATCGCGCCCGACACCGAGCAGGATCACGAGATCGAGGACGGGGAAATAAAGATTGTGGTTGAAGATGAAGTCGAATCGGCCGACGGGGGCGTCGAGGAGCAAGCAGGTAGCAATGAAGAGAAGCCGGCGGTGCAACTCCGGCTTTTTGCGCCAGGCGATGGCCAGCGCCAGGCATGTTCCAAAAGCCACCATGTCCCACCACGGGATGCTCAAAAATGCCGGGGTCGGCTGATGCAGCGTCACCGCGTCAAAGTGGCCCATGATCACCGCGATGGTGAATCCCAGCACGACCATGAACGCGCCGAGTGCGGCGCCAAACCAGCCGAAGAAGCGATGCCATTTCACGTTGCGCGTACGCACCAGCGCGGATTGAAAGATGTAGAAGACGACCCATCCCGAGAAGGCGGCGCCGTGAATCCAGAGGAGGAACGGGCGCGGAGGGGCGGCGTGAATCAGGTTCTGCTCGACTGTCTTGCTGAAGCCGACGACCACGATCGCGGCGAAGAGCAGAGACATCGCGAAGTAGAAATACCGGTCAACCAGGCCGTTGCGGCCGGTAACCGAGTTCATCGGACGCAGAAGGACGTCTTGAGAAGCCGAAGCCATCATCGAACCTCGAGGCTCGCACCGGGGGAAGAGCGAAGGAAAGTGTCGAGAGTCTAGCACAGCGATGATTGTCCGCTCAACGGTTAACTTCAGTGAATAAAGCCTTTGCCGGCCTGGGACGCTGCATTGAGAAGGACTTTGTGACCAAGATTGCGACCAAGATGAAAGATGAGACATCCAATGTCATGAATATTTGTTCATTCTCCGCGGGTGCGGCTGACTTCCTGGCGTTCAAGGCAGTCAGATAGTTAATTCATCTGTTGTTCCAGCTGTACTTCGTCCACTACAGGAGATTGAGCGATTGAAGTCTTCCCAGCCTTTATTTTCTTTGGTCTTTCTCGCCTCCCTTGCGGGCTTTGCTCATTCGGCGTCGTCTCAAACCGCCGACGTCAGGATGCTGCCTGATGCTCCGCAAGCCATCACACCGGGGTCCGATTCCCCTTCGACCCTCAGGGTTCTGCCCTCATACTCCACGAGCCCGATCCCCGATTCACAGGATCAGCAGAATCCACCGCAATCCGGCCAGAAAACCGACACCCTTCACAAGCCCATCGCTCAAAATCCGGCACCGAGCGGACAGCCACCACAGACCAAGCGCATCCTCGGCATCATCCCAATTTCCGCTCCGTCAGCACCGACGAAAAGCTGCCGCCCATGACGGTGAAAGAGAAATTTCTCACAGCAACGGACGATTCTTTCGACTATTCGTCATCTTCATCCCCGCTGTGCTGGCCGGCTATTCGATGGGCATCGATTCGACGCCCGAATTCGGGCAGGGCGCGGCCGGATACGGACGCTACTTCTGGCATACGGCGGTCGACCAGACCAGCGAAAACTACATGGTCGAGTTCATCTTCCCGGTCGTCACGCACGAGGACAATCGCTACTACACGCTCGGCCGAGGCGGATTTTTCAAGCGCACCGGCTATGCGCTCACCCGCGCCGTCATTACGCGGAACGACGCGGGCACGCGAGACTTTCAATATCAGCGAGGTTGTGGGCGCCGGCGCTTCGGCCGGACTATCGAGCCTCTACTATCCCACCCGCGAACGGAGTCTCGGCAACACCGGCAGCGAATGGGGCATCGATGTCGGAATCGATGGGGCATCGTTCGTCGCCAAGGAATTCTGGCCGGATATCAATCGCTGGCTGTTCCATCACAACGACCCCATTGAGGGCGCGAGGCACTGAAATGCCAGTTCACAGTTTCGTTAGTTCAGAGTTCACAGACTCCCGGATAGTTCAAGTTTGATCGAGGAACTGTGAACCGCGAACCGCTTTTTGAACTGTGCATCTTCGCCCAGGGCGTGTTAATCCAAGAGGCATGGAATATCGACTTCTTGGAGGCTCCGGCCTCAAGGTTTCTGCGCTGAGTTTTGGCGTTGCCACATTCGGCGGTGGCAATGAGTTTTTCAAAGCATGGGGCAACACCGAGGTTGCCGAAGCCACCCGCTTGATCGACATCTGCCTCGAAGCCGGCGTCAACCTCTTCGACACCGCGGATATCTACTCTGACGGCCGCTCGGAAGAGGTGCTGGGCAAGGCGCTCGCCGGCAAGCGTGACCGCGTGCTCATCTCCACCAAGGCCACATTTCGCCTGGGCGACGGGCCCAACGATGTGGGATCGTCGCGTTACCACCTGACGCGCGCACTCGAGGCCAGCCTGCGCCGACTCGGTACCGACTACGTCGACATCTACCACCTGCACGGCTTCGACGCCTCACACCCATCGAGGAGGTGCAGGACACGCTGAACACGTTCGTCCGCGACGGCAAGGTGCGCTACATCGCCGCGTCGAATTTTTCCGGCTGGCACCTGATGAAGTCGCTCGCCGTCGCCGATCGCTATGGCTGGACACGCTTCGTCGCCCACCAGGTCTACTACTCGCTCGTCGGCCGCGAGTACGAATGGGAACTGATGCCGCTCGGTCTCGACCAGAAGGTCGGTGCGCTCGTCTGGAGCCCGCTGGGCTGGGGACGACTTACCGGCAAGATCCGCCGCGGCCAGCCGCTGCCCGAGGTCAGCCGCCTGCACAAGACCGCCGACATGGGCCCGCAGGTTGCGGACGAGTATCTCTATAAAGTCGTCGATGCGCTCGATCGAAGTTGCCGAAGGAGACCGGCAAGACCGTTCCGCAGATTGCGCTGAACTGGCTTCTGCAGCGGCCGACCGTGTCGTCGATCATCCTCGGCGCGCGCAACGAGGAGCAGCTTCAGCCAGAATCTTGGCGCCGCGGGCTGGAACCTGACGGCGGAACAGATCGCAAGGCTCGACAAAGCCAGCGAAGTGACGCCGATCTATCCCTACTGGCACCAGCGCAACTTCCCGGAACGCAACCCGCTGCCGGTGTAAGAACGAGTTCACAGTTCTAAGTCAACGGAGCTTTGCTGCGAACTACGAACTCTCTTTCTCACTCTTCCCGCAAAACCTCGCACCGGCTCCACGCGGGCAGCGCGAAGCGCAGGAACCAGCGACGCGCAGGCGGCAACCAGCAGGATCAGGCAAACCACACCGCCGTACGTCGCCGGATCGAGCGCGGAAACTCCATACAGCATCGAGCCGATGAAATGCGAAAGCCCCATGCCAGAGCGCCAGGCCGGCAGCACATCCGATCACGGCCACGCGCAGACCCTGCAGCAGGAAATCGCGCAACAATCTGGTTGCGCATCGCGCCCAGCGCCAGGCGAACGCCCACTTCACGCTGCCGCAGCCGGCCCAGGTAGCTCAACGTGCCGTAAAGTCCGATGCAGGCCAGCAGAATCGCGGTCGCAGCAAAGATCGTCAGCAGCATGGTGCGCAGGCGATTCTCTGAGGACGCATCATCCAGGTGCTCCTGCAGCGGCGCGAAAGCGTACACCGAGCGCGTCCGGCTCTATCTCATGGATCCGCCTGCGAATCGTTTCCGCCATCGCCATCGGATCGCCATGCGTGCGCACCAGGTAATTGGGAAACGGATCCGGCGCGCTGAAGCAGGAGTACACCGTGGGCACCGGCTGCGTGTTCAAGCCCTTCCTCGCGCGCATCGCCCACGATGCCGCGAATCATGCCCTGAGGAAGGAAGTCGTTGTAGACAGCTCCTGAAAGCTGGTGCCCCACGGGCAGCGTGTCGCCCATGTACTTGTCCGCGAATGCGCGATTCACCATGACGTCGCTGGTGTTCGAGGCCTGCCTGCAGCTTTCACCGACCAGCAGCGGGATCCGCATGGTATCGAAATAGCCCGCCGAGACGTACCGGCTGTCCGCGAGGATCGGATGTCCCGGTTCCAGCTTGCCGTCGATCTTGAACTCAATCTGATACTGCGAAGAAACCCCGGGAAGCATCGCCGCCGTCGATGCCGCCTCTACGCCGGGCAACGTCCGCAGGCTCTCGAGCGTGCGATCGATGCGCTGCACAACATTCTTCATGTCGGTCGTTTCGCCCCACGAGCCACTCACCTGGAACGTCAGCACATGGCCGGGTTCAAATCCGGGATAGACCCGCGAGAGTTGCTGAAAGCTGCGCAACAGCAGTCCCGCGCCGATCAGCAGCGTCACCGCCAGCGTAATCTGCATGCCCACCAGCAGCCACTGCAAGGTGCCGCGCGTTGAGACCTGCGTGCGGCTTCCCGCGGCCAGCGACTGCGCCAGCGTGCGACGCGTTCCGCGCAGTGCAGGGAAAAGTCCGCAAAGCAAAGTGGTAAGCACCGCTGCGATCAGCGTGTAGGCCACGATCTGCCAGTTCAGCCCGATCTCCTCGGCGCGCGGCAGCGTCTTTGCCAGCAGGTGGAAACCTCGTGCGGATACAGCGGCAACCAGCAGTCCGGCGAGCGATCCAAGCAGGGCGAGCGTGAAGACCTCCGTCAAGAGCTGCACCACAATCGCCAGCCGCGATGCACCCAGTGAAAAGCGAATCGATACCTCATGCTCGCGCTCCGTCGTTCGCGCCAGCAGCAGCGCCGCAATATTCGAGCAGGCAATCAGCAGCAGCAGCGAAACCGATCCGTAAAGCAACCAGAGTGAACTGCGTGCGCCGCCGACGATCACGTCTTTCAGCGCGCGTCGTTTGACTCGTCAGCTCCGCATCCGGTTTAGGGAATTGCTTGCCCAGCTGGCTTTGCACGGTTGCCAGATCGGCCGTCGCCTCTCGCAGCGTAACTCCGGGCTTCATGCGGCCGATCACCGTAAACCAGGTTTCGTCCCGCCGCTGCGCAAACGGTGCATCCGGCGCGCTCGGCGTCCACATATCTACTTCGTGCTTGGGAAACTGAAACGACGCCGGCATGACGCCGACAATCGCGTAAGAGTAGCCCGCCGACGTGCAGCTTTTGCCCAACCGCTACCGATGGATCGCCATGAAAGTGGCGTCTGCCAGTAAGCGTAGCTGATGAGCGCGGCGCGTCGGACCGCCCCAATGCTCCTCCTGCGGCGTGAACCCCCGTCCCAGTGCTGGCGAAACGCCCATCACCTCGAGAAATCGCGGTGCCACGAGGCATTCGGTGACCTTCTCCGGCAGAGAACCGGAGGTCTCCGAAAGATCGTCGAAGTAGTAGCCGCTGATTGCCTGAAACGTGGAGTTCAGTCGGTTCCAGTCTTCCAGCCGCACGGGCGCGACAAACGCGTTGGCATCTCGCCCCTTGTAGTCGTGCTGATAAAGCGCAACCAGTTGGTTGCCATTTGGATATGGCAACGGTCGAAGGATGATCGCATCGATCGCCGAGAACACCGCGCTATTGGCGCCAATTCCGAGCGCCAGCGTGAGAATGACGACGATTGAGAATGAAGGCGATTTGCGCAAAAAGCGCATCGCGGCCTTCAGGTTGAAAAGCACGCTCTCAAGAAATGCTGAGATGTGCACCTCCCGCACCTGCTGCTTCACCTGTTCCCGCCCGCCGAATTCAAGCATCGCGCGGCGGCGCGCCTCTTCCGGCGACATACCCTGCGCGACATAAGCTTCTGTCAGCTCCGCGATGTGGAAGCCGATCTCCTGGTCCACCGCGTCTTCAGGAGCGGGTTTGCGAGGGGAACTTCTCCAGCCGATCATCGTTGCCTCCTGCGCAGGTCCTACCGCGCCGTCTCCAGAATCAGGGCCACGGCCCGCGACAGCCGGTTCCACGTTTCCTCTTCGGCAGCCAGTTGCTTCCGCCCCTTCGCCGAAAGCCGTAGAACTTCGCCTGCCTGCCCGTTGTCTGACTCGCCCCAGTCGGCTTCGAGCCAGCCGCGCTTCTCCAGCCGGTGCAGCGCCGGATAGAGCGAACCCTGCTGCACCTGCAGCACGTCGGATGAGATCTGCCGAATGCGCTGCGAGATGCCATAGCCATGCACCGGACCAAGCGCAACGACTTTCAGGATGAGCAGGTCGAGCGTGCCCTGCAGCAGGTCAGCCTTTTCAAGCGGGGCCATTTCGTCGTGTCTCCTAGACAATCTACCTATAGATAGGGGATATGTAGATTGTCAAGGAGAAGGTGACGAACGAGTGCGAGCAGCCTGGGTTCATCGATAAGAACTTGAATTGTCTAATGCGAGAGTCGAGTTCGTGCCAGCGGTGGTGCTTCTTGTAGACGTAATGGCCGATCATCCACCCGAAGGCGCTGCCCACGAGCACATCCGACGGGAAGTGCTGCTGGCTCGAGCACGCGCGTCAGGCTCACGCCGGTGGCCAGGGTGTAGATCCCAAGCTCATTCAGCCGCGACGGATACTCATCCGCCAGCACAGCCGCGCTCGACCACGCGATCATGCTGTGCGTCGAAGGAAACGACGAATCCCATCCAACGCTGGTCTGAAAGAACTTGCCCCTGGCGCCGTCCACGGTGGGCCGCTCGCGCAGGAAGATGTAGCTTCATGCCCTGTTCAACGACCAGGCTGTTCGAGCATGGCTTCGCCGCCCAGGATTCCGGTTTCGCGGGCATGATCGTTGCTCCGTAAGGTGGCCCGCGCCATACATCGCCGCGGGCGCGGCAACGAAGGGCTCCAAGCAGCACGTTGGAGGCGTTGGTGTTTGCGTTGTTGAAGCTCGAATTCGTGGAGACGACTTCAGACATCGCCTGGTGGTCAGTGGTGATGGCGACGGTTACCAGCGAGGCCAAGCGGGATCAGGTAGTCGAAAATCGTTGTCCCGGATACGCGCCGGGCTCGACCAGATCGCTCCCTGGTCTTTCAGAAGATTCAGCGGCGTGTCGCGAAGCGTGACGAATCCTGCGGTTGCGGCGCGTTGGGCAGCGAAGCCGCCGGCGGCCAGGTCTGTCGCCTGAACGCTGAGACTGAAACAGCGAGCCAGAACCAGAACGATGAAACCGACACGCAAAGAGAAGAACGTAGCGAAGATCTTGCCAGAGGTATTCACGGGTTTCTTTGATGCTAAACGATCTGAGCTCACAGGCCAGATGAACGAAATCGTCATCCTCGCGTTACTTATCGGTCTCGGCAAGGTAGATCTTCGTGTAGTCGAGATAATTCTGCGCGTACTCGAGAATCAGTTTGCGATCCTCGTCGCCGAGTTCGCGCCGCTGCTTGCCCGGTACGCCGGCCCACAGCGTCCGCGGCGGAACAACCGTGTGCTCGGGCAGCACTGCGCCGGCCGCAATGATGGAGCCCTCGCCGATCCGGCAGTCGTTCAGAATCGTCACGCCCATCCCGATCAGCACCGCATCTTCCACCACGCAGCCATGCACGGTGGCGTTGTGGCCGATCGTCACCCAGTCGCCGACGGTGACCGGATAGAGATTGCCGCTGGCCGTGCAGCACGGCGCAGTCCTGCACATTGGAGTTCGAGCCGACTCGAATCGAATTCACGTCGCCGCGCAGGACGGCGTTCATCCAGACCGAGGAGTGCTCGCCAAGCTCGACGTCGCCAATCACCTGCGCGGAAAGATCGACATAGCAACTGGCGGGAATGGTGGGCAGCTGCCCCTGATAGCGGCGGATCATGGAATCGATACCTCAGGCAGTCTAGAACATAAGCGCCGGGAGATGGCCGATTCCGGAGTCGAGGATGTACGGATCTTTGTTTGCGCTATCGACTATAGGGTCTCGCACGCGAGGGAGTAAGTTGCCTTCTGAATGAACCTGGAATAATTGGCTTGCATAAGTTGGCCGACGGACAGGCACTTCCGGTATCATGGAGTGTGGCCCTTTGGCAGGTTTGGAGGTGGAATTTCCTTTGGCAGAGGTTCGCTTACAGGAAGGCGAGCCGCTTGAGAATGCGCTACGCCGGTTTAAGCGGAAGGTACAGCAGGAAGACATCATCAAGGAAGTGAAACGTCATTCCTACTATCTGAAGCCCGGTGAAAAGCGCCGCGTGAAGGCAGCATTGGCACGCAAGCGGAATCGCAAGAAGGCTCGTAAAGAGCAGACTAGTTACCAATCACACATCGTGAACAGTGCCGCCCGGGCTATACTCGCTCCCCCGCAAGGCGCGAGGAAGCCATATAGCAAGACCACGGGCGGCACATCGCGACTTGTTTAATTCAAATTTGCGCTGACGCTGAGTTTGCACAAGCGCGAAATAGTTCAGTCTCCCGATTGCGGAGACGTTGCAAATATCGCCGCTCTATTTATTGCGGCCCGGGCCCTTGTTGTTCAAGGACGTACAAAGACAGGGAAACGGGACCGGCAAGCTCTCAAGATCATGGCCGATTTCGACAGTCTTCCCTGCTTCGGGGAAGCCGGCCATGGAATTTATCGACAGAGTTTTGAAGTGCAACGACTGCGGCGCAGAGTTTGTCTTCACCGCCGGCGAGCAACTTTTCTTCCACGACAAACAATTCAAGAACGACCCCAAGCACTGCAAGCAGTGCAAGGCCAAGCGCGCCAGCGGGCAGCCGAGTCCGTTCGGAAACCCGGACCACTTGTTCGGAGTGCGGCACGGAGACCACGGTTCCGTTCAAGCCTACGCAGGGCCGGCCCGTGCTGTGCCGCTCGTGTTTTCAGAAGCAGGCCAAGACCTGTCGCGGCCGCGCCTACCGCGCCAGTCGACGCCCTGTTGAGTTGATAAGCTGACCAGCGGCTCTTCACGCCGAATCCTGACGCACGTTCGCGCCCACGTGCGCCAAGTGCGTCTACCGTCGCGGCTGCTTCAGCGCCCGGTGTCCGATGTCGTGGCGATAGTACATGCCTTCAAAATGAATCTGTGCCAGCGCTTCGTATGCGTCGCGACAGCGCCTCTTCGAGCGAGTCGCCGGTCCGGCGGTGACGCCCAGCACGCGGCCGCCGCTGGTCACCAGCTGGCTGCCAACGCGCGTCGTGCCCGAGTGGAAGACCTCGACGCCCGGCATCTGCGCCGCGAGGCTCAGCCCGCTGATGGGCAGCCCGGTCTTGTAGCTGCCGGGATACCCGGACGAACTGGCCACCACACAGGCCGATCGCGCCTCGACTCCAGCGCATCTCCGTCTCCGCGAGACGGCCGTCGATGCAGGCCTCCAGCGCATCGACCAGGTCCGACTCCAGCCGCAGCAGGATCGCCTGCGTCTCCGGATCGCCGAACCGCGCGTTGTATTCCAGCACCTGCGGCCCTCTCGCCGTCATCATCAGCCCGCAATAGAGCACGCCAACAAATGGCGCACCTTCCTCGGCCATGCCGCGCACCGTAGGCTCCGCAATGTGGTGCAGGATCCACTCCGTCATGGTGGGCTCCAGCATGTCGCTGGTGGAGTAGACGCCCATGCCACCGGTGTTCGGCCCCGTGTCGCCCTCGCCGATCCGCTTGTGATCCTGTGCCGGGAACCAGCGGCGCAACGTGCTGGCCATCGGTGAGGCACAGAAAGCTAAGCTCATCGCCTTCAAGGAACTCCTCGATCACCACCTTGTGCTCGGCGGCCCCAGCAGCTCGCCACTGAAGAGCCCCTGCGCGGTCTTCAAGGCAAAGTGGCGCGTCGGGCAGATGATCACGCCCTTTCCTGCAGCCAGTCCGTCGGCCTTGACCACGATGGGCGGATGGAAGTGGTGAGCGAGTCTTCGACTTCCTTGGCGCTGGTGCAGACGGCATAATTCGCAGTCGGAATCTTGTAGCCGTTTCATGAACTGCTTGGCAAACGCCTTGCTCGACTCCAGCCGCGCCGCGTCGCGCGTCGGCCCGAAGATCCGGTATCCGCGCTCGCTTGAACGCATCCACCACGCCCAGCGAGAGAGGCAACTCGGGGCCCACAACGGTCAGGCTGGGCTGCTCTTCCTCGGCCAGCCGCACCATGGCGTTTACGTCTTTCAGATCCACCGGAACGCAGCGCGCCACCTGGGTAATGCCGCCATTGCCCGGAGCGCACACGACCTCGGTGACGCGCTGGCTGCGGCTCACTGCCCACGCCAGCGCATGTTCGCGTCCGCCCGAACCCAGAATCAAAACTTTCATTCAATCGCCTTCCACTGCTTCTGTTTAAAGCCAGAAGAACAATGGTCTGCAATCGGGCGGCGGGAAGTCAAACGGCTGTTCGATCCCATGCTGGTCAATTGCCTGAATCTCCAGTCTCGATTTAAATCGAGACTGGAGATCCTAAAGCATGTCGCCCCTTCCGAAGGTTGAGTTGCACCTTCATATGGACTGCTCGCTGAGCTACGCAGCCGTTTCGCGTCTCGCGCCCCACATCTCGCGCGAGGAGTACGACGCTGAATTCATCGCGCCCGCGCAGTGCGCCAGCCTCGCCGAATTCCTTACCCGCGCGCCCCGCGGATTCCAACTCATGCAGACCGGGGACGCGCTCCGCATCGTCACCGAGGACGTCTTCGAGCAGCTCCACGCCGACGGCGTCATCTACGCCGAACTTCGCTTCGCACCGCTGCTGCACACGTATCAGGGCCTCACGCCCGAGGCTGTCGTCGAAGCAATGGACCGCGCCACAGAGCAGGCGATCCGCGCCACCGGCATCGAAGCTCGCCTGATCCTTTGCACGCTGCGGCACTTCAACCCTGAACAGAGCCTCCAGACCGCGCGGCTGGTGAAGCAGTTTCAGGGGACCCGCGTGGTGGCGCTCGACATCGCCGGAGACGAAGCCGGCTTTTCCATCGAACCACACATTCCCGCCTATCGTTTCGCCATCGAACACGGTCTCCAACGCACCGCACATGCCGGCGAAGCCAGCGGAGTCGACAGCGTCTGGGAGACGCTGAAGAATTTTGAGCCGACCCGCATCGGCCATGGCGTGCGCAGCGTTGAAGATCCGGCGCTGGTCGATCACTTGCGCGCCAACCGAATCCACCTTGAAGTCTGCCCCAGCAGCAACGTGCAGACCCGCGCCTATCCCACCTACGCCGAGCACTGCGTCGACCAGCTCTTCCGCGCCGGCGTCTCCCTCGGCATCAACACCGATGCCCGCACCATCACCAACGTGACCCTCGAGCAGGAATACGCCCGCCTTCGCGAGTCCTTTGCATGGGGTGATGACGAGCTGACAGCCTGCAACCGCGAAGCGCTCCGCGCAGCCTTCATTGACGATCCCCTGCGGTCGCGTCTTCTCGCCGAATTGAATCGGCCGACGACGCGGTGATCATCGCCCACCGGCGCTGCTCTTCCTATACTGATGTGTGGTGCCCCGGCGCAATCGAGCCCTGCACCGCGCAGAACCAATGGTCGAACGCCGCATCAAGCCGCACGCCGAGCAACTCGCCGAAGAACAACGGCGCGAGGCCCAGCGCCGCGCCTTTCGGCGAAACCAGACCTTCGGCCTGCTTATCATCGCCGCTGTGATCCTCATCTGGTGGCTCTTCCACACCAAGCCGAATTGGATCTTCCCCCCCGGCTGGTGGCGCCCATGAGTGCCTTCGCGCACGGCGAACCGCGGTGGGTGCCCCATCCAAGCCGCGCTCTTGCGGCTTGGGTGGGATAGGCACAAGGCATCAACTTCACCTGAATCCATAGCACCTGAGGTGCGGCATGGTTGACGAACGCAACCCTCTCGCTGCGCTTCTCCTCGGCCCCACCGGCAGCGGCAAAACCGCGCTCTCGCTCGCCCTCGCCGAGCGCTTCAACGGCGAAATCGTCAGTTGCGACTCCGTCGCCGTCTATCGCGGCATGGACCTCGGCACCGCCAAACCCACGCCCGAAGAACGCGCCCGCGTGCCGCATCACCTCATCGACGTCGCCAATCCCGACCAGCCCTTCACCGCCGGCGACTACAGCCGCCACGCCCGCGCCGCCCTGCGCGAAATCGCGAGCGCGCGGCAAGCTCCCCATCGTCACCGGCGGAACCGGCCTCTACCTGCGCGCACTGACTGAAGGCCTCTTCGCCGGCCCCGCGCGCCAGGAAGACCTGCGCGCCCGCCTCCGCCGCAGCGCCGAGCGCCACGGCAGCGCCTGGCTGCACCGCCTTCTCGCGCGACTCGATCCCGCATCCGCCGAGCGCATCCACGCCAACGACACGCCCAAGCTCATCCGCGCCATCGAAGTCTGCCTCGCCGCGCGCCAGCCCATGTCGCAGCGTCCTCGCGCGCGATCCGCTCACCGGCTTTCGCCTGCTCCGCATCGGCCTCAACCCGCCGCGCGCCGCGCTCTACGACCGTCTCAATCAACGCTGCGCTGAGATGTTCGCTGCCGGCCTCATCGAGGAAACACGCGCTCTCCTCGCCCGCTACGGCCCAGTCAAAGCACTCGACTCGCTCGGCTACCGCCAGGCGCATCCGTTCTCCTGAAGGGCGATCAGCGAGAAAGTCGCCATCGCCGAAGCCCAGCAAGGCCATCGCAACTACGCCAAGCGCCAGCTCACCTGGTTTCGCCGCGAGCCGGATGTGCACTGGATCGAGGCCTTCGGCGACGATCCCGAAACGCGGCGCATTGCAACCGAACTGGTGCTCGCGAATCGAATCAACTGCAAGCATTAAACTGAACGTTGGCAGTGCGGCGTTCATGAGTCTCACGAACGCGCAGGAACGGAGTTCGCTTTGGCAGACACAATCTACGACGTAGCAATCATCGGCAGCGGACCGGCCGGTTACACGGCGGCCATTCGCGCAGGGCAGCTCGGCCTCAAGGTCGCGCTCATCGAATCCGCCAACGTGCTCGGCGGCACCTGCCTCCACGTCGGCTGCATCCCCACCAAGGCCCTGCTCTTCAACGCCGAACTCTGGGACCACCTCAAGCAGGCGGCCGAATACGGCATCGACAACGTCGACGCTCGCACCCTCAACTGGGACGCCGTGCAGAAGCGCAAGACCTCCATCGTCGACAAGCACACCAAGGGCCTCGGGTTCCTGATGAAGAAGAACAAGGTCACGGTGATCTCCGGCTACGGCCGCCTCACCGGCGCCGCCAAAGACGGCATCCACACCATCGATCTGACCGCGGCAGACGGCGCAAAGAGCGAAGTCAAGACGAAGAACATCATCCTCGCCACCGGCTCCGACGCCAAGATGATCTTCGGCCTCAAGCCCGACGACCGCATCCTCACCAACATCGAAATTCTCGCCGTCGCCCAGGTGCCGAAATCGCTGATCGTCATCGGCGCCGGCGCCGTCGGCGTCGAGTTCAGCTCCATCTTCCGCAGCTTCGGCACTGAGGTCACGCTCGTCGAATTCCTGCCGCGCCTCATGCCCCCTGAAGACGAAGAGATCTCCAAGGAGCTCACGCGCGTCTTCAAAAAGCGCGGCATCGACATCAACACCGGCGCCAAGGTCGAAAAGATCGAGAAGACCGACACCGGCGTCAAGGTCACCTGGACCGACGCCAACGGCAAGCCAGTCGAAAAGGAAGCCGAGAAAGTTCTCGTCGCCGTAGGCCGCGCCCCGCGCATCGCCGACGTCGGCATCGACAAGACCCGCATCGAGCTCGACCGCGGCTTCGTCAAGGTCGGCGAAGCGCAGGAGACCGCCGAGCCCGGCATCTACGCCATCGGCGACATCGTCGCCGGCCTGCCGCAGCTCGCCCACGTCGGCTCCATGAGCGGCATCGTCGCCGTCACCAAAATCGCCGGCCGCAAATATCGCTCCGTCCGCCGCGACCGCATCCCCGGCTGCACCTACACCGATCCGCAGATCGGCTCAGTCGGGCCTGACCGAAGCGCAGGCCAAAGAAAAGGGCCTACGAGGTCAAGGTCGGCAAGTTCCCCTTCGCCGGCAACTCCAAGGCCACCATCGTCGGCAGCCACGACGGCTTCGTCAAGATCGTTGCCGACGCGAAGTACGGCGAAATCCTCGGCGTGCACATCATCGGCCCGCAGGCCACCGAGCTCATCGCCGAAGCCGTCGCCGTCATGGAACTCGAAGGCACCATCGACGAGCTGATGTTCACCATCCACGCGCATCCCACGCTCAGCGAAGCCATGCTCGACGCCTACGCCGCCGTCGAAGGCATGGCCATCAACGCGTATGACGATTTCCACCGAAGAGAGCGGATGCCCATTGTGCAAAAGGCAATTTTTGTCATTAAAGGATCATTAATTGCTTGAGAAAATATGATGAATAGCGCTAGGATTCTCCATTCCGCGCAAATCGCGGAGGGAAAATCCTGTGAAAGCTCTGTTCCTGTCTTCATTATTCGCGCTCGCAATTGTTCCTTTCTCGGTACACGAACTGCGGGCCCAGGCGGTTGACCAACCAGCCGCTTCCGCCGATCGCGAAGACGGCGGAAAATCGTCCACCCAGCTCATCGAAGAGCTACGGCGCAAGGCCGAGCGGGAGATTCGCTTGCGCAAAACAACCTGGGATTTGCCTATGCATCCGGCAAAGGCGTGCAGCAGAACTATGCGGAAGCCGCAAAGTGGTTCACCATTGCCGCAAACAAAGGCTTCGCTCCAGCCGAGGTCAATCTGGGCGCCCTCTACGAAAAAGGATGGGTTGGGTCGATTGACCAGGCCGCGGCACTCAAATGGTTCCGCGCGGCAGCCGACCAGGGAGACTCGACAGCCGAGTGCAAGCTCGGCAACATTTATCACTATGGGCACGGGGTGGAACGCGATGACGCGGGAGCCGCCGGCTGGTATCGAAAAGCCGCCGAGCACGGCAATGGGATAGCACAGAACAATCTTGGTTCGCTTTACCACCACGGCCAGGGACTAAAGCAGGACTACGATCAGGCTCTCTATTGGTACCGAAAGGCCGCGGACCAGGGACTCGCAGAAGCAGAAAACAACCTTGGAGTGATGTATGAAGACGGCCTGGGAGTCGAGAAGGACTACCAGCAGGCGGCGATTTTCTACGGCGCGGCTGCGACACACGGCGTGGTCCGCGGTCAGTTCAACCTTGCGATGATGTACTTTTCCGGGCGGGGAGTGCCACTCGACTATGTGAGTGCTTATTTCTGGTTCAGCCGGGCCGCAGCCGCGGGATACCCCATGGCCGAGCGGAACCTCAAGGATCTATCGAGGGTGATGACCCCGAGCCAGAAGCAGCTTGCCCAGGCCCGCCTCAGCGACGGGCAAAGCGCGAGCATATCCGGCGAACAAACCCCTCCGCCGTTCGATGTGAAGTAAGGGGCGAAATCAGTCAAGTTGAGGAATGCCAGGTGCTGCGGCAATGAAACGGCCCACCCCGAAACCGGGAATGGGCCTGTTTTGCATTTGGGTTCTCGATAAAGTGCGAGCATCTGATCGCGGGCCGGCCGTGACGGCTTTGGCTCTACTTCCACTCCCAGATCTTTGAAACCGTCGCTCCCGAGGCGTCCACTTCGTACTCGAAAGCGCCGCATGCGTTGTTGAGACCGGCGAGCTTTTTTGATTCTGTACGGAAGAACAGCATGCCGCGGTAGCTTACAGCGCCGGCGGCGCCAAAACGGCCCACTCCTGTTCCCGTCCAGCTCAGGCCTTCGCCCTCCGCCGTCATGCTGATCCCCTCGCCGTGGCCAAACAGGGTGCCATCCGGGCGGACGACCGAGGTGTACGTGCCCAGGCCGGTGGTGGGAACACCGAGCATTTCGCCGCTGTCCTCAAACGAGACTTCTACCGTTGCAGGGTCTGTGGAAAGAACGCGCCTTACTAACCTCTTGCCTCTGGTTTCACCGATTTTCTCTCCTAACATCCATTCGACCTCGTCTTTCGCCGGGACCAAGCAGCAGTTCCCGGACCCGGCAATCCTATACCCGGAGCCGAGCAATGGAATACGAAGAAAAACGTCATCCCGTGAATTTTCGCCAGGCGAAGATCCGTGTTTCTCAATTGACTGCGCGCGTCACAGTTCGGTGGACTTGCTCTCCACAAGCGCCTTTGCCTTGGCGATGAAGTCTCCGAGCGGCATCGATCCCTGGTCGCCCTTGCCGCGCGTGCGCACGCTTACCGACCCGGCTCCCTCTTCCTTGTCGCCAAAGACGAGAATGTACGGAATCTTCTGATTGGCCAGGTCGCGAATCTTGGCGTTCATCTTTTCGTTGCGCGCGTCGGTCTCCACGCGGAAGCCCGCAGCCCTCAACTCCGTCGCCACTTTCTCCGCGTAGGCAAGATGCCGCTCGCTGATCGGCACCAGGCCGATCTGCACCGGCGCCAGCCACAGCGGAAACGCGCCGGCATACAGCTCGATCAGGTACGAAGTCATCCGCTCCATCGTGCTGATCACGCCACGATGGATCATCACCGGCCGATGCTTCTGGCCATCCGCGCCCGTGTATTCAAGCCCGAACTGGCTGGGCAGATGAAAATCGACCTGGATCGTCGAGTAGGTCTCCTCGTGACCCATCACGTCGGCAAGCTGGATGTCGATCTTCGGCCCGTAGAACGCCGCCTCGCCGATCGCGGCGCGATACTTCAACCCCAGCGCGTCCATCGCCTCGCGCAGCTCTCGTTCGCCCAGCTCCCACATGGCGTCGTTGTCCACGTACTTCTCTTTGTTGGCCGGGTCGCGCAATGAAAGCCGGTAGCTGTAGTTGCTGATCCCCAGGTCGGCGTACGCCCGCTCCACCAGCCGCATCACTTTTGAGAACTCTTCCTTGATCTGGTCCGGAGTGCAGAAAATATGCGCGTCATTCAGCGTCATGCAGCGCACACGGCTCAACCCGCTCAGCACGCCCGAGCGCTCATAGCGATACATCGTGCCCAGTTCGGCAATCTTCACCGGCAGTTCGCGATAGCTGCGCGGCTTCGATTCGTAGATCAGGATGTGATGCGGGCAGTTCATCGGCCGCAGCACCATCCGCTCGGTCTCCAGTTCCATGGGCGGAAACATGTCTTCGTGGTAATGCGCCCAGTGCCCGGAGCGAATGTAGAGATCCACCTTGGCCAGGTCCGGCGTGTAAACGTGCTCGTACCCCTCCTTGCGCTCGAGGTCGAGGATGTATTCCTCCAGGAGGCGCCGAATGGTAGCGCCCTTGGGCAGCCACAGCGGCAGCCCCGCGCCCACATCTTCGTTCACTGTAAAAAGCTCGAGCTCCTTGCCCAGCCGCCGGTGATCGCGCCGTTTCGCTTCCTCAATGCGCTCCAGGTAGTCGTCGAGATCCTTCTTGCTGAAAAACGCGGTCCCGTAGATGCGCTGCAGCTGCGGATTCTTCTCGTTCCCCAGCCAGTACGCGCCCGAGATGCTCATCACCTTTACAGCCTTCACGCGTCCCGTCGACGGCACATGCGGTCCGCGGCAGAAGTCCACGAACTTGCCGTTGCGATAAAAACTCACCTGCGCGCCAGGTTCCGTGAACTTCGTCACGAAGTGCGTCTTCATGAAGTCGCCGTCTTTGTCAAATTCGGCCAGCGCCTGCTCGCGCGGCTCATACTCGCGCACAAACTTCTCATCGCGCGCAACCACCTCGGCCATCTTGCTTCTCGATCGCCGCAAGATCCTCCGGCGTGAATGGCTTCTCGCGATAAAAGTCGTAGAAGAACCCCGAATCCGTTGCCGGCCCGTGTCCCAGCTTGGTCTCGGGAAACAGCTCCAGCACCGCCGTCGCCAGCACGTGCGCGGCCGAGTGGCGCACCACCTTCAGCGCCTCCGGATCGTTCTCTTTCAGCAGTTCCAGCTTCGTGTCCCCTTCGAGCGGCGTCGAAAGATCCAGCCAGCCGTGGCGCCGACGCATCCTCCGCCGCGTACATCGCAGCCTCCGACCCACCTTCGCCGGCCGTCTTCTCGTTGATGGCTGCGTTGACCGGAGTCAGGCGGGCGACGACAGAGGCCGCCGCCAGCCGCGGCGAGATGTCGTTCGCGATCTGAAGAGGTGTTGTGCCCGCCGGCACTTCGCGCACAGACCCGTCGGGTAAATGTATGGCGATGTTTTGCTTGCTCATAATGTGATTCGGTACCCGGTGCAGCACACGCGTTCGGCGGTGTCCATCCGAGTTACATTTCAGCATATACCGGTGAAGCAGAAACGACGATCCTTCCCCAGGCGCTGCTTGCCATAACCTGTATGGCAGGAATACGCTATCGGTATGCGTCGATGTCGCTAACACCGACCTGGTGAGAGCTCCGATGCCGGCGTGCGCTTTGCGCGCGTACTGTTTCCCGCCTGACAGCTCCGCCACCCTTTCTACACAGATGCAAACACCATCCGGGACTCTTTCCGGTAAAGGAGAAGATCATGGCGCGTATTGCCGCGAATGTGACTGAGTTGATTGGACACACCCCCCTGGTGCGTCTGAACCGGGTGGCCGCCGGGCTGCCCGCTACTGTTGTGGCAAAGCTGGAGGGCCAGAATCCCCTGGCCAGCGTAAAAGATCGCATCGGTTTTGCGATGATCGACGCCGCCGAAAAAGCCGGCAAAATCAAGCCCGGCCAGACCGTGCTCATTGAACCCACCAGCGGCAACACGGGCATTGCGCTGGCGTTTGTGGCCGCCGTCAGGGGTTACCGGCTCATTCTCACCATGCCGGAGACCATGAGCACCGAGCGCCGCGTCCTGCTGCGGGCCTTCGGTGCGGAGCTGGTGCTTACCCCCGGCCCCAACGGCATGAAGGGAGCCATCGCGAAGGCCGAGGAGCTGCGCGCTGAAACACCCAACGGCTACATCTTGCAACAATTCGACAACCCGGCCAACCCCGCGATCCACCTTGCCACCACCGGCCCCGAGATATGGGAAGACACCGACGGCGAGGTCGACATTCTCATCTCCGGCGTCGGTACGGGTGGCACGCTTACCGGCGTCTCCCAGTACATCAAGCCGCGCAAGCCCGGGTTCAAGGCCATCGCAGTAGAGCCCACCGACAGCGCAGTGCTTTCCGGCGGCAAGCCCGGCCCCCACAAAATCCAGGGCCTCGGCGCCGGTTTTGTTCCCAGCATTCTCGACACCAAGCTCATTGACGAGGTGGTTCAAGTCACGAACGACGAGTCCGTGGCCATGGCTCGTCGGCTGCCCCTCGAAGAAGGTCTCTTTGTCGGCATTTCCTCCGGCGCCGCGGTGGCGGCCGCTTTGAAGGTGGCCGCGAGGCCCGACAATAAGGGCAAGCTGATTGTCGTGGTGCTGCCCGACTTTGGCGAACGCTATCTGTCGAGCATCCTGTTTGACTCTCTCCGCCAGGAAGTGCTCGCCCTGCAACCGGAGGCAGTCGCGGTGTAAGCGCGGGGGCGGGCAGCGGAATGGTATGATTCCGCCGGCATCCTCCACGATTTTGGAAAGGCACGGGTGATGTTCGACCGGATCCGTGAAGATATTCGCTCAGTGCTGGAGCGCGACCCCGCCGCGCGCTCCCGGCTCGAGATCCTTCTTTGCTATCCGGGCCTTTGGGCCGTGTGGTTTCACCGCATCTCGCACCGGCTGTGGCGTATGAAGCTGCGCCTTCCGGCGCGCGTGCTCTCGCAGTTTGGCCGCTTTCTCACCGGGGTCGACATTCACCCCGGTGCGCTTCTCGGCCGGCGGCTCTTCATCGATCACGCCTCCGGCGTGGTCATTGGCGAAACCGCGGTTGTCGGCAGCGATGTGACCCTCTACCAGGGCGTGACACTGGGCGGCACCGGCAAAGGCCACGGCAAGCGTCACCCGACAATCTGCGACGGAGTCTTCATTGGCAACAACGCCAACGTTCTCGGCAACATCACGGTCGGCCAGAACTCCCGTGTAGGCGCCGGCTCCGTGGTCCTCAACGATGTGCCGCCCAACTCCACGGTCGTCGGCGTTCCGGCGCATATCGTTTACCGCAACGGCCAGCGAGTGCTGATCACCGATCCGCATGACGTCAAGGATCCGCTTTCCGACGCGCTCATCGCACTCTCGGCACGCGTTGAGGAACTGGAAGAGAAGCTTGGCGCACACGTCCGGCGGGCCGAGCCGTTCGCCGCGGAAGAGGCGGAGCGCACCGCCTACCGCGAAGAACTCAATCAAATCTCCGAGTACGTCTCCATGGGCGAAGGAATCTAGCCCGCCGTCCTGCACATCGCCTGAGCATCACCGCGCGCGAATCGCCGCCATTGTCTTCACGTCTAACTCTTCGGCATGCCTGATCAGAATGGCCACGTGATCGATCTCGAATCCATCCTAACTGTATAATTTCCGCAAATTCCGAGGGAGTTGCGGCTTTGCCTTCGAACGGTGGACGACTGTCCAAAAACGGCAACCGGCGAAACGGTCATGAGAGCTTCGGCCTGTCGCCGGAGAATCTGCGAACCCTGCGCGCGCTGAAGACGCCGTCGCAGATTCAGAAGTTCATTGACGCGGTGCCGTATCAGTACGGCAACACGGCATGGTCTCCGCAACGCGTGCTGCGAGAGCGCAGGGGACACTGTCTTGAAGGAGCGCTGCTCGCGGCCGCTGCCCTGCGCGTCAACGGGCATCCGCCGCTCGTGATGGATCTGGAAGGCGTGCGCGACGACGATCACGTGGTGGCCCTCTATCGCGAACATGGCCTGTGGGGAGGCGTTGCCAAATCAAATTTCGCGGGACTGCGCTTCCGTGCGCCCGTCTACCGCACCCTGCGCGAGATCGCACTCAGCTACTTCGAGCACTACTACAACCTGCGCGGCGAACGCACCTTGCGCTCCTACTCGGTGCCGGTAAACCTCGCGCGCCTGGACCACCATGATCCCGGCCGGCACTGGATGACCTCCAATGACGATGTCTGGTGCGTCTCCGAACTGCTGATCGCGGCCCGGCATTACCCGCTCTTTCCCGATAAGGTGGCGCGCGCCCTGCCCCGGCTAGATCGCCGCAGCTTCGAAGCCGGAATGCACGGCTGGGTCAAGCACTGAAAGCAAGCGCCTGCCTAGTGACTCACAAGCCGCAACCTCACATATACACTCGCACCCAGCGGGTGTTCCCCGTAATAGGGCTGGATTGGGTCGGGCACGCCATAGCCGGTCATATTTGCGCCTACCGCCGTTTCCATTTTTCCAAAGGTATAGAGAGTCCTCGTATATCCCGCCGTGTAAGCATGGACCTGAAACACACTGCCCACAGTTGCGGCCAGTTGTTGCTCTAGCGTCGGCGTATCCGCGAACAACTCGTCTTTGGCGACGATTTCCGCCCGCCCGGTAATTGCGTCCTTCCCGCCCAAAGGCAGAACCGTCTCTGCAAGGTATGCATTCAGATTGCGTCCGCTTTCCGTCTCGTGATTCCGCCCCCAGATGAAGCTGCTCGACCAGGCCCGGCCGTCGTGCAAAGGCCGCGAATAGTGAAGCGACCCGGTTATGCGAATCACATCTCCAGCCTGATCCCGTTCCGGTTTCGTCAATCTCCCCGCCGAGATCTGCGCCACCCAGTTTGCCGACGGCGTCAGCGACACGCGTCCCGACCACGAGTTCATCGGCCCCCACACGATCGTCCACCGATTCTCGCCCGGCTCGGTGCCGTAGAATCCGCTCGCCTCCACGCGCAACCACCGTTCCTGAAGCGCAAGTGTCGCGACATTTCCAGCAATGTGCGTCGAATCCTCCCAGTGATGACCCAGGGGCGCCTGCGGAAAATCCTCTGCCGATGCGCGATGCGGAAACGCCACCGGCCCCAGCGCAGGATCGCCCACCGGCGCGTAATACGCCTGCATCATGCCGCGATCCCCCAGCGGGTGAGCGTATTGCACCCCGAATGCCATGACGAAGTTATGCGGATGCTGTGCGTCCACCAGGGGCACGCCGTATGCTGTCTCTCCCGTCTGGAACAGTTCCGGATAGCTTCGGTCGGTCACCGTCGCCGGCTCCAGGCTTAGCATCGACTGCACCATCACACTGCCCTGGCCCAGGCGATGCTCCACTGAACTCATCATCCAGTTCGTCGAGTAGAACTTGTCGCGGCCGCGCGGTCCCGTTTGCTGCACGTCAACGGCAAAACCCTGACCCATGAACATCCACTGCCATGCGCCTGTCTGCTCCATCACCATGGGGATGCTCGCCGACCGCGGATTCATGCTGGTGCCCGAAGCCATCTGCATCAGAAATGCGCCCGCATCTTCGCGCGATTTCGTCGAAGGATTGTCCATCCGCATGCCCGGCATCTGTGTATCTGGCTTCGCCGGGTTTTCCGTCTGCGCCCGTCCGTGCACGCCACAATGCACTAACACGATCACTGCGAACACGCGAAGGCATGCTCTGCCGCGTAAACTCCGCGTCAACTCAGGTCCCATCCAATCCTCCCGCCAACGTTGAAGAGAAAGAGCAGCACGCAGCCATACGCCGCGCGTGCAAAAGAGCGAGTGAGGTCGGTGAGAAATCAGATTCTCAGGACGAGAACCGAATACTGCGATCGACTTCGTGTCGGGTCGGGATGCGCTTGGACGAGCCTGCGAGGATCTGGAGCGCTGCGGGTCGTAGCCGCCAACGCGATCGTCTGTGTGGCGCCCGCAGGGGCCAGGTTCCTATGCTTGAGCACAGCCGGCATTTCATATGCCGTCGCGTTGCAGTGGACGCGGCCAACGTTGGTTCCGGCGCAACAATGTCCGCAACACTGCTGCACTTTCATGCTGTGCGCGCCTGGCCTTTCAGCCGAAGCGCACACCGGGGTGCACAACGTCCCCAGCCAGGCGGCAGACACAAGCAGAGCAATGGTCAACCACGCGGCCGATTTCCTGAAGAAACCGCACCCGACTTGGAAACAACTGGTCAATTTTAGCGTCCCCGGAGCGCCACCGGGTCCTTTGATTCTAGGCGCGTCATCGCGGTTCCTGCAAAGAGAACGCAGACATGCCGCTGCTGGTTTATAGGATGGGAGGCCAGCGCTTCTCAAACAAGAATGGAAGGGCAGTCGACAGCACAGCCAGAACCCGAAGAAATGCCGCTGCCCTTCCCGGGGAATCGGTCCGCCGTTATTCGACGTTTCTCAAAAACGGACCGGTTTATTTGCAGTCGTTCCGCAAGATCGGTGCGCCAGCGATGTCAGTGTCGATGCAGGGGATGGCGCTCAGATATTCGTAGATGGCGCGCAGGTCGTGTTCGGTCATGTTTTGGTGAACGGGCCAGGGCATCACTTGCAGCACTGCGCCATTGAACGGAGGCAAAAGGCATGTACCATCGGGGGCTCCGGTACAGTTTGGATGAACGTTGTCGTAGTCCTTCCCCGTACGCATGATGGTGAGGAACTCCTCAAAGGTGTGGCCTCCTTCTGGTCGCCCGGTCTTGTCTGGCGTCAAGTTGCGAGAGTAAAGGTGCACGAGCTCACCTTTGCTCCCGAACGGACCAAAGTCCCGGCCACCACCCAGGTAGGTGGCTGGATTGACGCGCTGGGTGCCGGTGAACGGAGGAGACAGGAGATAGGGATTCCCTGGGCCAAGGTACTCAGTTGCTGGACCCTGGCTATGACACCCGTTGCAGTCGGCATGCGCGTTGACGATATAGCTGCCCAATCCGACCAGTTCTCGATTCTTTCCCCACAAATTGAGCGGAACCGGTGCGATCTCAAAACCGATCTGCACTTTGCTGTCATCCTGGTCGCGATCAGATTGCGGTCCCGCGCTGACGCGGGGACTCTTGAACGACACCAACAAAACCGTGATTGCGACCACGACCGCGGAAGCTCCCAACAGTTTGAGAATTGGTCTCGTCTTGATGAGCAGAGCTGGGACAAAAAGCAGTTTCATGACTATCTCCTCCAGGCCTTCGCCTGTGTAGTTTTGAAGTCTCGCGGTTGACTCGAGCGTCAGCTGGGCATCGGACTGATTCGCCTCGCTGGTTGTCAGAGATTGGAAGCCGCGCAGCCAGAGCGGTCCGCGGTTGCTGTATCCCGAAGGGACAGAGGCTGAGTGTCTTTTCCCTCAAGGAAAAAGGTGCCCTGGACACTGCCAAAAACGGCTACATGCGCCGTGGAACCGCTCTAAATGGTGCCTGAGTATCAGGTTCCATGCGCGACGCTGTCAACAGGATTATTGATGAGCAGGCGGAGAATTTCATGGCCTTTTACGGATACCAGGCCGGGAGAATCGGTGCCCTTAACGATCTCTGCGCCCGCAGACCGCCCGGGCTGAAATTACTTGCCAGTCAACAACCAATCCGCCTCACAATGTGCAACCGATTGGTTGCGTATACCCCCCCCAATACTCTGTACGGAAAGCCGCTGTTTTCATTGGGTTACGGCATAGGTTCGCTGCAAAGTCCTCTGCAGGTTGAAGTTAGCCGTAGAGTCATCTCAGGAAAGGGACTTAGAGGCGCTGAGTTGCGGGTTCCAATGCAATCTGCAATAAAGTGAGAATCTGGTTGACCCCGTTTCGAAAAGGCGGTCGCGGTGCGGACGGGTGTGTCTAGGTCGATTGAACGGAAGATCCCGCTTCCTGCTGCAATATTCTTCGCACCCATCAATCCAATTGTGCTCCAAAAGGCGATAATTACACGCAAAGAATGGGAATTGGCTATCCATCTCAATGGAATGGCTTTAAGTTATCTTGTCCGGATACCGGGTATTGACAGCAGTCGGGTGTGGATCTCCCCTTATCTAATCCCTAACCCCTGATCCCTGATCCCTGTTCCCTGTTCCCTGACCCCGGCGTCAATGCACGTCCACCGACCGGTCGCCCTCGTACTCCATGATGTGGAAGTAGGCCTCCCACCCGGTCCACGACACCGGCGCCGGAAGCTTCGCCATCGGATCCTTGAGGTGATCGGAGTAGGCCTGCACCATTTCGCGCGTGCGATCGACGCCGGTCAGCCAGTCGCCGCGATACCAGTTTTTCCATTTGCCGTACTCGGCCAGGGCCATCGACGCCTGCACGGCATCGAGCGCCTGCAACGCCTCGCTGGTTTCGTTTCGCGCCTTTTCGAGATCGCCGGCTTCGTCATCCTCGAGCGCGCGAGACACAAGCAGCAAGGCCCGGTTGCTCTCGCGATTAATCGTGATCATCGTCAGAACCGCGGCCTGGTAGTAATCGCTCCGGTCCGCGTCGACGAGTTCCTTCGCTGCGACTGCGTGGGTCCACACGGCATCCCAGCGCGGCTGCGATTCTTCGCATTCGTCGATGTCGCGCTTCAGGAGCGCATGCTGCATCTCCGGACTGAACTCCGGCGATAATCGCGGCGGCGTCCACTTGGGCGACTGGCTGGGAATGCTCGCCACCTGGCCTTCGCTCAGCCGATCGAGAAGCAGTCGGCGAATCTCGGTGTGGTAATGCTGGTCGCCGTTCTCGCGCGGAACATTGCTCAGGCGTGGCGCGGCGGAGGCGGAGGCGCATTTCCGGCCGAGGTCAGCCCCGGCGGCGGACCGGAACTTCGCATGCGACGGCGCCGCAAAGTACTCCTTGTAAATTCCAGCGATCGTATCCGCCGGCTTCGCGCCAAACTCCTCCGTCGCCCACCGCTTGTAGAAAGCCATGTCGGCATCGGTGGTATCCGCAGCGACTCCACACCAGGCCGTCTCCATCAGCGCACGCGTGGTCATCGCGACCGGGCGAATATCGCTGGTGTTCACCAGGATGTACGCGGTTGCGCCGGCCTTGATGTATCGCCCCAGTTCTTCCTGGATCACCGAAACAGGCACCATCTCCGAAAGCTGGTTCGCATTGACATTCATCATCGCCACGTGGAAATACGCGCCCTGCCCCGCCGCGACCTTGCCGCCGTCCTGCATATCGCCATAGCCAGTGTCCGCCCAAACCAGCGTCACCTCCGGCGGAATCTGCAGGTAGCCCTTCTGCATCAGCCGCGCGCCTTCCTGCCAGAGATCGGTAGACGAACTGCGCGTTCGGATACTTCGCGCGCACAATCTTCATCTGCTCGGCGATCGCGTCGCTGATGCGCTGGCCCAGCAGCGGATCGTTATCGCGCACGCTGGGATCGAGCGAGGCATAACTCGAATCCGACAACCCGCGCAGTCCCACGCTCCACAGGATCTCCTCGTCCGGCTTGTACGTCGCGACGGCGTTGGTCCATGCGCGCTCCAGGATCTCGGGATGGGTCGAGAAGTTGTACGGTACATCCTTCGGCCAGCGCGCCACGTTTACGCCCAGGGGAATCGCATGATGCTGATTGACGATCAACCCGCGCTTTGCCGCCGCTTCGACCTGTGCGTCGTCGGGAAAGATCCATGTTCCCGGCACAATCATGTTGCCCTTCAGCCGCAGGATCGTCTCGAAGACGTTGTCCCACACCGGGAGCGAGATGCCGGTGTGCTCGCCCTTTGCCGCCGGAATCCAACCGCTGAGCAGGTCCTCGTCATTGATGAAAGAATCCGCGATAGCGAAAGACAGGCTTCGGATAAATGTGCGAGAAATCCTCGGGCAGGGTGATCGAAGTGCGCTTCTCCGGCTGCTTGTCGGTCCACAGATACATCGGGTCAACGCCCAGCACCGACTGCGAAAACTGGTATATCGCGTAGATCGTTCCGCGCATATCCGCGCCGGTCAGGCACACCACGTCTCTGACCTGTTGATGTCCGGCAAGATGCACGACGGAGAACGCAAACGATTCGGCTCCGCCCGTAGGTTCTGCGCACTTGATGCCCGCATACGGCCGTGTCGGCCCCGAGATCAGGATCGCAACCTGCCCGGAGCCTTCCATGTGATTGGCAAGATTCGGCGCCTGGCCGAATACCCTGGCGAAATCACGCGTGAGGTCTTCGGTGGCGCGATGCACAGGGCTGGGCTCGTCCGCGCTTTCGACGATGGTAACGGCGCTGTCGATGGTCACTTTGGGTCGGGTCGCGGCAGGCGAGGAAGCCGCAGTTGCCACAACGAATCCACAGGACAGAAAGAGAGCGAGGGCGTGGCACGGATTTCGAAGGATTGCGCGTAAAAACATGACTACTCCCACCGAATATCAATGAGTTTCGCTTGAATCGAGGGTGGTCCGGGGAATTCGCAACCACCTTGAACGCAATAGAACGCAAACATCTGGCCAGGATTTGTTTGCGGCCCGAATTATAACCAACCAGTCGGACCAGCGGAAGCAATGAGCCGCGTTATGCGCACCCTTTCAGCCGCAATGCTACATTTGGACTGGAAATCATTTTGCGTTCAGGTTCTTGCTTCTTGCGTGCTCTTGGAGTGCTCACTGGCGATTGTGCTCGCGCTCTCCGGCGTTCTCCGACGCTGCCCCTCGCGTCCAGCCCGTCCCGGTTCCACCTGATCTGCGCTCGACTGCCTTCACGGTCACCGTCAATGACAAGCCTGTCGACGTCGCCCACGCCGCGGCCAACTACGATTTCGTCAACTTCGACATTACCGGCCCGGTAACCATCGCCATCACCGCTGCGCAGCCGGGCTTCTGGGATCGCGGCGTCGACATCGAGCCGTGGCGGCTCGGCATCCGTCCGGTGCGCGACGGCCAGACCATTCGCTTCAAGATTCGCGGCCCGCAAAAGCTCTCCATCTCGCGCCCCGGCGACTTCCTCAATCACGCCACCATGCTCTTCGTCTTTGCCGGTGAACCACCGGCGCCGGCCCGCCCGTCCAGCAACCCGTCGTTCACAATTTTCCGCCCGGCGTGAATATCACGAGAGCCTGAATCCCAAAAGTGGCGAGACATACTACCTCGCGCCCGGCTCGTACTTCTACGGCAGCCTGAACCTCTGGAAGGTCAGCGGCGTCAAGGTGCTGGGCCGCGGCACCATCATCTACGAAGGCACGCAGGACCCCAACTCCGACGAGGGCTGGATGCAGAAACCCGACTGGCATTGCATCGGCGCGCTGGAGGCGCACAACGTGGAGATCGACGGCCTCACCTGCATCGTTCGCGCGCGCACCTGGTCCATCCAGATGAAGGACACGACCGGCTTCGTCTACAACGACCTTCGCGTGATCGGCGGCAATCCCGGCAACGCCAACCAGGACGGCATGGACTGGCTCGGCGGCGGCGATGCGCTGGTGCGCGACGCCTTCCTCCGCGCCTCTGACGACGACCTCGCGATGCAGGGCAATTGGGACGGTTACACCGACGCCGACATGCTGCGCCCCGGCCACGACGTCCAGAACATCACGGTCGAAAACAGCGAGCTCTCCACCAGCATCTCCAACATCGTGCGCGCCGCGTGGCCGCGCAAGATCTTCAACTCGCGCAACTTCACCCTGCGCGACTCCGACATTCTCCACGGCGGCATCGGCGCCTGCGGCCAGACCTTCGGTGTCCTCGGCCTGTGGGGCGCAAACGGCGCCAAAGGCGACCACTCCAACTACACCTTCGAGAATCTCTGGCTCGACAACTGGTACTCGCTCGTGCAGATCGAGCACGAAGAGCCCTCCGTTCACGGCGTCACTCTTCAAGAACATCTGGGCGCTCGATCAGCCGCCGCTCGCCACGTCCACCATCACCGGCGATGTCACCGGCGTGACCTTCGACAATGTGAAGTACGACCAGAACCGCGCCACCAACGACGCCGAACTGCAGCTGATTACCGCCGGACGGAGCTGCGCCAGCCGAAGTTCCCGACTCCTACCGGCCCGGTTGCACACTTCACGGTGAGCCCGCCCGTCTTCGGCCCCGGCGACACTGTCACGTTCAGCGCAGACGCTTCGCCTCACACCAGCTACACCTGGCTCTTTGGCGACGGAACCGAAGCCCACGGCCGCCACGTGAAGCACAAATTTCCCGACGCACTCGGCACCGCCCTCGACGGCTCCAACGGAGCCGGCCGCTTCCGCGTTCTGCTTCAGGCCGAGGACAACCAGGATGCACCAGGACTGGGCAGCGCAGGGAGTGGTGGTCGTCGCCAAGTGGCACGATGCATCCCGAATCGCCGGACCGACGGTTCCCGGCCTCACCTGGCACATCTACCCCGGCACGTGGACCGAGCTGCCCGACCTCGCCAACCAGACTCCTATCTTCAACGGCGAGTCGCCCAACCTACGCGCCGACTCGAAGGGCTTCACGCGCTACGTCGCCGTCATGGGACGGCTTCATCGACATTCCTGCCGATGGCGGCTACACCTTTCACCTGATGGCGCGCGATGGCGCCCGCCTGGTGATCGACGGCATCCAGATTGCGAAAACCGGACCGCCCTTCGCGCAGGTCTGCGGATCGCCGGGCAATGCCATGCGTTACGACCATGGCTCCATCGGCCTGCGCGCCGGCCGCCACACGCTTACACGTCGAAGGCCTGCACTCCGTAAGCCAGGGCCAGCCGCGCGTCCTCTGGGAAGGCCCTTCACTGCCCCTGACTGATGTGCCTCCCGATGCCTTCAGCCATGCCTGCGGGGATACCGTGAGCGACGCGAGTAGGTCTGAGATGAGGCTCGGATCCGCCATGGAATCTGAGGCCGCAAGGCCAATTTGATGCCGTAACTCTTTTGGGCACATCGGTATTGCCCCTTGGTAACGGTCCGCTAAAGCGTTAGTCGGACTTGTCGCCAAAAGAGCCATTTCTCCCGCACTTCGATGCTGGGTAGTCTGGAGCTTCCCCAGAAAGAAGCGTTGAATGTTCGCATTCAGAAAATACCTCGTCCTGGATATACGTCTTCACCGCTCTCGTATGTCTTCGCTTCGCAGTCGGGACTCTTGAAGACGGCTTCCTTCCGCGAATCATCGTCATTTGCCGCTGGGTCGCGCTGCTATGTCTGTCTTGTTGATTGTGTTCGCTGTCGTGTTTGCGTATGGCGTGGTGGACGTTCATTGAAAGCCAGACCGTCGGCGCGTGCGTGGGGCTTGCGGCGAGTTCTCTGTACATGCTCGTTACGTTCCTGCCCAGCATCTTTGCCCACCATCTCCGCCGTGAACTCGATCTTCTGCGGCCTCGGCGTCGTTGGCTTCGTTGCGTTTGGCAGACGCCTGAAACCGCGTTCCGGCACCAATCGCTGAAGCAAACCTCGGCCATCCCCGGCGACTTCACCAGCCGCCATGTCAACCGGGTGGCGCAGGGCGTCACGTTCGGGCTCAGCTTCGGCGCCTATCCTCTGGTGGCAAGGCTGGCTCAGACGCAGCACATCACGGCTCTCAACAGCGCATGTGGTTCGCTTCGTCCTGACCACTGGTCGTTCTGCTCGCCATTACGTCCATTCACGAATTCGGCCATGCAATCGTCGGCATGATCTGCGGCATGAAGTTGCGCGCATTCTTCGTCGGTCCATTTCAGTGGCGGATTCGCGATGCCAAATGGGAGTTTGAATTCAAGCCGAAGGGATTTCTTCTCGCAGACGGCAGTAACTGCACTCAGTTCCGGGTGGCAGAAAGCTGTCGCCCCGGCAGTATCTTGCAATGATGGCGGCAGGTTCTCTCTCCAACCTACTTACGGGCGGGGTAGCTCTCCTGATTGCCTTGCGCGACGGCGCCGCTTTGCCGCTTCCGGTTACGGGTTCCATTGCTCTGTTAGGCGCCTGGAGTTTCGGCCTGGCTGCCGCAAACCTGTTGCCATTCTGTACGCCGCAGGGTTATTCCGATGGCGCCATCGTCCTGCAGCTGATTGCAGGCGGCGCATTCGCTGACTTCCATTTGTCCGTTGCCCGCATCGGTTCCAGCCTGGTTTCGTCGCTTCGCCCCCGCGATTACGATATTGGCTCCATCCGCGCGCCGCACGCGGCATTGCCCATGGCCGTCATGCGCTGTTGCTGTGGCTGTATGCCTTCAGCCACTCGCTTGACTCTGGCAAGGCGCAGGAAGCAGACGAGGTGCTCGCCCAGGCCGAGTTGGTCTGCCTGCAATCCGCTTCAAACATTCCGGCCGAACTGCATACCACCTTTGTGTTTGGCAATGCGCTTGTGCGCCGCGATCCCAGTCGCCACTCGTTTCTGGTGGAATCGCATGCAGGCCAAGAAAGCCTACGCGCTTCAATGCCGACTACTGGAGAGCCGAGAGCGCCCTGCATTGGATTGAAGGCAATCTGGATGAAGCCAGGACAGCCTGGGAGAAGAGCCATGCGCTTGCGACGCAGTTACCGCAGGCTGGGGCGTACGACTTCAGCCGTGATTGCTGCGACGCTTCTCCGGCGCGAACTCGATCTCGCCACGGCTTAATCGGATTTCTCAATGCTGCTAGGGAAGTTGAGTTACATCCCATCCGCCGCCAAGCGCACGAATGAGTCCGACGCTCGCGGCAAACTGCCGCGTTATCAGATCTGTCGACGTGCGTTGGTTGGTGAGCAGTGTGCTGTCGGCAATCAGCACTTCAAGGTAGCTGGTCGCTCCGCCCTTGTAGCGCTGGTTCGACAAGTCCAGAGAGTGCTGCGCAGCCGCCACGGCGCGCTTCTCCGTCGTCGTTTCCTCGTCCAGAACGCGCAGATCCGACAGCCGGTCTTCGACTTCGTTGAAGGCTCCCAGCACCGTGGCCCGATAGGTCGACGCCTGCGCCTCGTAGTTGTGCCGAGCCTGGTCGGTGATGGCGTGTCGCTTGCCGGCGTCAAACAGCAACTCGGTCGCCTGGGCGCCGAGACTCCACAACGCGCTCGGTCCCTGGATCAGCGTGCCGATGTTCGTGCTCTCAAATCCGCCTCCGCCGCCAAGAACAACGTTGGGATAGAACGCGCTGATTGCGATCCCGATCTGTGCATTGGCCGCCGCGGTGCGCCGTTCCGCCGCAGCGATATCAGGCCGCCGTTCGACCAATTGCGAGGGCACGCCAACTGGAACCTTGGGCAGCGGCAAGATCGAGCGGCGCAGGAGCCGAGCGACACTCGCGTGCCTCCTTGTTGATCAGCGTGGCGATGGCATGTTCGAACTCTGTGCGCGCCTCGTTCACATCCACCAGTTGCGCACGTGTCGTTTCCAAGCAGTGTCAGCGCCTGTGCGACTACGACCTCGGTCGCCAGATCCACCCTTCACCAGTCGCTGATTCAGCTCGAGCTGATTCTGATAATCGGTCACCGTGCGCTCGAGCAATCGGGCATCGGAATCCAAGCCCGCGAAGTTCGAAATAATCCAGCGCCAGTTCCGCATGGAGGACTCAGGTCGAGATTCGCCAGGTCGGCGGCGCTTGCCTGGGCACTCTCGTGTGCGGCTTCTACGCTGCGACGCACGCGTCCCCAGAAGTCCGGCTCCCAGCTGGCCTGGCCCCTCCAGCTGAAAATCGCTGAATACTGATTCGCCGTTCCCGGCGGCACCAGTGGCCGGTGCGACGACTACCTGGTCGCGGCTGGCGGCAGGAGTTACCGAAAGCGTCGGATAAGAAGTCTGCCCGCGCCACGCGCACCTGGTCGCGCGCAGAGAGGTACGTCTCCAGAGCCGCCCGCAGGGTCTGGTTCTGCGGCGCAATCTGTTCTTCCAGCGCATTCAGTTGCGGATCCTGGTAGATCTCCCACCACTTGCCGCGCAGCATGCCGTCGGAAGGCGACGCCGGCTTCCAGGTACCTCCTGCGGGATTGGGCGGCGGGCACGACCGCCCCAGACGAACCACCCTCCTTGTATTGGCGGCGGAGGCGCGGAAAGATCGGGACGATGATAGTTCGGGCCGACCTTGCATCCCGCCAACAGACACGTCACCAGCAACGAGGCGCGAAGAAACGCAAGCGCCCTATCGGCCTGCGTCTCGCAGCCAGGTCTTCACCCGATGCAGCCTGGGATCATGTGCCCGCGAGCATACTCCGCGACCCGCAGCTTTCTCCGCCACTGCATTGCTCACTTGCCCCCCGGTCCTGGTTGCCTTCTGCCTGGTGCTCGAGTCCTGCGGACTCACCTTCTGGCCCTCAATCAGCGAGTCTGGTGGATCCTGGATGACACGGTCGTCCTCCTTCAAGCCACTGACGATCTGCACCGTCGCTCCGTCGTCCTCGCCTGATCGTCACTGGAACAACGTGCGCAATGTTGTCCACTTCCGACCGTGCCCACCTGCGTTCCTTCGCGCCGGAAGATGATCGCGGAGACAGGAATGATGAACGTCTGCATCGCCGGCGCCTTGAAGTGAACCTGCGCCAGCGAGCCCGGCAGCAGTTCGCCCTTGCGATTGTCCACATCAAGCTCGACCAGCAGGGTCCGGCTCGCCGGATCGATTGCGTCCGCCGTTCGCACCAGGGTACCTTGCAAATGTCCGACCTGGATACTCGGGAAACGTAATGTCGATCTTCGAACCGCGCTTCAGGTTGGTCGTGTACATCTGCGGAACGTTGGTGTAGACGCGGAGCGTGTTCAGCGCCTGCATGTGAAACAGTTCCTTCGCCGCTCCCGTATCGATCAACTGCCCGATATCGATGGAGCGCGCCGTAACCACGCCGTCGAATGGCGCATAGATTTTTTCGAACGATTGCAACTCCTTCAGGCGTTCCACGTTCGCCTGCGCCGACTTCACGGCCGACGCCGTCGCCGACGCCTGGTTGGTAAAGGTCTCCGTGTCCTGCTGCGAAACTGCGTTCGAATCCACCAGTCCCTGGTAGCGCTGTGCTTGCTGAATGCGCGTTCTTCGCATTGGCGTCGGCGGTACCCAGGTCGGCTTCGGCCTGCAGTACCTGCTTGTCCAGTTCCGGTGTCGCGATCTCTGCCAGCAGCGCACCCTGCTTCACGTGCGAGCCAATATCGTAAGTACCACTTCGTCAGGTAACCCGAGGTCCGCGCGTAGATCGGCGAATCCGTGTAAGCGGTGACATTGCCGGGCAGCACAAACGTGTCGACCTGGCGCGCCAGGTTTTGGCGGCAACGCAATCACGGTCGGAGCGGCCGCTGACTCCTGGGTCGTTTTGGCCAGCACATTGTTGTGGTGAATGCGGCTCAGAATGCCAAAGGTGGCAAAGGCCGCAAACACCAGCAGCACGATCACGAGGCCGGTAACGGCAACGCCGGTCGCAATCGGCTTCTGCGCGGGCGCGTGCTGCGTGTCGTGCCCCTCGTGAGGGATCTGTCTGTCTGAACCGGCCGGCTTCTGCTCGCCCTGACCAGGGTTCGGATTGGATTCGTCACTCATAAACTAGCTCCGAAGATCTCGAACCTTCGCTTGATGGCTAATCGAACTCGTCAAGGGTGGCGGCCTGCTTCTCGTGGCGTCCGCGACCTGGCTGCTCTTCTCAATCCATCCATGGACGACGGAAAAAAACGCCGGTACAAAGAACAGCGTTGCCACGGTCGCCAGCAGCAACCCGCCGATTACGGCGCGTCCCAGAGGCGCATTCTGCTCGCCGCCTTCGCCCAGTCCCAGCGCCATGGGCATCATGCCCAGGATCATGGCCAGGGCCGTCATCAGCACGGGGCGCAGGCGAACGTAACCCGCATTCAGTGCCGCCTGCCGCGCATCGCCAACCAGTTCTTCAAGCTGCTCGCGCGCGAAACTGACGACCAGAATCGAGTTCGATGTCGCAACACCCATGCACATGATCGCGCCCGTCAATGCCGGCACGCTCAGCCGTGTGCCGGTCACGAAGAGGAACCAAGCAATGCCCGCCAATGCCGCGGGCAACGCCGAAATGATAAGGAACGGATCGAGCCACGACTGGAAATTCACCACGATCAGCAAGTACACCAGCAGGATTGAGAACGCCAATCCGCTCAGCAGTCCAATGTACGAGGCCTGCATCGTCTCGCTCTGCCCGCGCAGGATCATGTGCGACCCGCGCGGCAACTGTTTTTCGTACTTCGTCTTGATTCGTTCCATCTCGCGCGTCACGGTGCCGAGGTCTGTACCAACCACGTTCGCGTAAATATCCAGCACCGGCTGCACATCGTAGTGGCTTACCGTGCCCAATTCCGCGCCGGGCTGAAACTCCGCCAGGTTACCGAGTATCTGCACGGGATGCGGTGCGCCGGGAGCATCGGTTTCCAATGGCGCCGGAGTCGATCCAATGCCGACCGGCGGCGATCCGCCCGCACTCGCCCCGCCGTTGCTCGATTGTGTCACCGGCAGGCTCTCCAGGGCGGACATTGAATCGAGCCTGTATTGCGGTGTCTGCACCGCGACGTTGTAGCTCACTCCATTCCGCGGGTCGAGATAAAAGCTCGGCGTAGTCTGGAAGCTCCCGCTCAGCGCTACCAGGAGGCTCTGCGCCACATCGCGCTGTGTAAAGCCGATCGCCTGCGCGCGAGTTCGATCCACGTTCACGGTGAAGTTCGGATAATCAAACGGCTGCTGAATGCGCGCATCCGATGCTCCCGTAACGTATCGCACTTCGTTCAGCATCTTTTCCGCAACCGCGCGGTTGCCATAAAGATTCGGCCCCACGATCTGAATATCAATTGGCGCCGACAGTCCGAAGTTCAAAATCTGCGTGACGATATCGACCGGCAGCACGTAAAACGTCACGCCGGGATATTCGCGCGCGAGTACTCCGCGAAGCTCGTCACGTACTCCTCCGTCGGATGATGCTTCGGCGTCAGCTGCACCTGGATATCTGCGTCCTCCGGTCCGATCGGTGCCGAGGTGGAGTAGGACAGGTTCAAGCCTGAGTAGGGCAGCCCGATGTTATCGACAATCGTCACCATTTCGTTCGAGGGAATGTGTTCGCGAATCGGAGGCGTCAATGTGATCGCAAAGCGCGGCCGTCTCTTCAATGCGCGTACCGGTGCGCGCGCGCACGTGAATCTTGAACTGGCCCGCATCGACCGCGGGAAAGAAGTCCTGCCCCAGCCACGGCACCAGCAGCGCAACAGAGCCGATGGCAAAGATCAGGAAGAGGATCAGAAACACTCCCGCGTAGTCGACGCATAGCGTCAGCAGCCGCACGTAGCCGTTGCGGAAACTGCGTGAAGCCCCGCTCAAATCCGCTCTGAAAGCGCACCAATGGATTGCGGCTCACGCGCTTTCCGCGCCACCTGAGCATCGTCGTGCTCGTGCAGCAGAGTACTTCGCCATCGTCGGCACAACCGTTCGCGAGAGCAGGTAGCTGGCAAGCATGGCGAACACCACGGCTTCGGCCAGCGGCACAAACAGGTAGCGTGCCACGCCGCTCAGCAGGAACATCGGCACAAACACGATGCAGATGGCCAGCGTGGAAACCAGCGCAGGCGTGGCGATCTGCGCTGCGCCATCGAGAATGGCCTGCTCGATCTCCTTGCCCTGTTCGAGATTGCGGTTGATGTTTTCGATCTCGACCGTCGCATCGTCGACCAGGATGCCGACAGCCAGCGCCAGGCCGCCCAGCGTCATGATGTTGATGGTCTCGTGCAGCAGCGCCAGCACGGTGATCGAGCAGAGAATCGACAGCGGAATCGAGACCGCGATGATCAGCGTTGAGCGCCAGCTTCCCAGGAAGATCAGGATCATCACCGCAGTCAGGCAGGCGGCGATGATGCGCCTCGCGCACCACGCCGTTGATGGCGCCGCGCACAAAGATCGACTGGTCTGAAAGCGCATTGATCTGCAACTGCGGCGGCAGTTGGCCCCTCAGCTGGGGCTGTCGATAATGGCGTGAACGTCCTTGATGATCTGCAGCGTCGACGCCGAGCCGGTCTTCATGATGCTCATCATGATGGCGCGCTTGCCGTCCACGCGAACGATGTTGGTCTGCGGCGGGTTGCCGTCGCGCACATGCGCCACGTCGCGCACGTAGATCATGGCGCCATTCACCGCTCGAATCGGCAGATTGTTCAGTTGATCGATGATCGACGGCGCCGAGTTGGTCTCGATCGCATATTCGAACCGGTCCATCTTCATCGTGCCCGAGGGCACAATCAGGTTCTGCGCGGAGACCGCGTTCACCACGTCGGCCGGCGACAGTCCCTTGGCCTGCAGCGCCTTCGGATCGATATCCACCTGGATCTGCCGCTGCTTTCCGCCGTAGGGAAACGGCGTCTGTGCGCCTTCGATCGTGGCCAGCTGGGTTCGGATTGTGTTGGTTGCCAGATCGTTCAACTGCTGTTCGTTGAGCCCGCTGCCTGACAGTCCCAGCATCAGCACCGGCACGCTCGATGCGTTGTATTGAATGATGAAGGGCGGCGTCGTTCCCGGCGGCAGGGAGCGCAACTGCACCTGGCAGATCGCCGTCACCTGCGCCACGGCATTGCCGATGTTCACGTGCGGCTGAAAGAAGATCTTGATGATGCCGATGCCGTTCAGCGACTGCGACTCGATGTGCTCGATGTCGTTGACCGTCGTGGTCATGCCGCGCTCGCTGTTGAAGACGATGCGCGTCGACATCTCCTGCGCCGACAAGGCCGGTGTAGTTCCACACCACGGTCACAACAGGAATGTCGATGTTCGGAAAAATATCCGTCGGCATCGACACGATGCTGTATGACGCCAAGAATCAAGATCAAGAGCGCAAAGACGGCAAACGTGTACGGCCGCCGAAGCGCAAGCCGAACAATCCACATCATAGGGCTGGTACTCGCTCCTGAGGCGATTTGCCCGTCAACCAGGTGACGTATGAGAGATGGGTCGCCAGCGGCATTGCAGGCGAACCGGTCAAGGCAAACAGCGGCTCAATGGAATCCGGGTCCGAACGGCTCCGAGCCGCCCGTTCCCATGTAAGCCACGCAGTCAAAAATCAATGTTAGACGATGAAGCGCTGTCGACGCAGCGCGGTCCGGTTTCTAGGCTTTCTTGTGCATCCTTTAATAGGACGTGTCCGGAACCTCAGTAAGCTTCATTTATCCGGCGGGCGAAATCTCAGTATGCGAGTTCTTTCGAGTTGCTCTAATCATCCTCTCAGCCGCGCAACTGGAGCCTGCGCCTGGCGGCACCGGATAGCGGCCCGCGTAAGCCGTGCTCGCATCGGAGGGCTCGTCCCAACCAAGGCGCAAATCGTCTACGAGCACCATGTTCGCATCGCAGTGCCCGGGTTCGCTACAATGTGCTGCGACTTTTACCGCAGCGGCTGCTGTGATCTTGTCATCACCGGAAGCGCCAGACCTGCGGGAAACCTTTCAGAATCCGTTTTCGTCGTTATCAGCAGTGCCTGTCGCGGCAAAACCACACCTGCGCGATCCCTGTCGAGGAATCGAAGCCGCCAGGCTATTTATCTCGAATCGAAGATGATTGACTGGAAACCAAATCATGCCAATTCAAAACGCGACTGAGCCATATCTGCCCAAAACCGGCGAGTCGCAGCCGCCCGGCCGGAAGAACCCCTGGGTTCGGGTTGTTGTCTATCTCGTCCTGGCCACTGCAGTGGGTCTGATTGTTTGGCGTGTCTATCAGAACAAGCAAAAGACGGCGTCGAACACCGCCAACCAGGCGGCTGCTCTGCTGGCGCGTGCCTGTACCAGTGCAGGTCGTCCCCGCCGAGCAGAAGCCGATGCCCATCTATCTGACTGGCCTCGGAACCGTGACCCCCTATTACAGCGTCACCGTCAAAGCGCGCGTCAATGGCGAGTTGCTTCCGGTCAAGTTCACTGAGGGCCAGGAAGTGAAACAGGGCGAGACCATCATGGTGATCGACCCGAAGCCCTACCAGGCCGCGCTCGACCAGGCCAAAGGCACACTGGCCCATGACCAGGCTCTTCTCAAGAATGCGCAGGCCGAATTCAACCGGTATAAGGCCCTCTTCGCTGCGGGAGTCGTTTCCAAGGAGACGCTCGACGCCGACGAGGCCCAGCAGGGACAGTATCGAGGGCGCAATCCAGTCCGACAACGCGGCTATTGAAACCGCCCAGCTGCAGTTGAACTGGTGCTATATCCAGTCGCCCATCAGTGGCAAGATCGGCCTCCGCCTCGTCGATCCCGGCAATATTATCTCGGCGAACTCAACCAATCTCGTCGTCATCAACCGCTCAAGCCGATCGCCGTCTACTTCACGCTGCCTGAGAACCAGTTGCCCCAGGTGCTCAAGCGGCTGGCGTCCGACAAGCGGATGCCGGTCGACGCCTACGACCGTAGCGACACTCAATTGCTGACCAGCGGCAGCCTGCTTACCGCCGACAACCAGATCGACACCACGACGGGGACCGACAAATTAAAGGCTGTCTTCGACAACCGGGACTCGGTTCTCTTCCCCAACCAGTTCGTCAACATCCACCTGGTCCTCGAAAACCGGTCGAACGCCCTGGTCGTCCCCTCGGCCGCCATCCAGACCGGCCTGAATGGATCACTCTTTGTCTGGGTCATCAACGACGATGGCAAGGGCGGCCAGGTCTCGCAGATGCAGCCTGTAAAGGTGGCGCTCGCCGAAGGACAGATCACTATTCTCGACAGCGGTCCGGCATCCCGGAACCAGGGTCGTGATCGATGGTGCCGATCGCCTCCGTCCCGGCCAGCCGGTAACCGTCTGCCGCGAGCCACGCCAGTTCCAAGGCCAGACCGCGCCGGGCTCCCAGCCGCGGGAACGGCAATTCCGGCCAGTCACAAGCAGAACCCAAGCGCGAATCCGAGGGCAACGCCAGTGAGTCTCAGTCCATCTCGGCCGTTCATTCTGCGCCCCATCGCGACCTCGCTGCTGATGGTGGCCATCATGCTCGCGGGCGGCGTTGCCTATCTGCAGTTGCCGGTCTCCGCGCTGCCCGAGGTGGACTACCCCATCATCCAGGTCCTCACCTTCTATCCCGGGGCCGGCCCTGATGTCATGGCCTCTTCCGTCACCGCGCCGCTCGAGCGCCAGTTCGGCCAGATGCCCGGCCTCAAGCAGATGACCTCTGTCAGCTCTGGCGGCGGTTCGGTCATCACCCTCGAGTTCAACCTCGACGAAAACATCGACGTCGCCGAGCAGGAAGTCCAGGCCGCCATCAACGCGGCCAACAGCTTCCTGCCCACCGACCTGCCCAATCCGCCCGTCTACAGCAAGGTCAACCCCGCCGACGCGCCCGATCATGACGCTGGCGCTCACCTCCGACTCGCTGCCTCTCGACAAGATCGAAGACGCCGCCGACACCAACCTCGCCCAGAAGATCTCGCAGGTCACCGGCGTCGGCCTGGTCTCCATCGCCGGCGGACAAAAGCCCTCTGTCCGCGTGCAGGCCAATCCCGCGCAGCTTGCCGCCTACAACCTCAGCCTCGAAGACCTGCGCACGGCCCTCGCCGCCGCCAACGTCGACCAGGCCAAGGGCACACTGAACGGGGTCGCGCCAGTCCTACACCATCAACGCCAACGACCAGCTCCTCTCCAGCGCCGACTACCTGCCCGTCATCGTCGCCTATCGCAACGGCGCCCCGGTCCGCACCTCCGACGTTGCCAACGTCGTCGACGCCGCCGAAAACTCGCAGCAGGCTGCCTGGATGAACCGCCAGCCCGCGGTCATCGTCAACGTCCAGCGCCAGCCCGGCGCCAACATCATCGCCGTCGTCGACCGCATCAACAAGCTTCTGCCGCAGCTGCAGACCAGCTTGCCGGCCAACGTGCAGGTCCACGTCCTCACCGACCGCACCAGCGACCATCCGCGCCTCCGTCAAAGACGTCGAGTTCGAGCTGATGCTCACCGTGGCGCTGGTCGTCATGGTCATCTTCCTCTTCCTGCGCAATCTCGCCGCCACCATCATCCCCTCTATTGCCGTGCCGCTGTCGATCGTCGGCACGTTCGGCGTGATGTACCTGCTGGGCTACAGTCTCAACAATCTCACCCTGATGGCGCTCACCATCTCCACGGGCTTCGTGGTCGACGACGCCATCGTCATGATCGAAAATATCTCGCGCTTCATTGAAGAAGGCGACTCGCCGATGCGCGCCGCGCTCAAGGGCAGTGAGCAGATCGGTTTCACCATCATGTCGCTCACCGTCTCGCTCATTGCCGTGCTCATCCCGCTGCTGTTCATGAGCGACGTCGTCGGCCGGCTGTTCCGCGAATTCGCCATCACTCTCGCTGTCACCATCCTGGTTTCGGCCGTGGTCTCGCTGACCCTCACGCCGATGATGTGCTCGCGCATCCTGCAAAACAAAGCGACTGCGAAACAGACTCGCTTCTACCACTGGTCCGAGAAGGTTTTCAATTCCATCATCGCCACCTACGGTCGCGGGTTGAAGAAAGTCCTGCGAGCACCGCTTCGTTACGCTGCTGGTCACCATCTCAACATTTGTTGCGACCGTTCTGCTGTTCATCGTCGATTCCCAAGGGCTTCTTCCCGGTGCAGGACACGGGCGTGATCCTCGGCATCAGCGAAGCTCCTGAAAGCATCAGCTTCGCCAACATGGCCCAGCGCCAGCAGCAGCTCGTCGACATCGTGCTGCAAGGACCCGGCGGTCGACAACGTTTCCTCCTTCATCGGAGTCGACGGAACCAACACCACGCTCAACTCCGGCCGCATCCAGATCACGCTGAAGCCGCTTGATGTGCGCAAAATCTCGGCCTCCGACGTCATCCGCCGCCTGCAGCCCAAGGTCGCCGACGTCGACGGCATCCAGCTCTTCCTGCAGCCGCTCCAGGACCTCACCGTCGAAGACCGCGTCAGCCGCACGGAGTTCCAGTACTCGCTCGAAGATCCCGAACTCGGCGGAACTCGCTACCTATACGCGCAAGATGGTCCAGGAACTCAGCAAGGAGTCGATCGTCACCGACGTAGCCAGCGATCTTCAGGATCAGGGTCTGGGCGCGAACCTGGTTATTGACCGCGACACCGCCGCACGGCTCGGCATCGCGATGGCCGACATCGACAATACCCTCTACGACGCCTTCGGCCAGCGCCAGGTCTCAACCATCTTCACGCAGCTGAACCAGTATCACGTGGTCATGGAGGTCGGTCAGAACTTCCAGACCGACCCCACCACACTGAACAATCTCTACGTGAAGTCGAGCAACGGCACGCAGGTTCCGCTCAGCATGCTTGCCCACTGGGAGCAGTCGCGCGCGCAGCTCGCCATCGGCCACCAGGGCCAGTTCCCGTCCACCGTCATCAGCTTCAATCTCGCGCCCGGCAAGGCGCTCGGCGATGCCGTCAAGGCCGTCAATGCCGTCGAGCAGCGCATCGACATGCCGACCAGCATCAACGCCAGCTTCCAGGGCACCGCCGCCGCCTTCCAGAGCTCGCTGGCCAACGAACCCATGCTGATCCTCGCCGCGCTGGTCACCGTCTACATCGTGCTGGGCGTGCTCTATGAGAGCTACATCCACCCCATCACCATCATCTCCACGCTGCCCTCGGCCGGCGTCGGCGCGCTGCTGGCGCTGATGATCACCGGCACCGAGTTCAGCGTCATCGCGCTCATCGGCATCATTCTGCTCATCGGCATCGTGAAGAAGAATGCCATCATGATGATCGACTTCGCGCTCCAGGCCGAGCGCAACGAGGGCAAGTCGGCCGAGGAAGCCATCTTCCAGGCCTGCCTGCTGCGCTTCCGCCCCATCATGATGACCACCATGGCCGCGCTGCTTGGCGGCCTGCCCCTGGCTCTCGGCGGAGGCGTCGGCGCAGAACTGCGCAAGCCCCTCGGCATCACCATCGTCGGCGGCCTGCTGCTTTTCGCAGGTGCTCACCCTCTACACCACGCCCGGTCGTCTACCTCTACTTCGACAGGCTGGCCCAGCGCATGAAGCCGCGCGCACTCGAGATAGGCACCCAACCGCCGATGGTAACGGCCGACTGAGGCGGAGCGACGATGCATCTTTCGGCACTCTTCATTCGCGGCCCGTTGCCACCACGCTGCTCAGTCTCGCCCTGTTGATGGCCGGCTCTGTGGCCTATTCAATCCTTCCCGTCGCCTCGCTGCCCGACGTCGACTTTCCCTGTTATCGGCATCAGCGCCGGCCTGCCCGGCGGCAGCCCGGAAACCATGGCCTCATCCGTCGCCACGCCGCTTGAACGCCAGTTCGGCCGCATCGCCGGCGTCAACCAGATGACGTCGTCCAGCTCGCTCGGCTGCGGCCTCCGTCACGCTTCAGTTCGATCTCAATCGCAACATCGACGCCGCCGCCGCGCGACGTGCAGGCCGCCATCAACGCCGCCCGCAGCCAGCTGCCCGCCTACCTGCCGAGAATCCCGAGCTACCGCAAGGCCAATCCCGCCGACGCGCCGATCCTCATCCTCACGCTCACGTCCGACGTGATACCCAAGCCGCAGATCTACGACATGGCCGACTCCATCCTGGCGCAGAAAATCTCGCAGATTCAGGGCGTCGGCCAGGTCTTCGTCGGCGGCAGCGCCCAGCCCGCCGTGCGCGTCGAACTGAACCCCATGCAGCTCGGCAACAACGGCGTCGGCCTCGAAGCCGTGCGCACTGCGCTCGCCAACGCCAACGCCAACCGTCCCAAGGGCGCTTCAACGATCGCCAGCATCGCTGGCAGATCGACGACAACGATCAGATGTTCAAGGCCGGCGACTACGCGCCCATCATCGTCGGCTACAACAAGCAGACCGGCGCGCCCGTGCGCGTCGGCGACCTCGGCTCCGTCGTGGATTCCGTCGCCGACATCCACACCGCCGGCCTCTCCGGCAACAACGCCACCTGGCCACAGCGGACAGCTCAAAGACGCCATCCTCATCATCATCTTCAAGATTCCCGGCGCCAACGTCATCGACACCGTCGACGCGGTCCTGAACCGAGATGCCGCGCCTGCAGGCCGATATCCCGCCCACGATCAAGATGAACGTGGCGGTCGACCGCACCACCACCATCCGCTCCAGCGTTCACGACGTCGAAATCTCGCTCCTCATCAGCGTTCTTCTCGTCGTGCTTGTCGTCTTTCTTTTCCTGCGCGAAATCTGGGCCACCATCATCCCCTCCGTCGCCGTGCCGCTCTCGCTCGTCGGCACCTTCGGCGTGATGTATCTGCTCGGCTACACCATCGACAACCTCTCGCTGATGGCGCTCACCATCTCCACTGGCTTCGTCGTCGACGACGCCATCGTGGTCATTGAGAACATCACCCGCTATCTCGAAGAAGGCATGAAGCCTTTCGAGGCCGCCATGAAGGGCTCGAAGGAAATCGGCTTCACCGTGCTCTCCATGAGCACGTCGCTGATCGCCGTCTTCATCCCCATCCTGCTCATGGGCGGCATCATCGGCAAGCTCTTCCGCGAGTTCGCCGTCACGCTCAGCGTGGCCATCGCTGTTTCGCTGCTCGTCTCGCTCACCACCACGCCCATGCTCTGCGCGCAAGTTCCTCAAGTCGCGCGACGAGAGCCGCCACGGCGCCTCTACCGCATCTTCGAGGACGCGTTTCAGTGGCTCCACCACGAGTACAACTCCGCGCTGCGCTGGGTTCTGCGCCACCAGTGGATCATGCTCGGCGTCGCCATCGGCTGCGCCTTCCTCAACGTCTATCTCTTCAAAATTGTGCCCAAGGGCTTCTTCCCGCAGCAGGACACGGGCCGCCTCGAGCGGCCGCACCATCGCCGCGCAGGACATCAGCTTTCCCGCCATGAGCGACAAGCAGCGGCAGCTTGCCCAGATGGTCCTTGAAGACCCTGCCGTCCACACCGTGACTGCCTTCGCCGGTGGCATGGTCCGGCGGCGGCAGCATCAACGTGGGCAATCATGTTCATCGCCCTCAAGCCGCTCAACGAACGCCCCGGCCACGTCTCCGCCGATCAGGTCGTCAACGGCCTCCGCGAAAGCTCACCAGCGTCCCCGGCGCCCGGCTCTTTCTCCAGGCCCAGCAGGACATCCAGATCGGCGGCCGTGGCAGCGCAGCGCAGTACCAGTACACGCTCTCTGACGAAGATCTCGAACGAGCTCAACACCTGGGCTCCGCGGCTGCAGGCCCGCATGACGCACCATGCCCGAGCTCACGCGACGTCTCCACCGACCAGCAGGACCAGGGCCTCTCCGCAGACCCTGGTCATCGATCGCGACACCGCATCGCGCCTCGGCATCTCCGCCTCGGCCATCGACCAGGTTCTCTACGACGCCTTCGGCCAGCGCGAAGTCTCCACCATGTACACCGGCCTCAATCAGTACTACGTGGTGATGGAGGTCGATCCGCATTACCAGCTCAGCCCCGACTCGCTCAACAGCATTTACATCAAGGCCAGCACCACAACCGGCGCCAGCCCATCGGTTCCTACACTCGGAACCACCACTCCCGCAGCCGCGACCAATACGGGCGCCTCCCTGGCGACATCCGCACCTGCATCGGCTCCTGGCGGAACTCCCGCTGTCTTCTCAACCTCTGGCGGAATCCTGGTCACCTCAGCCGCAAATTCCTCGACGATCTCCACAACACCTGACGCTTCCAGCACCAGTCCGGTTGCCGGCCAATATCGCGGCCATCGCCGCCGCTAATAACGAATCGAGCAATGCCGCGGCGATCGCTTCCGGCACGCTCACCGGCATGACTCGGCCTCCTCGACGCAGCCTCAGCGGCGGCGGCACCTGCCACGTGCATTACCGGCGGCGACCACAACTACCGGCGCCATGGTTCCGCTCTCCGCGATCGCTCACTGGGAAGAGAAACGCACCTCGCTCACCGTCAATCATCAAGGGCCAATATCCGGCGGTCACGCTCACCTTCAATCTCGCGCCCAATGTCGCCCTTGGCGACGCCGTGACCGCTCTTGAAAAAGCCCAGAGCGAGATCGGCATGCCCACTGCGATCCACGCCACATTCCAGGGCACCGCGCAGGCCTTCCAGGAGTCGCTCAAGAACGAGCCCTACCTCATCCTTGCCGCGCTGGTCGCCGTCTACATCGTCCTCGGCATTCTTTACGAGAGCCTCATCCATCCGCTGACAATTCTCTCCACGCTGCCTCCGGCCGGAGTCGGGCGCTATCCTTGCGCTACTCATCACCGGAACCGATCTCAGCATCATGGCCCTCATCGGCATCCTGCTGCTCATCGGCATTGTGAAGAAGAACGCCATCATGATGATCGACTTCGCTCTCCAGGCCGAACGCGAACAGGGCCTGCCGCCCGTCGAAGCCATCTACCAGGCTTGCCTGCTGCGCTTCCGGCCCATCATGATGACCACCCTCGCCGCGATGTTCGGCGGATTGCCGCTGGCTATCGGCATGGGCGTCGGTTCCGAGCTGCGCCAAGCCCCTCGGCATCACCATCGTCGGCGGCCTGCTCGTCTCGCAGGCTCTCACTCTCTTCACCACGCCCGTCGTCTACCTCTTCTTCGACCGACTCCAGTGGCGCGTCATGAAACTGCACCGCATCGGCTCCGAACTGGAAGAAGCGCCCGGCGACTGAGGAAACATGCCGGTAAGCTAGTAGCCGGTAGATATGCAACCGATTGGTTGCGTATGGGGTACCCCCCCGTCCTCTGTACGGAAAGTCTCTCGAGTCAGCAGGTTGCGAGGGGAAGTGCCGCCAAAGTATTCTTCCGATTGATCTTAGCTGCAGAGTCATCACAGGAAATAACTTAGCGGCAGGCAGCGATCGGGGAATGGGGAGTAGGGAGAAGGGAGTAGGGAGTAACAAACCGACTTTGCGTTTTCGTACATGGAGGGCTCCTGGGCTAGAAATCGATCATCTTCATTGTGCGCTCATGAGGGGAAATTGCCTGCAGAGTGGGAGGAAGATTTATTTTGTTGTGCCTGCTGGAGTTAGGTGATCTGAGGGGGATGGTTGGGGTTGACAATATTTGCCGACCGTTCCGCGATGAAATGGACGCCCTGATGGATTGACGAGGGTTCGCGCTCTCCCAGGTTCCAAATGCTTTGGCGGTCTGCTGGTCTCACAGGCTCTCACTCTCTTCACCACGCCGGTCGTATACCTCTTCTTCGATAAACTTCAGTGGCGCGTCGTGAAGCTGCACCGCATCGGCTCCGGACTGGAGGAGTCAACGGGGGATTGAGCTCTTCGGAATCCGGCTGCTTTGCCTGCTGAGCTTCTGGAGCATGTCTCGGGCGGCGCGACGAGGGGTCTGGACTGGCCGGTCAGGGAAGCTCCGTCGCTGTAACATCAGTCCGGCGCCGTTCGAATCGGAACCGCAGTGTCCACTGGCTGGCCCTCGGCTGTCCTTCGATTTCGGGCGATCTGAACTTCCACAACTCAGCGGCCTGGCGCGCGATCCGTGCGAAGTAGTTGCCAGGGCCCTGCGTCAGACATACGGCACTTGTGACTCGGCCTTCTTCATTCACTGCGACGCGCAATTCCACCTCCACAGGTCTTCGGATACCGTCACTAGCACCGGGAGCTACATTAGGCAGAACCCGCTTCAGAACGGCGCCCTTGCCATTCGCGATCGGAAATGTCTCCCGCTCTCGACTCGCCGGCGGGGCCGCAGGGGGATTTTCAGCCTGCGAAGGCGTGGCGGGCGTTTGCGCTTCGGTTCCAGGTTGCTTCGGGGCTGGGGCGGGTTGCGTCTCAGGCGGTTGGCTTTGCGGCGCGGAGTTGGACGTCGCGCTTGAATTGCTTTCTGGTGTAGTTTGCGATTGACTTTGCGGCTGAGATTGAACACCGCCTTGATCTGCATTTGCAGGAGCGGATTGACTCTGCTCCGGCGGCGCCTGCGGCGTCTGCGTGTTCGACGAAGGTTCGCTCGCGGCCGGTGCACTTTGCATACCGGCAAAACGCGAGAGCACGTCGCGGTAGTGCACAGCAAGCGCAGCGACAATCGCCAGCAGAACCAGGCCAAATAAGAGGGGCCACCTTCTGGTCTCGGGTTCTTCTTCCTCGCCCAGGTTGGCGAAGAGGCGCGATCTCGGCATAAGCTCTGCGGGCTCCTCGTGGGGCGGAAAGGCGGGTTCGTGCGGCGGCGGATTGCGGGATCCTGCGGCAGTCGGAACCGGCTTCTCTGGTTGGGGCGAGCCGGCTGACGCTGGACCGGGAAGCAGCATCGACGCCGCCTCTGAAGATTCCTTTGGCTTGGCCTCTTTCACCGGCTCGGTCGTAGCCGGCGGACGAAACGATGCGAGGCGTGCCTTTACCTCCGCAATCGACGTTCGATCCGCAGGCTGCCAGCGAAGGCATTCACGCGCGATTGCGCGAAATGGTTCTGGCAACCAAGCCGGCAAGCCTAGATCGCCGTTGGCTGTGCGGTCCCACACCGGGGTGCGCTGCGCCAAAGCTTCGACCATGATGATACCCAGGGACCAGAGGTCTGCAGCGGGTGACAGTTTTCCGGCCGTTGTCTCCGGAGCATCGTAGGTGTCCAGCGTCTTTTCTGGCCGCGCAGGCTCGTCCGCACCCACCATCTCGTCTGACGCGAGCTTCCACTGATTGCCGACCTGAACAATCATTGAAGGCTTTACGCACCCATGAGCATGTCCCTTTTCATGGAGAAACAAAAGAGTATCGACAATTGGATCGAGGATCTCTTTTAAGCTGGCCGCTTCGAGGGCGTTGCGGGGAATGATCCCGGAAAGGACCTGCTGCGTTTTCTCTGTAAGGCAAAAGACCAGGTCCGAGCCCTTGATCGTACACCGGCCCGTTTCCATCATCTGCGTCAGATATGGGTGTGAGAGGCTCTTTGCGACCTCCCATTTTGCGAGATAGGCATCGGCATCGGCACCGCCGGCAAGAATCAGCTTGATATTCGCTTTCTGAATGCCCTGCCGCACCGTGAGAAAGACACAGCGATCTGGCGAGCCGCCGAGCAACTCCAGAAGCGGGAACCTTCCATCGACTGTGAGCCCCTCCCATCCTTCGCAGATCATGCATCCCTGATTCTATCCGACACTGCGACTCTATTGGAGCCGCGCTTCTGCACAGCATGCGGTGCAGATCAGTACTTCGAACCGTCGGTCGCTGATTCCGGCGGGAAAAATTGTGCCGAATCAGTGATATCGTCAAGTCATCACTGGCGCGGTTTGCTGTTTCGGCCGGTCTTCCCTGCGTCCCTGGTGTTTCTGCACCACCTTCGCCATCCGGCCTCTCGCGCCGACGCAACGTGAGCTCCAAATCTATTTCTCGTCTGCAATTGAATCCGGCCGGAGGTTATTGATGAGCATTTCTCCTGAAGCGATGGACGCCAACCTGGTTCTGACCCTCGATGAAATCACCAGCCTGACGCGGACGGAGGCAAGCCCGCCGACACGCTGATGAATGTGGTCGCGCTGATCGCCTCTCGTTTCCGCACCGACGTCTGTTCCGCCTATCTGCTGGAGCCCGATCGCTCGAATCTCGTGCTCGCCGCATCGCTTGGTCTTCAACCGCGGTGCATCGGCGACGCTTCGCATGCCTCTTCACGAAGGTCTCGCCGGCCTCGTCGCCGAACAGGTCCGTCCCGTCGCCGTCGACGACGCCAGCCATCATCCCCGCTTCAAGTACTTCAAGGAATCCGGCGAAGAGGAGTACCACTCCTTCCTCGGCGTGCCCGCTCATCGATCGCGGCATCCTCCAGGGCGTCCTCGTCGTGCAGACCAAGGAGCCGCGCGTCTTCCGCGACAGACGAGATCCGCATGCTCTGCTGAAGCCGCGGAACAGGTAGCGCCGGTGGTCAGCGAAGCCCGCACCCTCGACCGCTTCGTCGCACCCGCGCAGGAGCGGCTTTGGGCTCTCGCCCGGAACGTCTGGTGGAGCTGGGATCACGACTGCATCGATCTCTTTCGTGATCTGAACCCCGTACGCGGTGGCGCGAGCTTCAACCAGAATCCCATCGCCCTGCTCAACGAGATGCCCCTCGAGCGAAATCGAGCGCCGCGCCACCGAACTCGTCCTCCACAGCCGCATCAACTACGTCTACCGCCGCCAGCAGGAGTATCTGCACGAAGACCGCACCTGGGGCGCGGCCAATGCCGGCATACTCCGTCCGCGTCCCGTCGCCTACTTCTCTGCGGAATTCGGACTCCACGAATCGCTGCCCATTTACTCCGGCGGCCTCGGCGTCCTCTCAGGCGATCACATCAAGAGCGCATCCGACCTCGACATCCCGCTCGTCGGCGTCGGCCTCTTCTACGGCCAGGGTTACTTCCTCCAGCGCCTCGACGAAAAGGGCTGGCAGCGCGAAGAGTATCTCGAGACCGACATCAACCAGCTACCCATGCAGCCCGCCAATGGGCTCGATGGCCAGCCCGTCATCGTCGAAATCGCCACCCGCGGCGCCGCCATTCGCGCCAAGGTCTGGCAAGTCAAGGTCGGCCGCTGCGATCTCTTTCTTCTCGACTCCAACGTGCCCGGCAACGCCCCGAGGACCTCGACACCACCTCGCGCCTCTACGGCGGCGACTCGCGCACACGCATTCGTCAGGAGCTGCTCCTCGGCGTCGGCGGCTTCCGAGCTCTCAAGGCCATGGGCATCTCGCCCAGCGTGCTGCACCTCAACGAAGGCCACAGCGGCTTCGCCGTCTTTGAAGCGATCCGCCGCGCATGGAAGAGGAAGGCCTCGACTTCTACGCCGCCGCCAGCCAGATTCCCCGCGAAGTCATCTTCACTACCCACACGCCCGTCCCCGCCGGCCATGACCGCTTCCATCCCGATCTCATCGAAGAACACCTCGGACCGCTGCGCGATCAGCTCGGCATCTCGCACGAGAACTCTCATGGGCTTCGGCCGCGAACATCCCGACCGACCATGGCGAGCCCTTCTGCATGACCGTCCTCGGCCTCAAGCTCGCGCGCCGCGTCAACGCCGTCTCCTCGCTGCACGGCGAAGGTCTCGCGCGCCATGTGGAAGGGCCTGTATCCCGGCCGTCCTGAAGACGCCGTCCCCATCGGCCACATCACCAACGGCGTCCACGTCCCGTCGTGGCTAGCGCCCGCAGATGTGCCGCCTCTACGATCGCCATCTCGGCGTCGGCTGGCAGCAGCGCAGCGGTTCCAAGAGCACCTGGGAAGCCATCGAAAACGTCGACGACGGCGAGCTCTGGGAAACCCACCTCAGCCTCAAGGCGCAGCTGCTCGACTTCGGCCGCAGCCGCGCCGTCGAGCAGGCCGAGCGTCGCAGCGAAGCTTCGGCATCGCTTCCAGCGCTTTCGGCAAAGTCTTCTCGCCCGACGCGCTCACCATCGGCTTTGCCCGCCGCTTCGCTACCTACAAGCGAGCCAACCTGCTTCTCAAGGACATCGAGCGCCTCGCCGTCGATGGTCAACGACCCCAAGCGCCCCGTGCAGTTTCTCTTCGCGGGCAAGGCCCATCCCCACGACGAGCCCGGCAAGCGCGTCCTCCAGCAGATCGCCGAGATGATGCGCGACTCCGACTTCGCCGACAAGTTCCTCTTCATCGAGGACTACGACATCAACGTCGGCCGCCATCTCGTCCAGGGCGTCGACGTCTGGCTCAACAATCCCCGTCGCCCCCTCGAAGCCTCCGGCACCAGCGGACAGAAGGTCGTGCTCAACGGCGGCCTCAACCTCTCCGTGCTCGACGGCTGGTGGGCCGAGGCCTACGACGGCCTCAACGGCTTCGCCATCGGCAAGGGCCGCACCCACTCCAACATGGACGTGCACGACACCCGCGACGGCGAAGAGCTCTACCGCGTCCTCTCCGCCGAACTCATCCCGCTCTACTACGAGCGCGACCGCGACGGCCTGCCGCGCGGCTGGATCAAGCGCATGAAGCGCACCATCCGCACCCTCGGCTGGCGCTTCAACGCCGACCGCATGGTCATGGACTACACCCAGAAATGCTACGTTCCCGCCGCCGGAGGCACCTCCAGCGAGATCCGTCCTCTCTGCTGATATCGTCTCAATATGAGGCGATTCAGCGATCTTTCGCCTGGAAATCAGCGCAACAGGGATGTCACCTTACGTCAGGGCTTAGAGCCTTGCAGGAATTTCACAGTCCCGCATGTCACCAAAGTGAGCCGCGCTACACACGTTTGGGTAATGCCTAGCCTGGTAACCGAGGGCTAGACTTTCCTCCATAGCATTTTTCGAGATTGTCTCCCCTCCGCATCCCGACGGGCGAAATCGAGAAGCACCGGCCCCCCGCAGAGCGGACAGTTCTCTCGAGATCTGCTAGAGGAGAAAACCCATGGGCTCGCAGGTTATCGCGAAACCTACCTGACGGCATTTGAAGAAGCGCAATTCCCATCTCGATCGAGATCTTCCAGGAGTTGAGCGGCTCCAGTTGCGCAAAGAGCAGATCGAGGACGTGGTACGGCGCTGAAACCATTTGTTCCTCTCAATGTCAGCGGTACGAGTCTCAACAGGCCCAGAGGCCGAGAGTGTCCGAGTGGAATCAGGTCCGGGTGAACCCGAGATCGCCACGCCTGTTCCAGCCGCAGCGCCGGTTCACGAACCAGTCGCTCCAGCCGCCGTTCTCGCCGGTGCCCGAAATCATCGTGGATCCGATCCAGAGCCGCATCAACCGCGCTCTCGGTCTGGCGGTCGCGTAGGCTCCGTCTGAACGGTGCAATCGCAAGCGCAGTCGCTCGGACGCGGCCCCGGGTCACATCCTCCTGCCTTGAATCGTGCCCATTCATGAAGAGCCCCATGCCCTTTGCATGGGGCTTTCCAATTTGTATTGTGATTCTGCAGGCGCCGCCTGCGGCTCTTTACTTCATCGCGTACGACGGCGCCGTCTCTTCCGATTTTGCCGCGGTTTCGATCAGCCTACATCGGATAGTAGGCGTTGCGCGTGTACTGCTTCACCATGCGATTGGTGTTGAAATAGGAGCCGTTGAACGCCAGGGTTGTTCGCATCATCCGTGCCCACATCTCCGGCTCGCTGCGATAGAGCGGCACCACTGCATTCTCGAGCTTCGATGTAGAGATTCTCCGGCTTCCTCCGCATCGTTCGCGCCGTCTTCAATGGCCCAGCCGGTCACGCCCTCGATGCAGCCCTCAATCCACCATCCATCCAGAATCGACAGGCTCGGAACGCCGTTGAGCGCGGCCTTCATTCCGCTGGTGCCTGAAGCTTCATACGGACGCCGCGGCGTGTTCACCCACACATCCACTCCTGCCGTCAGCAGCGCGCCCAGGTCCCACGCATAGTTTTCGAGATACACAACGCGCAGCATGTCATTCGACAATTTCGCGGCCGTCTCAATCACGCTGTGAATCAGCGCCTTGCCTGGTTCGTCTGCCGGGTGCGCCTTGCCCGCGTACAGAATCTGCAGACCGCCGGCCTGCGTCGCGATCTTCAGCAGGCGTTCGGGATCGGCTGAACAACAGGTTCGCACGCTTATACGTTGCGGCGCGCCGCGCAAATCCCAGCGTCAGCACATTCGGATTCAGCACCAGGCCGGTCCGCGTCGCCACCTCGGTCAGCAGTGCTTCCTTGGCGCGGCGATGCGCGTTCAGCATCTCCTGTTCCGGCAGATCGATCGCATTGCGCAGGGTCAGATTGTCGCGTCGCCACGATGGAATCTGCACGTCGAGCATCTGCTGCACCGGCTCCGATATCCACGTCGGCGCGTGTACGCCATTGGTGATCGAATCGATCTGGTACTGCGGGAACATGCGCGCGCGACACCTTGCCGTGCTGCATCGCCACGCCATTCGCATAGCGCGAAAAACGCAGCGCCAGCAGCGTCATGTTCAGCAAGCCGCTTTCGAACACACCCAGCTTTTCAAGCCGCGCCGTTCGTTCGCCACCGAGGATCCTGATCGCCTGTTCCGTCGAGAAGCGGTCATGCCCCGCAGGCACCGGCGTATGCGTCGTGAATACGCACTTGTTGCGCACCTGCAGAATGTCGGCCTCGGTCGGCGAATTCAACGGACCGCCGCCCATCTCGCTTTCCAGCAGCGCCAGCGTCAGCAGGGCCGCGTGGCCCTTCGTTCATGTGGTACACATTTACACGCTCAACCCGAGAGCATTCGCCATGCGCGCGCCGCCCAGTCCCAGCACAATCTCCTGCTGCAAGGCGGTAATTCGTGTCGCCGCCGTACAGGTGATCCGTCAGTCCGCGATCCCAGCCAGAGTTGCCATCGAGATCTGTGTCGAGCAGGTAAATCGGAACGATGTGCCCGTAGCGGCCCTGCAGGTCATAGCGCCATGCACGCACCGTCACATCGCGGCCTTCCACTGAGACCTTGATGCGCGCAGCTTCTTCCGTGCAGAAGTCCGATGGATTCCACGGCTGCACTTCTTCGGTCTGGTCGCCGGCCGGGCTCAGATGCTGCTGAAAGTATCCCTTGCGATGCACCAGCGAAAACGCCACCAGCGGCACACCGAGGTCGGCAGCGGAACGCAGCGTGTCTCCGGCCAGCATTCCCAGGCCGCCAGAGTACGTGGGCATCCTCGGTTGATCGCAATCTCCATGGAGAAATACGCGACCAGTCCAGTCGTCGGGGTTGTTTCGTAGGAGAAGGGTTTAACGTTGAATTCTGTTGCATCCTGTACATCTCTCTGCGGCGCTCGCAAATGCCTGCAACAATGTGAAATCGAAAATCTCAACATTGCCGGGTGGGTAGAAAATCTCCCGTCGCGGCTCATATATGCCAATCTATGGAAACCTGTGAAAGATTCTAACAAGGAAAAACGCTTTGGTTATAGGCGATGGAACGATGTATGCGGGGTGACTTCAGAGAGACCTGATTTTCCACCTCATGGTAATGAGATGCATCCGGGCCTGTGTTGCGAAAGCCGATGTTCGCCTTTAATGCGAGAGACTTGCAACCACCCTGTGCGCCCCGCTCGAAGCGTGGCAGATGTGAATCTGCGGAACGATTCCCGTTTCACCGGCGTAACTTGCGGCCAGCGCTTCCGCGAATTCAATGGCCTTTTCACTGCTCCACCAGGTTGATCGTGCATCCGCCGAATCCGCCCCCGGTCAGCCGTGCACCAATCAACCCCGGCAACTTGTTGCGCCAGCATTACCATCGTGTCGGCCTCAACGCAGCTTGCTTCAAAATCGACGGCTGTAGCTCACATGCGCCTCGGCCATCAGTCTTCCCAGTTCCTTCAGATCGTGATGCATCAACGCTTCCGCCGCGGCCACCGTCCGCGTGTTCTCGGTGATCACGTGGCGCGCGCGCTTCAGCGCATTCGGGCTCATCTCCGCGCCCCACTTCTGCAGGTCCTCGACGGTTGCATCACGCAGAAAGCGTCACTTCCGGCCGGTGGCGCGCAATCACCGCTGCCGCTTCTTCCACTTCGGCGCGACGCGTCGTGTATTCGCCGCCCGCCACCGAGTGTTTCACCATGGTGTTCGCAATCACCAGCGCCACATTCGACGGAATCGGCGCCAGCTTGAAACTCAAATCGCGGCAATCGAGCAGCAGCGCATGATCCTCTTCGCCATTCGCTGAAATGAATTGGTCCATGATGCCGCAGTTCGCGCCCACAAATTCGTTCTCCGCGCGCTGGCACAGACCGCGCCAGCTTCGGACGCGGATAGTCAACACCGACGCAGCGACGTCACCGCCAAGGCCGTCGCCACTTCAACCGCGGCCGAACTCGAGAGTCCCGACCCCAGCGGCACATCACCCAGGAGGCTCAAGCTGAATCCCGGAATCCGATGTTCCCTTCGCCAGAAAGGATCACCATCACGCCCAGCGGATAATCGCTCCAGTCCTTGCTGCCGCTCCTGGGCAGTGCGCCGTCGCATCAAATGTGCGCTCTTCTTTGAAATTCTCCGAGTAGATAACGATCTTCCCGTCGCTGCGCGGCGAAATCGCGGCCAGCGTCGCGAAATCAATCGCCGCGGGCATCACGAATCCTTCGGCATAATCCGTGTGTTCTCCAATCAGGTTCACACGCCCCGGAGCAGCAAAGATCTCCGGTTCACTCGTTGAAGCGACTCACATGCAATGAACGCAAAACTTCAGGGTCATGCATTGTCGTTCATCTCTCGATTCGTTCGATTTCAACTTCCATCGGCCAGCGAAACAGACTCGCCTGGCTCGAGCACGCGCGACCACGCGCCCGGTCACGCGAGCGAATCCACCGGCGCCGTCGCTGGTTCCAACGCCACACACATCTGCTTCGGTCCCGGGTCTCTCCGGCCATCCTCCATAGCAGATCCACAGACCCAGATATGGTGTTGCCATCGCATCAAAACTGACGCGAATGCGCAGACCCGCCGACGGCCGCTCAAGCGTGCACCAGTTCTGCGATCGATTGCGAGCGATCCCGCAAAAAGCTTGTCGCCAATTCCCGAATCCGGCGCCTCTGCGATAGCCAAGATCTACTGTGCTGCCGTCCCGCCAGCCTCGCCTCGGCCAGCAACAGAGTCGCCCGCCTTTGCCAAGTCGTCCGCCGCCGACCCCTCAAGCCGCAGCGAGTGAATCGACTCTGGCAGGACAATCCGGTCTCCCTCTTCGACCGCAAATAAAGGGTGCGCCGCCCACGACCACGGAACCGGATCTGCCTCCGAAGTTCAGATTGGTAACTGAATAATCGCAGCCGGTCAAAGTCTAGCAAATCGATGCGTCCGTTCAGCTCAGCGTCAGCGTGCACTCCAGCCGGAGCGGCAACGAAAAGCATGGTCTCGCTCGAAATCGTCTCTGACTGGAAGCTCTCGCCTGACCATTGATCTCCCACTCGACACGCCACAAATCCCCGTGGTCCGGAACTCCACGGTTCCCGCTTCGGTCTCAACCGTGCATGCCGGCCACGGATGGCAAGACATTCATCCCACCCGCTGGCATCTCCTCGTCGAATGCCATGGTCCGCGTTCGCGGCGCAATCGGCGCCAATGGCGTCTGCAGCAGTTCGTGTTCTCCAATGCGGATCGACGCGATCTTTCCTCCAAACCGCGGAAGCACTGTCACGGCGCACTCACCCGCTCGGATGAGAACGTTTTCAATTTGCGGTAGGTTTACCAGCTGTTCTGTCATCGTACCTACGCTTTCTCAACATCAGAACAGGCCGCACTCAGTTGTTCCAGATGCGGTCCAGCCATGCTTCGTGTTCGGGCTTCATCAGGACCGAGCGAAGGCAGGTCACGTGCTCTCACGATGCTCGCTCGCGGACCCGAACCAGAATTGCGGCAATTGTACTAGCGCGAGGTGAAGATTGCGCCCTGCACATGCCGTAAAAATCGATTGTCCCAGCTCCGACGCCTTTTTGGCCGTCTCGGCCTTCATCTTCCATACAACGATATCCAACTCGGGTCCGCCCGTGGCCAGCGCCTCAAAGCGGTCATCCGCCCGTAGCCGTCTTTCCAACTCGAGCTGCTGCCCCGCGGCTTCGCGCCAGCCCTTCGGCAAACTCGCCGCCCAGCTTCAGCGGCAACAGTCTCTGCGTGGCCCACAAGGCCACCGCCGCCGCCCCGGCGCGCGAACACTCAAGGCTTATCTCGCCCAAGATGGAGTTCTTTTGACGTGAAATAGGTGTACGGCGAATCGTGCTTATAGAACCGGCCCACGCCGGGATCCCGAAACAGCACGCATCCGCAGCCGTAGGGCTGCAGCCCGTGCTTGTGCGGATCGATGACAATTGAGTCCGCCTGTCCGATCGCCTCGTAAGCCCGCCGCGCAGGCTCCTCCAGCTTGGCTTCAATCAGCTTGAAGTACCCGCCATAGGCCGCATCCACGTGTACCCGGAACCCGTATCGTTCCCGTAAGTTGAGGATTTCCGGTAGTGGATCGACCGCTCCCACGGCCGTCGTCCCCAGCGTCACCACCACGGTGCTTACTTCTCCCTTGCACAGCTCATCTTCAAGAGAATCCAGCCGCATCCGGCCGCGGGAATCAGCTGCCACCGAGGCATACTCCAGCTTCAGCACGCCCGAAATCCTGTGGTGCGTGTAATGCGCCTGCTCCGAACCCAAAATCCGCCCGCCAGGCGCCATTTGTCCGGCCACCCAGAGCGCCTCAAGGTTTGCCATGGTGCCACCCGAGGTCAGATGTCCCAGATACTCTTCCCAACCGAACATTGCGGCAATCTCAGCCACGGCCTCGATCTCCATGGCGGAACTAGCCCGGCCGCCATCTCGCGCATGGTTGTTGGGATTGATCGTCATGGCCAGTGCATACGCGGCCCGCGCTACGGGATGCGGAGGTTTCAGCATCTGCCCGGCGTAGAGCGGATGGAAGTACGGGTAATTGTCACCCAGCCGGCGCGCCGTCTCCTCCAACACCCTGGCCATCGCCTCCGCATCGCCGTCGCTCGGCCGAGCCGCCGCAAAATCCGGCAGAGCGCAAAACTCCTTTTCCAGCTCCTTCGTGGCAAGGGTCAGCAGTTCGGGTACTTGATCGTCAGGCATAGCGACTCTCCACACTATCACACGCAAACTCCAGTCCGTAACCCGCTCACTTTCAGCATGATCGCGCCGCCCGGATGCTGCTCCGATCTTCCCGCCGATTGCCGCCCGACTGAAGATTTGGAAGTGAAATGGTACACTGGATATAGCGTTAGAGTCGAACCGGGCGTGTGCAGCAACTCGCCCAACCAAGCAAGATTCTGCCAGTGGTCGCTCCGATTCATCCAGCGCAATTCAATACCAGGAAACACGGAAAAAATGGAACAAGGTACTGTGAAATGGTTCAATGACGCGAAGGGTTTTGGCTTTATCTCGCGCCAGAACGGTGAAGACGTCTTCGTGCACTACTCAGCGATCAACTCAAGTGGATTTAAGAGCCTGCAGGAAGGCCAAGCCGTGCAGTTCAACGTCGTGAAGGGACCCAAAGGCTGGCAGGCTGCGGACGTTCAGCCGCTGTAAGCCACAGGATTTCGGCAGAATCTAGCAGACAGAAGCGAGGGCTGGGCCCATAACCCGGCCCTTGTCTTTTTCATGGCGATTCCGGAGATTGCGTCAGCCTGCTCCGGCTGTGCTGTGCTGTTGTGTGCCCGAGGACGGCCCCGCGAGGGTCCGCAGGTCGGGCCACGCATATGCAACCTCCATCAGCTTTGCGCCGCCAATCTCGATTACCTTCGACGCTGCGAGATGTGCGCCCATTCTTTCATAGAAGCTGCGCGAGAGATTGCGCTCCAGCACCCATACGGCCATGCTCCTGAAGCCCCGTTCCACCAATGCGCCGGCCATCGCCTGGAGCAAAGCCTTTCCGGTTCCGCGTCCTTGCGATTCCCTCAACAGGTAAATCGAGTACAGTTCCGCGTCGCACTCCTCCAAGGCCTCCCGGTTTGTCCCGCCGTGCGCGAAGCCCGCCATTCTCCCGTCGCGCTCAGCCACCAGCACAAGTGCGTGGCCCGCCAAGAACTCGTGCCATAGCTTGGCTCGCAGCACCTCGTCCAGCCCGACGAGGTAAGCCTCCGGCACAATTCCTGTATACGTAGTCCTCCAGCTCTCTACGTGGACGTGCGCAATCGCACCAGCGTCCTCCGTTGTCGCCAGTCGAATGGAGACCATGCACACACACTACCGCAGTTCTCCAGCTAAACCACCGTTTCCGCTGACCATTTTCCTCAAAGAGAGGCGCCGATGAACCAATCTTTTGAAAAGCCGGGAAGCTTTGAACGGGATGCCAAGTAACACGTTCGTGCACTTTGCAGCGGTTACCACTGATCCCAATTCCATTACGGAGATTGGATTGCGGTACCCCCCCGTGCGACCACACAATAAGCCGACATCCTTAATGGAAAGGAGCGGTTATGAACACAATTCCCATTTCAATCTACGTTTTTCTCCGTAACCTCCTGGTACGCGAAGAGGGTCAGGATCTGGTCGAGTACGCTTTGATCGTAGCGGTGATCTCTTTCGGCACCATCAGCGGCATGGGATCTCTGGCTACCGGCATCAACACTGAGTTCTCTGTGGTCGCCACAACCCTCACAACCAGCGTCTAAGACAGGCTAGAAGTGATGTGTTGGTTTTGAACCTTGCGGGTCGACGTTCCGCTCCTGCTGACCGCATTGACCTGGTCTCATTCCCTCCGGCTACACGATTTCCTAATCTGCCATAACGGGATCTGCGCCGTCCGCCTTCGATGCTGAATCGGCGAGTCTTCTGAGCCGCCGACTTTCTGGCTGCGAGAATCCTGCGGTTTGAGCGGCGTCTGCAGATGCTTCGGGACACACTTTTTCCCGCCCTGGCTCAACAGCATTCATCCATTACTTTAGGGTGGTTTACCGCTCCCTACCTTAGTGTTTTCAATGGATTCCGATGCTACACTGCGCCCAGTGGAGAAGACAGAAATGGATCCCTATCGCATCGCCTACGAACAAGCCATGACGGAGCTTAACGAGATCACGCGGAAGTTCGATCTCCTCCGCGTACAGAAAGCCCAGGTCGAAAACCTCATCAACGCATTCCGCCCGCTGATTGAGAGCAACGACCAGGCGGCCAACGCCATCGCCGGCTAACCTGGGCCGGGATCGCTGCAAATGCATGCCGGCCACGCGCCGGCATCTCCTGCTGCTTCCCATTTCCCTTGCTTTATTCAAAACAAGTCCTCCTGGGCATGACCGCTTCGCCGACCTCGGAGCTGCCGCGTCTCGCGTCATCTCCGCATCCTCAAACCTAGAGGAGCGCTGGCGTTCGTCTTTCGCCGTGCCGTGGTTGGCGATCTCCGTCGCGGGACCCCAGCGCTGTGTTCTGCGCGCGGTTTGGCGAATCAGGCTTGGGCTGCATTACCCGCTGCATTGACTACCTGGCTCGGTTATACTCCGGCACGGATCGATCATCCTCTGGAGGCTCTCCCGAATCATGCCGCATCGCGCCTGCACGTCGCTGGTTTGCCACGCTCACGATTTGCTCCGTTGCCGCTTCTCTCGCAATTGCGCAGAACAATGCCGCCTCGCAAAGCCTGAATGCCAAAGAATGCGGCTCACACTCCCGAAGTTCCTGCCGACTCCATCACCGAAGGCTCCGTCAAAGTCGGCGGACAGTCGATCGACTACCGCGCGATCGCCGGAACCCTCACGGTCGGCTCCTCTGATCCGCAGGACGCCATGATCGGTTTCGACGGCAGGTATCTTCCCGACGCCAGCATCGACCTCAGCGCCAAGCCTGAAGACCGCCCTGCCACTACGCGCATGTTCTACGTGGCTTATTTTGCGAAGAACCCGGCGAAGAACCGTCCCATCACCTTCCTCTACAACGGCGGACCGGGCAGCGCCACGATGTACCTGCACATGGGTGCGTTCGGCCCTGAGCGTCTTGTCCTTCCGCAGGACTCCGAGCACCAGGAGGGCGCGCCCTACCAGGTCGTGCCCAACGAATACAGCCTGCTCGACGCCAGCGACCTGGTCTTCATCGACGCTCCCGGGACCGGCTTCAGCCGCATCTATGGCAAAGAGGCAGCCAAGCAGTTCTATGGGACCGACCCTGATGCGCACGCCTTCGATCGGTTCATCCGCCGCTTCCTGTCGAAGTACGATCGCTGGAATTCGCCCAAGTATCTCTTCGGCGAGAGCTACGGCACAACCCGGACTGCCATCCTCACCAACCTGCTGCAGCGGAATCTGGACCTTAACGGCTCCATCTTCCTCTCACAGATTCTCAGCTTTGATAGCAGCGCTGACAGTCCCCAGGGAAATCCGGGAACCGACAACGGCTATTTCCTGGCTCTGCCCTCCATGGCTGCGACGGCGTGGTACCACCATCGCGTGCCAAATCAGGCGGCGGAACTGGAACCGTTCCTGAAGACGGTGGAGCAGTTGCTCTGGGGCCATATGCTGCTGCGCTGCTGCAAGGCTCTGAGCTGTCGGAGGCGCAGAAGAAAGATGTTGCCGCCAAGCTGGAAAGCTTCACCGGTGTGCCGGCAGCTTACTGGATCAAGGCCAATCTGCGCGTCAGCGGCGGCGAATTCTCAAAGGAACTCCAGTCGGAGATGGGTATCACCACGGGTCGCCTCGATACGCGCTACGAAGGTCCCGGACCTTGATCCTCTCAGCGAGGAAGCGCGGATACGATCCCTTCGGCTCTGCCACCTCTTCGGCGTACAACACGGCCATTAATCAGTACGCCCGCGGCACCCTGAAGTACGGCGAGAACCATGACCTACAAGCCTTCTAACCGCGAACCTGGGGTTCGCTGGGATCTGCATCACACGCCGCCGGGCAGCCAGGGCTGGGACGACTCCAGCGTGAACGTGATGCCCGATCTCTCCATGGCCATGAAGCGCAATCCCAAACTCAAGATCCTGCTGATGGGTGGCTATTACGATCTGGGCTGCACGTATTTCGGCGCGACCTACGAAGACAAGCACCTGCAGATTCCCCAGTCGCTTCAAAGCAACATCAGCTATCACTTCTTCCAGACCGGCCACATGGTTTACATCACCACCCCAGCGCTGAAAGAGCTGCATGATGAAACCGCGAGATTCATTCACAACACGGAAAACGGCGAGAAATGAGCAGCTGATTCCGCGGCTCTTCCGCGAGGAATGCCGCGGCACGTCTCGAAATCGTGAGACGCTGGACGTGTCGACCAGGGTGATTTGATGCGGCTTCTTTTGCACGTCCGCAGGCTGATCTTCCTTCTTCTGCTGGCCGCAAGCTGCGTGCCGGATTTGCCGGGACAGCCGCCCGCAGTGCGGACAATCGTGATTGACGTAGTCGACGAAACCGGCGCCGCGGTGCCCGATGCGCAGGTGACAGTGCAGGAGCCGGGACGCCCCGCGGCCAGGCTGGCTACGGATTACGCGGGCCATTCGAGCTACACGCTCCAAGGCGACCAACCGTACGATCTTCGGATCGAGAAGCCCGGGTTTTATCTGACTGCGACGGGCAACACCGAAACGGATCTGCATGAGATACGCGTCGTGCTGCATCACGAGCAGATGCTGGTTCAGCAGGTGAGCGTCACGGCCTCGGTCCCCGGGATCGACAAGGAGCAGATCTCTGACGCGCGCGTAATGAACCTGCCCGAGATCTTCAACGTGCCTTACCCCACCTCGCGCGACATCCGCAACCTGCTGCCGTTTTACCCCGGCGTTATTGCGGACGGAACTGGCCAGGTGCACGTGATCGGATCGGAAACCTATGCCACGCTCGACACGCTCGATGGCTTCGATATCCGCTCGCCCGTAAGCGGCGAACTCGCCATGCGCTTCAGCCCCGACGCGGTGCGCTCGATTGACGAGGAAACGACCCGCTATCCCGTCGAATATGGACGTGCCACCGGTGGCGTCGTCGCCTTCTCCACCGGAATGGGCGACAACAAGTTCCGCTTCAACGCCACCAACTTCGTTCCTTCCTTTGAGGACGTCAACGGTATTCGTTTCGACAAGTTCGTGCCGCGATTCACCTTTTCCGGTCCGGTGGTCAGAAACCGCGCGTGGTTTTTCGATGGGGTGGAGGTGGAATACGACGACATCTACATCCGCGAACTGCCGCCGGGCGCCGACACCGATCACCTCATTCGCGGAAGCAATCTGGTGCGATTCCAGGTGAACACCACGCCTGCCAACATCGTTTCCGCCGGCCTGCTTTATAACATCTACCATTCGCCCTACGACGGCATCTCTTCGCTTGTCCCGCGGGAGAGCACGACCAAACGAAACACGATTGCGTGGCTGCCGTATTTCCGCGATCAGTTCAGCTTTCACAACGGTGCATTGCTTGATGCGGGCCTCGGTATCCAGCGCATCCGCGATGGCTACGAGCCGCACGGGGGAAGCCCATACGAGATAACTCCAGAGCAATCGCAGGGGAGCTACTTTGAAAACGCGACGGGACGCTCGCAACGGATCGAAGACAACGCCGCGCTCTACCTGCCGACGCGGCAATGGATGGGCACGCACAACTTGAAGGCCGGCATTGATCTCGACCGGATCGGATTCGGGCAGTCCGTCACGCGCGCTCCAGTCAACTACCTGCGCGAGGACCGGACGCTTTCGCGTCTTAGTGAATTTCCAGCCACCGCGCCCTACACGCGCCACAATGACGAACTCGGCGCCTACCTTCAGGACCGCTGGGCGCCCAACTCCAACCTTATCGTCGAGACCGGCTTGCGGTTCGACTGGGACGAAATTATCCGCCGTCCCAACTTTGCGCCGCGTCTTGCCCTCGCCTGGTCGCCCGCGCAACTTCACAGTTCCACAAAAGTATCCGCGGGCATCGGCCTCTACTACGAGCACACACAACTCGAATATCTCGAGCGCGCGCTGGCCGGCATCCGCTACGATACCTACTTCGGGACGGACGGCGTCACTCCCACGACTTCGCCGCTTCTCACGACGTTTACCGTTAACGATTCGTCACTACGCGAGGCTCGCGCCGTGAACTGGAGCGTTGGCGTCGAGCAGAAGCTTCCCGGCACCACTTATCTGACCGCGAATATCATTCGCAAACGGGTCTGGGATGAATTCGCGTATGTGAACCAGGCAGGCTCCGGTGCGCTCCCGGGTACCTACACGCTGACCAACACACGGGACGACCACGATACGCTCGAAGAAATCGATGGGCGACACACATTCGCGCACGGCTACACGCTCTTCGGCGCTTACACACACTCCTCCGCGCACACGAACTCCGCGATCGACTATGTGCCGACCGTTTCGATGCTCGGCCCGCAGCAGAGCGGACCGCTGCCATGGGACAGTCCCAACCGCATCCTCTCCTGGGGATGGCTCCCGTTCGACGTGCCGTGGTTCAGAAAGAGATGGGACTTCGTTTACACGCTCGATCGTCACACTGGGTTTCCCTACACCTCGGTCGATGCCAATTACCTGGTCGCGAGCGCAGCAGGCTCACGCCGGTTTCCCAACAACACAGACTTCAGTCCGGGCTTGGAATGGCGCTTCCACTTTCGCGGATCTTATTTCGGCTTGCGCGGTGTCATCGAAAACATCACCGACTCCGGCGACTACTTCGTCGTGAACAACAATGTCGATTCGCCGCAATACGGCACCTTCACCGAACCGCTGGGCCGAGCGCTGACGGCGCGTCTTCGATTGATCAGTTCGAAGTAGCGGAAAACAGGGAACAGGGAGCAGGGAATGGGGAGTAACAAACTGCGTCGCCCCTATGCTTCGGTCAGCCGGTGTTCCGCAATCCTGCTGAGATTCCGCTGATCGTTGCAGCAATCGCGCGGTTCACCTCGGGCGTATCCTCGCCGGCGCGCTTGCGTCGCAGCATGTCGACCTGGATCAGGTGCATGGGATCTACATACGGATTCCGCAGGCGGATGGAGTGCGCCAGCACGAGGTTGTTTTCGAGTAGTTCCGTCTGCTGCGTAATCGCCAGAACCGCCCGCACCGCGCGATGAAACTCCGCCTCGAGCATGTCGTAGATACGTTCGCGCACCTTCGTATCCTTCACCAGCTCCGAGTACAACCGCGCCGTGCCGAGGTCCGCCTTGCCAAGCGCCATCTCCACATTGCGCAGCAGGTCGATAAAGAGCGGGAACTCTTGTGCCATTTCCTGCAACCGCTCGAGCGAGCCCGGCTTTTTGGTGAACTCCTCGATCGCGAACCCGACGCCAAACCAGGCCGGCACGAGGAGTCGCGACTGCGTCCACCCGAAGACCCACGGAATCGCGCGCAAATCCGAAAGCTTAGGCGACGAATTCCGTCGCGCCGGGCGCGACCCGATCTTGGCATGCTCCAGTTCGCCTACCGGCGTCGACTCCTCGAAGTATGTGACCACATCCGGATCATCCAGGATGTGCTTCCGATAAAACCCGAACGATATCTCCGACAGTTCGTCGAGCGCGGCTTCCCACTCAGGCCGCAACACGCCCGTGAAATGCCCCTGGGGATCGCGCGCATTGGGACGCGCAAGAGCATCAAGAGATGCCGCGATCATGAGCTCAAGATTGCGCTCCGCCAGCACCTCATCGGCATATTTGAAGTTCAGCACCTCGCCCTGTTCCGTGATCCGCAACTGGCCTTCAAACGCATCCATCGGCTGCGCGAAGATGGCGCGATGCGTCGGCCCGCCGCCGCGTCCCACGGTCCCGCCGCGTCCGTGGAAGAGCCGCAGCTTCACGCCGCACTCGCGGGCCACATGGTGCAGGTCGCGATGCGCGCGGAAGATCTCCCAGGTGCTGGTCAACATTCCTCCGTCCTTGTTTGAATCGGAGTAGCCCAGCATCACCTCCTGCCAGTTATCCCAGGAGGCCAGCAGCTTGCGATAGTCCGCGCGCATCCACAACTCCCGGCAGATCGCGGGAGCCTGGCGCAGATCCTCTATCGATTCGAACAGCGGCACCGGCATCAGCCCCGGATCTCGCTTGGACCCTTCGACGGTGACGCCGCCGAGCCTCGCGAGCCGCACCACCGCCAGCACATCCTCCACGCTCGAAGCGCCACTGATCACGTAGTGCCGGATCGCTTCAGGCGAGCAACCCTGCTTGATTTCCGCCACTACGCGAAACGTCTCCAGGACCGAGGTTGTCTGTGCCGACATTTCCGACGGCAGCACCGGCGCGATGGTATCGCTGATCGCCTCCTGCAGCGCGGCCGCGTGCACCCGCGCGTGCTGGCGAATATCCAGCGTGTGCAGATGCAGCCCGAAGGTTCGCACCTGCAGAATCAGCGGATCAACCAGAGTCCGTGCAATCCGCAGTCCTGCGTTTATCGCAAGCGACGCTCGCAGCGTCTCCAAATCATTGAGGAATTCATCGACTGAGCAATACTCCGGCAACACCTGCGCCAGCTTGTCCTGACCTTGCGCCAGGGTGTACGCCATCACCGGCAGGGCGCCCGCGTGTTTTCCTGTCTGCTCCAGGGTGCGTTGTATTCGCGCCTTCACGCAGATGATGAACCGCCGGTAGTACTCAAACTCGTATTGCGCCCCGAACACCTGCGCCTCCGGCGTGTGTACCAGAGCCACATACGCTTTCAGCCGATCACGCAGCTCGTCGCTCACCGGCCGCTGCTGTGCGCTGGTCGTGAGCAGGTCGATAATCTCGTCGAGCCGAGCCTGGTAGTAGAGCAGCAGATGGCCACGCGCCAGTTGGATGGCATCGCGCGTGACGTCCGGGGTCACAAACGGATTCCCATCACGGTCGCCGCCGATCCATGACCCAAATCGCAACACCTGTGGCAACTCGTGCGGCTCAATGTGCAACTCGTATGCCTCGTGCAGCGCCTCCGAGATCTCGCGATACAGCCCCGGCAGCGTGGCAAAGATAGAGACATCATAGTAATCCAGTCCCATCTTCACTTCGTCGTATACGGTCGGCCGGCGCGACCTCACCTCGTCGGTCTGCCACAGGCTCGTGATCTCCGCGCGAATCGCCTCTTCCAACCGCGCCAGGTCCTGCTCCGGCACGGGAATGCGATCGAGCGTTGCCAGAAACTCTCCGATTCGCCTCCGCTTGACCATCACCGATCGCCGCGCAATTTCCGTTGGGTGCGCCGTGAACACCGGTACGACCAGAACTCGCCCCAGCCATTCCATCGCCTCATCAGCGCTTATTCCCACGCGCCGCATCTCGCATAGAGTTCCGACCAGGCTGCCGCGCTGCCGTCCCGCGCCACCACTCAGTTGCAAAGCAATACGCCGGCGCTTGCGGTGATTCGTCTCCGCCAGGTTGATGAGCTCAAAGTAAAATGCGAACGCGCGGGTGAGCAGAATGGCCTGTTCCACCGGCAGGGAGTGCACAACCTTCAGCGCACTCGCCGCGTGCCGCTCCGCCTCTTCTTCCTTGCCGCGGGCCTCGGCATCGCGCCGGCGAATCGTCCCCTGGCGCAGAGCCTCGACGTGCTTGAAGAGCTCTTCGCCCGCCTGCTCGCGCAGCACCTCGCCCAGCAGCGTGCCCAGCGAACGCACATCGCGCCGCAACGGAGCCTCCTTCAGCTCGCCGGTGCGCGCCTCAAGCTCCGCCAGCCGTTGCGACCAGCTTTCCGGATTCCATAAAAGCCCCATCGTATCTTGATTATGCACGACAGCTTTCGTCGGCGTATTCCTGGTGGCCTCTATCGGAGGCCACATCCGCAGGATTCCGTTGGGCTGGAACCTATTCGACTGCACCTCGGGGGCATCAGCGTGGTACCGGCCGCCGCTGTTGGGCTTCCGCGGGTTCTTCGGAATCAAAATCACTGCGATTGAGACGACACTCCAATTCGCTTCCCTACAATTGAATGGAACAATGGCCACCGAATCGAACACGCCAGAGATAACAGCCGCAATTGTCGATACCATTACGGCTGTCTCGACACCGCCCGGCCGCGGGGGCATCGGCATTGTGCGTCTCAGTGGCCCGCAAGCCGCTTCGATCGCCATGCAGTTGGTTCGCTTGCACCAGCCACTCGAACATGCGCGCGCCCGACTGGCCGATGTGCGGGATGAAGACGGATCGGGCGATGGCCGCCTCGATGAGGCGGTTGTCACCTCTTTCGCTGCACCGAATTCCTATACTGGCGACGAACTGGTCGAGATTGCCGCACACGGTTCGCCGGTGGTTCTTGATACGCTGCTGCGGCGCTCGCTCGCGCTCGGTGCGCGACTCGCCGAGCCGGGCGAATTCACTCAGCGCGCATTCCTTGCCGGCAAGCTCGACCTGACCCAAGCCGAAGCCGTAAGGGATCTGATCGACGCGCAGACGTTGACCCAGGCGCGCCTGGCAGCCAGCCAGATGGGCGGCGCTCTGAGCCGGCGCGTTGCTCCCGTCAAACAAGAATTAGTGGAACTGATCGCGTTGCTTGAAGCAGGCATCGACTTCGCTGAAGACGACGTGGACGTCACGCCGCAGACCGAAATCGGCCGACGCATCGCCGAGCTCGTCCCGCCGCTCGCCGCGCTTGAAGCTTCGTTTGCCCGCGGCCGCATCGTGCACGACGGCCTGACATTGGCCATCGTCGGTCGCCCCAATACCGGCAAGAGCTCACTGTTCAACCGGCTTGTCGAGCGCGATCGCGCCATCGTCACCGCAACCCCGGGAACCACGCGCGATTTGGTCACCGAACGGATCTCTATCGACGGGATTCCTCTGGAACTGGTCGATACGGCGGGGCTGCGCGAAACGTTTGAGGAGGTCGAGCAGCTTGGCATCGCGCGCAGCCGGGAAGCAATGGCCGATGCCGCCATCGTGCTGGTGGTGCTGGATGCGACGCAGACTTTGAACCAGGAGGAGCGTGGCGTGCTCGCGGCAGTCTGCGGCCGACCATCGCTGGTCGCGATCAACAAGAGCGATCTGGCTGCTTCAGGGCGGACTGAGGGAGTGCTTCGGGCCGACCACTCGGAGGCGGAAGGTTTCGGGCTGCCGTCGGTACCGACATCGGCGCTGACCGGAGATGGCATCGGTACTCTGCGCGAGAAGATCGTCGCCCTTGCTACTGGCGGAGCCGCGGCCGAGCCGGGAATGCTGACCAACCTGCGCCAGCAGCAGGCCGTCACGACGGCACAGGCCGCGCTCGATGATGCCGCCCGCGCCAATGAGGCGAGCATTCCGCACGAGATGATACTGCTTGATCTCTATCGTGCCCTATGGGCTCTCGATTCCCTGACCGGCCAAACCACTCCCGACGACATCCTAAACCTCATCTTCTCGACTTTCTGCATCGGCAAATAATCCAACATCCGGAGATGCTCGACTACGTTTCAGGTAAATCTATAAAGCATTGAATAATAAGATTACAGGTTCAGAAATGGCCGAGGATAGCCGGCGCCTTTTGAATCTCCAGAGAGGTGTACAAGCCTGGCGGAGACCTTCGGCGGAGACGCGGGCCGAGGTCTCGGCAGCAGCGCATACAGAACCTGCGCCACGGCTCCCATACGCCAGGTTGTAATCCCTGGGAGGTTTATTACCCTCGCGCCGTGAATTCGTGCGAACGGCTGATCATGACTGCGCGTGACGCCGAGCCCAGGAATGGCGCATTGCCCCTGGCCGACGTCGAGAACCCGGGTACTCCGTGCCTGGTCCGGTAAAACCAGGTGCGATTAGGATCCAGCCGATCGACTCCCCTGATCGTTAGTGGCGCATTTTCATCACGCGCACTTGTACGTGTGTATATATCGCCTATTAACGTACGGAATCCTCGATCTTCTCGATTCCGGCTCGACCGGCCCATTTGCCATCGAACCGCCCCGGAGTGCGCACGAACCTGTGGCGGGCCACGGCCTTTATGAGGAGGATGCGTAGCACGCATCGGCCAAGATCAGCGAAGCTGAGCTGATGAACTACGGATTTTCCACACTCTTTATTGAAATTGGGTTCGGGGTTTTGTCCGACGAATGCGCACTGCTGAGTTTTGCACAGATGGCGAATTCTTCTCGTGCGCGGTCAGGCATTCCTTCTTTTCGGTAAATCTGGCCGAGCTTGAAATGAAGGCTTGATATGTTGGGCGCCAATGTAACGGCCTTTTCCAATTCGCTCTGCGCCTTTGGCAGGTTCAGCTGCACAGCATAGACATGGCTCAGTTCTTCATGAACTGTTGGGTTGTCGGGGGACATAGCGGAAGCCTTGGCAAGGTAGGGGAAGGCCTTTTCAATTCCGCCCTGATCGGCAAGCAGTGTTCCCAGATTCAAGAAAGGCTGTGCGTCGACAGGATTATCTCCCTGCCAGTCGATTGCGGTCTGAAACGCAGCCTGAGCCTTCTCGAAATTATTTAACTCCCGCCATGCCAAGCCAATGTTGTTCTCGGCCTCCACATACTTCGGATGTAAGATCAACGCGCGCTCGAAACTTGATATTGCCGCGGGAAAATCGTTCTCATTGAACTTCGTCCGTCCAAGCAGATAGTTCGCATCAGCATCGTTCGGGGCTTCGGCAACGACCTCAGAAAACCATTTGTCAGCATCCCCAAAGTCACCGAGCATGACGTAATCAGAGGCTACGACTTTTAACTCATCGGGACGCGGACGCCGGAATTTCGCGCCCGCGGTGAACTCGGCAAGGGACTCCTTCGCTTTCTTTTCGCGAAAGAGGACATAGCCCAACAAGAAGTGCGCATCAGAAGATGATGGATCGGTCTTGAGATAAACGCGTAAGGCGGACTCTGACTCCGCGAGCTTCCCAGCCGCCAAGAGCGCACGCTCTTGTTCCAGAGGATCGGCCGGCTGCTGGCAGACACTGGTCCCAACATTCAAAGAAATCAGAAACAGGCCACAAGAAATGAATTGGATTCTTTGCTTTTTCATTTGATGGCTACTTGGCGTCAGCATCGCATGATTGCATCTGTGTCTGCAATCGTCGAATGTCCTCAAGATTCGGCGTGTACACGAGCGCCTCTGTAAGTGTTGTTCGCGCCGCAGGACCGTCTCCAGTGATGCATTCGACTCTGGCTAGATTCATTGCAAAGGCTGGAATATCAAGGTTGCGGTCGAAGGCAGACTTCAAGAACGGAATCGCGTCTTTAGGCTTTCCTTGCTTTGCCAGCAGTGTACCGAGATTAGAAAGCGCCGTAGAGTTGTCGGGATCAAGTTCGAGAACCCTTCGGAAAACCTGCTCGGCGACCTTGTAATCCCCTCGTTCCGCGGCGAGATTTCCCAATGCGTCGAGAGCCTCTTTGTCGTTCGCGATTGCCTCCCGCTGTGAACTGAGTTGAGTCCACGCAGTCGCCTCCGCAGATCGATCTCCCTCGAGCAGCACCTGGTAATACGCCATGGCCAGGTCGCGTTCACTTGATTCCGTAGCAAAAAGTGGAACCAGTTTGTCTCCTTCGCCGCTCGCCTGCACATTGGCTGGTTCTTCGGGCAGCTTTAGAATGCGGTGATCAGTCCAGGCCACATGAGGAATATTTACGGCACCTGTGCGCCGCATGTGACAGCTGGTGCAGTCCTGGTTCTCGGGGTGATGTTTCGACGTGAACTCCGGCTCGTTGTGGCAGGCGAGGCACTTAGTTCGGAAAAACTCAGCGCGGTGCTGTGCATCCGGCGTGTAGTGGGGATCATGGCAGGTCGTACATGACATTCTGGTCTCCACTCGTCCGCTTGCAGGTGCTTCGGTCGAGTTGTTCGACCTCGCTCACGCCGCGCGCTGTGAGCTTGGCGTCGGCGCGAACGTAATAAGACAAGTAACTGAAGATGGACTCACCAGGGCGATAATTCAGAGGCTGAGCGGCCGGCGCGCTCCACGGAAACATCTCCCTCTAGGTGACAACTGATACAGATTGAATCCCGCCGAATCGCATCCAAGCGTGCCGGACTTACAACCCCTGCCTTCCCGCGAGTTAGCACGTGCCGTTGCGTATCTCCGTGGCAAGCTTCGCAGGTAATGCCCGTATGCAGAAACGCCAGTCCTTGATAGCGGTTGATTGTTCCGGCGTCACTGGGTTGGACCGAACTCATGTGGCATCGCAGGCAATTGCTCAGCATTGGAAGAGGCGGCGGCACCGTCTGCATTTCTGCAAGGCCGGGTTTCATGTCGTATCCTTGCGAGGCGGCATACCAGGCAATTGGAGATTCAAAGAGATAGTTGTTGATGGAATACAGATATGTGGTGCCTAGATGGCCAGAGCCAAGGAAGTAACTCAGAGGCAGTTCGTTCAGTTCGCCGTAACCAGCAGGAGTGCGAGATGTGAGAGTTGCCTTTCCATTGAGCGACAACACCGCATATTCCACACCCGAAGGCTTGTGGAAGAACTTGCCACTTTGAAGATTGTCAGAAGCAACACCACTCGCATTTGCCATGGGGGTTGCAAGGTAATGCTGATATATCTTTTCGTGGCATTTGGCGCACGAAGCGTCCGCCTCGCGAACTGGGGTTGCCTCTGAAACAGCCCCGCACGGCGCAAGGGATACAGTGAATAGATACAGCCACATTGAGGCACGGTATAAGAACATGTCTGTTCTATTGTGCCTTGTTCTTAATTGCGTTGGAGTCATCCGCCTGCTGTGCGACCGCGGCACTGGCTTCTCGCTGTAACCTTCCATACGTGCGCATCTCTTCCTGCGCCTCGACGCTTTTGCCCTGCGATCTGTAGACGTTGGCGAGGAGAAAATGAATGGTGGGCTCGCGCGGGCTGTCCTTCTCGGCCATCAACAGATCCGGCAGGGCATCGGGCTGCCTGCCCAATCTCACGAGCGCACGAGCGCGATCTACGCGTGCCTGCATCAATGTAGGACAGCGATCAAGAGAGGAATTCAGCTCAGACAGAGCCTCTTCGCTCGAGTCATTGGCCTCGAGCGTCGAGTTCGCCAGTTTCCAGCGAGCCATGCAGTTATTCGGATCATTCTCCAGTTCTGCCCGGAACTCGCTCTGCGCCGACTGCCATTTGCCGATGTACCAGTACGCGTCTCCCATATGCATATGCGTACCCGGTCGCTTGGGAGCCATATCTATGGCTTTCTTGTACTCGACCAAGGCGAGATCGTAATTGTGCATGCTTTCATCGATCTCTCCGGCAATCTCGTGGGCTACCACCGAGTTGGCATCGATTTCATTGATCCTTTTGAGCGCATTCTCTGACATTTGCAGATAGGTCTTGCCAAGCAGATACCAGCCTTCCTGATCCTTAGGATTACGCGTCAAGAAGTTATTCAGGTGTAACGCTGCTTCCTCAAGTTTCTTCTCATTAATAAGCACGCGCGCAAGCATCATCTCAATCTGGTCATCAGTAGGATTTGCGCGCAATGCTGTCCGAAGAAGTGGTTCTGCTTTTTCATCCTCTCCCAGCTGGACGTAGCTCATTCCGAGCATGGCGGCGGCGGTTGGCATATTCGGATTGAGTCCCAGTCCTCGCTTGAGCACTTCTGCGGCGTGTGCGAAGTCGTGCTCATTAAAGTAAAGGACCCCGAGGTTGTTGTATGCTGCCGCAAGATGGGGAGCGAGCTTGATGATCGATCGATACTTTTCAATTGCGACAGTATTGTCGCCGCTCTTCGTGGCGACGCCAGCCTCAGCATACAAGCGCTGAACTGCTGGAGTGACTTCGCTATCGTCTTGTTGAGCGAGCGCTCCCGGGCGGGAAAAGACAAGCAAGGTGGCCAAGAGACATAGCTTGCCAGGCAGCGAACCTGGGGCGGGAAGGTACTTCATGATCCGAGATTATATTTGATTCCTTCTCAAGATGGTTTTCAGAATGAACGAATTCTCTCCGAGTTCGCCTTCGTCAAAAACGAAAGGCGCATGTGGTTCGTGGGAACAGATCGTCTCGGTGAAAACCTGAAAAATTGCCGGGCTGCTTGAAAGCAGCCCGGCGTGGTTAGGAGAGTACAGTGACTCAAATCAGGAGACAGCGACTTATTAGAATTCGAGTCGGAAGCTGACCTGTCCTTGTCGGTTCGAAATATTCGAACCTTGACCGGTTACCTGCCCAAAGGTACCGTCACTTGCGTTGCCGTCAGGACCGTTGAATTGCGTTCGGTTGAAGGCATTGAAGTAATCCACCGAGAGAATGCCAGTGAAGCGCTCTCCGATGTAGAAGTTCTTCTTGGCGTTAATGTTTTCCAAGGCCAATGGGGCGTTTCTCGTTCCGGCATAGTCCCTTTGGGCATTTCCGATGACGTATTGGCTTGGGGTTAGTGTGAAGGCGGTGGGATTAAACATCTGGGCGACATTCGTCTTGCCCACGAAGTAATCGCGCACGCGGCTGTAAGAAGCTGTGTTGAGGGAGACTGCACTATTGCGGTTCGGACGGTCAAAGCCGTTCGGGAAAGGCGAGCCGTTCTCGCATACCGAGCTGCCGTTACAACCCTGAATAGGCGTTCCAGACTCATAATCCAGGATCCACCCGACCTGCCAGCCGCCAAGGATGTTGCCCGTTGTGTGATTGTTGAAGTACTTCTTGCCCGGTCCTATCGGCAGCAAGTACGTACCGCTGACTTTCAAGGTCTGCGGCTCGTCTGCACCTGAAATAGCCCACTCCGGCTTCTGGTTGTACTTGTTGATGCCGCCCGAGGTGAAGCTCGAAAAGCCGCTGCTGGTGTTATCCATCAGGCGGGAGAGCGTGTATCCCGCGAGGAAGGAGAGACCATTGGTGTAGCGCTTCTCAACCTCGATCTGTGCGCCCTGGTAGTAGGTGGTCCCGTACGCTTCAAAGTTGTTGAAGATGTACGAGTACTGTGGATATGGCACCAGCGCCTGTGCCACCGTGGCCGACCCTCCGAAATCCGTGACGAAGTCCGGATATGGCAACGGCACGCCGTCCAGAGATGTTTGTCCGGGTTGGAATACATCTGCCAGTTCAGAGCCGTACTGCGCATCGAATGCCGGATTCATCTGGTCAATTCGATTGAGCTGACTTGGCAGGTGGATGATGCGGTTCCCTACCCATGCGGCGGTGATGAACATGTTGTACGGCAACTCGCGTTGCAGGTTTATGTTCCACTGCTGGGTGTAAGGTGCGTAACCATCGATCTTGTTGCTCAGAGCGTTGATCTGTAGGCCACGTCCAAGACTGGGGCTGAAGGGTGTCGGGCTTAAAGACGGAATGGAATTGGTGTCCCAACCGCCGAAGGATGAGGTAAAGCTGCCGGTACTGTTGCGGTTGAAGGAGCCGGTCAACAGGTTTCCGTAATTGACTGCCACCTTGTTGGTGCCATACTCATAGGCTCCTCCATCGAGGAACGCTATATCCATTCCGGCCTGAAGAACCATCTTCTTGCTCAGCTGGTATGCGAAGCCAAAGCGCGGACCGATATGGGAGAAGTGGGTGGATACATGATCATATCCAACGCATCCTGAGCAGGTTCCTAACCGGCTTGCGGAGCCGGGAATATTCTCATTCGGAAGTGTTCCCGGTTTGTCCTGGTTGAAGAAGACAACGTTGTTGTGATTCTCGGTGAATGGCACCTGGATGTCCCAGCGCAGTCCGAGATTGACCGTGAGCCGGGGCGAGAGCTTGATGTCGTCCTGGATGTACGGCGAGAAATCCCGATTGCGCAGTTCCAGTTCCTGCGAGTTGCTGCGTTTTGCATAGTCCACAATGCCCAGCAGGAAGCTCGCGAATGCACTGCCGTAGTTACCGAAATTCGGATCGGTCGAGTTTTGCACTGAGGTGGTCTTCTGGCTGAAATTGAACTGGCCACCCTCGGTCTGCTCTTCGTTGTCGTCCTGGTAGGCACGACGGAACTCCCAGCCGATGTTGAAAGTGTTCTTTCCCTTTGTCCACAGCCAGTTGTTCACGAAAGCGAGACCGAGTTTGCGGTTAATCGACTGGTACCAGGAGCCGTTCGTGCCCCATTGGGTCGGAGCGTGCTGACCGTCAAACGTGATGTTCGGCGGAATGTTCTCATCCTGGACAGCAGCGAAGGTGTAGCCCTTGGTGATGTTGTACTGATCGTTGATCTCGCCGATCCAGCCGCCACCAGCAGTCATCACGAGGTGTGGCGAAATGGTGTAGCTGTAGTTCAACAGGAAGACGGTGCCCATAGCCGGCTCATATTTCTGACTGTTGAGTGGATTGGGGGCAACAACCATGTCCTCGTTGCTATCGAAGCTGTAATTGCTGAAGCTGTTGCGCCATTCGCTCCAGTGAATGCTCTGCTTGGGCGTGAGCACCTGGTCAACCGTGAAGCCCCACACATGCTGTATATGCGGATTGACGAAAGGGTAAAAGCTCTTGTTGCTGTCCAGTCCACCGACGCCGCTGCCGGGGCGATCAGGATCGGGAATGTACTGAATCAGCGATTGCGACAACGGACTGATGCAGTTCGATGGAATGATGTTTCCGGGGAACGGCTGGCCCGGAGTGAGGCCGTTGCAACTGAATCCCATTGGGACATAGATCGGAATCAGCGCACCGGTGCTGCCGTTTACAAAGTCACTGAAGTTTCCGGTTTTTTCCAGCTTCGTCGGTACCGTGTTGGGGGTCGTCTGTTCCTGGTTCTGCTTGTACCACTCCTGGCTGTAGTGACCGAACGTTCTGTTGCGGCCGTCATAGACGTGGGGAATGCTTATGGGGCCGCCAACGCTAAACCCGTAATTGTTCTCGTGATCCGGGGTGGGCGTGGCAGATCCACCCCAAGCCGGACCATTGAAGAATCCGACCGAATCAAAGAAGCTGTTGCGGTTGATCTCGAATAAATCTCCGTGATAACGGTTGGTGCCAGACTTCATCTGGTAGGTCAATGCGCCTTGTCCAAGGCCGAATTGAGCCGAAAACGTCGAGCGCTCGACCTTATACTCCTCCACCAGTTCGAAGGGCGGGTTGAAGTTGGTGGTATAGCCCTCGGTTTCCGGCTGCGGAGCGGGAATGCCGTTGTACACAATCTCCTGCTCAAAATCGACGCCACCGCTGACGCGGTGCGAGAAGGTGCTGCCGGTTGTACCGGGAGCAGTGAACTGCAGCTGATCGATCTGACGACCGCGGCCAGAGACTTCCTCGGGCAATGCCGCAACAACGACCGGTTCGATTGTGCTTCCAATCTCGGGCGCGGTTGTGTTCAGGGCAATTGCGTCCGATGTGACCTGTACGGTTTCGTTGGCGGCACCGGTCGAGAGGCTGAAGTCGAATCGTCGCGGTTGTACTGACTTCGATCGTGACCCCTCGTCTCTCTTCCTTCTTGAATCCGCTGGCGTCCACGGCAACCGTGTACTGGCCGGGCAGAAGACCCTTGAAGGAATAGGTGCCTGCGCTGCTGGACAAGGTGTTGGCGGCGACCGATGTCTGTTCGTTGGTGATGGTTATCTTCGCATTTGTAACCACGGCACCGCTCGGATCCGTGATGGTGCCGGTGATGCCGGCGCTAGCCTGTGCGAACCCGGTACGCTGGGCCAACGAGAAGAGACATGCGATTGCGATCGCCACGCACCATCCACATATCCTCGAGCGACGCAGGGATGCGCCTTCGTTTGAAACGGGGAACAGTTTCACTTTGCCTCCTGGTATTACCCAGTTATTTTTAGTCCCAGTCTTTTTTGAAATCCTGAAACAGGGGATCTGACAACAGAACGGCTCTTCGGCCCTCAAAGCTTCTGCTGGTATGGAATCGATACCATTTTTATGGTAGCAATTTCATTTCGCGAAACTATACGTCTGGCAAAAATCGACTGTCAAGCAATTTTTGGGAAGCATTCGGTCATGCGCACCACGCCGGAACAGCAGCGGCGAGGTGAAAGAGTCTGCTTTTTCCCGAACCACCGGGAGTATCAGCAATCAAGAGAATCGATTTAGCTTGGGCAAAGCTAGGGCGAGGACGCGCCGCTGCGCGTCGACTGGGCCGGTCCGCTCGAGCCGTTCGCCGCAGCGGGCTCATCCACTTGGATCTGCCGGTCGCCTTTTACGTCGGTGAGGGTTTGCACGATGCCGCTTGGCCAGCGGATTTCGATACACGCAGCTTCCGGGGATTCTCCCATGCCGAAGTGGACTCTCGGATCGCTTGCAGACAGGTAACCGCCGGATGTCGTCACGGTAGCCCATTGTGTGGCGGATGCAGTCTTCACTTCCACAACGGCCCCGATACCATCGCGATTGCTCTTGTGACCGGTCAGACGCAAGGTGATCCAGTGGCCCGTGGTGGGAGTCTGGTTGAGCAGAATATGCGCAGGCCCTCCGTTGGTGGTCACCACGGCGTCAATGAGACCATCATTGTTGATGTCGCCAATGGCCATACCGCGGCCTACCCAGGCCTCGTGGAAAATGTCACCGGAGATAGGGGAAACATCAACAAAGTTTCCGCCGGTATTCCGAACGAGCATCATGGGCTCGCGATAGCGCAGCTGGGGGTTGGTCTTCTCGATGATGTCCAGATCGTGGCCCTGCGCGATCAGCAGATCTTCCAGCCGTCATTGTCGTAGTCCAGGAACCGCAGGCTCCAGCCCGAGTGGAGCATAGAGATATTTCCCATGCCGGTCGTGCCCGAAACGTAGTTGAAGGTCCCATCGCGGCTGTTCTGGTAGAGTGCATACCGTTGATTGGCCAAATCGGTCACGATGATGTCGGGCCAGCCATCGTTGTCGTAATCGGCAAAATCGACCCCCATGCCGGCGTAGGTCTGTCCTTCTCCATTCACGGCTGCGCCAGATTCCAGGCCGACTTCCTCGAAGGTTCCGTCCTTCTTCTGGTGAAAGAGAAACTCCGGCATGGAATCGTTCGCGACAAAGATATCCATTCGTCCGTCGCGATCGTAGTCCGCGAAGGCAACTCCGAGCGCTTTTGCCGGCTTATCGAGCCCAAGTTTGTGCGAGACTTCGGTGAAATGGCCGTTGCCGTCATTGTGATACACGAGCATTGAAATGGGCTGAAAGACATCGGGATGACAATAGCCGCGATAACCTTCGCGATGCTCTCCGCACCACACATCCTCCCAGTCCCAGGTAACGTAGCGATCTACGACCAAGTCGAGCAGACCGTCGTTATCCAAGTCCACCCAGGCCGCAGAACTGGACCAGCCACTGCCCCCCACGCCTGCTTTGTCCGTCACATCTGTGAAAGTGCAGTTGCCGTTGTTGTGATAAAGACGGTTGCCGCCATAGGCTGTGACGAAGAGATCCTCATAGCCGTCGTTATCGTAATCGGCAACCGCGACGCCCATGCCGTAGCCGACTCCCTGCAAACCGGCCTTCTCAGTGATGTCTTCGAACGTTCCATCCGCCTTTTGGTGGTACATGCGATTCCAGTATTCCGGCCCCGTCTTGTGAGGAATAAAGCCCTTCGGAGTCGGATCGGTATAGGGTGCGCCGTTGACCAGGAAGAGATCGAGACGGCCGTCGTTATCGCAGTCAAACAGGGCAACACCGGAGCCCATCGTCTCAATCAAGTATTTGCGCGAGGTGTGCGGCGCCTGATGCAGGAAGTGCACTCCCGCCTTCTCTGTAACATCGACAAATCGCCCGGGGACAGAAAGCGCCGCCATGGGTTGTTGTGCCGCCGACTTCGGGCGGGGCTGCGGAGACTGAGTCCACATCGGCGAATCAGCGATACCGAGCCATAACGCGCCGAGCACCATGATTGCAAGGCATACCCGCACGCGCGTCATGGCTTGCTCCGAGCTGGCGTGGATTCGTGAACGACGGGCGGTGCGTCCTGGCAAGGTCGAATTCCGCAGAGCGCAGCCGTAATGCCCTTGCCTTCAGCGATCGTGTAGATGCGATCAACGGCCGGTAGCTTGATTGTCTCTTTGGCGCCGGACGGCCAATGAATCTCGGCGGCTCCGGCGTCTGTCGCATCGCCCAATCCAAAATGTGGACGTGGGTCATTTGTCGAGACATAGCTTCCGCCGCTGATCACGTCCTGTCGCTGTCGCATTCCGTTAGCAGTGAGGTACACGGTTGCGCCCACGGCATCGCGTGGGCTCCTGGGGCCGCCGATAAGTTTCAGTTCCACCCAATGGTGGTGATCGGGATTAACGTTTCGCAACAGCACAGGAGGCCCGTCGATCTGGTTGATGATTACGTCGATCTTCCCATCGTTGAAGAGATCGCCAAATGCCGCTCCACGCCCTGACAGAACTTGTGCCAGCCCGGAGCCTTTGACCGGAGGAAGCTCTGTAAATCTGCCATCGCGGTCGTTGTGAAATAACAGCGGTCGCTGTGCATAGGAGGTGCCCCAGTCGAACCGGTCGGCGGCGGGATAGATGTGGCCATTCACAAACATCAGGTCGAGCCAACCGTCATTGTCGAAGTCTAGAAAGGCGTCGCCCCAGCCGAGGAATGGGATGGAGATTTTTCCGATCCCGGAGCGCATGGAAACCTCGCTGAATCCGCCATTTCCCTGATTGAGAAACAGCAACTTTGATTCGTCGGAAAAGTCGCTGATGGCAAAGTCCAACTGGCCGTTGTTGAGGTAGTCGCCGACAGCGACGCCCATGGCAGCCGCTTCTCGTCCATCCTCATTCAACCCGAAGCCGGTTGCGAAGCTTGCATCCTCAAAGGTTCCGTCTCCTCGATTGAGGTAGAGATAACTCAATGTGGAATCGTTAGCGACGACTAAATCGGGCTTGCCATCGTTGTTCACGTCTACAAACACGGGGGTCAAGCCATAGTAGCGGTTCACTTCGTCGCCAACGCCGGCCTTGGCGCTCACGTCGGTGAAGGTTCCGTCGCCGTTGTTGTGGAAGAGATGGTCGGGTTCGCCCTCAAGATTCTTGGGGCCGCACATGACTGGTTCCCCGCGAAACTCGCAGTACGAAAACCCCGTGGCCTTGGTTTTCTCATAAGGCAGATTATCGCGGTCGAAGTGAACATAGCCGGAAATGAAAAGATCGAGCTTCCCGTCTCCGTCGTAGTCTCCCCACGTAGCGCCCGCCGACCAATTGCCCAGGGTGACGCCAGCCTTTTCCGCCACATCGGTGAAGGTTCCGTCGTGATTGTTGCGGTAAAGCCGGTTTTTGCCCCAGTTGGTTACGAGGATGTCAGGCCAACCATCGTTGTCAAAGTCTGCGATGGCTACGCCGAAACCCCAACGATCGTTGGTCACGCCGGCCTTGGCGGCAACATCGGTAAAAGTCCCGTCATGATTGTTGTGGAACAGCGCGGCATGGGGCGGCTCTGCCTTTCCGTCGAGCGCATCAAATGTCGAGCCATTCACGATGTAGATGTCGAGCCAGCCGTCGTTGTCGTAATCGATAAGTCCTACACCGGATCCATTCGTATCGATGATGAGCCTCTTGTCTGCCGCGCCCATTGTGTGTTTCCAGCCGGATAGTCCAGCCGCCCTGGTTACATCCGCGAAGACCACCGGGCCGGAATCAACGAATCCACTCGCAGTGATGGGGCGTTTCTGCGCATCGTGGATGACAGGCGCGGGAGCCGGCAGACGTCGACCAGGGCCGGACAGCGGAGTTGTCGCAACCTGGGCAACGACGAAAACAGCAGGCACAGCTGATGCAACGATCACCGCGATCAATGCGCTGGCGCGAAAGCGCCGAAAGTACGGCAAGAGTACTCCTCCACCGCTGAGTCTAGTCCAGAGTCTTAGTAGCTGGATGATAGCTCTGAGTGCTCCTTCCAGATGCCCTTACCGGGACGTGCAGGGCTTGCCTGCGCACAACGCGCTGGTTATGCCCCTGGCTTCGCCGATGGTGTAGATACGATCGACGGCCGGAATCTTCACCACTTCAGTTTTGCCGGATGGCCAGTGAATCTCTGCGGTACCCGCATCGGTGGCGTCGCCTAAGCCGAAGTGTAATCGCTGATCGTTCGACGAAATGAAGCTGCCACTGGAGAGAATATCCTGACGCATGCGCATCCCGTTGGCTTTGAGGTAAACCGTGGCGCAGATTGCGTCGCGCGGACTCTTAGGCCCGCCCACCAACTTTAGTTCTACCCAATGATGATGATCTGGATTTACGTTCCTAAGCAGAGTCGGCGGCCCGTCGACCGGATTAATGACCACGTCGATTTTGCCATCGTTGAACAGGTCGCCAAACGCAGCCCCACGCGCCGGAATCACGACTGCCAGGCCCGACCCTTTCACCGGGGGGATGTATTCGAACATCCTTCCGGCCGGGCCCTTCACGTTATGGAAGAGCAGGGGACGCTCCGCAAACGTGGTGCCCCAATCGTGGTGGTCCACTTCGGGATAAACGTGGCCGTTGACCATAAGCAAGTCCAGCCATCCGTCATTGTCGTAATCCAGGAATCCGTCGCCCCAGCCAACGAAGGGAATCGGTATCTTTTCCAGGCCTGCCTTGTCGCTCACATCGGTAAATCCCATGTCCTGATCCTGCCGATAAAGCACCTTGTAGTCATCGGAGAAATCGGTAACGAAGAGATCGATCCTCCCGTTGTTCTCATAGTCTCCCGCAGCAATTCCCATCGATGCGATTTCGCGCCCATCGCGGTTCAGAGCGAACCCTGAGGCGTAGCTCTGGTCTTCGAATGTCCCATCTCCCTTGTTGATGTAAAGGTAATTGGGCTCCGAGTCATTACCGACGACCAGGTCCGGTTTACCGTCGCCATTAATATCCAGGAAAATCGCGGCAAATCCGTAATATGCATTCCTGTCGGCGACGCCGGCTTTGATGCTGACATCGGTAAACGTTCCGTCGCCGTTGTTATGAAACAAATGATCCGGTTCGCCCTTGAGTCCGCGCGGGCCACACATCACGGGCGCACCGCGATATTCGCAAAACGATTTGCCGACCGAGTCAGAGGCGGCCAGGTCAGAGCGATCAAAATGCACGTAGCCCGCTACGAACAGATCCAGCAATCCGTCGCCATCGTAGTCGCCCCAAGCGGCGCCCGATGACCAGCCGCCCAGCGCGACTCCAGCCTTCTCGGCGACATCGGTAAACGTGCCATCGCGATTGTTGTGGTAGAGGCGATTCTTTCCCCAGTTTGAGACGAAGATGTCTGGCCATCCATCATTGTCATAATCGCCGACAGTCACGCCGAAGCCCCACCGGTCATTCGTAACTCCAGCCTTGGCGGCAACGTCGGTGAACGTGCCGTCATGATTGTTATGGAAAAGCGCGGCATGGGGAGGCTCTTCCTTGCCGTCAAGGGCATTGAAGGTCGAGCCGTTTACCAGATAAATATCCAACCATCCGTCGTTGTCGTAATCCAGCAGCGCGATGCCGGATCCGTCAGTATCGATAATGAGCGGCTTCGCCGGCGAGCCCATCTTGTGGCTCCAGCCGGCAAGTCCCGCGGCCTTGGTTATGTCCTTGAAGATCACCGGCCCGGAGTCTACAAAGCCCCCGGCGGTGATCGGCCGCTTTTGCGCGTCATACACCGGCGCAAAAGTGCCGCCTGTAGCATTGCCGCCCTGCTGTTTCTGCATCGCGGCGCTCTGGTCAGGTGCGGATTGAGTAAAGGCAGAGATCGGGATGAGAATAGGCGCGGTCAACAGGCAGTGAAGCAGACCACGAACAGGCGACAAAGAAGGGCCTCCAAGCGTCGAAGCCTAGCGCGCCCGCAAGCGCAAGCTTCATTGCGGCATTTCCTCTGGATTATGGTTGAGAGCGGTTAATTCGTCACAATGAGATTACGCAGATGCCCAGGTTGGTTTCGAGGCATATACAGGAAGGATACATGCGCCCAGCAGCCCCGCCTCAGCCCCAAGCTTTGCGGGTAAAACCTGAGTTCCTCCGCCTGGCATTCCCTTTGAGGCAACTCTCCCCGGAGCTGTGAGCGCATAAACATAGCTCCGACGCTCCAATTCCTCAAACATAGCCGGCGACAGGAGATCCCACGAGTTGGCGACGCCGCCACCCACGACGTAAAGGGGCAGATTCAGAATGTTGATCAGCCCGGCCAGACTAATTCCCAGGGTGCGGCCTGTTTCAACGTAGATGCTTTGGGCATCCACGTCGCCTTGCCGCGCAGCATCAGCAAGATTCTGCGCAGTCAATGCCGCGTCTTTCTTGAGCTGAGCGAGTCCCGGAGCCTTTCCACTGGCGATTAATCTATCCGCGGCGTTCACCACTGCGGTCGCAGAGGCACATGCTTCAAGGCAGCCGTTGTTGCCGCATCCGCAGACCGCGCCATCCGGATAGATCGTCATGTGTCCGGCTTCGCCGCCCATGCCCGTTGCTCCGTGCCAGAGCTTTCCATCCAGAATGATCCCGTTGCCGACACCTGTACCCAAGGTCAACATGCACATCGAATCGATCCCGAGCTGCTTTCCAAGGCCCAGTTCATATTCCGCGAGCACAGCGGCGTTGGCGTCGCTCTCAAGCGTGACCGGCCGCTTGAGGCGCCTTTCCATTTCAGCCAGAAGCGGAAATCCGTCCCACCCGGGAAGATTGGGCGGATGGTGGAGGCGTCCAGCCGGAAGTTCAAGCGGTCCCGGTGATCCAACTCCGATGCCGGCAATCTTGCGGCCATTCGAGTGCTGATCAATGAGTTTAATCGACGCGTCGCACATGTCGTCTACGACTGCCAGGGGACCGGCTTCGAGACGCGTGCGAAGTGAAATCGAGTTCAGCACGCCAATGCCTGGCGCGTATGCAGCGATCCTAAGACTTGTTCCTCCAAGATCGACGCCGATGGTGAGAACGTGCGCGTAATCCAAGGCCATTCCGATCACCGCAAAAGCCAGAATTGCAAATCGCGCGTGCGCTGAAACCGCGACTGAGACGACGTGGTGCCGGAGATATTCGAAGAGAAATGTCCAGCTTCCGCAGGTATCCCCGTCACCAGCCCGTTGTCCTTGGAAACGATACCATAGGAAATCAAGAGGCTGCCAGATTGCTCTGAAGCCAGAGCTAATTTCTTTCAACACGGTAAAAACCGAGGTTGAAGCTTGATCAAATTCCACAGACCAATGCACGCGAATCCGATACAACTTGCCACCGCGAAATCGCGTATGGGATCCCGTGGTATCGTTTCCATGATTTGTGTTCCCTGTGATATTATTCGCGGCGTTGTTTCGATTGCGGCGCACGGCGGATGGCAGTCTCCGCTAGAAGCGTGGATGGAGCAAGGAGAGTCGAATGAGAAGTGTGTCAGCCCATGGAGTCAGGAAACTGATGGCGAGGCTTGTTCTTATCGCTGCTGCGCCTCTGTTGTTCGCGTTTGGGGCATCCATCATGGTAGAGGCAAATGCACAGTCCTCAGAGCGGGACGCAATTCTCAAATGACTAAGCCCTGATTCGCGCGCGGTCGTTGAGCGTCTGGGAGGATTGAATCGTCTCCCCGCGGAGGAATGGCGGTACCATGCCCGCGATATTCCTCACGGCGAATCCCCGGATCTGGACAATTCGTCATGCAGGTTATCAAAGGGCGTCGGGCGACTTCGGAAGACGCAGTATGGTTTCGGCGCCTGGTCGAGATTCCGAAGTGTCTGAATGGATACGACCTGACAGGGTGCCGGTCTTCTCATCTCAAGCGGAGGCTGGAGAACAGCCGCACGAACTCCGTTGGACGAGCCTCGTTTCGAGTGTTACTTGTTGAGGGCGTTTGGATTTCGCCGGTATCCGGCTATTCCGCTTGCCGAGAAGTTGTTCAAAGAGGAGTTCAGCAGCAATTCGGCCAATTTCTTCCACGGGTTGCTGAACGACGCTTATGGACGGCCGAACCGTTGCGGCGAGCTCAAAATCATCAAAGCCGAGCAAGGCAATTGTCTTTGGCACCGAAACGTTGAGTTTTTGAAGAACCTCAAAAGCGTAAATCGTCGTGCTGTTTTTAAGCGTGAACAATGCATCTGGGGGGTTTGCGCCGGAGAGCATGCTCTCAATCGCATACTCGGTCGACCTGTAGTCTTTAGCCGAAGTGTTCAACGTTGATGAGAGGCCTGCAGAATCGACCGCGGCTCGATATCCCCGTATGCGCTCCTGAATCGTAAACAAGGTGCTTTCACCCGTTAGGCAAACGATCCGTTTGTACCCATGATCGATCAAATGCTGTGTAGCAGATTTTGCCCCCTTGAAGTTATCGGTGACCACCGATGCAACGAGGGAATCGGAGACCGGACGGTCGATAGCCACAACCGGAACAGCGACTCGCTTGAGCAGATCGCGTAGGGCCTGGCTTTGTGAATTCGCAGGGGCCACGATGAATCCATCCACGCGATGGCTTATCAGGATGTTCAGGTTTTCGATTTCATTGTGCGGATCGTTATGGGACGTGGTCACAATCAGCAGCGAGTCATTGGCTAGTGCGACAGCTTGCACTGCCTCAGCGCAGCTTGAGAAGAATGGATCAGCGATACTCGGAATCACTAACCCTATCGTTTTCGTGCGATGACCCTTGAGGACGCGCGCCGCCTGATTCGGCATGTAGCCCATCGCCTCAATGACACGCCTCACATGAGCTAGCGTCTTCGGACTCACGCGATCGCCACCGTTAATGACGCGGGAAACGGTGGTCGTTCCAACGCCCGCTGCCCGAGCTACTTCGCTGACAGTGGGAGGGGTGCTTCTCTTTTTCATTCGGCTAGACCATTCGAAACCGGCGTGGTATGAAGAGTCTAAGCTATACGAGTCGCTGCGTACAATCGAGTTGCAACGATCGCGAGCCAGGGCCGCGCGCTCCCCATTCACGAGGCAGCCTTCAGTATCGTCTCCGTGCGCGAACAAGCACGCTGAGAAGCTGTTGCCGATTGAACGAAAAATGTGAGAGGCTTCTCCATGGCTCTCGCTCGCATTCGACTGGTGATCAAAGAGCTGACGAAGGAAATCGCCGCATTCCGGCTCGCGACCGTTTCGCAGGACCTGCGCTATTCGATCCGGCACTTAGCTCGCAATCCCAGCTTCTTTATAACCGCGGTACTCACTCTGGCGCTGGGCATCAGCGCGTCTAGTGCAGTGTTCACGGTTGCTTATGGCGTGCTGATCGATCCGTTTCCTTATAAGGACGTTCACACGCTCGCGACTCCAAAGCTCTGCTGGCCTGAACGGGCCGAGTGCGGCTGGAGATCCTATAGTCCACAGCAGTTCAACGAGATCGCCCAGAAAACTGATATCTTCGCTGGCGTGACGGCATCAACCGTCGGATTTGTTGAACTCACTGGGAATTTCGAACCGCAGCGCGTGCGTGGCAACTATATTACGCCGAATACATTTGACGTCCTCGGGGTGAAGCCCATTCTGGGACGCGCGACGATGAACGCCGACGTCGACGCAGGTCATGAAGAAGTCGCACTCCTAAGTTTCCGATATTGGCAGGCGCATTACGGAGGCAGCCCTTTTGTCATCGGCCAGGTCGTCAACGTGGATCGGCATCCTCGCACAGTCATCGGGGTCATGCCACCGCGCTTCCTATGGCGAGGAGCGGATATATACCTGCCGATCAAGATGACCAACGAATTCGCGGTGGAGGGACAACGTCGCTTTGCGCTGGTTGGGCGCCTCAAGCCGGGAGTTACAGACGCGCAGGCAGCAGCAGAACTCGCGCCGATCTTCGCTGAATTTGCGCAGACTGAGCCGTTCATGTATCCGAAGAATCTGCGCCTTGGAATTCTTCCGTTTGACGAGATGTTCAAGTCGGGGTTGGCCGGCATTCTTTACTTGTTGCTCGGTTCCGTATTTGTCCTCCTGTTTATATCCTGCGTAAATGTGTCGAGTTTGCTGCTCGCCCGCGCCGTAAGCCGTGAGCACGAATTTGTGGTGCGCGCTTCAATCGGTGCTTCACGCTTTAGACTCGTTCGACACGCGCTCACGGAATCGCTCCTGCTTGCACTGATCGCATTTCCGGTATCTCTGGTTTGCGCCTATGCGGGATTGCAGGCAATTCTGCGCATTGTCCCAACCGACACGATTCCCGACGAAGCCGTCATTGTTATGAATGTGCCGGTCTTGCTCACCGCACTGGGAATCGCGCTTGGAACCGTGTTGATCTTTGGCACCATGCCGGCCTGGCACAGCGCAAGACCCCGGCTGGCCGCAGCCCTGAACAGTTTTCGCTCTTCCGACAGCCGTTCGCAAAGGCGCCTGCTCAGCGGCTTCGTGGTCACAGAGATTGCTCTCTCGCTTGCTTTGCTGATGCTCGCAGGCTTGATGGTTCGGTCGCTGGTAGCGGTGGAGAGCGTACCCGTGCCGTTTACACCCGACCGCACTTTGATGCTTCGCATCCCGCTCGCGGACACGCGCTATCCCACGCCGGAAAGTCGCACGCTGTTCTTCAGACAGTTGCTGGATCGCGTGCGAGCCGTCCCAGGCGTCAGCAAGGCCACAGTGGATGCGGCGTTCCCGTTCATGGATATGTATGCGGATCGCGTGCAGATCAGCGGTCAGGCCATCGATAAGCGTGTGGTGGCGATCCATTTGACCGATCCTGATTTCCTCGAGATGGCGGGCAGGAAGATGTTGCAGGGGCACTTTCTGGATTCCCGCGAAGTGTCCGCGGCACCGCATGAGGTAGTGATATCGCAGAATTTCGCGCAGCGCTACTTTGCCGGCGAGAACGCCATCGGCAGAACCATCCACCTGCCGGAGTTCAAACCCGACAGAAAGAACAAGCTGGCTGATGACGCTTTCACCGTGGTTGGCGTAGTGAGCGATCTGCCGTTTTTCGTCGGATTCAACGAGAACTATCCTCACGTGTTCTTGCCGTACACGGTGGCTCCCGCCGCTGTCGATAGTCTGATCGTCTCTACATCTCTCCCTGCGGATGCGCTGGTCAACCCGATGCGCCAGACGGTTCATGCGATCGACAAGGACCAGCCGATCGTCGAGACTATGAGCCTTCGGCAGATGCTGGATATGTACGGCTATGCAGGGCCGCGTTTCTCACTGGCGCTGTTCGGGACGTTTGCCCTTGCGGCGGTCTTGCTCTCGCTTGTTGGAGTATATGGGGTGCTCTCTTTCGTCACTTCTCAGCGCACCCATGAGATTGGAATTCGCATGGCACTGGGGGCAAATCGGTCGCAGGTGATGTGGTTGGTGTTGCGTCAGGCCTTGATCCTGGCGCTGTTTGGCGTGGTGATCGGTATTCCACTAGCGTTCCTGGCGGGGCGACTGGCGAAAGAGCAGTTGATTCAGACTTCGCAGTTCGATCCACTGACAATGATCGCAATCATGTTTATCTTGCCGCTGTTGGCGGTTGCCGGAACACTTCTTCCCGCGAGGCGAGCCGCCGGAGTCAATCCCCTGTCTGCCCTTCGCAACGAATAGTGCGACAGTAATGTTCGCGAATGAAATGACCGCGAAGTAACTGCGGACTCACTTTGCCCGGAGTATCATTGCTTTCATTTAAGCTCAGGAGACCCTGCATGTCTGCTCTCTTTCGCACTCTCCACTTTCTCAACAGTTGCCCGATTCGACTCGGTTTTATCTCTGCTCTTCTGCTGTTCCAGGTTTCATCTCTCTTGAGTCAGACGGCGATCTGTCCGGCAGTGCCCGCTCAAACTGCCACTCCGGCCGTTATTGCCTACAGCGAAGGTCGGTATGCAGAGGCGGAGCAGGAATATGCAGAATCTCTGGTGCAACAGCCGCATGACGCTTTGATCAACGCGGCGCTTGTCCACACTCTGCTGCATGAAGGCAAAATCGCGCAGGCGTCTGATCGCGCAACCGCGGCCCTTGCTGAAGATCCGCGCTCGGCCCCAATTCTTACCGCGCAAGCCGAAGTGCAGCTGCGCCAGGGACAGCCCTGGCTAGCTCTGCAAACGCTCGACGCCGCCGCAGCCGCAGATCGATGCTACGCGCGCACCCATCTGATTCGCAGCCGTGTTCTACGCATCGATTCGATGTACGCTTCGGAACGCGCCGAGATCCAGAGCGCCTATGATATCGATCCCGAAGATCCCGACATCCTGTATGCGTGGCGCAGAGTCATTTCCCCCGCGCACGAGATCGAGGGCATCCACCAAGCGCTCCCCACTATGAAGGACCTGGATGCGGAGACGCGGCAAAAGGCTGAAGCATCCATGAACTCGATGCTGCCCCTGCTCTCAGAGAATTCGCAGACCTGCAAGATTCAGCCTTCCACTCAATCGGCAGCGCTGCACCTGATCGGCACCATGGAGGATGGCAAACATCTGGATGGCTACCGGCTTGACGTGCAGTTGCCCAAGACCAATGCCAGACTGGCGGTGGATACGGCAGCCTCGGGAATTTTTATCACCAAGGCGCTTGCCGACGCCAATGGACTGCAGCAGGACGCCAACGATCCGCCGGGAACGGTTCACGCAGATAACGTGCATATCGGTCCGCTCGAGTTTCGCGACTGCATCGTGGGTGTAAGCAATGCGCCCTTTGCGGGTAAGGCCGACGGCATGATCGGCACCGATATCTTCTCGTCGTATCTGGTAACAATCGATGCGCGGAATGCGAGGCTGGCGCTCGATCCTCTGCCGCCACAGACCGGGATATTGCCGGGCGATCGACCGACGCCACCAGAACTCGCGGATTACACTCCGGTCTATCACCGCCGCCAATATCTGCTTGTGCCTGTGCTTCTCAATAACAAAGCCCGCAGGCTCTTTGCACTCGACACAGGCATGCGCTTCAGCACCATGACATCGGAGACGGCGCATGCCATTTCCAGCACCAAGGCTAACTTTACCAATGCCCTGCAGACCGCTTCCGGCCCAACGGCGCAGGTGTATCGCGACAGCTTCGATTTTCAGTTTGCGAAGCTCTCATTGAATGGTCAAGGCCATGTGCTCCAGTGGGATCTTTCGGCAATCGATCACAACGCAGGGTTTGAGGTCGCGGGGATGCTGGGCTTCGACATGCTCCATTCGCTCACCTTGCATCTCGACTATCGCGACGGATTGGTGAAGTTCGATCCCACAACTACGGAGGCTTCGCCTGCGGTCGGAAATGCAGCCATGACCGCGTCTACGGCGCCAGCGAATGAAACAGGCGCTCCTGCTTGTCAGCAATTCGATGACAGAGATTGGCCTGTTTATTCGACGATTCAGGCTCGCGTTACGGAGTTGATGGATTCCTCGCATCTGAAACCGGGCAAGGAAGTATTTGTGAAGGTTCTGTACGGGCTTAACTATCCGGGCTGCGCGTTGACTCAGGACGCGATTCTCTATGGGCACGTGACGGCTGTGGCTTCGTCGAAGAATCCCAATTCATCCGAGCTGGGACTGGTCTTTGATCACGCCGATTGCACAGGCCACCAGAAACAAGAATTCCGCCTGCGGTTGATTGGCCTGGTGGCGCCTCTCGATGAGGCGAGAATGTTGCACGACGCGATGCCTGCCGAAGTGGCCGGAGGTACCCGCCAGATGTCCGACGCGGTCTCTGGCTCGAACGGTCGCGATGACAACCTGAGCCCCGGAGGGCCGCCGAACACCGTGCATCCGGGAATTGTTGTTCGCATGCCCAAGGTGAAACTGGAGCCGGAGGGAGGGCCGGGCTGCAGTGCGAGGATCAGCAGTTCCGATCGCTCTGTCCAACTCGGGCCGGGCGCTGAAGTTATCCTGACTGTCGAGAAAGTGGTCCAATGATGCGATAGGTTCACGGAAGTTTGCCTTTCAAAAATACGCCGCGAATCATTCTCACCAACTATGTGTCAGTGAGTGAATGAATGCCGGCCACCCTGCGTTCTCCGATGTCTTCGATATTTGAATTCGATATTTGAAATGGCCCGGTTCGATTTGGATTCCGACAATAGTTCTGCGATTAGAGCCCGTATCACCGGCTCCCTGGTCCTTTGCCATTTCGTTCCGTCCGGGATGCCGACATCTATGTCAAAGTCAAGAGAAAAGCACAAAATTCCTGGGCGCGCAGCGAGCGTTGATCCAGTGCCGCCGCCAAGAATGACGAGATCGTACTCCTCCGGGTCACTTTCCCGCAGCGGCTGAGATGAAGAGCCATAATGTGTGGAGTTCATTTCTTCTCCTGTTCCATACGGTTCAATCCCGAGGCACTTGCTCTCCGGGGCAGAACACCATCGGCTGACACCCGTAATGATGTCTGCCCGAAGAATCAGTGATGCGCCTGTCTTCTAAGCAGTTTGTCTCATTCGAGCGATCGGTTCGCTCTTGGCCTGCTTTGATTTCATGAGGTCGGCCGATGACGCCCCTTCGAGCGATAGACCGTAGCCGACTTCCCGCACAATGCGCTCTTTTAGGGGCTGGATAAAGTGGACCCGCGTGTTACGCCGAGTTACCTCGGGAGCCTTCAAGTAGAGGGCGGCCAATTCGCGTGCCCGGCTGAGAGCCTTACCGTTCGGCACAACTTCCGCGACCACTCCCCATTGCTGCGCAGTGCGCGCCGGCAGTGGCTTCGGATCAAGCAGAAACGTCTCGGCACGTCCTGCTCCAGCGCGATAACTCCACGTGGTGAAGATGCCGTCACCCGGTGCAACACCTACGGCGTAGTGCGCTACATCCTGAAAGGTCGCACCCTCGCCGGCCACAATGACATCGCCGAGCAGCACATAATCGGAATGCACGTGGGCGCGTCCCTCGATCGCCGCGATCATCGGCACGCGTATGTTGGCGATGTTTTCCAAAGCCTGAACGCCTTCGTCGTGAACCTGGCTCCAGACTCCGGGATCGGAAACGTCGCCGAAAGACGGCCAGTCGACATCGATAATGAAGTCCCCTCCCGCGCCGGTGAGAATAACGATCTTGTTGGCGCGGTCTTGCCCGATCCGGTAAAATGCATCGACAAATTCCGTGTGGCCCGGCGCGTTCATAATGCACGGCCCGCCACTGCTATGGAACTCGGCAACCAGCACACCTTCGGCATCGCGAGTCAACTTCAGGTTGCGATAGGCGGTGAAGTAATCTGCTTGAACGTTTTGCATGGGAATTCTCTCTCCTTTGCTTCGTGCCTGTTGAACTTGAATCGCCCGCAACTGTGTGCAGAGGATTCAGGATCGGTTGGGAATGGAAGGTGTGCCGGGTTAGATTTGCGCCACGCCGCCGTCAACGAAGAGCTCAATACCCGAGATGTAACTTGCATCGTCCGAGGCGAGAAACGCGACAGCCTTAGCGATTTCGTCCGGATCGCCGAGCCGTCCCAATGGAACATTCTTGGCGAGCTCTTCTTTCATCTGAGTAAGTGCCTCGCCCTTTTGCCAGCCTTCGAATATCGGCGTATCGATATGGCCCGGGCTAATCGCGTTCACGCGGATGTGACGCTCGCGGAGTTCATTGGTCCATGTACGTGCGAAGGACCGGACAGCTGCCTTAGTGGCGCTATAGACGCTAATACCTGCGAAGCCCTTGATAGTTGCGATGGACGAGTTCAGGACGATCGATGCGCCATCTTTTAAGAGAGGAAGCGCCTTCTGCACGGTGAAAAACAGCCCCTTCACATTCGCATCGAAGTGAAGGTCGAAGAATCTCTCGTCCACAGCTCCTAACGGCGCCTGTTGTGAAATCCCTGCATTCGCAAAGACAACATCAATCTTTCGACCAAATTCATCGACTGACTCATACAGGCGATCGAGGTCGTTTAAGCTGCCGACATCGCCTGAGACACCTGTCACCTTCTCGCCGATTTCGGAAACCGCAGCGTCGAGTGCGTCCTTGCGGCGACCTGTGATGAACACATGATCCGCGCCTTCCATTACGAAGCGCTTTGCCGTGGCCAGGCCCATCCCCGTCGACCCGCCGGTGATGACCGCGACCTTGCCTGCTAACCTCTTGGCGCCTGCGTGATTCAGGATTGCGCTCGGTTTCGGCGCAGCGTGGCTTGCGAGATCAGGACTGCTAAGAGTCGTCTCGGTTGTTGTGCTCATCTCCACCTCCATTGTTGTAGGCGGATCGCCCGCCCTGGCTGGAGTGCAATACGCGTGCCAACCCTCGGCTTCTGGGTAAGCGATTGAAAATAGGGTGTCGACCATTCTGAGCCATCCGGATCACGATGAAGGTGTCAACGCTGTCATCGAGACGTTGACAGTTCGCTCTAGTTCCATCTCAAAGCGATTACCTTTACTCCGCCTCTGAATCGACGTCATTTGGGGTATCCGCCGCGTCCAGTGCGTTCAGTTGACTGCTGCGGACAAGTTGTCTCAAAAGCTCGCTTACAAAAACACCGCACCGGAGCTTGATCTTGCTCCTCATCAATTGCAAGAGCACGCGCTCCCCTTCCTGGCCGATTCGTGTCAGGCCTCTCAGGTCAACAACCAGTTCGCGCCCCTCAAGGCTTTCTCTCGCTTTTTCGCAAGCGATTGCGAGTTCACTCGTCCAGGGGGGCACGAGTGTGCCCTCCACAATCAACTTGCGTTCGCGTGAGCCCTCGACAAGCGAGATCTTCAACATGCGCACCTGTCCTTGAGGGGTAAGCAGGCAAGGCGGGTGCCAAAAGCCCGGCGCGGTAAGTACGTGTTTTTTTCAATGCGGAAAGGGAGTTGGCGGCGGGGAGTTGAGACTGTCAATGGAGCTTTGACACTTGTGCTGACCGCATCAGGCAAAGTCCTGGGAATCGATGCCGAGTTTTTTCATTCGGGCGAGGAGAGTAGTGCGGTTGAGGCCCATGCGCGCGGCGGCTCCATCGGTGCCGCCCACGCGCCCCTTCGATACAGTGAGCGCGCGTACGATTGCGTCTCGCTGTCTCTTCCTGTCCTGATCGGACACGGTTCTGTTAGCGTGTAGTGCCTTTATGGTCTCTTTCACAATGCGGGCAATGTTGTCTTGATCTGCTGGAGCATGCTGAGCCTCATCTACCGTCACCTTGCGCAGCTCCGACAATGGAGCCTGGAGCGACCTGCCGCGCGTGAGAATCACCGCGCGTTCGACGAGGTTCTCCAGTTCGCGAATGTTTCCGGGCCACTCCCATCTCTTCAGGCCCTTCATCACAGCCGCAGGAATACTGTCGATCTTCTTTTGCATCTGCTTAGCGAATTTCTCAACGAAATAGCTCACAAGCAGAGGAATGTCTTCTTTGCGTTCCCGCAGCGGCGGTATCCGTATCGGAAACACGTTCAGCCGATAGTACAGATCGCTTCGGAATTCGTGCGTGGCAACCATCTTTTCAAGATCGCGATTGGTGGCGGCAATGAGCCGAACGTTCACTTTCCGGGTGCGCGTGCTTCCGAGCCGTTCGAATTCCCGCTCCTGCAATGCCCGCAATAGCTTGGGTTGGATTTCAGGCGGAATGTCGCCAACTTCGTCCAGGAACAGAGTGCCTTGATCGGCAAGTTCAAGCCGGCCGATCTTTTGAATGATCGCCCCCGTGAAGGCTCCCTTCTCGTGACCAAACAACTCGCTCTCCAATAGACCTGTCGGAATGGCTGCGCAGTTCACCTTCACAAAGGTGCGATCCTTGCGGCGGCTGCGATCATGAATGGCGCGGGCGATCAACTCTTTACCTGTTCCTGTTTCACCGAGGACCAGGACGGTTGAATCACTGGATGCAACGGTTTCAACCATTTGAAGAACGCTCTTGAGCGCCCGACTATTACCCACAATTTGCCCGAACTCCATGTCGCCCCGGATTTCTGACTCGAGATAGAGCTTCTCCTGAGCCAGTCTCTCCTTGAGTTCGGAAACTACGCGATACGCGAGGCAATTCTCAATGGCAATAGCGATTTGGCCGGAAGCGTCTTTGAGGAAGTCGATATCCTCAGGCGTGAACGAATTGAACGTTGTTCTAGCAATTGCCAAAACTCCGACGGCACGACCCTGGTTCACGAGGGGTATCACACATTGACTCTTCACTCCCTCAGCGACCAGCAACTCATAATAATCGGGCGGAAAATCCTCGCGGTTGGCTGTGCTCCTAACCGCCGGCGCCAGCTTTTCAAGAGCCTGTTTGGCAAGACCCACGGGAGTGATGAGCAGCTCTTCCTTAACAAAGCCTCGGCTTTCCGGGAAATCCAATGCGTGTACCCGGAATTTTCCCGACGCTGCATCAGGCAACGAGACGTGCACTAAATCGCAATGCATGAGTTCCCGAATACTGGCCGAGATCGCGCGCAGCACTTCCCGAAGCTCCAGATTTGAAGTGATCTGGTTGGTAAGTTTCAGAAGTAGTTGAAGTCGAGTGTTCTGGACGGCGAGAAACTGCTCAGCTTTTTTTCGTAGCTCAATATCGGTATTCGTTCCGTACCATTTGACAACGTTTCCGCTTTCATCGAAGGCTGGAGTCGCGCGGAAAAAGAACCAGCGGTATTCTCCGTCGGAACGGCGTAGACGTCCTTCGATTTCACCGGGCTTGCCGGAAGCCAACATCCCTTGCCAGTACTTCACCAACACGTCCAAGTCATCGGGGTGGACCGCAGTTGTCCAACCCCACCCCTGTGCCCGGTCCGCCGTAAACCCGGCGTAATCCAGCCAGCGTCGATTGAAGAATTCAGCCTCGCCGTCTGCCGCGGCCGACCAGGCCATGGATGGAATTGTTTCGATCACATCGCGCAGTTCTCGTTCACTGCGCTGCAGCTTTTCATTTTGACGCTGTAATTCCGCGCGGGCAGCCTCCGCCTGCCGAAGATTGAAATTGTCGTCAATCGCGAATGCGACTACTCGACCGATGAGTCGCAAAAAGGCAATGTCGTCCTCGCTGTAAACAGTCCCGGGAGAGCCGGACATTCCCAGCGCGCCCAGGCGACGATGCGGCGTAGTGAGAGGAACAAAAACCAGCGGACCAACGTCGAGCCCTTGAGCGGCAATTCCTTCCTTGAGGCGTGCCGGTACTCTTTGATCCGTGTTCCAGTCGTGAATATGGAAAGGCTCTTGGGTAGTGTAGGCCTGCCACGATGGCCGCTGTTGAACTGGTACATCCACGTAAGCCGCCATGAGGTTCTTCTCCCGGCCCACCACCGCCCATTCGACTTCCGTGGAGTTCTCTTTGTAGACAATGATGTAGAACTGCAAGAACTCAAGGAATTCACATAATTGGTCACAGAGGATCTTCGTCAGGTCCTCGGGTTCGCGGCACTGGGAGAGGGCTTCGCTAAGGCGAAGCACCGCTTCGTACCGTCGCCCGGTGCTCCGCGGAAGGATAGAGACACCGATCTCGCTTTGGGTTGAGGATCCCATCTGCGCCAACTCGCCCAGAGTCTATCCTACAAAACCGGACGATTTGTACCGGCTCGGGTCGCATCGCACTACCACAGGTGCTCGCCTTGTCTGGTTGTGCGCCATGGTCACCTCAAGTGTTGCAAACAAGCCAACCCATTCAATGATTACGGCTTAGATGCTAGGTTGCGGGATTAGTCCTCGTAAACGCCCATGGCAACGCCGATTCTGTAAGACTTCTGGTTCACGAGATTCCAGTCGCAATGCCGACATCCCGTAAGTTATTGGAGTGCGTACGGCGGGAATCAAACTTCCCCAGAATTTCTGCCGTTTAGTGTGTGGCCGGAGCCTCATAGGTACTGGGCTTAGTCGTCCCGCCAAGGGTATCGTACAGAGGTTGTGCGGGTATTACGCTCGGCTCTTCTTTCGCCACGGAGATGGCCATGATCCGAATGCCGTCAACTTCCGGCAGCGTCAGTGTCTTTGCATTGGTGGGTAAATCCATCGCATACGCGAACAGGTAGCTGTAGGCATAGGGCTGGTTCAGTCCTTCCGGGGTGTGGTGATGCGAGGCATACCAGGCAAGAGTTGCCGGCTTGATGTAGCCCGGACGCAATCCAAGGTAGTCCTCCGGATATCGGGGCGACCAGTCTGGCGTTCCCCGACTCGTCAGATCCCATGTGGCGTGATTCGCCGATGTCGCCCAGTCCTTCCTGAGCGGAACCTGATGTTCCGGAGTTTGACTAAAGCGTCCTCCCCCCTCGGTCACTGAATCTGGTCTTGGGTTCCACACGCGCGTATCCCATTGACCGATAAAACCACCCCAATCCTCGATGGTCAGATTTACCGGATGGTCGCCAACATGAAATACGGCGTTCTGGTCGCCACGCGCAGAAGCGGCGAGCACATACACCTTGTTGAAGTTGCCTGTGGGTAGATCAATCACCTGGCCTTTCGCTACAAGGGCATCGGGCTTGCCTGCTCCGGCGGGCGCCAGGCGGAACTCCACGCCATTGAGGTTCAGTTGTGCGGGCAACATTTCGGCTGGAAGGGCATCGCCTTGCTGGTCGAATCCACCTATCGATTTTGTGTCGTCTTCGCTTGCAGCAGCGAGATCGTACTTCAGGTCGACCGGCTGTGACTCGACATCGGTCGTACGAACGTTGGATGGGCTGAGCTGCAGGGCAAATGTGCGCGGCTGATAAGGTTTGAAGGATGTTTCAAGCGCTCCGTCAACAATCGTGGCGGGGCCGATGGGCAATTCCTGTCCGTTCACTTCGCGCGCAGCCTGAATGGGCCCGGCGAACTTCACCCTCACCTGCGGAGTGGACTTTCCGTCCAGCTCAACCAGCCTGACAATTACTTCATCGCCGAGCTCGGCCTTCTTGAGAGCCAGAACGCGGATGTTCGGGTTGTCGACGCCCAGCAGCGAGAAATCGCGGCCGAGTTTTCCCGCGTGTTTCTCGGTCTCAAACGCGATCAGCGGCGTACTCAGACGATAAGCCTGCCAGTCCGTCTTGCCCTGTCGCCAGTCGCCTGCGTGACCAGCAATCCCGAAGAGAATTTCGTGATGACCCCAGTCCTGGTTGAATTGATCTGTATACTCGCCCCTCATTTGTGAAGCCGGTCCCGGAGAGCGCAGAAGCGTCAGCCGAATTGTGCTGTCGTCCCGCTTGTCCGAGCCGTTCTTGTCGCCGGTAAGGATCGTAGCGCCATAGGAGCCGGAAGCATCGGTCTGGTCCACCCAGTGATGCGAGGCTACCTCGAACTGCCTTTCTGTCGCGGCGGGCCGGTCGATGGTGCCGACCTCCCAGTTATAGGTTGCTACCTTATTGGTCGCCGAGAGAGGGAAGACGACCTTCAGATTTGCGGACAGCGTCCTCCAATCGATCGAATTACTGAACTCGATCCGATTCCCTGAGTCGCCGCTCGACAGCCGGATCGTTTCCACAAACTTTGAGCCCTCGCCCTCGCGGGAGACTTCCACTGCGACCCGAACCGGACCGTTTTCAATAATGCGAATCTGGGCCGGTCCGCCAATATAGGCACGCGGAGCCGCCTGCTCCTGATCAAAATCCATGTTCCATGCAGGCCATTGCTTGGGCGCGTCATTGGAGATTGCCAGCCGCACAGGACCGGCGAGCAGTTCCTTGTTGAGCGACTTGTCAAAGATATTTGTTACATCGCCGTCGGCATTGATCGATATGCGATATCGCGCATTCTCAAGGGTAGACTTGCTGACCTTCAACTCCGCCGTGTGCGCGGGCGTTTGCGCGCGGCGAATGTCGTAAACCGCGTAGCCGACAGATGGCGTCTTCGCCAGGAACAGCACCTTCCCGTTACTGATCTGAGCGGGAACCTCATGTCCATCGGGACTAAACACTCGAATCGCCTTGGGCGCCTCGCCGTGAAAAGGCATTGCCGCTTCTACAACATCTTCGCGAGCAATGTTGAGCGGGTTGTAGACGACCATGGGAATTCCGCTCACCTGCGTATCGAGCGCGGATGCAACCGACTGCGTAGCGCTTGTCAGCACATCCGCGAACTGATTGAGCGCAATCACATCGTCGTTCTGCGAGAACTCATAGGACCGTGGAGTAGCCGTGCCCGCGCCAAGATCGTGAAACTGGCCGCCCATCACCAGCGTCCAGGCGTCATTCAGACGCTGTTGGGGGTAAGCTCGACCACCCATCCATGCGGCAGCGATCGAGGCTTTCTCTGCGGCATCGGCGAGGATTTCATTACGGCGATTCCAGCGTTTGTGGTAAGCCTGCGAAGTCAGCGAGCCGGCCGAGTGATTGATCAGTTCCAAGTCGCCCTTGTAAGTCGGCATCTTCGCCTGCATTTCCGGCTTGATGTCCAGGAACATCTGATCTGCGGTTGCCGAGATCACACTGACGGGACCATCCCCCATAGGAACGGGCGTGCCGGGTGCGGCGGCGTGAGCATCGGTTGGGTCGGGCCTCATGGTGGGGTCCGGCAGCACGGCTTCCCCGTGCGTAACTGTGGCTTCCAGCAACTTCACGGATTCTTCATCCACGGCACCGCCAATATCACCCGTACCGATGTAGTGATAATCGGCGTAAACGCCGGTCGCGCTTCCATCGATATCAATGCGTTTTGGCCAGTCAGTCTCGGGTCCCCGCCTTCTGCGCGGGTTCGATCCTGGAACTGGTGCCGGTCGTGGAGGCGGGCTCTTACTCAAGTCGGTGTAAATCTGGCTCCCGTAACCGCCTGGATTCAACGCAGCGAGCACGGTCTCTCCATCGGGTCCTTCCCACACCCCCACGTTGAAGGGAATACCTTCCGGCGTTTTCTCTGGAGAATCGGGACCGCCGATCAGGGGAGCAGGCTGCCACGCCGCACTGAGCTTCTGTGTCGAAAACCCCTTGACGCCCGCGTGTGCAAGGATAGTCGGGAGTGATGCCGGGAACCCGAAACAGTCCGGCAGCATGTATTCCGCACTGGCTTTTCCAAACTCCTTGCGGAAGTACGTATTGCCATACAGAACCTGGCGAATGATCGATTCCGCGCTGGGCAAATTCACATCGCCCTCCTCCACCGAGGACCCCGCGGGGTACCAGTTGCCCTTCGCTACGTATTGCTTCATCCTCTCGTAGTCCGACGGGTAATACTCTTTCATCAGTCGATATCGGTTGGATCCCGTCCAGTTGAATACATAGTGCGGGTATTTATCGATATAGTCGAAGTTCACGCGCATCGTCTTCAGCAGGTATTCACTTATCACCTGCGGGTACTCCCAGCGCCACTGCGTATCAAGATGGGCGTAGGGAACTACATAAAGCGTGGGTTGTTTTGTGATATCCGGGGCCTTCATTGTCTGCGCCTGGGCGATCAACTCCAGCGCTATCACAGGCGCGATCAAAAAGCCCTTCGGGAAGGGGCGCATAAGTTCTCCATTCGCGTTGACATCTAAAGTGAATGTTGAATTCTCGGGTAAGGCGAGGAAGATCGTGGAGACCAAGTGGTATCGTTTCCACCGCATTAGGGTAGGGCTCCCCCCAGCCCATGTCAAGCGAAAGGCTGTATGCCGGAGGGGTAGTGGTCGCGCCCTTGGTGCAAAGGCATGATCCTGCGTAAATGAGTCACAAGAACCTCCTTGTGGCCCACACCTTATACATACCGGCGGAAACACTACTCGGAGGCCAATGCCGTAGCGTCCGCGGCGCCTGCGGCCTCGTTCCAGTCGGCTACTCGGACAAGTGCCCCATAAACCCTTTGTGAAGCTTTGCTCCCGAAGGACGGAGGCCGACCCGTGAAAGAACATAGCAATTCTGCGAAAAAGAGTGAATCCCCGATGAAGCGCAGGAACTCGCGAGTGGAGGACCGGCGGGATCTACGAGAAGTGATGACGGAGCTGGTTTCACAACTGAAGCAGCAGTTGGAAGTGAAGAGTGTTCCCGTTGCTGAAGCGGCAGGAGACGAGCGCGAATCAATTAGTCCGAACCGCCAGCACTGGTCTACTCAATGCGAGCCGTCAAACTCAACACAACCAATGCCAGGCCGCAAGTTTTCTGATTCCGCGAGGACGCGGTCACCGCCTTCAATACGCAAGAACAGTGTGCTCATACCGCTTCACCTGCGCCCGTAATCCGTAAAGACATAATCTTTTGTCTTCACTACCGAGTGGCACGCGAAGCCGCACTTGGCGTCGTTTCCCTGCGGTGGCTTGTCTTTCAAGGTGGCGGGCGTGAACGTATCGGACGCCGCGTCATACTCGAACGCGCCGTAACCCCATCCGCCGCTATCCGCGAACCTCCTGCTGTCCTTCAGCATGAGATCAACATCATGCTGGGGACCCGGCACCGCCGGCGCACCGGGTTCACCGGCATTCACTTTCGCGGTCCAATGGATCTTCACCATCTTCGCGCCATCTGGAAAGGGCTTGCCATTACCGGGAATGCCCGCCTTAAAGGCATCGATCATCACCGGATTCCCGAGGATCGCAGCGAGCTTATCTCCGTTATGACTGATGGCGATCACCGGCCAGCCTTCGTATCCCCTGAACTCAGAGAACGCCAGGCCATTTGGTATTTTCAGGGCGTACTTGTCCTGCGTGGAAAGGGCGGCTTGCGCCTGTGACGGGACTGCGGTGGACGCGGAGGCAGCATCGAGGCGGGGAAGGTTGTGGATGAAATGTGCAAGCTTCCAGGAGTCGTTTTCGGAAATGCTCGACTGCCAGGCAGGCATACCCGTGTGGCTAACTCCGTTCTGTACGATCCAAAGCAGTTCCGCGTCGTTCCAGTGCTGTACGTGGGATGAGGTCAGGTCCATGGCGGGCGGGGCCATATTGCGCCCGATGTTCGTGTCTCCGCGGCCATCTGCGCCGTGGCACTGGGCGCAAGACCCCAGAAACACTTCCTGGCCCTGGCTCACGACTTCGCCCGTCTCGGGCAGCGGGTTCTTCTTCTTTCCTGCCTCGAATGGAATGGCAACGTCTTTCGCCGCATTGGCCAGATTGGTTTCCCCCTGGGAGGGATGTTTTTCCGCTGTGCAAGCTTGAAGCAAAGCGCCCAGCATGGCACTCATCACGCCAAGCATCAGTTTATGTTTTAGTGTCACGCGCCGATCCTTTCCGCCCCAACTGCCAGTCCACGTCAGTCCCACAGATTCCCTCATAAGTTCAGGTATCTTGTGTTCTCGATCGGAAAGACAGTTTTCTCAGCCCGATGTGAGGTCCTCTGCAACGATTGCAATTAAACCGGAGGGGCGGGAGTAAGACAATTGGACAATGGTGTTGATCGATACCTTCGTATCGGCTGTGCGGGAGGGTTTGCTCATTGCGCGAGCGACAGAAATCTCGCGTACAGACGCCCATGACAGACGTGCGGATTATCAGGCGGGAGCGCTGACTTCGGTGACGGATTCTGTGTGGGCGGGCGCTCGTTTGGCGGTACGGCAGATCGAGTCGGAGACGACCCATGTGGCGCCGGCGATCGCGATGCAGATGCCGTTACCGGCCCAGTTGAAATGGTCGCGGGGACCGGCGAGGAGCTTAGGAATCCAGACCAGGATTTCGAAGCCCACAATCTCAGCAGTGATGAGGCGCGAGGCGAGCGTTGCCATGATGCCTGAGAGGATGGCGGCGGCGGCGAGGAAGAAGCCGATGGTGGTGACATAGGCCCAGAACATCTGCGAAGGCGGAATCCACTTGGGAATCCAAGTAAGCAGGCCAGGCATGTCGTAGATATGGACCACGCCGAAGGAGATGGCGGAGAGGCCGTAGAGACGGGCGAACAGGGACTCGCGGCGCGCGATGGGCGATCCGGCCAGCGAGAACGACGCGAAGAGGACGGCTCCGGCGACGACGAGCGAGAACTCTTCAAAGAAGTTGCCTCTGGCGTCGAATTCGTGCAGATTGTCGACTAGAGCTTTGGGCACCCACACAAGCGTGAAGATGGAGTAGACGACGGTGAGTGTAAGGGCGCCCGCACGAGCAGTCCGGCGTACGAGAAGGGCAAGGCCGGCGGCGAGTTCAATAATGGCGGTGAGATAGGCGAGTGGCTCGCGGAAGGGTACGTTCGGGCCGACGCGCTGCCAGGTTGTGGCGAAGTCGCCCGAAGCCAGGCCGACAAGACCGAGGAGAATGGCTCCGCCGGCGTATGCGTAAATGCCGACATTGGATGCGAGGCTGCGACTCTGCATGGCTTACTCCAGTTTCCGGCGGGAGAGGATTGCGGACGCTGCCAGAGTAGCCTGATTCGGACAGACCAGAGAGGTCCAGTTGCGGAAAGGACAATGAAAGTTGCGGGCAGGACGAAATCGAGAGTTAGATGGAAAACCGAAACAGCGGGTCGGTGGCAGGCCCATGATCACGCCGAGACGTCGGATTAATCACGTCAGCTGGGGTTGCTGGCATTAGTTGCAAAGACTCCCGACACGGATGAAGCGGTCTTCGCTTTTGGCGGACGGACGAATAGCGGAATCACTGCGGAGATCAACATAATTGCCGCGATGACGTGCAGGCCCGTGGTGTAAGAGCCGCTGCTTTGACGCATTTGAGCAATGAGAAGCGGACCAAAGGCACTTGCGCTACCCCATGCTGTAAGCATTAACCCGTAAATGGGGCCGACAGTTTTTGAACCGAAGTAGTCGGCCGCAAATGCGGGCATGGTGCCAAAGCCTCCGCCGTAACACGAGAGGATGAGAAAAGAGACGATGGTCAGGACAGGAGCAGAGGCCATAGCGGGCAGGTACCAGAAAAAGGCAACCTGGAGCAAAAACATCAAAGTAAATGTCCAACGGCGCGTGATGATGTCCGATACAGTAGCCCAGAAGATGCGCCCGACGGCGTTGCCAATGCTCACGACACCAACCATACCGGCGGCAGCGACTGCTCCAACTTTTGCGACCTCCTGGAATATGGGCGACTCCTGCGAAATCAGCGAGATTCCAGCCGTCACGTTCAGAAACAGAAGCAGCCACAGCACCCACCACTGCCAGGTCACCAGCGCTCCGGAAAGGGTGTAGTCGGTTGTTGCCCTTTGCGCCATTTGCGTGGCGCTGGGCGTCCACCCCTGGGGTGTCCATCCGGCTGGCGGATTCTGCATGAATGAACCGGTGGCCATCGTCACAACCAGATAGGCGATTCCAAGATATGCGAACGTTTGCAGGACCCCGACTCGTTGGATGAGTTGCGTGGCCACAGGCGCGGTGACGAGCGCACCCGCACCGAATCCACCCACTGCGATTCCGGTGATCAGTCCACGGCGATCGGGAAACCACTTGACCAGCACGGCAACCGGCACGATGTATCCGAGGCCAAGGCCCATGCCGCCAATGAATCCATAGGAGAGATAGAGCCACCACAACCTATTAGCTGAAAAGCCGGCGAGAAAGACGCCCAAGCCGTAAAGAAAGCCTCCCGTCAGGGCAACGACGCGCGGTCCGGACTTGTGCAGCCACAATCCTCCCACGAACGCCGCTACACCCAGCACGAAAATGGCGATGGTGAAAGTAAGCGTGACTTGTGAAATAGTCCAATGAAACTGCTTGGCCAACGGGGCTCGGAATACGCTCCACGCATAAACTGCGCCAAGCGCCATCTGCATCAAAAAGCCTGCCAGGGCAATACCCCAACGCTTTCTACTTTCCATTCGGTATTCTCCAGGACATCACTTTGAGCCCGTCGTTCCAGTTTGCAAGCTTCCTCTCGTTTTCAACTCAGTTCCCATAACTTCTAGAAATCGATTGATGAGCGCGATAGTTCGACGCAGTTCGGGATGACGGAACTCGCTCAGTAGTGTAAGCAGTCCCGGAGGCTCAATCACGGGCCTTCTTTTGCTGCCCAACGTCTCGGCCACCGCGGTTGCATAACATTGAAGCAGTTCAGGATTGATGGAGCCAAGCATCTTGCCCAGGATCACGGCATTGCGCATTGCCACGATGGATTCAGGCGACTGGGCTGCTTCAACCGCGGACTCGACGATCTTGTCGCTGGCGCCCAATGCGCCGCGCAAGAGAGCAAGAACGCGATGCTCGTGCAGTTCCTGGAGAAGTTCATAGGATTCGAGCAGGGCTTCGGCGTGCTCGACAGGAGCTTGTTCGAGCCGCGCGATCAGTTCCTTGCGCGGATCGCGCGGCGGCAATTCAAGCGGAATGGGTTGAGCCATGGCTTCTCCTAGCGCGTCTGGATTTGCACGAGTTGATGCCCGGGTTCACGGTAGTCGGGCCGGTTCCACTTCCGCTCCACTTCCACACCCTGTTGCGGCGTCGGGTGGCCAAAACGAAAGTTGCCGCGAGGCAGCGGGCCGTCCTCCTTGTCGGTAGTGAGCTGCATTTGCACTGAAGTTTCTTTGTACGCGGGAGTGCTCGTAACCTTGTCGGTGTGGCTGCTGGTCAGCTTGTTGACGGGCTCTTCCACCGAATTCATCGGCATGTAAAGCTCTCTGCCTTTCACCCGATCGGTGACCAGAGCCTGTACCCGAACCTTGCCGTAGCGCGAGATCAGTTCGACCCAGCTTCCACTTTGAATTCCGCGATCATTGGCTAGCTCGGGCGAGACTTCCACAAACGTGCATGGAGTCTTTTCGCGTATGCCTTCTGTGCGATAGGTCATGTTGCCTTCATGGAAGTGCTCAAGGAGCCTGCCGTTGTTCAGATGGAGGTCGTATTCCGCATCCGGACGATCGGTCGGGTCTGACAGGGTCAACGGAAACAATTTGGCTTTCCCATCCGGCCAATGGAACTTCTCCGTGTAAAGAAGCGGCTGGTCGGAGCCATCCGCGGCAACTGGCCACTGCAAAGTCTTATAGCCTTCGAGCCGCTCGTAGCTGACTCCGGCCATCAACGGCGACAGCGCCGCAATCTCTTCATAGATCTTCGAAGGATGCTCATAGTTCCAGCCGGCGCCCAGCCGGTTCGCGATGTCCTGGATGATTCTCCAGTCGGGGCGGCTATCGCCGAGTGGTTCAAACACCTGGTAGAGCCGCTGAATGCGTCTCTCGGTGCTGGTGAAGGTTCCTTCTTTCTCAAGGCTGGGGCTTGCGGGAAGAACCACGTCGGCATACCGGCACGTGTCTGAGAAGAAGATGTCCTGCGCCACAAAAAAGTCGAGCCTGGCCAAGCCGCCGCGTACGTAATTGGCGTTCGAGTCGACCATACTGATTTCTTCGCCGAACAGGTACATCGCTTTCAGCTTGCCCTCATAGATTGCGTCGATCATCTGGTGATTGTTCAGTCCAGGCTTAGGCGGCAACGTCACATTCCATGCTTTCTCAAACTTGGCTCGAATTCCCGGGTCGTCTACCTTCTGGTAGCCAGAGAAATAGTTCGGCATGGCGCCGTGATCGCTCGCACCCTGGACGTTGTTGTGCCCGCGCAGAGGGTAGGCACCGGTCCCGGGACGCATGTAGTTTCCGGTCATCAGCAACAGATTTGAGATTGCAGTGGAAGTATCCGAACCCATCACATGCTGCGTTACACCCATGGCCCAGAGGATGCAGACCGAGCCGGCCTCTGCAATCATGTGCGCGACCTGCTTGAGTGTTTCCAGCGGCAGGCCGCACCGTTCGCTGGCCATTTCCATAGTGAAAGGCGCAAGGCTGCTGATGTACTCCTCAACGCCATTGACCCATTTATTGAGGAATTCCTTCTTCGCGAGTCCGTTGTCGAAGATATATCGCGTGATGGCGGATAGCCAGATGAGGTCGGTCCCGGGTCGGGGGTGGAGAAATACATCCGCCCGTGCTGCCATCTCGTGCTTGCGCAGGTCAGAGACGATAAGTTTCTGTCCACGGAGTTTGTGCGCCTGCTTTACGCGCGTAGCAAGCACCGGATGACTCTCAGCCGTATTACTGCCAATGATCAGGACGAGTTCGGCGTTTTCGATATCGGAGATCGATCCTGAATCGCCACCGTATCCCACGGTCCGCCAGAGGCCGATTGTCGCGGGCGCCTGGCAATAGCGCGAACAGTTATCCATATTGTTGGTGCCGATCACGGCGCGGGCCAGCTTCTGCATCAGGTAGCTCTCTTCGTTGGTGCACTTCGACGAAGAGATAAAGGCCAGCGAATCTGGTCCTGTTGACGCCTTGATCTCAGTAAACCTGCGCGCCACGAGCGAGAGTGTTTCGTCCCATGTTGCTTCCCGGAACTTGTCGCCTTCGCGAATCAGGGGTTTGGTCAGGCGATCTGCGCTGTTCACATACTCCCAGCCGAACTTGCCCTTGATGCAGGTCGAAATTCCGTTGGCTGCACCGTGCGCCGGCTCGACTTTCAGAATGTGCCGATCCTGCGTCCAGATGTCGAAGCTGCAGCCCACGCCGCAGTAGGTGCATACCGTCTTGGTTCGCTTGAGACGGGATTCACGCATCGCCGCCTCAATCTCGGAGATCTCAAGGATTGAACCGTAACCGACCTCGCCTTCGAGTCCCTTGACAATGTCGATCATCCCATTCAGCGCGCTTGCCGGAAGGGCGGTCATGTAGCCGGCTTCGCCAAGCATCGACTTCTCCATAAGAGCGTTGCAGGGACAGACCGTGACGCAATGACCGCATGATACGCAACTCGATTCCCCAATCGGTGCACCCCCGTCCCATAGAACCCGCGGGTGTGGATCTTCCCAATTGATAGTTAGGGTCTCGTTCACCTGGACGTTCTGGCAGGCTTGAACACAGCGGCCGCACAGGATGCACTGGTCCGGGTCATAGCGGTAAAAGGGGTTGGAATTGTCGACAGAGTAGGGCTTGGGCTTGTACGGGATCCCCTGGTGCTCGATGGCCAGCATCTTCGTCGTGTTGTGCACGGTACAGTTCCCGTTGTTGTTGTCGCAGACCGTGCAATAGAGAAGGTGGTTGCCGAGGATCCGGTCAAATGCCTCGCGCTGAGCTGCAGTTGCACGAGCAGAGGAGGTGACTACCTTCATGCCGTCGACGGCCGTTGTGCCGCATGCCCGAATCAGCTTCCCATCCACCTCGACCATGCAGGTATCGCATGTCTGGATGGGGCCGAGCTGAGGATGATAGCAAACTTGGGGCAGATCGCTTCCCGACCGGTTGATGACGTCCACCAGGCGCTCGCCCGGGAAAAGGCACCGTCGTTCCGTTAATCGTGGCGTCAGCCATTGGAGATTTTAGACGTTTTAAAACTGGAGGAGGATGCTAGCACACGAAGTTAAAGAGGCGGAAGGGGTTGGGAAAGGTTAATAGCAAATTAATGTTTACGGTTCATCGAATGAAAAGCCGCTCCCCTTCTCCACAATCGAAGCACAATCGGCGCTGAACAGATGCGGAAAACGCCGAGCGCCGTTATTTCGCCGGAGGAAAACAACGGCGCTGGCCCGAATAAACCACGAATCGCCGCCCCCGCAGGAAACCAATGAGAGTGAGACTAAGTTCTCGAGCGAGCTTGACGGCGAGGCTTGACGGAGCCGAGACAGAAGCCACAACGGGAATGCCTGCCGTCAATGCCTTTTGGACAATTTCGAAGCCCCCACGGCCGCTGACCATAAGCACATGAGCTGAAAGTGGAAGCCGACCTTCGAGTAGCGCCCAGCCAACAATCTTGTCGACCGCATTATGTCGACCGATATCTTCGCGAAGCGCGAGAAGGTTTCCCCTGGAATCGAAGAGAGCGGCGGCATGAAGTCCTCCCGTTCGTCCAAAGACCTGCTGCTCCGCACGCAGGCGCTCCGGGAGTGCGCATAGCATCTCCGGATCGATTCTGAAATCGGCGTCCGGAGGCTTGAGACCGCGTGCCCGGATTGATTCAATCGATGCCTTTCCGCAGATTCCGCAACTCGACGCAACAAAGAAATTACGCTGCAAGTTTTCGGGGTCGAACGAGTTCTCTCGCAGTTCGATCTCGACCAGGTTGTTCCGTGCCTCGGTTCCAGAACCGGCCTGTCGAATCGCCGCGATTTGATTCTTCGAGTCGATGACTCCCTCGGTCCATAGAAAGCCTGCGGCCAGTTCTTCGTCGTGACCGGGTGTCCGCATCGTCACGCTGAGAGGTTTCCCGCCGATGCGAATTTCGAGCGGCTCCTCAGATGCCAAACAGTCATCGTAGGCTCGGGTTTTGCCGTCTTCCCATTCCGTTACCTGTGTTAACTCGACACTTCGATAAGGTGTTCGCACAACATACTCCGATGCTCTTGAAGACGGGTCTGCGATGAATGGGCCAGAATTTCGCGTTCGAGCCGTCCCATAGACGAATAGTGACGCATGCGGATGATATATCGTAGGCAGCATGTAAGACTAAGCGCAGCATGTGTTCCGCGATTTTCCACGACCATGTTTCCTCCTTTCCAAGGCGCATTGTCTGCCTGTCAGACGAGGTGGCCGAACTGATCTACCTGCTTGGCGAGCAGGAGCGGATCGTCGGGGTCTCGGGATTCTCGACGCGACCGCCGGAAGTGCGGCAGAAGCCGCGGGTCTCGACCTTTCGCGATGCAATTTTGACGCGATCGCCGGCTTGAACCGGACCTGATCATTACCTACTCCGATGTGCAGGCGGAGATCACGCGCGAGGCTTCGCTGCGCGGGTCTCACCGTACTGAATTGCAATCAGCGGAGCATCGCAGAGATCTTCGAGACGATCGCCATGATCTCCGAATCGTCGGCAAGCAGGCCAAGGCGACTGAGCTGATTGCTCGTACTACCAAGCGGTCTCGAACGTATCGCGTGTCGGCAGCCGAGATTTCCCCGGCGCCCGCGCGTGTTCTTCGAAGAGTGGAACGATCCGATCATCAGCGGCATTGAATGGGTAGAAGAACTCGTCGAGATCGCCGGCGGCGAGCCGATCTTTCCTGAACTTCGCAAAAGCCGGAAAGCGCAGGATCGAGTGGTTCAGTGGGAGTCGGTGGTACAGCGAAACCCGATGTGATCTTCGCATCGTGGTGCGGAATGAAAGTGAAGATGGAGGAGATTCACTCGAGGCCGGCGGCGGATCAGATTGCGGCGGTGCGACTGGACCGGCTCTACGAGATTCCGTCATCGCTGATTCTGCAGCCCGGTCCCGCCGCGCTGACTGAGGGAATCGGACCGGTTGCATGCACTGCTTGTCGCAGGTCGTGCAAGCAGGCGACCGGCGGCAAAAAGAAGACTTGATCCTGAGCAGATCGGCGCTACACGTCTTGAACGCTCAGCGTTTGCGGATCTCGCACGCGCTGCATCAGGAGCGCGGCAATCAGCAGGAAGACGCCTCCGGCAATGATGGCGTAGATGCGGTTGTTGTGCGAGAATATGGATCATGAACCAGCCGAAGAAAAGCGACGGCCAGAATCTCCGGCGTCACGATGAAGAAGTTGAAGATGCCCATGTAGACACCGGTGCGGGCGGCGGCAATAGAAGCGGCAAGAATCGCGTAGGGCATAGACAAGAGTGCTTGCCCAGGCAATGCCGACGCCAACCATGGTGAGCAGCAGCACGATACTTGTTGTGGATGAGCGCGACCGACATCAATCCCACCGCGCCGCACAGCAGGCAGAGGTGTGGGTATGCTTGCGCCCGATCCAGCGAGCCAGGCGCGGCAGCGCGAACGAGAAGACGAAACAGACAATGTAGTAGATGGCAAGACAGCTGCCGCCCCATTCAATTCCGGCCTGGTACAGCGGCGAACTGGTGTCGCTGGCGCCGAAGACGTTGTGCGCCACGGCCACCGGAAAATAGAGCCACATGCAGAAGAGGCCTAGCCAGGTGCAACAACTGGACGGGGCCGAGCTTGCGCATGGTGTCGGGCATCTCGGCGATTGCCGTAAAGATCTCGCGCGCGTTCGCTGCGAGCCCGGTCTTTTCTGCCTTGGCGCGACGGAATGCCTCCATATCCTGCGGCGGATATTCCTTGGTGGTCACGATCGTCCAGAGCACGGCACCGATGAATGCTACCGCTCCGACGTAGAACGAGAGGCGCACGACGGTTGGAACAGCGCGCGTATCTCCGACTTATCTGCTGCATGTGGAAGACGTTGGTGAGGATATAACGGCAGCGCCGATGAGAGCGAAGCGCCAAGACCGATGAACAGGCTCTGCATGGCGAAGCCCGCTGTGCGCTGACCTTCCGGCAGAATGTCGGCAACAAACGCGCGAAACGGCTCCATGCTCACGTTAATGGAGGCATCCAGGATCCACAGCATTCCAGCCGCCATCCACAGGGCGGATGCGTTGGGCATGAAGACGCAGCATGAGCGAACTGAGGATTGCGCCGGCAAGAAAATAGGGACGACGACGGCCCAGACGGTCCCCATGTGTGGTCGCTGGCGTGGCCGATGAGCGGCTGAATCAGCAATCCCGTGAGCGGAGCGGCGAGCCACAGAATCGGAATCTGGTCGGCACGCGCGCCGAGATACTCGTAGATGGCGCTCATGTTGGCCATCTGCAGGCCCCAGCCAAACTGGATGCCCAGGAACCCGAAGCTCATGTTCCAGATCTGCCAGAAGCTGCGCTCGGGCTTGCGGAAGTATGTGACGGTCTTGGTTCCAACCGGTTCGGTCTGCGATGTGCTCATGAGCTCTTCCTACTGGGCTTGCTTTTGAAAGATGCGAGCCTCGAACGCGTTCAGCGAGAGAAACGGAACGGCTTCAGGTTCAGGTTTCGAGACTGGAAGTTCGATCTCTTTCCAATTCCCGGCGGCTTCCACGGTTCCGCGGAAAGGCGTGTTCGACAGGTTCACGGCAATCAGGAATTCTTCGCTGCCTGCGCGGCGCAGATAGGTAACCACATGCCGCTCATCGCTGTTGTGCAACCATATGGTTGCTCCTTGCTGGAGAGCCGGGTGGTCGTGTCGCAGAGTCGGTCATCAGCGCGTAGAACCTTGGGTAATCGGATGCCACTTTGCCGCGCCCCAGAAGATCTTCTGCGGCTCAAACAGCGCCGGATCGCGTGACTGCGTCGAGTCGCCGACTTCCATGCCGTTGTAGATCAGCGGCGCGCCGTCCAGCGTGAACATCAACGCCGACGCGGCGATTGCGCCCGGAAAGCCGTAGCGCGTGGTCGCCCGCAACTCGTCGTGATCGTCGCTCATGCGCATGTGCAAAGCGCCCCTGGGAAAGAGTGCCTGCTGCTGCTCAATCGTGTCCTTGATCTTCGTAGCGGGCTCTCCATTCATCTCGACATCGTCGACGGTGTGCATCATGGGCCATGCGTAATCGATGTCGAAGGCGCTGCGCAACAGTTCCGGCTTCTGCGCTTCGGCCAGCATCATGATGTCCGGCTTAACCTGTTCCAGTTCCTTGCGCGCCTGTTCCCAGAAGTCGACGTGGGATCTCGGCCAGCCGCGTCGCAGCGGTATCCGTCCAGATCGAAGTTCTTGATCCAGTAGAGCAGCACATCCGTCATGTAGCGTCGCAGCCTGGGATTCGAGTAGTCGAGCGCTGCGACGTCGGTCCAGTCGTAGGGATAGGTGACGTGACCTTCCTTATCTTTCTTGTAGAACTCAGGGTGCGCCATCATCACGCTGTCCCACGCGGTGTGATTGGCCACCATATCGATGATGACCTTCATCTGGCGCTTGTGCGCTTCCGCGACCAGCCGATGCAGATCGTCCTTGGTTCCGATCGTCGGGATCGATCGCGTAGTAATCGCGGACGGCGTAGGGACTGCCGAGCGAGCCCTTCTTCTTTACCTGGCCGTCGGGATGGATCGGCATGAGCCACAGGATGTTCACGCCAAGCTTGTGCAGGTCGTCGAGCCGTGCGGTGACGCCGTTCAGATCGCCCGAGGGCGAGAACGAGCGCACAAAGATCTGGTAGATGGTGCCCGATTTCAGCCACTCGGGCGAAGGGCGCGCCTGCAAGCGACGCAATGGCCGGATCAGGCTGCTGGGCAAAGGTCTGAAATCCGGCTCCAAGTGATGCGGCAAGAAAACAGGCGAGTGCAAAGTACAGCCTCGACTTCATAGCGCGAAAGCATAGCATTCAAGAGGCTTATGCCGCCACAGCGATCGATACACTTCTGGCCTTGCGGCTGAATCAAAGCGCGACAATCGGCTATACTGCGTCTTTTCGACCCTGCGCGATGAGCGTGCCTCTTCGCCGGCGCTGCGGCCACCTCGGGTACGGGTGCCATGCCGACATCGACGCGCCTGGTGATGTGGTCCTGAATCCAGTGCGGATCCCACCATTCTTTGGGGTCGATCTGCACGCCGTCAAGCTGCATGGCGAAGTGGATGTGGTCGCCGCCGGCCATGCCGGTCATGCCGCTCTGGCCCATGACCTGGCCGCGCTTCACCATGTCGCCTTCGTGCACGTCGATGTGGCTCATGTGGCCGTAGATCGTCTGCAGTCCGTAGCCGTGGTCGACCACAACGCAGTTGCCATAGATGCCAAGCGGCGCGGCCCAGACGATGCGGCCGTCGTTCGAGGCCTCGACGCCGACGTGCTGCGTGACGGCGAGGTCGTAGCCAAGATGCACCTGCTGATCGATCTTCTTGCCCTGGTAGATGTAGTTGCGCAGATCGGCGAAGGTGGCCTCGGCCTGCGAGTGCGACTGGCGCTGGAAGGGCTGCGAGAACAGGAAGTGATCCGCCGTCTTGAAGCGCAGATCGGAGAGCGTCTTGTTGTTCGACTTGCGCATCTCGTTGTTGATCCTGACGAAGCGCGTGACCATGTCGCCGGAGCCGTTCGGATCGAGTTCGCCGACGACTTTCTGCATGAAGGCGTCGCTGACCTGCAGGTCGTGGACGGTGTAGTGCGGCTGCTCTTTTTTCGGGAAGATGACGTGATCGGGCTGGTGACGTCGTTGCCCGCGCCGTTGGAGGCAAAGACCAGCGGGAATTGTGCTCTGCGGCATGTTCCAGGCAAAGGCAAAGAGCGAGAACAGGCCCGGCTTGCCGCCCGGCATCGGCCAGGCGCGATAGGACTGGTCGCCGACGCGCACGCCGGCCGCCGTGTAAGCGCCGGTGACATTGAAGGTCGCGCGTCGGCCATGCCGATGTAGAGGTAGTGCTGGTCGGAGTCGACGCTGACGGTGGGCGGCTGCGTCACGACCGTCACATCGCGCTCGAGGCGAGCGGACTTGTGCAGCAGATCGTTCGAGGTCGCTTCGACGATCAGCTTGGCCTTGCCGTCCTTGAGCTGCGGCGTTGTCTTGACGCCGGCGGTGAAATTCCACGTGGCTTCCTTGGCCTTTGAGGGCTGCGCCATTTTCCAGACGGGATAGCTTGCGCCGTTCTGCTCAACGGTGGCGGAGACGCTGCGAATGCCGCGCGGATCGGTGACATGCACGCTGATCGGCGTGGCCTGTCCGAGGGTGTTCACCGGGGTTGGAAGGTCGATCGTGGGTGCTGAGGACCATCCCACGACGATGGCAATGGGAACAAGAGATGACGAGCGGAACGATAAAAAGAAGGGCTTTGCGCACAACTTATTTTAGGTCTCCCACGTTGTGGATTCGTGCGGCGATGTTTCCGAAAGAGTGACGTTTTGTGCGGCCAGGCAGTTTGGGTATCCAGATCCTGGACGCGCCGCGTTGGGATTAGTCTTGCTTTTCGTCAGAAGGACATCCTTTCATGAACAGACGCAGATTTCTCTCAAGCAGCGCGGCCGTCGCAGGCAGCGCGTCGCGGCATCGAGCAGGCTGTTCGCACGCATTTGCAGTGCGGCGGACAATCGCCGGTCTCGCGCAGCCTCGATCCGTTGCGCCACCGTTTCGGCGTGAACTACACGCCGTCGCACAACTGGTGGTTCTGCTGGAACGACTGGAATCCCGATCCGATCAAGCGCGATCTCGATGCGATCGCCGCGCTGGGAGCCGATCACCTGCGCATCCTGCTGATCTGGCCTTTCTTTCAACCCAATCCCAAGTGGGTGAGCCCGGCGCATCTTGAGCGCCTGGATCAGCTTGATTACGCTGATGGGCGAGCGCCACCTCGACGCCCTGGTGACTGTCTTTACCGGCCAGTTGAGCGGCTGGTTCTTTCTGCCGCCGTTCAACCGGCTGTCGAAGGCTTCTTTCACCGACCGGGTAATGCTTGATGCCGAGGATCTGTTTGTTCGCGAACTGGGCCGAACGCTCGCGCCGCACCAGAATGTGATCGGCTTCGACATGGGCAATGAGATCAACACCTGCTGGAGCGCGAAGACGGGCGACGGCGATGCATGGATGGCGCGGATGTTCGGTTGATGGACTCCGCATTGCCCGGCCGGCTGCATGTGAACGGAGTCGACCACATGCCGTGGTTTGCGAAACGACGTTTTCTCCGAAGGCGCTGGTGGCCGACCAGAGCATGCCGGTGATGCACTGCTATCCCTTCTGGACGGGCGCGGTGAAGTACGGCGGCGCCATGGATCCGCCGAGCGTGAAGCTGCTGGCAGCGATGGCAGCGCTGATCCGCTCTTACGCGGGAACACAGCAAAAGCCGGTGTGGGCGGGCGAGTTCAACACCTGCATCAAGGAACTGACTGACGAGCAGCAGGCGGAGTGGCTCGACAAGGCAGTGCATGCGGCCATCGCGGAGGGCGTGAGCTGGTTCAGCTACTGGGACAGCCACGATGTCGATCGCAAATTCGATTTCAATCCGCTGGAGTACACGCTGGGCCTGCTGACCAACGATGGCCGCGTGAAGCCTGCGGGACGCGTCTTCAAGCAGCTGGCCGACAGCTATCGCGGCAAGCCGGTTGAGTTTCCGACTGCTGCGCTGCCGCAGCCGCCCGGCCATGCTACCCAGGACGGCACGTGGCAATGGGTCCTCGACTGGCTCGGCTGGAAACCGCGCAGCGGCTGATGCGATTCGCGTTTGGGGGTCCCCCCCATACTCTGTAAGGAAGTCCGCCGTTCTCATTGGTTTAGGAGCAGGATTCTGCGCAAAGTCGTCTGCGGATTAGACTTGGCTGCAGAGTCGTCTCCAATAAGGACTTACAAGCCAAATTGCAGCGGCTGGGTTCGGTTTGACGAAGAGATAACGCGTAAATTCATGCAGATTTTTGTTGAGGGGGACAAGGGGAGCGCGGCCCCGCCTTATTCCCTGCTGATTTGAGGATAGCGAATCGAGGGAAATAGCCTGCAAAAATCTCGACGCCGTAAGCAATTCGATCCATGTTAGTTGCGCCGGATGAGCTGGCCTTGGCTCTTGACAGATTTTTCTCCGCGGACCGCGAGGCTCTAAAAAAACGGGTTGGCGAGCGCCTGTCGTGGTATCGCAGGCTTGTTTGTTGTGACTGGAGCAGCAAGTTAGCGCCGCTTCGCGGCAAGCAAGTTAGCAAGTCAGCGATGAAATTCCGGTTCTCACGATTGCAACCCCAAGACTGCCCGGGATTGGCGGTGCTTCGGAATTGCAGTGGCGTATTTCGCTCTCTTCTCCGTGGTGATGGTTTGCGGATTCCACCACAAGTAAGGCAGAACCCAGCTATTGCGCAGGTGGTGGAGCGGCGGTTGCATCGGTCTGCTTATCGAATTCGAAGGTGCAGGGTCGGCCCAGAATGCCGACGCCCTCGTCCCTTGTTCCCGTGCCCCTGGTATCCGTGAATTGCGCCTTGATGTTGTAATCGTAGTTGTTGCCCTTCATGGCGAAGACTCCATGCGCGTGGGAGTTGGTGACTGTGCCTTTGGCCTTGAGCCTGGCGCTCCCGTCCTGCGCGATGGGGCCATCGATGACGAGGTAGCCGGGTCCGCCCTGTTCGCCATGCTGCGCATGCAGTGTGCGGTCCTTGATGACGGCGGGAAATTCCCACTTGTAGGCGGGCGTTTCGCCGTGCGCTTCGCAGGCCAGATGCGTGGTCCAATTTCCGTCGAATCGTCCCTCGGTGGTTTGCGCACCCAGCAACAGCAGGGGAGCGCAGATCATTGCGAGCCAGGCCGATTTCATTGTTCTCATACGTGACCTCCTTTCAAAAATCAAGCCAGAGCGTCCGCGCTGGAAGAGCAGAATTGAAAGACGTTTCCCTCGGGATCTTCAATTCCGAGCATGTCACCATAGAACCCCTTCATGCGTTCCAGGTCCTACGTAAAGCATTGCGCTGCGAAGTTGCATATCGGTGATGGTACCGCAGCGGTCAGGCAGCGCAGAGCCTGGCGGAACCGGGAGGCCGGGAAACGTATCTGGTCACGCGGCGATTGTCTGGATGGCGCGCACTAACTTGTCGAGGTCGGGGATGGTTGTGTAGACGTGCGGGGTTACGCGGACGCAGCTGATGTTTTCCCAGACGATGCCGACGGTGTGGATCTTGTACTGATTGAAGAGCGCGTTTTCGAGGTCGGCAGGCGTCATGCCGTCGATGCTGACTCCGCAGATGGCGCAGGAGTAGCTTGGCGTTGAGCGAGGTGTGCAGCTTTACTTTCTTCGTTTCCTGGACGCGCGAGGCCCAGTAGTTCTTCAGATAGCGGATGCGCTCTTCCTTGCGCTTCGCGCCGATGCCCTCGTGGAAGTTGATGGCTTCGCCGATGCCCTGCTCGAGCGGAAAGCTGCGCGTGCCGAGGGTTTCAAACTTGCGGATGTCGGCGCTGTGCGGCTTGTCGTTGCAGGTGAGCGGCCAGAGCTTCTCGATCTTGTCCTGGCTGGACCCACATCATGCCGGTGCCGATGGGCGCGGAGAGGAACTTGTGCAGGCTGGTGCCGAAGTAGTCGCAGTGCAGGTCGGTGACCTTGAAGTCCATGAGGCCGAAGGAGTGGGCGCCGTCGGCGAGGACTTCGATGCCGTGGGAGTGCGCCATGTCGGCGATCTTCGCCACGGGCATGGTCTGGCCGACCCAGTTGATCATGTGGGTGACGTGGATCAGCTTGGTGCGCGGCGTGATGGCCTGCTCGTAGGCGCGGACGATCTGGTCGTCGTCTTCGATGGGGAAGTCGAAGCTGAGTCTGCTTGTAGACGATGCCCTCGCGCATGGCACGCTGGCGGTAGGCCTGGATCATGTTGGGGTAGTCCTGCTTGGTGCCGATGACCTCGTCGCCGCTCTTGAGATCGAGCCCGTAGATGATGGTGTTGAGCGCCTCGGTGGAGTTGCGATTGATGGCGATCTCGTCTGACTTTGTGCCAGCGAGTTGGGCAAGCTTTTCGCGCAGCGGCTCGCGGCCCTGGTCGAGGATGCGCCACATGTAATACGACGGGCCCTCGTTGGAGAGCTGGTTGTAGCGCTCGACGGCCTGCTGCACCACGATGGGCGCGGGCGAGACTCCGCCGTTGTTGAGGTTGATGAGGTTGGGATTGACCGAGTAGGCGCGCTGAATCACGCTCCAGTAGTCTTCATCCTGCGCGGCGAGCTCGGGGCTGAGGTGCGCGATGCGGGCGCCGGCGGCGGAAAACTCCGCGGCGTGCGCCTGGTGGAAGAGGCTGTTGACTGAGAATGCGCCGGCAAGCGTTGCAGCCTGCTTGAGGAAGGAGCGGCGGCCGTAGGCATGCATGGGCAGCACTATAGGCGCGAATCAGGGCGCCCGACAACAGGAAAATGACTGGTATATCAGCCTGCGAATGTTGGGATTTATGGAGGATGCGGGGAAAAAGCAGATCCTTCGCTCCGCTTACCCCCCGCTCGCTCGCGCGAACGCGGAGCCCCAAAGCCGCTACGCTCAGGATGACACCCCACTTGTAAATGGGTTCATGGACGGCTCTAAGAACATAATTCCACGCGGCTTAATTTCCGCTGGTCAGGCTGCGGATGATCTCCACTTCGCGCGGTGCGGTAGGGCGTGCCGTCGGGGTGGAAGACGTCGTGCTGCCAGACATGCGGCTGATCGGTCACATAGGGGCGCTGCCAGGAATCCCAGGGAATCCAGGTCTGGCTCTTGCCGGCAACCAGGCCCCAGTTGATGGCGCCGACGTGGTACTTCTTCGCGAGCGGAAGGATGGTGTCGAAGGTGCTGCCGATGTTGCGGGCCATGTATTCGGTGCAGATGATGGGGCGATGGAATTGCTGGAGCAGCTTGACGTGCGCCTCAAAATCTTCGGGCCAGCCGTAGTTGTGAAAGCTGAGGATGTCGGACTGCTCGATCTGGATTCGGGCGACGGGCGGCATTGTGTCGAGGGATGTCCAGTCGCCGTGCCAGAGGCCGCTGGTGAGGGGCTGCGTGGGATGCGCGGAACGGGCCCACACAAAGACCTGCGGCAGAAGGCCGGCGATGATCTCGTTCTTGTTCTTCGGCTCGCCGTTTGCAGTACGACGTGTCGTTGCCGTTGTCGGGCTCGTTCCACAGATCCCACGCGAGGATGCGCGGGTCGTTGGCGAACGCGCCGACCACACCTTCAACGTAGCTCTCGAGGCGCGGATACTGCGCGGGGTCGGCGAGGATCTCGGCGCCGGGAGCCTGCACCCAGCCGGAGTTGTGCACGCCCGGAATGGGCGGATGCTGCGGACCGAGCTTGGGATGCGGATCCCAGCAGGAGTCGAAGAGCACAAAGACGGGCCGGATGTGGTGACGGGCGGCGATGGTCGAGGAACGTGTCGATGCGCTGCTGGAAGCCCTTGGGATCCTGCTCCCAGAGCAGGTTGTGCAGGAAGACGCGCATGGTGTTCATGCCGATGGCCTTCGGCCCAGCCGAGTTCGCGGTCGATGGTGCGGCTGATCGAAGGTGTCGGCCTGCCACATCTCCAGTTCATTGATGGCGGTCGACGGCAGAAAATCCGCGCCCACGGGCCAGGGCTGCCTGGCATACCAGTCGTTGGCCTGCGCTTCGGTCCAGCGTTGTTCGGTCGGCGCTGCTGCGCTGGAGCGGCGACGAGGATGCGAATGCCGTCGCGAGCAGCAACGACCAGCAGAGCGAATGCAGAAGTCTGCGCACAACAGCGATGCGGAACAGTGAAACAGCTTGTGTCTCATGAGAGGCTCCATGAATGGCAAAAAATGCGAAGGAGTATTCTACTGCGCCTTGCCCAGGTCTGCCGCCTTGGTGCGCTCGGCGGCGGCTTCATCGGCGCGGCCCTGGCGCTCGTAGGCAATGGCGAGTTGGGTATGCGCTTCGGCAAAGGTGGGATCGGCGGCAACCGACTCCTGGTAGCGCGCAATGGCGTCGGCGATCTGGCCGCGCAGCATGAGCTGATTGCCGGCATTGAGAGCGAAGTTGGCGCGTTGCCGACTGACGGCGCCACGCGCCAGATGCGGCGCCTTCCTTGCGGTAATCGGCCGCCTGGGTGCGAAGCTCCTTCATCTGACTGCGCAACTGATCGGCCTTTTGCTGATCGCCGGCGGCTTCAGCAGCGTCAGCTTCGGTGCTGAGATTGCCGGCCTGCTCAGCGAGAACTCCGGCCAGCGTGACGCGCGGACCGGGCTGGCCGGGCAGCAGCGGAATCGCCTTCTTCGAGCGCTTCGGCGGCTTCGGGCAGGCGTGAATCCTGCTTGAGCGTGCTGCCCAGGATGGCCCACGCGTCACCGTTTTCCGGACGCAGCGCTACGGCTTTTTTCAAGTTCCACGACGGCCTCATCGAGCTTGCCAAGCTGCATGTAGAGGATGCCGAGCGTGTAAGGGGGGTCCTGCAGGTTGGGATCCATCTGGCCGGCGCGGCTCAGTTCGGCGATCGCATCCTCGAGGCCGGTCTTTGAACTTGTAGGCGAGACCGAGATCGTAGTGGAGCTGCGGGATCGTTGGGATCGAGCGCGAGAGCCTTTTGGAAATCGTCGATCGCCTCGTCGAATGCGGAAAGCTGAATGTGGCAGACGCCGAGATCCTTGTAGACGATCGGATCCTTCGCGATTCTCGGCGAGGGCGCGCTTGAAGTAGTCGAGTGCATCTTTGCCCTTGCCGGTCAGCGTCAGCGCCAGCCCAAGGTTCGTAAGCGCCGACGGCGTTGTGCGGCTCGCGCTCGACTGCTTGCTGAAACCAGGGAATCGCATCCTGCTGGCGGCCGAGCCGCTGCAGGGCCATAGCCAGTTCCAGCTGGATGCCAGGAAGAGTTGGAGTCGACCTTGATGGCCGCGTTGAACTGCTGCACCGCGTCTTCGTCTTTGCCGGCGACGGCAAGCGTTCGGCCGTATTCCATCAGGGCTTCTGCGTTGGGCGGCTCGAGAGCGGCGGCGGCCGAAAGCGTGTTCAGCGCATTGACGAGGTCTTTCTGCGTGCGGAAGAGCAGACCGAGATGAATGCGCGCGCGGACGTAGGAGCTCGTCGAGCGAGATGGCATGCTCGAATCGCTGCTGCGCTTCCGTGCCAGTTTCCCTGCTGCGCATCGAGCGTATCCGATCGCGTCTTCGAGATCCGCGCGGGGGCCGGTGAGCGCTTCTTCGGCAACGAACTGTAACGCTGCCTGATCCGGCTTGCCCGCTTGCGGCCAGCGCATGTCCGTAGGCATCGTAGAACGAAGCCTCCGACGCCGCATGCCCGGCTGCTGCGATAGGCTCACGGCGGATTCAAAGTGCGGAATTGCTTTTGCTGCGTCGCCTGCCTGGAAGTATGCGAGCGCAAGATTCGTTTCAATGCCTTCATCGCCGGGCTTGATCTTGTCGGCCGCTTCGAACTCCCTGGCGCCATCGAGCGGCTTGCCCAACTCCACCAGGACGGCGCCGAGGGCTTCGTGTCCTTCGGCGATGTTGGGTTGCAAGCGAACGACTTCGGCAAACTTGCTGCGCGCCAGCTCCAGATTGCCGGCCTGGCGCGCGGCAAATCCCTCGTGAAACGCCGCATCTGCCTGCTTGATGACGTCGGGCTCGGCTCTGGCTTGTGCGACTGCGCTGGTGCGACGAGCACGAGCGCTGAGAAGAACCCAGGCAGTCAGATGGGTTGAATCGAATGCGCTAGCCGGCATCGTCTACTTCCCCGCCGGCTTTGGATCATTCCGATGCTGAATCTCGACGACCAGTTTGAATTCGCGATTCGCTTCGTCGAGTTGTCCTGTGGCCTTGTACGCCTGACCGAGCAGGTTGTGCGTAATGTAGTTGGACGGGTCCATCTTCTCGGCGTGATCGAGATAGTGCAGCGGCCTGGATCGGCTGCTTGAGCTTGAGGAAGGTTTCGCCGAGAAGGATGTAGGGACCAGTCGCCTGCGGCTCAAGCAGGACGGCGCGATTCAACGCCTGTTGCGCTCCGCGTATTGCCCGTTGCGCAGGTAGGCGTCGCCAAGTCGATCGTAGAGGTCGGGGTTCAGCGGATTGATTTTGCGTTCTGCTTCGAATTCGCGGATTGCGCCTGCCGTGTCGGCTCTGGACAGCGCCACCTCGCCCAGCAGCTCGTGAGCCAGGGGCAGTGAAGGATTGATGGTGAGCGCTTTGGTCGCTTCAGCACCGGCTTCATCGCGCAATTCGCGGCGCAGGAACAGGCGACCGGCAAGCAGATATGCTTCTGCGGAATCCGGTGCAAATCCGTATTGCGCTGCAAAGGCGTGACGCGCATCGTCGTAGCGCTGCACGTCGGCATAACAAAGCGCCAGCACGTAGTCCGGATCGACGTTGGCTCCCTGGACACCAATGCGGGCCTTCTCGAGGAACGGAATCGCTTCCTGAATGCGGCCCAGGCGGAACAGGCTCACGCCGTGCATCTCGATCGACTCGTGATCGCCGGAGTCCTGATCGGCAGCTTTCGTGAAGGCTTCGATAGCCTGCGGAGAATTGCTCCTGCTGATAGAAGATCATCCCGCGCAACCGTTCGACACCGGCCGGTTCGGGGCTTTGCGCGGCCAGTTGATCCAGCTGCGCCAGGGCGGCGTCGAGACGGCCCTTGCCGGCAAGTTCCTGGGCTGTTGCAAACGTGACGCGCGGGCGCCGGGTTCGCTGTCGAAGCGAGCTGCGCTCTGCTCGAGTTGTCCCGTGGATTGCGGCGTGCGAAGCGGTTAGAAAGACTGCAATGGCCAAAACGCGAAGCATGTTTTTCCTGATGAATTCAGTGTAACTCTGCGCGTCTGCTGCTGCTTGGACGGCGCGGAAGCGTGGCGGTGAGGGCAAAGAAAGAGGGGAGCCGAAGCTCCCCTCAGGTTGTTTGGATTCCCACGTCAGTGGGGCAAGTATGCGGCTCCTCGCGCCTTAGAACTGCACGCGAAGAGAGAATTCAAGCTGACGAGGACCGCAATCGTTGCCGGGTCCGCATCCGCCACCTTCACCGGTGATGGTGCCGGTCGACTCAATGTTGCCGCCAGGGTTACCGGCGGTGATGTGGTTGAAGGCGTTGAACGCATCCATGCGGAACTTCGTGACGATGCTCTCATGAATGGTAAAGGCCTTGGTGATGGCCATGTCGGTCGAGAAGAACGCGGGCCACGATAGGTGTTGAGACCTGCGTTGCCGAAGTTGTCGAGGCCTGGGTTCGTAGAAGACCCGGTGCCCGGACCGGTGACACGTCAGTGGTTTGCGCCTGGTAGAAGGTCCGTGTACCCGTGCCGCTCGAGTTGGGCGACGAAGGACGTCAGACGCTGTGGGCATTTTTCCGGTTGCATTGGGAACGCATCCGCCGCTGGTGGCCGGATTGGGACTGTCGTTGACGTTCTGACCGCACTCGTTGTAGCTGAGGCGGTGAACGGCAGGCCGCCCGACCAGGTCGTCACAAAGCTCAACTGATAGCCGCCGATAATCTCGTCAGTCAGCCGGTTGACGTTTTGGGCAAACTGCTTGCCTTTGCCGAACGGAAGGTCGTAGCTGCCGTACGTCGTGAGCTGCTGGGCACGAACCTGGCTGTCGCGCAGGTGCGTGAGGCTATGGCTCCAGGTCCACAGGTTGGAAGTATCGCCGAAGGCATGAAGCCCACTGGTAGTTGCCGGTGACGGCAAGGCCCTTGCTGAACTGCTGGGCAAGCGTGACTTGCAATGCATCGAATTCGGTGTTTTCAGTATCACCTCTGAAGGCGATGCTGTTGGTCCAGCCGCACATGCCGGGCTGTACGAACGGTTCGCTCGGCGTTGCGTAGTTGGGGTCTCTGCAGCCGCGAGGCTGCCACCGTAGTAGCGCTGCAGGAAGTTGTTGGTCGAGGTGCCGCCGTCAGCAGCGATGGTGTTTGCCGGCACCGAAGGATCGAAGTGCAGGGTTTGGCCGGTCACGCTGTATTGGACCGGGAAGGAAGACAAACGACTCGTTGGGGTTGGTGCCATTGCTGTCGCCGTCACCCAGGGTGTGCGTTCCCTTGTTGCCGACGTAGGCAACGGTCAAGCTCATGGTCGGAGTAAGGGCACGTTGAACAGCCAGGTTCCAGGCATCGATTGTCGGGAAGTTGAGCGGTACATTGCGTGCGCTGGAGCTCACCTGCGAGCCTGGGTTGGGCAGCAGGCCGCTGGCCGGCACCGTGGGCGGCACATACGGTAGTCAGGTCCCGACGCTCAGGTTGAATGCCTCGCTCGTGGTGTTTGGAGAGTTGATTTGCTGGTTGGCCAGGACCGGCAGGTTCTGGGTGACTGTGTGACCGAAGATGGATCCGAAGACGCCGGTGTCAAAGCTGCGTCCGTAGCCGGCGCGAATGACCGTCTTGTCATCCAGCTGGTAGGTGAGTGCCGATACGAGGCGCGAATTGCTTCTTCTTGTCGATGCTCCATCCGAGGTCGGAGGGAACCTGACCAATGCCGGCAACGTGCAGGTAGCCGTCGTTCAGATCAAGCAACGCTCCGTTGCCCGGCACCGTTGACTGCTCTCTGGGAAGTAGAGTTCCCAGCGCAGGCCGAGGTTCAGGGTCAGCTTCTGGGTTACGCGCCAGGTGTCCTGTCCGATAGAAGAAGGTGCGCTTCTGGAATTCCTTGGCGTTGGTGGAGGTGGAGACGTAGCGGTTGAAGCTGGTCACGTCGCCAAGCATGAAGCTGGCAAACCCGAGTCCATCTGGTATTGGTTTCCGGGTTCGGATGTCGGACCAACGTTGAAGTTGAGCAATCCGGCGCGATCATTGTCGGAAGGGACGCGCAGGTTGCGGCCATAACGAAGGTCAGCGCCCACCTTGAAGGTGTGGTTGCCCTTGATCATGGTCCAGTTGTTGACGATCTGGAACTGGTCTTCGCGTTCGGTCAGACGGGCAGTTGCAGCGGTTGATGTTCAGTCCGTCGCCATAGACTGTGCCGTTGGTTCCGCCGCTGCCGCCGGGGAGATTGGTGACGTTGAAGCCCGGCGCACCGGAGGTGATGTTGCCACCGATGTTGATGCCCGGAATGCCCAGGGTGTTGGCGAACTCAGTACCCTGATCGTGCTTCGTATCGATGACGTTGTAGCGGTAGTAGCCGAGACGGAAGTCAGTCAGCAGCTTGGGGCTGATGGCGATATCCATGCCCGATGCCAGGCTGTCGTTGGCGCCGTTGGAATTGCCACCGTAGTTGCCGATGCCGAATCCAGGACCGCCCGCCGCACCGAACATCACGGTTCCCGAGAGAGTGTCCCAGAAACGCGAGAAGCGCTCGAAGGCGTGCATCTTCTCGTTGATGGTGTAGTCCACGCGCTCTGTCCACTGAGTTGCTGTTGAACAGACCCGTGCCGGGCTCGTTGAAGTTGCTGTCGAGGCCGTTGTCCTTGCCGACGCCGGTTCCCAAAGCGATGCCCTTGGTAAACGGCTCAAGGAACTTCAGCAGAGCCAGCGTCTGCGGCGAAACCAGCGACGCCGGAATCACGTTGCAGGGATAAGGTTGTCCGAGTGCACCGGAGGAGCCGCAACCCGCTGGAAGCGTCGTGCGCGGTGTTGTTGTAGATTGTGCCTGCCGATGCTCCAAGCTGAGTCAGGTACTCGCTGAAGTCGGCGCCGGGGATTCCGCTGGGACCGACTTCGTTGCCGAGAGCCGTTTCAGTGAGCAGCGAAGTGGGCAGCGTGTCTGTGGCCGAGGTGCCGACCTTCTGGCGCTGCGCTTCATAGTTGCCGAAGAAGAAGAACCTGTCCTTGATGACCGGTCCGCCGATTGAACCGCCGAAACGATTCTTGAGGCCGGCGGAACCGTCGGATCCCACCGGCTGGCTATAGGGATCGCGGGCATAGTTGGCATTGCCGGTGCGGAAGTCGTAGGCGCTGCCATGGAACTGGTTGGTGCCCGAACGGGTTTGCGCGGTTACGACGGCCGAAACTGCCTTGCCCAACTCGGCGTCGAAGTTCTGCGTGGTGATCTTGGTCTCGGTGACTGCATCGAGGGCCGGGTTGATGACGATGATTCCCAGAATCGGATCCTGGTTATCGGTGCCGTCCAGCTCGAATGCCGTTCCGCCGAAGGCCTGTCCGTCAACCTGAATCTGTTTTGATCCCTGCGGGTTTTCGTCGGCTGCGTGCGACCAGCCAAGAAGCTGTGCGCCGGGGAGCAGAAGCTGAAGGTTGGTGAAGTTCTGGTCGCCGACCGGCAGGCTGGAAACCTGCTGCTGGTCGAAGACGGTAGAGACGTCTGCCTTGTCCGTCTTCAGTTCCGGCACGGCATCTGCGTTGACTTCTACGGTTGTGCCCGTGTCGGAACCCACGTCCAGGGTGGGATCGATGCGCGGCGCAGTGTCGGCCTCGACCTTGATGCCCTTGGTTTCGAAGGGCTTGAAGCCCTTGGCCACAACTTTCAGATCGTATACGTCGGGAATGAGGTGCGGGACGCTATAGTCGCCGGAGCCGTTTGAGGTGACGGTGACCACGGTGCCTTTAGCTTCGTCCGTCACGGTGACCGTGGCGTTCGGTATGACAGCCCCGCTCTTGTCGGACACGGTGCCGAAGATCGATCCGTAAACCGATTGTGCACTGGCCGTCACAATGAGGAGTGAACTTGCGCAGGCAAAAACTGCCAGCACAAGTGCTGTGCGAAGGATTTTGTTCATGCGGTCTCCTGAAAAAATTGCCGTTGTTCTGATCTGTTAACTTGTGGTGATTCTGCCGGCTGGCGCTTCGACTTCGGCTAGTCGGCTGACACGGCTCACCCACCGCGATAGCAGGATCGCTCAAATCCCGGCGTCGCTACTCCCGAACACAGATAGAGAGCGATAAATTTAGAGACTCCGGAGCAAATCGAAACCTTACTCGAATACAGGTTCCCGCTGTCAACGTGAAAAGCGCCAAAGACAGAGCAACTTCGACGCAAATCGACATGTCATTGCGAGAAAAGCTTTACAGGAGGCGGAGGAGGGCCGACCCGCGCGATCCGCTCGCTCGTCGCTTGCGATTAAATTGAGCATATAAAGCGATTTACTGATGTTTTCTCAGGAAGGCGCCGCGTGGGCGCCGCATCATTGCTCTTCTATTCCGGGCGCGTTTTTGGGGATTTGACCATAGACAAATAGCGGATAACTCTTTCATTTTGACAATGCATTTAACAAAGAGGGTTTTCGGTTCGAAAGCGGTGTCGGAACACGGGAAGTTTCCCGCAGAGATGAGCAGGCCACTCAACTGTCCGGAGGTTCTTTATCTCAACCAAACGATTGATTCCGAAGAGCTTTCGAATTGCGCAGGCGGTCAAAATGGAAGCAGGCAGCGGTGCAGTCGGAAGTGAATTGCCGGGTATGTTTCGATCCGTTTGCTTCCTTTTCGTCGCCGATACGCGGGTAAGTTTTCCAGTGCTGAAGGGATTTAGGCATAACATTCCACACGGAACGGAACACCTGCCGTTTGAGGGTGTTGACTGCCCGGATGCCTACGCGAAGGTGGACCCTCAACGGACGCCGCATTTGTGACTTCCGGAGCGAATTTCGCGGGCCAGGGCACGAGCTTTGACGTCGTCGGGCGAGAACTCCAACAGGCGGTCAAGAGTCGCCAAAGCGGAAGCCTGGCCTCCCAACCCACACTGCACGATGGCCAGGTTCATTCCTGCCCCCAGTTGCGCCGGATCGTGGTCGAAGACGGCCTGCCAGAGCCTGGACGCATCGCGGTATTGATGCTGAGCGGCCTGCAGCAGAGCGAGGTCGCCGGCGGCCAGGGAGCTGTAGGGATCGGACTCAAGGGCCATTTGATACTCCTCGGCTGCCGCGGAGGATTGACCATTCATTTGCTCGAGGAAGCCCAGCTCGGCATGCAGTTCGTGATCGCTCCTGGCTCCCGATCCGGCGAGTTCGGCCCGCTTCAGCAACGCGATAGCACGCTCGCCGGCGGACTGGTTGCCGCGCGCCGCCATGTGCTGCATAGGCGAGGCCCAGATCGCGATCGTCGGCGATGAAGCTTCCGACGGTTTCGAGGTCTCCACTTGCTGCCAACGGCAGACGTTCGTTGCTGATCCGCTTCTTGATCCAGTGGTCTGTCACCTGTTCGTGCGCGATGTCATTGGAAGGCGGGCGCGGCATGTGACAGGCGGTGCAGTCGGGGTTGTCGGGATGATGACTCGCGGCAAAGCCCGGAGTGTTGTGGCACTGGAGGCATTTCTGACGATAGAACGCGACCTTCTCTTCGGGCGGGGGCGATCCATGCGGATCGTGGCAGGTTGTGCAGGTCATGCGATCGCCGGATTGCTTCTTGCATTCGCTGCGCAGCAAGGCTTCCCACTGGCTGGTGGCGCGACCGCCGGATCCGTTCTCGCCCTTGTAGACGAAGTAGAGCGCGAAGTCGAAGAGATTCTCGCCGGGCTTGAAGTCGGCCATCTCCTTGCCATTGCGGATGACGGCGGCCTGGCCCTCGAGATGGCAATTCAGACACACGGAATCGCGCCGGACAGGTTCGAGAGCGTCGATATTCGATCATGTGAACTTTGCCGGCCGATGCGAGGTGGGTGGTTGCGTCGCCGTGGCAGGCGGAGCAGGTGATGCCACCGTTCTGAAACGGCGCGCCCGCATAGAGGTTGCGCGCGTCAGGCAAGGACCGCGCCACGTTGGATGCGTGGCAGTGCAGACAGCCGGGATCGACCGGCAGGTCAGCGGCATCTCGCGCGCCGATTGAAAATTCGGGGCCATGTCCCACAGTTGCTTCTTGCTATACCAATTGATGGGCGCTTCGAACCAGTATCCCTGTTGCTCGAAAAGGTAGGTGCGGCCGCGTTTACCCGAGCCGATGAAGTAGAGAAGCTCCTCTTTGCCCTTCAGTTCTTTGTCAGGGGAGGCGCTGTCGCGTTCGTAGGTCAACCAGACCTGTCCGGATTCCTCTGCGACGCGGTAATGCACGGCTGAATTGGCATGGACAAAATCGCCGGGGATGAATCCATCAATCGCCGGCCCGCTGGCATTCGCCATGGGCGTAGTGCGGTAGCGCTCGTAGATTTCGCGGTGGCATGGCGCGCAACCCACGTTGGAATCGCGCGCGTCGACTGTGGAACGCGCTTCAACGTGTTCCTTCGCCACGCAGGTCACTAAAAATGAGATACAGGCGATCCCTGCCAGACAGACCGACAGACGGGACAGACTGAGCGCTCCACCAGCTTTCGCTGCCGTTCTCGATCGTGCTTATAATTCTTCAGACGGATTTGGGTGTCCGGAGTTGACACCTGGAGACCACATCGCACTTTGTTTGAATGAGGCGAACTGCCCTGCATAAAAGGGCCGGGAATCACGCTGAGAGACGCGCGACGGCGAGTGGGGGCTGCGATTCACCCCGGGGGACAAATGCTCCTCGACCTGCTCAAGGCGATCTCGTTTTTTGTCGATATTGTGCTTCTGTACGGGGTCGCGATCAGTGCGTTCTTTGTACCCGGAAGCGGATGGCAAGAGCGTCTCGACTCGGCGCTGGTTCGCCTGGCACTCGCTGCCTGCGCGTGTCTGCTGAGCGGACTGCTGTTTAACTGGCCTGCTCGAGCGTTGCCGTCGTACCGTTCGTTGGTTTCTACGCTGCCGGTGCAGCTTTTCTTCTGGGGTGCCGGCGCGATCGCAATTCTGTTCGTGAGTGCCTGGTATTTCGACTCCTATCCGTGCGCGCTGGCTGCGAGCCGCAATTGCGGCTGGTGATTGCCCGGGCATCCCATGAGAGAATCGTCGCGGCGAGCGCCGCTTCGAACCCAATGAAACAAGAGCTCCAGTTCTTCATCGATTGCGTACAGACTCCAATCGGCGAGATGATGATCGCCGCGGATCCCGAGGGAAAGCTGCGGGCCGCGCTTTTTGCGGACGATGAGGAAATTGTCCGTCGATACGTGCGGCTTCAATGCGGCGCACGCAGCTTCACGCTCGAGCCGGCAGAGAATCCAGGCGGCCTGAGTGAATCGATCATGCGCTACTTCGGCGGCGAACTTGATGCCATCGATCGCATCCCCGTCGAGTCCGGTGGGACGCCATTCCAGCAGGAGGTGTGGCAGGCGTTGCGCGGGATTCCCTGTGGCACGACCACGTCGTATGGGAAACTCGCCAAGCGCATCGGCCGTCCCGCTGCTGTCCGCGCGGTTGGGCTGGCCAATGGGGCCAATCCGGTTGCGGTTGTCGTCCCCTGCCATCGTGTCATCGGATCGGATGGCTCGCTGACGGGCTATGGCGGCGGCATCGAACGCAAACGGTGGCTGCTGGACCATGAGAGAAGCCCTGGGTTGTTCTGAAGTTTGAGTTCTGAGTAACTCACGGTTACATATTCGATCTCGGAAGGCCCATGACGCAGCCGGTTCCCTTGCATTTTGTTTTCTACTTCGCTTAAGCAACTAGTTCGGCGAACTTATTCAGGTCGATGTTTCCTCCGGAGACGATTGCGACTATCTTGCCGGAGCCGGCGCGGCCCGAGAGAGCGGCGGCCACCGCGCACGCGGCAGCGCCCTCGATGATGACGCGGTTCCGCTCCGCCACGAGCTTCATGGCCTGAGCCGCCTGATTCAGCGTCACAACCAGGGAACCGTTCAAGAGCTTGCGAGCCTGTTCGAACATGCCCGGGAATACGGCTTTGCTGCCGATACCATCGACGAAGGAGGGCTTGTAGTCGACCACGCGTGGTTCGCCTGCCGCCAGGGACGCTGCCAGTGGAGCAGCCGTTTCGATCTCAGCGGCATAGATTCGCACCTCCGGAGCGAGCGCTCGCAACGCTGCTGCAATGCCACACGACAGGCCGCCGCCGCCCCATGGGATGACTACCGCGTCCACATCCGGCAAATCCTCGAGGAGTTCCAGTGCGATGGTCGCGTTTCCCGCCATAACGTGAGGGTCATCGAAGGCGTGGATAAAGGTGGCATCAACGCCGGGGTAGGAGCGTGTTTCGAAGGTCTTCCACCACTCGGCAAAGGGGACCTTGATGACCTGCCCACCAAGCCGCTCGACGGCGAGAATCTTTGCTGCCGGCGCCGTATCGGGAGCGACGATGGTTGCCTTAATGCCCAAGCGTCTGGCGCAGAACGCCACGCCCTGGGCCATGTTGCCGGCCGAAGCGGTAAGGACTCCGCGGTCCAGTTGCAGACGGGGGGTCAGCGCCATCACATTAGCGGCACCGCGAATCTTGAACGAGCCGATCGGCTGCAGGTTCTCGAGCTTCAGATACAGACCTGGGGGAGCATCGGTGTTGCACCGCACGAGAGGGGTACGCAAGGCGAGCGATGCAATGTTGCGACGCGCTTCTTCAGCTTGCGCGAGCGAGATCGGCATGGCCGCATGGTAAACCCTGGCAGAATGGGTTGTGCCGATCCTCTGGAATGATGGCTTGTTCTTTGCGGGCCCTCAGCGGGCAGGTTGAAACAACTCAATGGGATTTCCGGAGGGATCATCGAGCAGGATTTCGGAACCTCCCGGGCCGCTCACGATGTCGTTGCGGAAATGGAGCCGTTGTTTGCGCCCCATGGCTATTTTCCATCGTCCCCCGCCGGAACTTTCAGGCTTTTTTCTTTGCGGGCGTGAGGGCTTCGTTTTTCAGGAGCTTTCCGCCTTCTTCGACGACGTAGAGGCGGTTGACGTCGAGGTCCTTCAACGTGTCGACGGCGCCGGAAGGCCAGTGATCTCGACGAGGTCGACCTTCTTCGCCTCGCCCAGGCCGAAGTGGATGCGCAGATCGCTGGCCGAGAAGTAGCCGTTGCAGGAGCGCACTTCGTCAATCTGCGATCAGCGGCGTGCCGGGTTTGGCGGTCAGGCAGCGGCGTGCCGGTTTGCGCGACGACTTTGATGCGGGCGCCGATGCCGGTGCGGTTGGACTTTGTTCCGACGAGCGCGGATCTTGATCCAGCTTCGGTTGAGCGTGGAATCGCAACGCAGCAGTTGCGGAACGGCGTTGACGCAATTCACCACGGCATCGAGGTCGCCGTCGTTGTCGTAGTCGCCGACGGCAAAGCCGCGCGCCTTGGCATCGCGGCGGTGATGCCGCTGCCGCCGATCAGGCTCACGTCTTCAAATTGTCCGTTGCGCAGGTTGCGGTAGAGATACTTTCGCTCGGCGTAGGCGGCGTCCACCTGGGTGCCGTCGACTTCGGGATAGACGTGGCCGTTGGCGACGAGAATGTCGAGCCAGCCGTCGTTGTCGATGTCGATGAAGCTGACGCCCCAGCCGAGCAGGCGCGTATTGATGCCCAGGCCGGCCTGGTAGGTGCGGTCGTCGAAGGAGCCGTCGCCGAGATTCATATAAAGCGAGTCGGTGTCGCCGGCGAAGTTGGTTTTGACGATGTCGAGCAGACCGTCGCGGTTGTAGTCGCCGATGGAAACGCCCATGCCGGCCTGCGGCTTGCCGTCGGGCGAGTAGGCCACGCCGGCTTCGATGGCCTGATCCTTGAATGTGCCGTCTTTCTGGTTCACGTAATAGGTGGCCGAGGTCGAGTCGTTGGCCACGTAGATATTGGGCCAGCCGGTGTTGTCGAGGTCGGCGGCGGCCGCAGCTCAGTGCATAGGTGCCGAGCGTGCCCCACATGCCGGCCTTCTGCGCTTACGTCGGTGAAAGTGCCATCACCGTTGTTGCGGTAGAGCAGGTTCTTGCCGCCCTCGAGTCCCGGCGGACCGCAGGCGACCAGGATGCCCTTGTAGGTGCAGTTGGCATCTTCGGGCAGCGGAGTGGTCTTCAGATCGAGGTCGATGTAGTTGCCGACGAAGAGGTCGAGGTGGCCGTCTTTGTCGTAGTCGAGAAAGGTGCAGCCGGAGTTCCAGCGCAGGCGATCCTGCAGCAGGCCAGCCTCTTTGGTGACGTCGGTGAAAGTGCCGTTGCCGTTGTTGCGGAAGAGCGCGTTCTGGCCGTAGTAGCTGACGAACAGATCGTTCCAGCCGTCGTTGTTGTAGTCGCCCACGCAGCAGGCCTGGCCCCAGCCGGAGCGGGCGAGGCCGGCCTTGAGTGGTGACGTCGGTGAAGGTGCCGTCGCGATTGTTTTTGAAGAGATGGCAGACCGGCTCGTGGCCTTTGGGAAAGCCTTCGAGGCGCCAGCCGTTGACGAGGAAGATGTCGACCCAGTCGTCCTGGTCGTAGTCAAAGAAGGCAGCGCCGCAGCCGGTGGTTTCGAGCAGATATTTGTTGCGGTGCTCGCCGCCGAAGATGGTCTCGACGTTGAGGCCGGCTTCTTTGGCCACGTCGACGAATTGCACGCCAAGCGGCGTGCCTGTGACTGGCGAGGGCGGCCCTTTGGGCGCGGGTCGCGCCGGCGCTTCGTAGGCCTGGCGGGAGTTGCCGGTGGGCTTTTGCGCCGGCGCTGCTTGCTGCCGAACGCCGGCCGCGCCAGCCTGCAGAACGTCTTCGAGCGACAAAACCAGTGCGGTCCGGGAGAGCGACTTCAAAAATCCACGGCGGGTAAAGGGCAAAACAGGGATCTCCGTGGAGCGCGGTCAATCTGCACTGCACCCAAGACCTGAGTATATCGGCCGGTTCATGTTCGATTCCCGACCGAATCTGGTGCTGTGTTCAGATTCCTGATTCAACTTTCTCATCACTGGCGCGTACGATGCAGAGGCAATGTGAATCAGCGTTGCGTCTCACCAAAAACGAATTCCATCGAGGGCCAACATGAAGCGTATTCCAACGATCCCGCGCAAAGTCGCAGCGCTCCTGATTTTGACTGTAACCGGTGCTGCCGCACCCGCGGGTGCTGTTGCAGCCGCCACTCCCGAGACAGCCAGCACGAATTGGACCGGCACGCAAAAAGTCAGCGTGACAGACAAGGCCGTGGGAATGACCGCCTACACCATTACTATTCCTTCAGGGTGGAAATATGCGGGGATGATTCTCCGGCCCAGTGGTTGCCACGCCCCGGCTGTGGCGGCGGACGGTCTTTCCTTCTCCACCGTCGGCCCCGATCACATCACGGCTTACTCACAGCTTCCTGGCGTTTCCTGGGATTGGGAGAGTGACGGCAAAAGTCCCCAAGGTCCGAAGTGCCGGCCCGTCGGCATTAGCACTGCCGCCGGCTTCCTCTTGAATATCGCCATTCCCAACCTGCGCCCTGACGCGAGGAACATCTCTCTTGTTCCACTCCCGCCCCAGATGCAGGCAGGGCTTCAGGAGCGGCAACGTGCTCTCCAAGCCCAATCCGGTCCCAACGGTCGCCCCACTATCGATTCGGCCCGCGTCCGTCTCGAATATCAGCTCAACGGGCGGCCAGTTGAAGAGTTGATTGGAACCGTCATCACTTGCAACGAGACTGAAATGCCGGCCTATCCGCTGCTCCATCGCCCGGCCCTCACGCGGCGCTTCTGCCAATCTCACGGGATCAATATCCGGCGCGCCCCCAAGGGCTCGCTTGACGCCATGATCTCAAAGAACCTGCCGCCGCCGCAGATCGATCCTGCATGGGACGAACGCATACAGCAGCAGATGCGCACCAATTTCGCGGCCTGGAAAAAGTCCAACGACGATCAGTTCGCGCAAATTCAGCAGCACTACAAAGACTTCACCGCGGGCATGATCCAGCACGGGAAAGAAGTTCAGGCACAACTGCAGGATCAAACCGACCACGCCATGGCACAGGATCGCGCCACGCAAGGCGCCATCGACCATGCTGCTCAGCAGCAGGTCCGCGACTCGCTGAACCGCCAGGATTTCATCGACCCAAACACGGGCCGCAAGATCGAAACCTCAAACCAGTTCACGCACAACTGGATCAATTCCAGCGGCGATACGGTCGCCCTTGGCAGTGATGCAACGTTCGATCCGAACGGACAGATCGACCCGGTTCGCGAAAGCTGGACGGAACTTATTCCGATCAACTAAGGCAACACGGAAACGGGGAGACGGACAGCGAGGACAGCGGTTTTCAACAGAAGCGCGAACAGGGCGCGCGGGCCGAGACGGTCCTGGAGAATATGCAGGACTGTTCTTCGGTTTTCCGAGGCTTGCGGGTGACGCTGATAAGCAAATTTGTTTCTGATGGTTACCGCCACGGCGGCGCGGTGAGTGTTGCGCCAGTAGTCACCTTGGCCGGATTACATTCGTCGCGGTATTGACCAGATCGTGTGATTGATCACAACCGGAGTACCAGTGCTACGCTTCGAGTTACCACAGCCTCTGCAAATTGAACGACGAGGGTTTTCCCCATGCTCGAAGCGACGAAAACGCTTGATTACTACGAGTTTCTGCAGATCAGCCCCCACGCGGACACCGAGACCGTACACCGGGTGTATCGATTCCTTGCCGCACGCTTTCATCCTGACAATCCCGAGACGGGCGACCCGGAGAAGTTCTTCCTGCTGAAATCGGCTTACGACGTGCTCGCCGATCCGGAGCGCCGTTCCGAGTATGACCGCGAATACGAGCAGGACGCGCCGGTGCGGACGCCGCTTTCGGAGTCCGTGGACTTTATGGACCAAGTGCAGGGCGAGTTGAACCGCCGGCTGGCAGTGCTCGCCGTGCTTTACTATCGCCGCCGGTCCAACCCGTTTGAACCGCAGGTGACTCTCGCCGAGATTGAAAAGCGCATGGGCTTTCCGCGCGATTACCTGGACTTCACGACCTGGTACCTGGTGAAGAAGGGATACATTACGAGGGCTGACAACTCGGACTTCTCGCTGACGGCCGATGGCGTGGACTTTATTGAAACGCAGCGCGTGAAGATTCCGGTGCTGAACAAGCTGCTGACAAATGGAAACGTGGCATGCAACGTTGATCTCGACGAGGACATCATGCAGCTGGAGTCGGACAGTGCGCCGTTGATCGTGCTGCCGGACATGACACGCATCCAGGAGCGCCGCATGAATGCACGCGAACGCCGCACCGGGGCACCCGACTGGCGCGCGGAGAAGATCGAGCGGCGCAAGGGTGGACGCCGCAACAGCGAATAGAAATGCCTTCCGGAGCCATTCCGGATCCTTGGAAAGGGGGCGCTTTCGGGCGCCCCATTTTTTGCGCCAAGGCGATGGGCTGGTTTTGCCTTGCTGAGTATGATCCAGACCAGTTAAGAGCGAAACCATGGTTACTGTGACTTGTCGAGCAATGGTGCAAGGTTGCCGCTTTCTTCACCCCACTGACGAAGACCCGTCTGTGGGGACCCCGGCTCTGCTGGTCGCGTCAACTCAAAAGTCGCAGCTTCGGGATACAACTTCCCTGGTTTCGCTGTAGGATGGTTCCGCGCTGATCGGCGTCACAATACAGCCGCCGTTGTCACTCGATCCCACAGAACGGCAATCAAGGAGATATCCATGCGCTTCGGTCGTTTCACTTCCATCATTCTGGGCCTTGCGGCCTGCTCTCTATTCAGCGTGCTGCCCACGGCCAGTGCCCAATCCAGCAGCGCCAAGCCATCCACCGCCGCGACCAGCAGCAAATCGGCCACAGCCACTCCCGCGACCAAGCTGGTCGACATCAACTCCGCCACTGCCGATCAGCTCAAGGCGCTGCCGGGCGTCGGCGATGCCTACTCGCAGAAGATTATTGCCGGACGGCCCTACGCGAACAAGACTCAGCTCAAAAGCAAGGGAATCGTCCCCGCCGCTACCTACGCCAAAATTTCCAGCTTGATTATTGCGAAGCAGTCTACGGAAAAAGGCAAATAGTTCTCTGAAGTCATGCACTGACACAGGACGCGCTTCGATGGAGTTTTCTCCACGGGCTGGAAAGTAACGCCCTGATACGCCCCCGTGTAAATGCGGATCCTTCGCTCGCCTACCCCACAAACGCCAGCGTTTGCGGGGCCCCAAAACCGCTACGCTCAGGATGACACTCCGCGGGTGAAGTGAGGCTTGCGGCACTGGTTTGAACAGCTTGCTTTCTGGCCGCTCGAGGCTCTAGCGGGCGATGGCGGGCATTCCGACGGAACGCCGCAGGGCGGCCCATGCCAAAAGACGCGTGGAGTCGAGTGTGGGCAGGGGCGAGTTTTTATTGCTAATGATGAGCGGGATTTCGGTGCAGCCCAGCACCACGGCGTCGCAGTCTTCGTCTTTCATGCGCCGGATCACAAGCTGGTGATAGGTCACCGAATCGGGACGGAAGATGCCGTAGACCAGCTCATCCATGATGATGCGGTTGATCTCCATGCGCTCTTCCTCGGTGGGGCGCAGAAAGTGGATCCCGCGCGTGGAGAGTTTTTGCGCGTAGACCTCGCTCTCCACCAGCCAGCGCGTACCGAGGAGGCCGAGGCGACGATAGCCGCGTTCGACGGCCTCGTTGGCGACCACCTCAGCGATATGCAGCCACGGCAGGGGCGAACGCGGTTCGACCAGGGGCATTGCCTGGTGGATGGTGTTGTCGGGACAGATCAGGAAGTCCGCGCCGGCGCATTCCAGCTTTCGCGCGGAATCGAGCATCAATTCGGCGACGCCTTCACGGTCGTTGCCATCGAGGCACTCCACGTAGGCCGCGAGGGAATGGGTGTGCATGGAGATCTCAGGATGCGCGTGCGGCCCGAGCAACTGGGCACCCTTGGCGCAGATCGTCCGATAGCACAGGGCGGCGCCCTCAGCCGAACAACCGACAATGCCGATATGGAGCGTCGATGGCATTTCCTGATTCTACAAATCCCGGCGGGCACAAGTCCCCTGGCCGGACCCGGACCGTTTGGATCTCCAGGCGGGACACGAAGCTGCTGCAGCCGCACGCATGCCGAGGGAAACGGTTTAGCATGTGTGGTGCGCGATCAGAGGAGCCTTGCCGAGCTTCGAGTGCGGACGAAGAACGGGTGAGGTTTTGCTTCAGAGGAGAGTGAATGGTCACCAGACGTGAATTCCTTGACACCACTGGCCGTGGGAGCGGCCGGCCTTGCCATCGGCTCAACGGCCAAAAGCTACGGCCAGATTCTCGGCTCGAACGAACGCCTCAACTTCGCCGTCATCGGCCTGAACGGCCGCGCCTATGCGCATCTTTCCTCGCTCAAGGCCAACCAGGATGCGGCACACATCGCCTACGTCTGCGATGTGGAAAGCAACATCCTGGCCAAGTTTGCCGCCGCAACCAGCAAGATGATGGGCTACGACTCCCGCGACCGAGAAGGACTTCCGCAAGATTCTCGAGCGCAAGGACATCGATGCCATCACCATCGCCACGCCGGATCACTGGCATGCGCCGATGGCGATTCTCGGGCTGCAGGCCGGGCAAACACGTCTACGTCGAGAAGCCCTGCAGCCACAATCCCGGCGAGGGCGCGCTGCTGGTCGAAGCGCAGCAGAAGTACGGCAAGCTGGTGCAGATGGGGACGCAGCAGCGCTCGTCGCCGCACACCATCGAGATCGTCAACAAGATTCACTCGGGACTGATTGGCCGCGCATACTTCGCGAAGTGCTGGTACGACAACACACGCAAGTCGATCGGCTTCGGCAAAGCCTGTGCCCGGTGCCGGCGACGCTCGACTGGGATCTGTGGCAGGGTCCCGCGCCGCGCCAGCCCTACAAGGACAACGTGCAGCCCTACAACTGGCACTGGTTCCGGATCTGGGGCACGGGCGAGACGCTGAACAACGGTACGCATGAAGTGGATGTCTGCCGCTGGGCGCTGGGCGTCGATTATCCGAATCGCGTGACCGCATCGGGCGGCCGCTATGCCTTCAAGGACGACTGGCAGTTCTACGACACGCTCGTGACCAGCTACGAATACGACGACAAGATGATTTCGTGGACGAGCGCGAGTTCCAACGGCATGCACACCTACAATCGCGGCCGCGGATCCGTGATCGAAGGCACCGAGGGCAGCGTGCTGGTCGATCGCGACGGCTACGAGGTCTACGACCTCAAGGGCAAGAAGACCGACGAATTCAAGGTCGGCGAAACAGACATCGACCGCGGACCTGATCGGCGCCGACTCCATGACCGACGCGCACTTCGCCAACTTCATCGCCGGAATCCGCAAGGGCGAGAAGCTGAATGCGCCGGTTTCTGTGGGCAATGTCGCCGTGACCATGCTGCAGCTTTCGAATATCGCCTGGTTCGTGAATCGCGAACTCAACCTCGATCCAGCTGACGGCAAAGATCAAGAACGATTCTGAAGCGATGAAGTACTGGAATCGCGAATACGAGAAGGGATGGGAGCCACGCATATGAATCTCTCCCGCCGCAATTTTGTCCGCTCTTCAGCCCTGCTTGCTGCTGCCTCAACACTGCCGGTCGCGCGCAATGCTTTCGCGCCAACTCACCGAAGCCGGCGGTAAGCCTTCGCCGATCCGACTGGGCCTCGCCAGCTATACGTTCCGCAACTTCCCGCGCGCCCAGATGATCACGCTGGATGAAGCAGCTTCAATCTCACCGGCCTGAATGCCAAGGATGCGAAAGACCATCTGCCGATGGATCCGGCGGCCGAGGCCCAGGCCCTGGCTGACTACGAGGCCAACGGTATCCACCTGCACGCTGCCGGCGCCATCTACTTCCAGAAGGACGATGACGACGATATCCGCGCCAAGTTTGAGTACTGCAAGCGCGCCGGCGATCAAGGTGATCGTCGCCGGCGATCCCGCGCCCGCCACGTTGCCGCGCGTGGAGAAGTTCGTGAAGGAATACGACATCAAGATCGCCATTCACAACCACGGGCCCGAGGACAAGATCTTCCCGTCACCGTTGGACGTGCTGAAATTCGTGAAGAGCATGGACCCGCGCATGGGCTGCTGCATCGACGTCGGGCACTGCGTTCGCGCCGGCACCGACGTTGTCGAAGCGATCAAAGCCGCGGGACCGCGTCTCTTCAACATGCACATGAAAGACCTGACCAGCTTCACGTCGAAGGAGAGCCAGGTGGCCGTTGGCGAAGGAAAGATGCCGATCCGCCAGATCTTCGAGGCGCTGATCAAGATCAACTATCCCGGCTGGGTCGATCTGGAGTACGAGGTCCATGGCGACGATCCCATGCCCGGCGTGACGAGAGCTTCGCCTACATGCGCGGCGTGCTGGCGGGCATGGGCTACAACGAGGTGCTGAGCTCGTAGCTCATCGTTTCCTGGCCGGTAGCTTGTCGCCGCTAGCCAGAATCCGGCTTGCGAGACTGCCTGGTGAGAAGCGGATTCCGCGCCGCGTCATTCGCAGCGCAAGGCGGTCATCGGGTCGGTCGACACAGCGCGCCCGGCGGGTACGGCGCTTGCCGCTCCTGCGACGGCGATCAGCAGCAGGGCGACGGCTGCGAGAATGAGCGGGCTGTTCGACGTTCCGGCCGACCAGTGAGCCATGATCCGGTTCGATGCCAGCGCCAGCAGCACTCCGGCAATGATTCCCCCGCCCACGTCGAAAGCGACGGACGCAAAAACGATGCGGAGCACATGGCCGCGTTGCGCGCCGAGCGCCATCCGGATGCCGAATTCATTGGTCCGCTGCACCACCGAATACGAGACCACGCTGTACAACCCGACCGCGGCCAGCGCCAGCGCCAGCACGGCAAACGACGCGAAGATCCACGCCACGAGGTGCTCCTGCGCCCAGTCCGGCTCTTCGACAATCCACTGCTCCAGATCTTCAATGTCGTTCCCCGTCTGCTGATCGGGATTGACCGTGGTTAACTGCTTCTGGATGGAGTGGAGCAGTGTGGCAGGCGACGACTCGGTGCGCACCAGAATCTGCATCCACTCCGACAGGATGAGGGTATCGGGAATGTAGATTGCGGGCTTGACGGGGTTTCGGAGGCCGTCGTTGCGCGCGTCGGCGGCGATGCCGACAATCTGCAGCCACGCATTTTCGATTCCCGGGGCGGTGAGCACGATGGTCGACCGGCTCTCAATCTGCGGAAGCTTGATGGAATGCGAGAGTGCATCGCCGCGCGGAAAAATCAGCCGCGCCATGGTCTCGTTGACGATAGCCACGTGCGCGCCTTCGCGGTTCTCCGATTCGGTCCACAGCCGGCCCTGGTCGAGCGGGATGCGCAGCGTGGAGAAATACTCCGGGCTCACCAGGTTCACGCGCGCTGCTGCATCCTGCGTGGTGGGCGTGCCGAGGATTTCGTAGTGCATTTCGAAACCACTTTCCGGGGGCACGGCGCCGGTCGCGATGGCGGTGTCAATCACGCCCGGAACCTGGGCAAGGCTCGAGCGCAGCCGGTCGAAATAGGGCGCGCGCTGGGCCCAGGTTGTGAATTCCTTGTCGTGGAGGGGGATGGGGATGGGAAGCACATTGTGCGGGTCGAAGCCCAGAGGTGCGTGAATCAGGCGGATGAATGCCTGGATGGCACCACCGGCGCCGGCGAGCAGGATCATGGTGAGCGCGATCTGGCCGGCTATGAGCACGCGATGGGTGCGGCGCGAATTGACACTGCCGGCGATGCGACGCGCGGCGCCCTGCATCGCCTGGCCGATCTGGGGCCGCGAAAGCTGGATCGCAGGCCACAGGCCGAAAACGAGCCCGGTGAGCAGCGCGACTGCAACGCTGAACATCAACACCGGCACATTGATGCGAATGTCGACTTCAGGCGCAAACGAATATTTGGGCAGTAACAGAACGATCAGCTTCAGAATCCCAAACGCGAGACCTACTCCCAATGCCGCGCCAACGATGGCCAGCATCATGGATTCGGTAATGAGCTGGCGCACGATGCGCACGCGCCTGGCTCCGACGGCGGCGCGCACTGCGAGCTCATGCTGGCGTGCCGCGCCGCGTGCAAGCAGGAGGATTGAGACGTTGCCGCAGCCGATGAGCAGGAAGAGCGCAACCGCGCCAAAGAGCAGATTGAGCGTTTTGCCGAGGCTTCTGACAACCCAGTCGTTCAGGCCCTGCACGCCTACCTGGAAATGCTCGGGAAAACGCTTCGGCGTCTGGCGCGCAAACCGCTCGAGCACCGGCTGAAGCGCTGCGTTCGCCGGCGCAGCGCGAGACGCCCGGGCGAAGAAGAAGATTCACGATGTAAACCGGTCCCGGATCCTGGGTGAGCTTCAGCGGAAGATAGACGTCGCCGCTATACCACTTGAATCGTGGCGGCATCACTCCGATGACGGTGTATTTCTTGTGGTCCAGCTCGAGCGTCTGGCCGAGGGCCGAGCGGCTGCTCATGTAATGGCGCTGCCAGAACTTGTAGGAGAGCACAACCACGGGCTGCGGCTCTTTTCCGGGAGGGGCGTCGGAAGGAAAGATTCCCCGGCCGAGGAGGGGAGCCACGCCCAGATCATCAAATGAGTTCGAACTTAGATAGTCTGCCTCGACATCTTCGGGCAGGTCGCCGCCGGTCAGGGTCAGGCCCCAGTTATCAATGACCAGCAGGCCGGCAATGACGGGAGATTGCCGCAGTTCCTCGATTTGCGGACCATTGAGGGCGATGCCGCGGCCCTCGCCATTGCTTGCCCAGACTCCGAGACGGACGATCCTGTCGGCGTGGGGGAAAGGAAAGGGATCGATGAGCACGGCGTGGATTACGCTGAAGACCGCGGCAGTGGCCCCGATGCCCAGCATCAGCGACAGCACCGACGTCAAGGCGAAGCCCGGGCTGCGCAGCAGTTGCCGCACGGCAAAGCGAATGTCCTGGATGACTGCCTCCACAGCGTATCCTCCAGCGCAGTCTCGTTTATGATGGGCAACCCGCTGGCCTGATTGCAAGCTTTGAAGCACGGCACATCGCCAGCGCACTGGTTGACCGCAGACGGACTAACCGGTGCCTGGCTGTTCAGTCCGAAAGACGGTTGCCGGTTTTCCGCGGGAGCGTGTTGTGAGATGCCGGCTGACAAATTGGCCGGCGGGCACAGGCTGTGGGCAGGTGCATTCGACTAAACTATTTACGCCATGAAGGCAGTGTCGATTCGCGACGAGTGGGTGGGGCGGAAGATCGACGGGAGATTTCCGCTCATCGGGTGGCTGGGCGGAACTGACAGTAGCGGGGTCTTCCTGACGGAGATCGACGGCGCAAGTCAGACCCAGGCGGCGACTGACGGCTCGCCCTCGGGTTCCGGTCCGCGAAAGGCTGCAATCAAGCTGTTGCCGGCTTCCGGACGGGCCGAGGACCGGCTGGCCGGCTGGGCTGCGGCGAGCTCTCTTTCGCATCCGCACCTGGCCAGGGTCCTGCATTTCGGGCGCGCGGAGATCGACGGCGCTGGGCTGGTTTACGTGGTCACGGAATTCGCCGAAGAGGTGCTGGCGCAGATTCTTCCTGAGCGGGCTCTTACGGCCGACGAGACGCGGGAGATGCTGGGGCCGGTTCTGGACGCACTCGACTACCTGCACGGCAAGGGATATGTCCACGGGCATGTGAAAGCGACGAACATCCTGGTTGTCGAAAACGAGGTGAAACTGTCGTCGGACGGGCTGGTCGCGCGGGGCAAGGAAAGCCATGAATTGGTCTCGAACGACCTGTACAACGCGCCCGAAGCCGGCAACGGACCGATAACGCCCGCCACGGATTCGTGGTCGCTGGGCGTGACGCTGGTGGAAGCGCTCACGCAGGACTCGCCCATCTGGGATGCGGCGAGCGACGCGGATGCCGAGATTCCGGCTTCGCTGCCGAAGCCTTTCGACGAGATTGTGCGCGAGTGCCTGCATGCTGACCCGGCGCGGCGGTGCACGGTGAACGATATTCGCGCCATGCTCGAAGGAAAACCCAGGCCCGTGGCTCAGCCGGCTCCGCAAGCCCCAGAGCGCCGGCCTCCGCAAGCTCCACAGCACGTGGAGAAGTTGGCCGACAAGCCTGCAGGGGCAAAGATTCCGATGGTGCCGTTGATTGCATGCTTTGTCCTGATACTGGCCGTTATCATCGGGCTGGCGATGCACAGCCACAAGACGGAGACGGCCCCGACGCAGAGCGAGACAACGCAGAAGGCGCCGACCGCGGAGCCGGATTCCAAGCAGCCGGGGCAAGCGCCGGCGGCGGGCGCGTCGACGAAGGCTGAGGCTGTCGATCGCGTGCTGCCGGATGTTCCGCGCACTGCAAGCAGCACGATCGAGGGAAAGGTGAGCGTGACGGTTCGCGTGGCGGTGGATGCGACGGGCGCCGTGGCGAATGCCGAGTTGGAATCGCGCGGGCCAAGCGCTTACTTTGCGCGCCTGGCGCTGGAGTCAGCGCGCAAGTGGAAATTCAAGCCGGCGCAGGAGAATGGGCAGGCCGTGGCGAGCACATTTCTGTTGCACTACGGATTCCGACGAGGCGGGACCGAGGTTACGCCCGTGGAGACCGCGCCGTAGCAGGGGTTTTGCGATACGCAACCTTATGGTTGCATATTAAGATCACAGAAACGCGAATGAAGAGAAGACACCCGGGGAAGAAACGCGTGAGAACTGATGTCGAGGGTTATGCAGGAGAAACTCTATAGATATTTTTCGTTCATAAACACAGCAAGTTTGCGCCGCGTCGCGGCATAGCAAGTTAGCCCATGAGTCTTCGATTTCACGCCAGCACTCTCCAACTGGGCGAGATACAGCGCGCCTTGCCCGCAGGATTCAGCTGCGGGCAAGTTGACCGAGCAGACCATCGAAGTCGGCCAGGTCGGAGTACTCGATGATGACGCGGCCGCGGCCGTTCTTGTCCTCGATGCGGACTTTGAGACCGAGAGCGCGCTGGAGTTGCTCTTCGACTTCCTTCACGTTGGGGTCTACGGGCGGCTCGGGCTTGGGTTCCTTCTTGGTCTTCTCGGGGAAAAGCATTCCCTGCACCAGGCTCTCCGCCTGGCGAACAGAAAGCGAAAGATTGGCGACCCGTTGCGCAGCCTTCTCGAAACCCGGATGTAACTTCAATCCTAACAATGCTTTAGCGTGTCCGAATGTCAAGTTGCCGCTGATTCGACCAGCTTCTGGACACTCGCTGGCATGCTCAGCAGGCGCATGTAATTCGAAACGGAAACACGATCCTTGCCGGTGCGTGTTGCGATCTGTTCCTGGGTCATGTGGAACTCGCGCGACAGGCGCTCGAAGGCGCGTGCCTGCTCCATCGCGTTGAGATCGGCGCGCTGCAGATTCTCGACGATGGTGATCTCCAGCGCCTGTTCATCGGAGACCTGGCGCAGGATGGCCGGGATGGTTTTCTTGCCGGCAAGCTGCGAGGCGCGCCAGCGGCGCTCGCCGGCGATGAGCTGGAAGCGTCCGCTGGCCAGCGGTCGGACCAGGATTGGTTGAACCACTCCATTCGCGGTGATGGAGGCCGCCAGTTCGGCAAGCTCGCTCTCGTCCACATGCGTGCGCGTCTGGAAAGGATTGCGGTCGATGTCGCTCGAGGGGAATTTCACGCGGCTTGCCTCCCTCGGTTTCGACCGGGACCGGAGCATGGACAGCCGCGGTGGCAGCGGAGTTGGGGACGCGCGGCAGAAGAGAATCGAGGCCTTTGCCCAGGGCGCGACGTTTGTTTTCGGTGGATGCAGTGCTCATCTTCAAATCCTCAACCCGGCAGATTCGCCGGAGACTTTCGATATATCGAAATCTGCGCATCGCGGTCCCGGGACAAGCGATCACGAGTATGGCCAGAAACGGACCTCGGCCTTGGGTCTTGAGTTGGCGGCAACCTTGCGTTCGAGGCTTTTCGGGCTTTCGATGCGATTGCGCGCGAGGTACTCGCCGGCGAGCTCGAAGTAGGCTTCGGTTCCGCGGGAGCGGGAATCGTAAACGGCCACCGGCTTGCCGTGGCTGGGAGCTTCGGCGAGGCGGATATTCCGCGGAATCACGGTGATGAAGAGCCGGTCGCGGAAGTGTTCGCGAAGCGTGTCGCGGACCTGCTGCGCGAGATTGGTGCGGTCGTCGTACATGGTCAGCAGGACGCCTTCGATCTCGACGTTGTGGTTGAAGGCGGCGCGAACGCTTTCGAGGGTCGAGATCAGCTCGGTAATGCCTTCGAGGGCAAAATATTCGGCCTGCATGGGCACGATGAGCGAATCGGATGCGACGAGCACATTCAGGGTGAGCAAATCGAGAGCCGGCGGGCAGTCGAGAATGACGAGGTCGTATTTGTCTTTGACAGGGGCGAGGGCGTCGCGAAGGCGAACGGCGCGGTCTTCGGCGGCTCGTCAACTCGATATTGGCGCCGGTAAGGTTCTTCGAGCCGGGCAGAATCCAGAGATTGTCGACCCCACTGGGCAGGATGACCTGTTCGGCCTCGGAGTCGCCTACGAGGACGTCGTAGATGGAATGGCGATTGTCGTCGCGGGCAACGCCCAGGCCGGAGGAGGCATTTGCCTGGGGATCGCAGTCGACGAGGAGGATTTTGAGGCCCTCGAGCGCGAGGCAGGCGGAAAGATTGATGGCGGTGGTGGTTTTGCCCACGCCACCCTTTTGGTTGACTACGCCGAGAATCTTTCCCATGGCATTTCAGGTTAAAGGAAGGGAGAGGATGGCGTGCGGAAGTGAATCTGTGGAGAACTCGTCCCGGTTGTGGAAAGCGTTTTGAAGGCTTTCCGGGATTCACGTTCAAGTCTTTGCCCATCAGCGGGTTCCGGAATGTTGGCATTTTTAAGAAATTTGGGTGTCGGATAAGGCAACCCAGTGGAAAACTCTGGCTGGAGGCGTGCCGCGATGTAACAATCCCGGACATTGAGAGGGAGATTGTTCCACGTGGAACGGGTGAGGATTCTGATTGTTCCACGTGGAACATTTGCTAAGCGGATTAAGGTCGCCGGCGATGTTCCACGTGGAACAGTGGCTTCCAGCCGGGCTTACGGGGTCACGAGGACGAAGGGCTTTTGCGGGCCATCGCCAGGACGCGTTCGTCCGAGCCCGCCAGAGGGATGGGCCTCGACCAGTGGAACTCGCCGGCTGCAGCCATGTGCACCTGGGGAAGCTCTGCGACTGTGGTTAGAACGGCAAGCCAGCCGCCGATGCGCGCCAGATCTGAAGCTGCGGCTACGGCACGGTCCATTCGGTCGACGGCACGAAGGGTCACACAGTCGAAAAACTGTTGCAGATCCTCGGCTCGTCCTGCGAACACGCGGGAATTTAGGCCCAGGGTTCGGGCGGCTTCCTGGAGAAAGGCGGCTTTCTTTGCCTGCGATTCTGCCAGGGTGACGGCTATGCCAGGCCGGCAGAGGGCGATTGGAATCCCCGGGAAGCCAGCGCCAGATCCGAAATCGAGGAGAGAACCGACTTCTTCGGGCAAGGACTGGGCGCAGGCGATCGATTCGACGAAATGGCGGCGGATGATGCCGACCTCATCCCGAATTGCGGTCAGGTTCATTCGGGCGTTCCAGCGCAGGATCAGGGAGAGGTAGGCGCTGAATTGAGAGAGGACCTCTTCGCTGACTGGTTCGAGCCCGGCCGTGGCCAGAAGAGCGTTCAGGTCCCCGCCGTCCTGGCTGGACGGCCTCACAGCATGATTCATGCCTTGGCTACCGAGGTCTCGACCACGCGCGGATGCCAGGATTCGACTGCACGGGCGAACGCCGCAAAGATAGCGCGGGAAAGCGGGCTGACCGAGTAGGTTCTCTCCGGGTGCCATTGGACCCCAAGCGCGAAGTGGTCGGGCGAGTCGAGCTCAACTGCCTCGATCACACCGTCCTTGGGGGAAACGGCGGTGACGCGAAGATTGTCACCCACGCGATCGATGGCCTGATGGTGGCTGGAGTTGCACTCAGCCTCGACATCGCCTGAGGCGGCAGCGGTCGAATAAGCGTGGTCTCCGTGAACCGCAATGGACGCCAGTCGCGAACCGGCGGTGATATGGATGGGGTGAGCATTCACGACGTCTCGGCCGGGGCGGTGATTGATCGGCGTTTTCAAGACGGTCTCCAAGTCCTGGATGAGTGACCCGTTCCGCCAGACGTTGAGGGTCTGAACACCGTGGCAGATGGCGAGAATCGGCTTGTGCAGGTTGAAGGCGTCCTGAAGAAGGAGTTCGTCCACCGCGGTGCGGCCGGCGTCTGCTGGACCGCAGGCGGGAATGCGCGCTTCACCGTAGCGCTCGGGGTCAACATCGAATCCGCTACCCGGCAACAGGACGCCTTGAGTATTGGCGAGCAGGCGCGCAACACGATCCGGCCTCTCGTGCAGCGGGATAATGACGGGCTGGGTGCCGGCGGACTGGAGGGCAGCAAGATAGGGCGGCAGGGAGCGCGCGTTGTACGCGGCGTCGCCGGACGTTGGCTCAGGGATGGCGATTCGGACGGTCATGGACGTTTCTCAGTGTATGCGACTATGGGCTGGAAAATCCTGCATTCGTGCCGGGTGATGCTCAAATTGCGATTGCCATTCTCGTAAAGCATTGATTATAAATAACTTATTTATTAATATCAGAGTAACATCATAAATATCAATGATTTACGGACTCCCTGTCGACCAATGTAGCGGGTCAGCCGCGCTGCGCGCGTTAGCGAGTTAGTAAGTTAGCGAGCAAGGCGATTTAGCGAGCAAGGCGATCAATGAGGGCCGTAGTCGGCGTGGTCCGCGGTGGTGAGGGATTCGGCGGCGGTTCCCTCGAGGTCAAAAAGGATAATGTCGTTTTGGCCGGGATGAAGCCAGGGGCCGGGGGTGTAGAGCGAGAACTCCGGACCGACGGACCAGAAGCGGCCGAGAGGGCGGGCGTTGAGGAAGGCGACGCCCTTCTGGAGCGCGCGGGTGTTGAGAAAGGTGTCAGGAAGAGCAGCCGCCGCAGATTCGGTCGGGACGTTCACCGCGAAATGGTAGAAGCAGGGGCCTTCACAGGAATTTGTGGTGAAGTGAAGCGCAGCGAGGTTGGTCAGCGGGAGCGAGTAGATCTGCCAGCGGTGCGGAGTTTGGCCGGCGATGGTGACGGAGCCGGTGATCCCTTTGCGCTCGGTGCGGATGACGCCGGTGAAGTTCACGCGGCCGGTGTTTTCGACGAGGATGTCGAGAGTCGCGGGAGCGGACGATGGCGGGCAGCGTGAGATGAGACTGGCCGAGCCGGCGATCGAGGGTGCCGATGAGCTTGCGGTCGATGTAAATCTGCGCGTAGTCGTGGAGGCCGTCGATAGCGAGCTCGCCGGCGGGGGTTGCGGCGAGTTGGGTGCGATAGAGGATGTAGCCGTACGCCTGGTCGAGGTCCTCCATGATGAGGAGCTTGTCGGATTCGACTGGCGCGGGAAGATTCTGCCACAGCGACGCGGTTTCAACGCGAGGGGCGATCGTATAGGTGCGAGCCGGAATTGGAGGCGGAATGGGCGGCGGCGTTTTGCCGGTAACGCGGGTGATGACGTCGCGGAACGCCATGAACTTGGGCGTAGGCTCGCCGCTTTCGTTGAGGGGCGCGTCGTAGTCGTAGCTGGTGGTGTCGGGCTCGTAGTTGGTTCCGTTGCTGTTGGCGCCGTTCATGAAGCCGAAGCTTGTGCCGCCGTGAAACATGTACATGCTGACGGAGTAGCGCTGGCGGAGCATCCACTCGTATTCGGCGGCGTTGGCAGCAGCGGGAGTGGTGTGGTGATGTTCACCCCAGTGATCGAACCAGCCGGCCCAGTATTCGCCGGACATGAATGGGCCATCGCGGTCGGAGAGTCTTGAGTTTGGCGAAATTCCTGCTTCGCGTCGCCGGAACCGAAGTTGATGACGGCGGGAAGTTCGGGAAGCGAGCCTTTGGGAAGCTCGTCGGCTCCGTCGGCGGTGTAGAGGAGGGTGCTGGGTGCGGCGAGGCCGGACTTGAGGAGCGCGGATTTCACGGCTTCCGTGTAGGCATGGTCGTCGCCGAAGGAACCGTATTCGTTTTCGACCTGGATGGCGATGATGGGACCGCCATTCTGGATGAGAAGAGGGGAGATCTCGCTGCGCGAGGCGCGTAAACCAGCGATTCATGGCGGCGACGTATATTTGGGTCGGTCGAGCGGAGAGTGAGGGTGCGGTCTTTGAGCAGCCAGGAGGGATAGCCGCCGAGCTCCCACTCGGCGCAGACGTAGGGGCCGGGGCGGAGGATGACGTTGAGGCCTTCCTGCTGGGCTTCGCGAATGTATTCGGCGACGTCGTTCTGGCCGGTGAAGTCGTAGACGCCGGGACGTGGTTCGTGGAGGTTCCAGAAGACGTAGGTGGTGATGGTGTTCAGGCCCATGGCGCGGGCTTTGCGGAAGCGGTCGCGCCAGTAGGCGCGGGGGACGCGCGGATAGTGCATTTCGCCGGAGAGGATCTGGTAAGGATGGCCGTCGAGTTGGAATTGGCCGTTGGAGACGGCGAAGGTGTGGGTGGCGGATTGCGCTCGGATAGGCTGCGCAGGGATGAAGAGAGTTGCGAGAAACAGCGCAAGTGCGAACATTCTGCGGTTCATTATTGAAATGAGTTTAGCGCGGCTGACGCGAGATTGCCGGCTTGCTGTCGTGCGGAATGGCGGCGGCTCGTTGAGGTTTTTGCTTTCCCACTCTTGCGACAAATGCAAGACGTCGCAAGGATGGGGCATGTCAGCTGTTCACCGGCGGATGCTGATCAACGCGCTTCAACTTTGCTGGAGATGCGGTCGTACTCCTCATGCGAGATGACGTGGTCCTTCACAAGGTCATAGGCGTCCGTGTAGGGGCGGTGGTCGATGATGCGGTGCGCGATAGCGTCGTCGATGCCGGGAAGCGATCGCAGGTCGTCGGCAGAGGCTTTGTTGATGTTGATGGTGCGCTGTTCCTTGAGTCCCTGCACCACGCCCTGGGCGGCGGCCTTGGCGTCCCGGGCAGCGGTGGAGGTAGCGTGGGCGGTTTCTTCGCGAATCTGGTCAGGACTGCGGTCGTGAGCGGTGCAGCCGGCGAGAGCGATGACAACCAACGGAACAAGAGCAAAAATTCTCATGGTGGTTGGATGCCGGGGAGCACCGCGGAGGGTTGCGCGGCGAATCCGGAAGATTTGGAGCTACTCAAACAACGGCAGTTCTGCGCCGTGATCGCGTGGCGGCGCATCTGAGGATTGGAGGAGTTTCGAGATGGAGAAACGGCGACTGGGGGCAGACGGGCCGGAGGTTCCGGTGATCTGCGTGGGTGGCAATGTGTATGGGTGGACCTTGCCGGAGCCGGATGCGTTTCGGCAATTTGATGCGGCGCTTGATCTTGGACTGAACTTCATCGATACAGCGGATGTGTACTCGCGCTGGGCTCCGGGACACGTGGGCGGCGAGTCGGAGACGATTATCGGCAACTGGCTCACGAAGAGCAGCCGGCGGAAGGATGTGATCCTTGCGACCAAGGTTGGCATGGACATGGGCGAGGGACGGCAGGGGTTGAAGCCCGCGTATATCCGCCAGGCGGTGGAGGCTTCGCTCAAGCGTTTGCAGACTGATTACATCGATCTCTACCAGGCACACAAGGATGATGAGGAGACGCCTCTCGCGGAGACGCTGCGAGCTTTCGACGACCTGGTGAAGGCGGGGAAGGTGCGGTATATCGGCGCTTCAAATTACAGCGGGGCGCGGCTGGTGGAGGCACTGGAGACGAGTCGCAGGAATGGCCTGACGAGCTACGTGTCGCTGCAACCGCATTACAACCTGGTGGAGCGGGAGCCATTCGAGACGGAGCTGCTGCCGGTGGTTGAGAAGTATCGGTTGGGCGTGATTCCCTACTTCTCGCTGGCGGCGGGATTCCTGAGCGGGAAATATCGCGGCAAGCAGGATGCGGAGAAAGCTGCACGCGGGGCGATGGTGCAGAAGTATCTGAACGACTGGGGATTCGGTGTGATCGCTGCGCTGAACGAAGTGGCGAATGCGAAAGGTTCCACGCCGGCACGAGTGGCGCTGGCGTGGATGATCGCTCAGCCAGGAATTACGGCTCCCATTGCGAGCGCGACCAACGACAAGCAGTTGCACGATCTGGCCGAGGCCGCGGTGTTGAAGCTGGATCGCGGTTCGATCGAGAAACTGAACGAGGCGAGCGCGCGGAAGACGGTAGCTAACGCTTGAATCAGATCTCCGGCTATCACATCGTGGCGGTTGGTTGGGCTGAGCTGTCGGGCCTGGCAAGTTTTTCGATGGTTGCCTGTGGAGTTGCGGGGCCGAGGATCTGGCGGATTGCGGTCTCGAGGACCTCATCACGGCCTGCCTTGATGCCGGCGATGGTTGGGCTGGCCTCGATGTCGGGAACGATGCCGATGCGCTGGGTGGGGGCGTGGTCGGGATAGAAGACGCCGATGCCGCTGATCGCGGTGCTGAGGCCGCCGGGCAGAGGTATTCCCGAGACGTTGCCATCGGCCCCGGCGGTGGCGCTGCCGACAATGACGGCTTTGGGAGAAGCGCGAAGAGCCATGGCGGTGTACTCAGCCTGGCTCACCGAGGTCTCGTCAACCAGGATCACCACCTTGCCGCTGTAATGGTCTGGCGCCGGATCGATGGAAACGGGATTGCCAAAGTGGAATGCGCCGGGGTTCGCGGTGTCTGCATTGGTGAACGTGGCAAAGGGCGTGCGATTCTCCACAAGAAACGGGCCGAGGATGGGGGGCATGAACTCCGACGGGTAATTTCGAATATCGATAATGAGGCCCCTGGTTTCTTTGGCCAGGAGCATGTCTTTCGGAACGTCGGCCGCCTTGATGCTGGAGAGCTTGAGGTAGGCAATATCGGGCGAGAGCAGGCGGAATGTGTCGCCGGGCAGGTCGTGCCATCTGGGGTTGGCGACATCCTGAATGGGCTGGCGATCGGTATGGAGCTCGACGCGCTTGCCATCGCGCCGCACCTCGACTGCTACTGGTTTGCATTCTCCATTGGTAAGGGTGAGGGCCATGTCGCGGCGGCGCGCGGCTACGTTGGAGTCGGCGTAGTAGGGCGTCCACCTTTCGGTCAGCTTCGCTACGGGGGTGCCGTCGAACGCCTCGAGCACATCGCCTATGCGGAGTGGTGAAGTCGCCGATGCATCTTTGCTTGTGAAGCCAGTGACAACCGCCTGGCCGTCGATGAAGCGGAGATTGACGGGGAGGGCGCATTTGCCGGCAGGCGGGCGCACGGCGAGCGAACTCCATAGATTGGCGTGAGTGTCGTTGGCCTTGGCGACGAGCTCCATCATCGCAAGCTGATAGGCGGTGCGGTCTTTGGCGAGTGCGAGTTTGGGAATGAATTCGGCAAGGACTGCCGGCCAGTTCTGCCCGGCGTCGTTTCGGTAGGGCGACCAGTACTGCATGATGTTCCACCAGCGAAAGAGCGCGAGAAGCTGGAAGCCGGGATCGGGAAACTTGACGTCGACATAGGGAAGCTCGCGCGCAAAACTCGGATTCTGCACACTGAAGATGAGGCTCACGTAGAACTGACTTCCAGCCGGCCGGTTTTGATAGATGCGTTGAAGGCGGAGGCTGAGATCGGGGCCGAGCGTATCGCGGTCATGGATCCAGTCGAGGTCAGGCTTCAGGTTGAGATCGCCGGAGGGAGCCGGAACACATACGTTGCAATCAGGAACTTCGCCGAGGCTGTCGATCCAGTGGACAAGGACCTCATTGGCATGGATGCGATCGGGCGCGGCGAGAATGCCGGGGAGAATGCGGAGCAGATCGTAGTCCCACTGGCGCTGGCCGGCGGCGACGGCGGGGTGGTGATATTTCAGGAAGCCCCACACGCGGCCGAGGGTGACGAGGTTGTCGATCTGCGTGGGGTTAAGTGAAGTGAGCGCGATTTTCGATCCCTGGTCGAATTGATGGTCGGTATCGAAAACAGTGAGAGGGCGGTCCATCGGTTTGGCCTCGGCAATGGGCTTGCCGTCGACCAGCAGGCGGAGATCATCGGCCCAGATAGTGCCGGTTCCGGAGAGCAGGACTCCGAAGATGAGTTGGCGCGCGTTGGGATCCAAAGGCAGGCTGATGGAGTATTCGGTCCACTCGCGGGTGCCGTCGACGTGCTGGCACGCCATGTATTCGCGCTTGATGATTCTGCCCTGGCCGTCTTCGCGCAGCCAGAGGCCCGCGTATCCGCCCGCCACGTCCTTTGTACGCAGGAAGCCGTGCAGTTCTACCTCGCCGCCGGCGAAATCAACCGGGATACTGCGGGAGATCACCGAGAAATCGCCCTCACTCGAGGAGTTGCGATCAAAGCGGACGGACCAGCGGCCGGCATGGACAACCTGATTGTCGACATGCACCGTGGCCCGAGGGTTGATAAACCAGCCGCTCGGCGCAGTGGTGTCACCCTCGGGAGCAAACTCGAGCGACTCCTGGACGGTGAGGCGCGGCGAGGGCTGGCTGGGAGCGGTCTGGCCAAGGACCGGAAGAGAGAAAGCAAACAAGAAGACCAACATCGTGCGGTGCTTCATGGCGGGCATCGTCCCTGCTGGGTCGAGGCAACGGTGACGACCAGTTCATGCCGGCAGCATTTCAGGGTCCGTTCTATAGACGCGCGGGGGAAGGTAAGGCACTTGCTGCAGAGGCGGATTCGGAGCCGAGTTGTTCGATGGCCTGGCGAAGGCGGGTGTTGAGCTCGTCGGTCTGTCGGATGGTGAGGCCGGCGGTGGGGATGGGCTCGCCGACGGTGAGGGAGATTTCGCAGGGATAGAAGTGGCGCGTGTGGATCGGGAGCAGGTCGTACACGCCGGAGAGCACGATGGGCACCAGGGGGACCTGCGCGCGGATGGCCAGGAATGCCGCTCCGGCGAGGAACGGTTGGATGGCGCCATCCGGGGTACGTCCACCCTCAGGGAAGACGAAGAGCGGCATGCCGGTGCGAAGGGTGCGGACGGCCGCGCCGAGGCTGGAGACAGTTGCGTGGGAGTTGACGGTATCAATCGGGATCTGGCCTGATCGGTCGAGATGCCAGCCGATGAACGGCATGGTCCACAGCTCTTTTTTGGCGAGGATGCGGAACTGGAAAGGCAGCGTTGAGAAGACGACGGGCGTGTCCATATAGGACGTGTGGTTGGAGGCGTAGACAGCGACGGGATGCTTGCGGAGGTTTTCAGCTCCGCGAACGGTGAGGTGCGCGCCGGATATCTTGACGCAGCCGCGGGCCCAGATCTGGGCGATACGGTGCTGCACGCGCCCGCTTTTGTCCCAGAGGGAGGCAAGGAGCGAGAGGCTTCCGCAAATCCCAGTGAAAAGGGAAAAGAGCGGGAGCTGGAAGAGGTTGGAGCGCCAGCGGTGGAGACGGGATAGCGGCTCAGGTGGGCGGCGACGGATCACGGAAGCTGGCCTACTCGCTCATTGGGCTGAAACGATGGAGCGGACTGGGCGCCCCTGGCAATGAGATGCGCGCGAAGATCGCCGACCAGGTAGACGGAACCGGAGACGACGATGGGACTGCCTTTCCGCGCGGGGACCGACGTCCCGTTCGCCGGTTGGCCGGGGAGACGTGTGGACTGAAGGCCCTTTGCTTCAGCGCCGGTCTGCTGTCCGAACGAGGCGGAACAGGCGCGTTCGATCGCGAGCTCGATGGCCTGGCTGATGGATGACGCGGCAAAGGCCGGCGTGCTGGTGGAGGCTGCGGCCGCGAGCAAGTCCCGCATGGGAGTGGCGCGCGCGCTGTGAATGGCCACGAAGATCACCTGGTCGAAGAGCGGGAAGAGGATGTGCGCCATCTCAACGACCGGCTTGTCGCGCAGGCAGCTGAAGACCAGCGTGCCGAACTGCTGGCTGGGCAGCATTTCGCGCAGTCCAGCACGCAAAGCCCAGGCGCCGGCGGGATTGTGGGCGACGTCGAGGATCCACTCGGTGGTTGTGTCCACCTCCGGAAGGTCGAGCCGGAGGAGTTCGAGCCGCGCCAGCCAACTGGTGTTGCGGATGCCGTTGGCGATGGACTTCGGGGACACGGGGAATCCGTGGCTGATGGCGAGCTCCACCGCACTGGCAATGGCGAGCGCGACGTTGCGATGCTGGTGAGCTCCGCGCAACGGCGATGCAACTTCGATGGGTTCGCCGAGGACCTCGACCCTATAGGAGGCGAGCGCCTCATCTTCATTCCCGGACACTGCGGCGCGGATGGCCGGCTCGGTGGCGGGCATATAGGGAACGGCGCTGACGCCGAGGACGGAGAGCGAAGCAGCAACCTCGCCGAGAACCTGGTTGGCCTCTGGATGTTGCGGCAGGGTGACCAATGTGCCGCCTTTGCGCAGGATGCCGGCTTTTTCGCGGGTAATTTCGGCAATGGTGGAACCAAGCCACTCCATGTGGTCGAGGGAGATGTCGGTGACGATGGAAAGGAGCGGATCGACGATGTTGGTGGCGTCCAGCCGTCCGCCCATGCCCACTTCGAGAACAGCGATCTGGATTTTGGCTTCGGCAAAGTGCAGAAAACCCATTGCCGTGAGGATCTCGAAAAAGCTTGGGAGCTGAGCCAGTTTTCCTTCTTCAACGAGTTTTTGCCCGGTCGCGCGGACGCGGAAGAATCTGGCCGCGAAGTCGGCGTCGGAAATTTCAGTGCCGTTGATGCGGATGCGCTCGTTGGGGCGCGAAAGATGAGGCGAAGTGTAGAGGCCGGTGCGCAGACCCGATGTGACCAGGATGGAGGCGAGCGTAGCCGCCGTGGAACCCTTGCCGTTGGTGCCGGCGATGAGGACGGAAGGAAAGCTGCGCTGGGGATTGCCGAGGGCGCCGAGAAGGACGGCGACCTCTTCGAGCGAAAACTTGCGCCGGCTTTGGCCGGTTTGCGTGGCCAGCTCGGGCGCCATGGCGGCAAGGTGATCGATGGCCGACTGGTAGGTCATGGAAACTTCAGTATAGAAGACCGATGGACAGGGAGTTGTGATCAGCGGACAGAATGTGGAAGACGCGGCAAGTGTGGACTACGGAGTGCACCGAAGTGCCGGATTGATGCGGGTGGGGACGCACATTGCACATAACGCACCGGGTTTTCACAGCGGCTTTCGCGAGGGGTGTGGGAATGGTGGGAAACGAGGATGGTCGGGAAGGTCGAGAGGACGCGATTTCCAATTGCCCTGAATTACACAGGCGCGATTTAGAAAACCGGGGCGATGGGGAAATGCCGGGAGAAAAAGGAGATGAGCAATCTTTCCACTTTTCCTTACTGAACGACGGAGACTACTGGTTTATTTAGTTCTTAAGCACTGAGGATCCTTATAACCGTCGCATCTGCCCTCTCTTTCATTTCGCATTTGGACAAGGTCGCCCGATTGCTGTCTGCATTGTGGCTTGGTTACACTGAGTCACCCTTTCCGCGCAGCCGGAGGACAGCCAAAGCAAGATGCAGAAATCAATCCGATTCCATCGGGCGTGGTGCTTGATCCTGACATTCGCGGGTGTGTGCTTTGTGCTGTTCGCGGGAATGCAGGCGCATGCCCAGGTGGACGCGAGCAAGTGGCAATCGGGGCTGATGAGGCTCGACGATGGATGGCGTGTTCATGACGGCGAGAATCTCGCGTGGGCGCAGCCCGGCTTCGACGACAGCGAGTGGCAGGAGGCTGAACTCGATGATCTGGGCGCAGCGCAACCTGGATGGCGCTGGTTCCGGCTGCGCATCAAGCTTGCGCCGGATCTGCATAAAAACCTGCTCATCGTGGGAGGCGAGGGAGTTTATGCGGTGTACGTGAACGGAGAACCGGTCGACGATACGCCTCTGCTCCACTGGTTTTCAGTGAAGCGGCCAGTGGAGAAGATTATTCCTTTGCCGGATGGGGCTTCGGATATCACGATTGCGTTAAGAACGCACGCAACCCAGACGTATGCGCTGTGGCATCTGCCGTTGTTTCTTACTGCGGCGGTGGGATCGCCGGTTGTAATCGATGACGAACGGGCGTCGTTTGAGAGCCAGCGACTCTATGCTTTCATTCCATCCATCGCAATAAATCTCGTAGTGGTGTTGGCTGGATTCGGCGCATTCGCACTGTTCCGGAGCCAAAGAACACACTCGGAGTACATGTGGCTGGGGTTCTGGCTTCTTCTTCTGGGGATCTCCAATGGCCTGCTCTACAGTTCTTCGAGCGGCATTCTTTCTCTTGCCTGGAATAACCTGCTGGCTGATCCCTTGATTTACCTGTGCACCGTGATGCAGATCCAGTTCACGTTTTGTTTTGCGGGTCGGCGCGTGAGCAAAATCTGGCGGATCTACCAAGTGTGCTTAATTATTCCGTATGGCGCAAATCTGCTGGTGGGGATCGGTCATCTTTCCACGAGCATCTATGTCGTTTTAGAGGCGGCGGCCATCCTTCCGGCAGCCGTTCTTCTTCCGGTGCTGCTGTTTGTCTGGTACCGGAAAGGTAATCGCGAGGCAGGATGGCTCATCCTGCCAAGTTTGTTTCCCGCGGCAACCAATGCGCTCTACGACGTCGGGAATGCATCGCTTTTTACCGGGTGGGGTCGCGCGGATTTTCTGGCGAATCCAATTCAACTGGGCCTGATTCCTCTCCAGTTATCCGACATTGGGGATTTCCTGCTTGTTCTGGCCATTGCCGTGGTCATGTTCTTCCGGTTCACACGTGTGAGCCGGGAACAGACACGTGTTGCCGCGGAATTGGATGCGGCGCGCGAAATTCAACAGCGGCTGGTGCCGGCGCAAATTCCGCAGATGAGGGGATACAGCGTTGAAGCGGCGTATTTTCCGGCTCAGGAGGTGGGCGGCGATTTCTACCAGGTTTTCGATCAGGAAGATGGTTTACAACTCGTGGTGGTGGGCGATGTGAGCGGAAAAGGATTGAAAGCCGCGATGACCGGCACGCTGGCACTGGGTGCACTGCGGGCGCTGGCGACTGAAGGACTGGGACCGGGGGCGGTGCTGACGAGACTGAATCGGCAACTGGCGGCGACTGCCGAGGGAGGTTTTACACCTGCGTCTGTGTGCGGCTGGGAACAGATGGCGAAGTGACGGTGGCAAATGCAGGACATCTTCCTCCCTATCGAAACGGCAAGGAGCTGCAGGTGCCGGCGGATCTGCCGCTCGGAATTTCCGTGGAGGAGACGTATGAGGAACGCACATTCCAACTGCAGCCGGGAGATCAGCTGACGCTGCTTTCTGATGGTGTGCTGGAGGCACGCGATCCACACGGCGCATTGTTCGGCTTCGACCGCACACGGGAGATCAGCGGAGAGACGGCGGCGAAGATTGCTGAAGCTGCACAGCGCTTCGGCCAGGAAGATGACATCACGGTGCTGACACTTTCGCGGGCATGGTCGGGGCTGTGCATGCGTAGGTGGGCGATTCGGTCAGCTGATTAGGAATACTGTTCGGCCATCGTCGATAACCTGAGGGAAGCGCAACTGGCAGCCAGTCATAATTCCTCCGATGGAAACTTGCCTGGACGAGAGGTGCTGCTGGCCATGTACATTCACGTGGCCCATCACCGAGGTCAAGCGGAGATCTTTCTTCGCGACAACGGCATCAAGCCGCCTGGCTACCGCATCTGAGAGCGCGAATCCAGCGTTTCCGCCCGGGATTCCAGAGAACTGTACCGGTTTTCCACGCACAGTTTTTAGTGAAGATGCATACAATCAAAGGCAAGAAACAGCAGCCGTTTCGCCGGCACCCGTGTGTGGTGTAGCCTTGGGCCTAGCGGCGCTGGATTAGCGGGACGTGAATCATGGGCCAGGTTGCCGGGCTTGGGGTGCGGCGGCAGCCGAGATGGAGCGGGAACTATGCCGATCGTGGAAACTGATGTTGAGAAGCCGGCAGCACAGGGGGCAGCGATGGAGATTACCGTAAGCCGCCAGGAACTGGTGAAGGAACTCACTGCTACGCAGAGCGTGGTGGAGCGCAAGACGACGATTCCCATCCTGTCCAATTTCCTGATCGAGGCTGAAGGCGACCGGCTGAATATCACGGCCACCGACCTTGACCAGGCGATCAGGACCAGCGCCGCGGTCAAGGTGAAGAAGCCGGGCTCGTGCACCATTCCCGCGCGCAAGCTTTACGACTACATCAAGCTGCTGCCCGACGGCGACATTTCCATCAAGCTGCTCGAGAACCACTGGGTGCAGATCCGCTCCGGCCGGTCGAACACCAAGATGGTGGGCATGGCGCGTGCCAACTATCCGCAGGTGCCCGAGTTCCCGGCTGTCGCCGCTACCAGCATCTCCGCGGCTGCGCTGAAGACGCTGATCGCGCGGACCATCTTCGCGATTTCGAACGAGGAGTCGCGCTACACGCTGAATGGCGCGTTGCTGGTGCTGAAGGCAGAGTCGATTGCCATGGTGGCGACGGACGGCCATCGGCTTGTCGTTCGTCGAGAAGCCCGGCGAAGCGATGGAGGGCATCAGCGGCGAGAAGCGCGTGCTGATTCCGCGCAAGGCGCTGCAGGAGCTGCAGGGACTGCTCTCAAACAGCGACGTCGAGAAGGTGGAGTTCGCCGACGACGAGCACACGCTGTTCTTCAAGGTCGGTCATCGCACGCTGAGCACGCGGCGGCTTTCCGGCCAGTTCCCCAACTACGAGGCGGTGATGCCGCGCGACAACACCAAGTTTGCGGTGGTGCGGTCGAGCGAGCTGTCCAGCCGCCATCCAGCGCGTGGCGCAGTTTGCCGATGAGCGGTCCGGCGCGATCCGGCTGCGGCTCGAAGGCAACGAGCTGAAGATCAGTTCGCAATCCACCGAGAGCGGCGAGAGCGAAGACACCATCGATACGCCGTATTCGGGCGATCCGATCATGGTGGGCTTCAACTCGACCTACATCATCGATTTCCTGAAGGCCCTGGGGAACGAGGGCGAGGTGCGGCTGGAGTTCAAGGACTCGCAGAGTCGCCGGCCAGATGCGCCCCGAAGATCCCGACGCGGAGTACCGCTCGCGCTACGTGCTGATGCCGATGCGGATCTGATTCAAGTAGATTCGTTGTTGTTGTTGTTGATCCGCGTTCGCGCTTGAACCGACGGATGATGTCAGGCAGTGAATAGGCACCTTGAAAATCGATCACTGCCTCTCCCGCGCTGACAGTGAGAGCATATGGGTCACTTGCCCGGAACCCGATCTTCCGCCGGCAGCGCTGAATGAGTGCCGGCCTCGCCAACTGACAGGGTTTCAGCGAAGGATTCGTCGGATGAGCTTGCCGGCCAACCGATCATGACCAGAAAGACGTCCAGAACGAAAAGTGCGATGGCCAGGTCGTTCAAGCGAATCGCGTCCTTCCAATTCGGCCAGAATTGATTCGCGGACCAAAGGAGAAATGCCATTGCCAGCAGGAGCGCTTTAACAAACTCCCTGCGAGCGGTCCGGCGCGCGGCCTGATATGTGAGGTACGCGATGGCGATCATTGCAAGGGGAAATGCTGCAAGATAGTCGTGGGCTCGCAATGGAAACAATTCGGGATCCGCATCCAACACGAATAGAACTCCGACGCTGGCCAGAGTGGCGACACCAAGAATCACAGGAAGAGTTCGTTGCGCTCGGTTGAGACGAATGTACATAGATCATTCTGTCCCGCCCTTCATAAGGGGAGCGTAAGAATGGCTTCCATGTATTTTGCGTCACTCTCGAAACTGATTCCGGTCAGATGGTTGCCAATCCTTCAGTACTCAGTAACGGATGAGTGGTGATTCAACTCGCTTACTGAATCCGCCTGCGAGGAAACCGGTAGTGGGCGGAAACCGTCAGTATACGGGAGGGTGCATGCGTGGCTTTGTCTGTGCATCGCTTCTCTCGCTCGCTGCAATCCTGTTATGCTCGCCGCGAGTCAGGGCACGTGGGATCGTGGTGAATCGACTCAACCCGCAGCGCACGGCTTTTCTCGCAGGCATGATCATTCTTGGGACTTGCGCGGCTGGCGGGCAAACCCCGCCTTTGCTAGATCCCTCCGTTGCGCAAGAGCCATTGGCGCGGCTGAGCGCAGCCGATCCCGTCGTGCATAAAGGCCTCTTCACCATTGACGTCGACGTGACCGATGCGGCAGGGAACCCGGTTTCGGACCTCGCGCCCTGGGATTTCACTCTTCTCGACAACGGCCGACCGGCACGGATTCGCACCTTTCACAACTCTCTGGCACCGTTAGAACCAGCACCCGAGCTGATCTTCGTCCTCGACACCATCAATCTATCGCCCCAGCAGCTCGACGCAGACCGAAAGCGCAATATCGCAATTCCTGCGCCGTAACAGCGGACGCCTGGAATTTCCGTGTTTTCTTTATCGACTCACGCGCGACGGACTGTTTTCGTCACTGAGGCCCGTGAAGGACGGGACTCTTCTGGAACAAGAACTGGAACAGAGGAGTATCCCAATTGGCCGTGTCGAGATGGGGCCGAAATAGTGGCCAGGGCTTACTGGGCTCATGGGTAAACATTTCGCAGCCGAATGAGCTCTCTCTGCAAGCCCTGGGCTCGATTGCCATCGATCAGAGAGACGTCCCCGGCCACAAAATCGTTGTTTGGATCGGCCCGGGTTGGCCAGTGAATGGCGGCGAGATCGGTTTCGACGAGGCGACGGAATTGTCTACACGGCTGCGGGAAGCGCGCATCACGCTGGACAACGTTAACGTGTGGCCGAGTCCGGACCAGGCCTTCAATTATCACAACTACCTCGAAGCGCCCCGGTCACAAAAGGAGATGCAACCGGCCAAACTGTCACTGCCGGTGATCGCGACGCACACAGGAGGCCTGGTGCTGGACTCGTCGGGCGACCTGGATCGAGATATCAAGCAATGTGCGGAAGAGGCGCGCAGCTTCTACAACATCACCTTCAATCCTCCGCATACCTACCCATGGACGAATACCGTAGCCTGCGCGTCGAGCTTCGTGCCGGGGTGGATCGTTCTGCCCTGACGGTGCGCGCTCCCACGGGCTACTACAACGAGCCCGTGTATTTCGACAATCCGCGGCCTGGGATAGAAAAGGTCACAGTGGCGCAGCTTGAAGACCTAGTGCATGCGCAGATCGACCTTCCGCGAAAGCTCGAGAATCTCGAACTCACCGAACGGCTGAGCACGCCCCGGCTCGATGCACTGTTGAACAAGATCCACAGCGAACGGGAACGCCAGGCACTGACGGCGGATGCCGATCTGTCAATCGCGCTCCCGCTCCCGCCCGATGAAATTGTGAATCGCCCGCCGCCTCCGATGGAGGAGCAGCGCGCCATTCTGGAGCGCACATTCGACTACCTGAAAAATGCCATTCCCAAACTTCCCGACTTTTATGCCCTGAGAGACACGGTGCGCTTCGAAGAGCCTCTGGTACGCCCCGAGGAGAGCTGGAAGATGCCGCACCAGGACCAGACTCTGCACTTTGCTACCGGGGAGCACGCTACAGTCCTCTATCGAAACGGGCACGAGGTAGTGGAGAAAAAGAAGAAACTTGGCAAAAGAGGCGTGGTACGCGGGGTGCGAGCACGCGGTCTTGAAACAACGGGTACGTTTGGTCCCATTCTTGCGTACGTGCTGACGGCCGCCGCTGCCAGTCCGAGCACCCTGAACTGGAAGCGCTGGGAGCACGGCAAGCACGGAGATCTGGCGGTGTTCTCCTACAAAGTTGGCAGCACGAATAGCGTGCCCGAGCTCACGTATTGCTGCCTCCCGCAGGGTGACGGGACGACTCTCTACGAAAACAAGGCCGCCGATTACGGCGAATTCGCGCTGAATCCCGATACCGGTGCCATCATGCGGATCATGATCAATGCGGATCTCAACGAAGAGCGGGATCCTGACGTGCCCCTTATCCGGTCGCAAATCACGGTCGAGTATGGTCCGGAGGAATTGGGCGGCAAAACCTATATCTGTCCCCAGCGGAGCGTGGAGGTCTCCCGCGGCCGCACCGAGCGCGAACTCCACGAGTGGGGCATGGCCTTCAGCCTGTACAGCTATTTTGAAACCATGATCAACGACGTGACCTTCGGCGGATACCACAGGTTCGGGTCGGAAGCCCGCATTCTGCCTGGGTTCGATGAGACTGACGAGACAAAAACTCCTGCACCTCCCAGGAAACCAAATTGACCAATGCGCTTCCCTCATGCCGGCAACCTCTTCTAGCCAAATCGAGGCGAATTCGACTGACGCGGCCTCCGGCTCGGGGGAGGCAGATGCTACGGCTCCGGGAGTACGGGCAGCGGGCAGCGGAGTCTGGAGCACGGGAATCGTTCAAGCTCTCCCATGAGTGGCTTGACCCTCCGGATCTCCACCCTTTGATCGATGCTACTTCTTACGGCTTTCGCTAGAGTTGCCGATACGTTGGCTCGGGCCGCGCGGCTCGCCGCAAATTAGTCGGCTGTCTGCAGTTCATTCCATTCTGACGGGTCGCTATGCCAGAGTCGCTGCAGCAAAGACCTCTTGTAATCCAGACCGATGCGGTTGTCATCGGAGCGGGTCTTTCCGGCATGGCGGCAGCTATCCATCTGGCCCGCAGCGGGTTTCGCGTCACGTGTATCGAGCAACGCAAGGAGATCTGCAACATCGTTGGCGAGTCCCTGGACTGGTCGGCTCCGGAGTTGTTCGCTGACCTCGGCTTATCGATGGAAGATCTGATCTCGACCGAGGCAGCAACCTGGAAGCGTCACATCACGGTGACCCGGGCCGATTGCGGACAGAAGGAGTTTCTACCCGGCGCATGGCTCGCGAAATCGCCCTGGAATGTAGAAGTACGAACCCTCCACCTGGACCGCAACCGGACGGATGCTCGCTTGCGTGAGACGGCGCATCGACTCGGCGTCACGACGCTGAATGAGCGCGTGGCAGACTTCGCCGTCCTGGACGAACACAACCCACAAACTCGCCGAATCCTCGGGCTCCGGACCGCGCAAGGCACGTTCGTTCGCGCCTCCTGGTTCGTTGATGCGTCCGGTGGCGACGCGAGTCTGCTCGGCAAGCGTTTCGATCTCAGATCTGTCGCGTATGGGCCGCGAAAGGTCGCAATCTGGTCGTACCTGCCGACTGAAGAGTGGGTTGAAGGAACGACGCTCTACATGATCAGCGGGCCGGGCGAGTACATGGAGTGGATCTGGGAAATCCCAGTCCACCCGGGATTCAGCAGCATTGGTTACATCGCTCCCGGTTCAAGCATGAAGGCACAGCGCGCTTCCGGACTCAGAACGGAGGAGACTCTGGCGAGCAAGTGCGGGATCTTTCCACGTCTACGGGAAATCGTCGATCAGGCTGGGGTTCACGAAACTGCAACGACTACATTTCTTTGTCGCACGTACGAAGGCGTATGCGGAACCAACTGGGTCATCATTGGCGAAGCTGCTTCTCAGTCGGATCCCATCACAGGAAACGGCGTAACCGCTGCTCTTCGGCACGCCAGTGAAGCGACAGCATTGATCTGCCGGTACCGTCATCGCGGCACGATCCCGGCAACGGCGCGTGCCGTTTACAATCTGCGCGTCTCATCGGTCGGGCTGTTTTTCAACAGCCTGATCGAGAAGCTCTTCTATCAACCGATGCTGCGCGACCGTCTTGGACTTTTCGGTACAGCACGCATTTACACCGTGCCGGCGTGGCTGCTCAATCTGATCTATGCACGCATGCGTCCCCGCGGTTCACTCTTTCGCACACTGGCGATTTCTTTGCTGATGGACACGATCCGCATGATCACGTGGGCGGCCTATCGAGTCGCAGCGATTATCTATCGACCTCCGGCGGTTCGGGCACGTCGGAAAGCGGCAGATCGCGTGGAGAATATCTATGCGGTGTGACGCGCGCGGCAAAGGTGAAGCCGTTCTGCTCATTCACGGCATGCCCACCAACGGGCGTCTCTGGGACGATGTGGTGCGCGATCTTTCGCGTCATTTCCAGTGCTTTGTTATCGATTTGCCTGGAATGGGCGGAACTCCGTTTTTGCCATACGGTCCCTCTTACTTCGCGCAGGTAGCTGCACAGATCGAGCAACTCCGGATACGCTATCGCGTGCAGCGCTGGCATGTCGTCGGTCACGATGGCGGATGTGCCATCGCTGTTCAGTATGCTCACCTGTTTCCCAAGCGAGTTGGCTGCATGGCCCTGCTCTCGCCGGCAATATTCCCTGACCTGGAGCCGTTCTTCCTGCTCGAACTTCTTCGCACGCCGGTGCTAGGTGAACTGACGGCTCCGCTGGTGCACACGCTTTTCTGGCAAGTGGCCATGCGCCGGGCAATACCACGTATGCATCACCCATCTCAGCGCACCAGTTTTCAGAGGACCTTCTCAGGCATTACCGGTCCCTGGAAACTTATGCGCCTCGTGCGATGGGGCAGGCCGGAAGTAGTTTTTCAGCACTCTCCCTCGATCCTCAAAGCGCTCGATTGCCCGACGCTGGTAATTCACGGTTCTCGCGACGTTCTCCCAGAGTCTTTTGCGGATCGGGCTGCCGACCTGATTAGACACTCGCATAGGATTACGATCGACTCAGGCCACTTCATCCCGCTGGAACGAGCGGCCGAGGTTTCAGAGAACCTCAGAGCATTCTTCAGATCCCGCGGCGTTGAACTCGCGGACGATTGGACATCTCGCAAACGTGTGGCAAGAAGGGCCGGCAAAGCGAACAGCGACGGTCCGCGGGTTAGTTTGGTTCCGTTTCCCGCACAATGATCGTGACCAGGCGATGTACGGCGCGCCTTGCCTGCTAAGAATTCAGGGCGGCGAGGGACTCCCTGATGGTGGGAGCGGCCCCGGCGGCAACATCACGTCGACGGAGTTGATGAAATTTCGCAAGCACGGAATTGGCCTGGGCGAGCGCTGTGATGCGTTCTACATAGGCGGAGAGCTTTGCTCCGGGCAGGGCGAAAAGGGCGACGTCGCTGGTGAGGATGTCGAGATAGGCACGGGCGCCGCAGCAGCCGAGGCTGAGCGCTGCGCGGCCCGTGTTCATCACCTGTGGAATGACGGCACACGCGGGTCGACCCATGGCGGGAACATTCTGCCCCTCGACCTGTTGAACTGCTTCACTCAGGATGAGGGTCTGGCCGGCATCAACGACCAACAGGACGACATCCGGATCGAGCGGCGACTGTGCGAGTGGTGCGTAGATGACGTGCTTCGGTTGCGCGGCCAGAACGGGAATGAGGGGAATATCCTCCGGCCTCACGTACCCGAGCTCGCTGAAGACTTCGAGAGCGTCCTCGAGATCGGTACCCTGCGCCGGAGCAAGCCCAAGATTGTGGGTATAAATGCCTATTGCGCAGAGGGCGTGGTCGGCTGCTGAAGTCGCGAAGATGCTGGTGGCAGCATCCTGCCAGAAGCGGCATCCCGCAGGAGCCTTGCCTTGATACGGAGAAACGGATGCGGGGACGGAGTCGGCAAAGCAGACTGCCACCGGGGGCTGTGCGAGTTCCAGGCTGTTTGTAAGATTTTCCGCGAACTGGAAAAAGGAGCTCTCCATCGGATCAGACCCTCACTTTTAAAAAATGCTTGCAGTAGCGGCTTGTGACGCAGTGGATGAGCCAACCGGTGGTCGCACGAATCAGGCAGTGCCGCGATGCAAGTCGATCGACACGGTGAGAGAGATCAGCTAGCGGACTCTTGCACGGTGAAGCCCAGTTCGGAAATATAGGATCGCAGTTCGGATTTGCTCACGATACGAGGATGAAACTGGATGGTGACGGAAGCGGAGGGATAGGTGGCGCTCGCAGAAACAACGCCTTTCTGCTGGCGGAGCATCGTTTCGAGGCCAACCGCGCAGGTGATGCATGTGAATCCGCTTGACGTGCCACGCAACACTTTCTGTCTCGTGCGCGTCGGCATTGTCCTGGGTTCCCATGTCTTTCGAGAGCTTCCAGCGCTCCAACCGATACGAGGGTTGTTGCTCCGGTGAATGCGGCGATCTGCAGGAATTTTCGGCGGATCATGATTACCTCTCTTGAATGCGGTGTCTCCAGATTATTTGGCAACTGCGTCGCCAGGCTCGTATTTCCAGGAAGTCTCAATCGTGGCGTGATCGGCGAAGCGAAGGTCTGTGTAAGCGCTGAAGGGAATCTTGTTCTTCAGGACACCCGGTCTGGATCATCATGTCGCGCACTTCATCGAAATCGGCCTCCCGCGGCTCGAGGAGGTTGTAGCGAATGCGTGACATGGGCTTGGTGAGCGCCCAGCGAAGCAGTTCTGGTTTCTGGTGGTAGTAAAAGCGCCCAACAAAGTCAGCCGCGTCGACGCGGTGCGGCCGGCTCTGGTCGAGCCAGAGACCGGAACGAGCGATGCCATCAACGAGCACCTGCACTACCTCGGGGCGATCCTTGATGAGGTCGCTGCGGACGACCAGGATGCAGGACATGTAGTTGGGCCAGTATTTATCCGCGTAGAACAGGATGTTGCCGAAGCCGGCCATTTCAGCCTGAGATGGAAAGGGCTCGCCCATAACAAAAGCGTCGATCGCTTTGGCCTCGAGGGCGCCGGAGACGTCAGGCGGAGCCATCTCAACCATCTTGATTGAATCGGGCGCCATACCATAGGCCTGCATAGCGCGGAAGAGCAGGAGGCGCTCGTCGGAGAAACGGCTGGGGATGGCGATGGTTTTGCCTCGCAGCTGGCCGAAGTTCTTTATGGGGCCGTCTTTGCGCACAACAACAGCACTTCCATTGCGGTGCCCGAGGTAAACGACCTTGATGGGCACGCCCTGTGCGGCGAGCGCGACAGCCATCGGGGCGACGATGAAGGCGGCCTGGATCTTGTTGGAAATGAGCGCTTCCTTCAGCTCTGGGAAACCCTGGAACATCCGTGGCAAATACATCTCGCCGCTCTCTGAATATTTCGAGATGTAGTCGGTTACGGGGCAAGTCAGCTGGCAGGTGACTGGGATATACCCAACGACGATCTTGCGTTTCGCGGGCGGGAGGTAGTCATTGAATACGGCAACCCAGTTGACATTGAGCCAGCTATGAAGGCCAGAAACGAGGATGAGCCAGACAAGAGAGAAGGAAACGATTTTGGCCTTCAGACTCCACGCTTCGACGTGAACAAGATTTCTAAGATTCATTGCGGAACCCCCAGCGGACTGGCTTCATGGTTTCAATGCGGCGAAACAGCAGATCGAGCATGAGCCCGATGACGCCGATGAGGAGCATGGCTCCGACGACGAGGTCGTACCGCTTACCGGAGTTGCGCGAATCAATGATGAGATACCCGAGGCCTGAGTTGACGGCGATCATTTCTCCGGCGACGACGACGAGCCACGCGATGCCGAGCGCAATGCGAAGGCCGACGAGGATCTGTGGCAGCGCGGCGGGAAAGACGACGCGGGCGAGGAGCTGCGGCGGAGTGAGACCGAAGTTGGTGCCTGCGCGGCGGTAGATGAGCGGAACGTTGGCGACCGAGTCGACGCAAGTGACGACTATGGGAAAGAAAGCGCCCAGGAAGACGAGGAAGATGGCTGCATAGTCGCCGACACCAAAGAAGATGATCGCGACAGGGATCCAGGCGATAGGACTGATGGGCCGCAGAATCTGCACGACCGGATTGACGACCTGGTTGATGGCCGGATACCAGCCAAAGAGCAGTCCAAGCGGAACGGCCGAGAGCGACCGCAGCAAGGTAGCCGATGGCGACCCGGCGGAGGGAGTCGACAATATCGCGATAGAGGACGCCCTCGCGGATAAGTTCGGCGAAGCCCTTTCTCGACCTCGCGCGGTGATGGAAAGATCTTTGTCCCGGACCAGCCGATGACATAGTGCCAGAAGGCGAGGAAGATCGCCGTGGCCACGCCGGCCAGACGAAGCGTTCCCAATTGCGGGGTTGACCTGCGCTTTCATAGCTTGTGAGCCAGTCCGATCTGGCTGAGAATGCCGTCGCGAAGCTCAAGATAGCGAGGCGAGCTGATGTCGCGGGGATGGGGAATGTCGATCGGTACGATCTGCTGGATGCGGCCGGGCGCGCGCTCATCACGACGACGCGGTCGGCCAGCTGAACGGCTTCGTCGATGTCGTGGGTGACGAAGAGGATGGTTTTGCGCTCGGCCTGCCAGATGCGAAGCAATTCGTCGCGCATGATCATGCGGGTGATGGAGTCGAGCGCGCCGAACGGCTCGTCGAGGAACATCACGTCGGGATTGACGGCGAGCGCGCGGGCGACCTCGACACGCTGTTTCATGCCGCCGGAGAGTTCATGCGGGTAGGACTTCTCAAAACCTTCCAGTCCGACCATCTTGATATAGTGAGTGACCCGCTGCGTGCGATCGGCCCGCGAAAGTCTGGCGAGACCGAAGCCGATGTTGCCTTCGACGGTGAGCCAGGGGAAGACACCGCGCTCCTGAAAGACGAAGATGCGGCGCGGATCGGGACCGCGGACGACCTCGCCGTCGATGCGGATTTCGCCTTCAGTGGGCTTGAGAAAACCAGCGATGGCGCTGAGGAGAGTGGATTTGCCACAGCCCGAGGGACCAAGAAGGCAGACGAATTCGCCGTCGCCGACCTCGATGTTGATGTTCTCGAGCACGGACATGCTCTTCCCATCACGACTGAAGACCATGCCGACGTCGTTGGTTCGGAGCTTGGTCTGAACACGCGTATTGGATGTTTCATTCAGGATCATTGGATCCGCGGACATCAGTCTCTCTCCACATATCCCCAGCGCAGCGCCCTGGCCTGTTCCAGAGAGCGCACCCCGGTATCGAGCAGAAGGCCCACAACCCCGATGATGACCATGCCCGCCAGGACCAGGTCGTAGCGATTGCCGGCATTGCGCGCATCGACAATAAGGAAGCCGAGCCCGGAACTGACGGCGATCATTTCGGCGGCAACGACTACCAGCCACGCCACTCCGAGGGTAATGCGGAGTCCCGTCATCAGGCGGGGAACGATGGCCGGGTAGAGGATTCTTCTCATCAGCTGAACAGGTCCGAGACCGAAGTTGCGCCCGGCGTTGACGTAAACCTCAGGTACGCCCTGCACGGCGTTGATAACGGCGAGGAGCAGGGGCAGAAAGCAGCCGACGAAGATGAGAAAAACCGCGGCGAGATCACCGACTCCGAACCAGAGAATCGCGATTGGGATCCAGGCCAGCGGCGAAATGGGGCGCAAAATCTGAAGGATCGGGTTGAAAGCCATCTCGGCCCGGCGATACCAACCGATCATCAGGCCCAGGGGAATCGCGAGGATAACGGCGAGGGCGAATCCCCAGGTAACCCGGAAAAGGGATGCGACGGTATATTTGACGATCAGGCCGTTTTCCGTCAGATCTGCAATGCCGTGAGCGGTCTTCCACGGGCTGGGCAGGAGCTGATGAGGGTGCAGCGAGATGGCGAGCTGCCAGGCTCCGAGCAACGCGAAAATGAAGAGAACTGGCCACAGCCACGCACGGAGCTTCATTCTGAAACGCTCGCCCTCTCTTGCATCAAGTCAACCCATTTCGGAAGTAAGGCCAAAGTGTGATTTGGATCACGGCAATTCTAGACGCGCATGTTCACGGTCGCGTCAATCGAAAGGTGGAGTCTCCAGAGCACCCTGAGAAGGTCTCTCTGATCGCGGCCACCTATTTCTTCGCCGCCCCTGGCTGGTGGGAGCGCCAGTGGTAGACGAATTCCACGTACCCGAACTGCATGTTGCGGTCTGATGGATAGATCGCCGCCACGACCGTCTTTCCCTGCGCATAGGCGTAGTAGAAGTTGAGGTCGATGTTCTTTGTTGTCTGCCAATCGGCACTGATGTCGGGCACTGAGGCGAAAGATGTCGCGCCATTGGCGGGCCGTCCCGTGAAGCCGAAGACTTTATTGTCGAAAGCCCCTCCGCCGGAGTACCAGAGATCGTGTCCGGAGGTAAGTTGCAGCCAATGCAGGTCCGAGCGAAGCGCCAGCCTCTTCATCGGCTTATCCATCAATTGCACAAACTCGTCCGTACTGTTCATCAGGTTATAGAAGGGCAAGCGCGCGTATTGACGCGGTGTGGGGACCAACTGGAAGAAGGTGTTATGGGTGCCATCTGTCGCGTGATTGTCGCCGGTCGATCGAAACCATCCTCCACGCAGCCACGGAGCGGCGGCCTGCTTTCCCATGCGATAACCGGCTTCCACTGCGGCTGCTCCCGCGCTATGACCCAGGGAGCCCCAACGACCATTCTGCACGGCGCCCCAGAAGAGAAAGTCGAACTGTCCCGGCCCCGCCGGAATGGCCGCAATCAAATCGCCGCCGTAGGTTCCGATGCGAATGTTGGTGTGATCGGCAGAGCGTACCGCCAGGGCGCGATTGTCTGTCTTGGTCACCCCGGTCCGCCCATCGTGGTAACCGGAGGCAAAGACGCGCCACAGCACATGCTGCCCGGCTTGCGGATGCGTCAGCGCCAGGTATTGAAGGTCGACGTTCAACTCGGGATTGCCGTTCATGTTGAAGACACCCTGATCGGAACGCGCCGCCATCGCAGTCAGATTCCAGCCGCCGGATTGCCACTGGCCATCAAGCCCGTCAAAGCTTCGCTGGGCATTGGTAAAGGCGAAATTGCTGATCAGTCGGCTTGCAATGCGGTTGGCCTGCAGCCAGGCGAGAGTGGGATTCTTCGGTGTCGTCTCCACCCCATCAAAGAACTCGAAGCGGCCTATGCGTAGATTCTTGTCTTCGCCGTCAAATCGCACAAACCCCTGTTTGAGAAAGGCGGCGGCAGGATCCGTGTTGTTATTGGCCGCATAGTATGTTCCGCCGAGCCCCAACTGGCCTTGCGCGCTTACCGGAGCGACAGCGTTATCTGGCACATCGAAGATGGCCGGTTGCGCCAGTTCCAGCTCCCAATCCCAGCGGTGGAGTTGCTGCGTCATGCCGATCCGCTGCAGGGTCTGCACATAGGTGTAGCTGTTGGATGTCGGCGGCGCGGCGAACCATTCCCAGTTGTCGATACGGGTGCGGTCGTAGACAAAGACACTGACGGGAGCCTTGTCGGAGGACGCAGCCTGTGCAGCGGCTGGCGGCGCAACCGACAATGATGCAGCAAGGGGCAGACATGCGAGGAATGATAAAGCCTGGTGTGCGCAAACTGCGCCCGTCCGGAAGGGGTTCATCTTTACTTGGACCTCCAAATATTCTTGTAACCATCGTGCGGGGAATGGGCCGGCATCAAGTGCGGCGTCTCGTCCGCCAAACTTGCGGGCAATGTGCTTCTCGGAATCCTGCAAGTGTGACGGCGCTCTCAACTGTAAAGAGCCGGAAGTACGATCTGCATGAGAGATTCGGTGGAGGTTTGACTCAATCTTCAGGTGGAGAAGAAAAGTGATCGCGGACGCCTAAGACGACGTCTGGTGTACATTGCGCCGGAGGGTACACTCAGGTAAAGGGACTTGGAGAAGCGGCGATGGATCACTATGTAGAGCGAGTGGTTGACCTTACCGAACCGGAAGCGAATCAAATACTCAACTTCACCGTCGAAGAAGCTCGTGCCCACTTATTGACGGGACAGGCGGATGCCGTACGTACGATTCATGGATCGTTTGCGTTGGTTGTGCGCGAGGGCAAGACGGTGAGAATGGCAAGGTCGCTCGATCGCCCCATGCGGTACTTCCTGGCCAAGCGGCAAGAGGGGCCGGTGCTGATTGTGGCGCCGCGGATCGACGCTATCTACAACTGGCTCAAGAGCGAGGGACTGGAAGGGCAGTTCCATCCCAGCTATTCGCGCATGGTTCCGGCGCACTACATCGTTGAAATTCAACTGATCGGGTGTCCCGACCCTGATCCGGTATATACGCGATTCTTCACGCCGGTATCCGCGTCGCTGCCCACCGATCTGGATGAAATAGGAAGAGCCTATATTGGCGCGCTGGCGGAAGAGGTTTCGCAATGGCTGCAGCGCGTGCCGGCTCAGGAGCCGATCGGAGTCTGCTTTTCCGGCGGCATCGACAGCGGCAGCGTGTTTCTGACGACTTACTTTGTGATGCAGCGACTGGGATTGAGTCTGGGCCGTCTGAAGGCATTCGTTCTTGATCTGGGCCGGGGTCCGGACGTGGAGCAGGCGCGCGCGTTTCTTGATGCGCTGGGAATGGGGCTGTTTCTCGAGGCGATTGAGGCAAATGCTGCGGCGTTGAATACGGACGAAACGATTCGGATTGTAGAGGACTACAAGTCGCTGGATGTGGAATCGGCCACAATGGCCGTAGCGTTGTGCCGCGGCATCCGCGAGCAGTATGCCGGCTGGAAGTATCTCCTGGACGGGGACGGCGGCGATGAGAATCTGAAGGACTATCCGATTGAAGAGAATCCCGAATTGACGATACGCAGCGTGGTGAACAACCCGATGCTCTACCAGGAAGGCTGGGGCGTGGGAAAGATCAAGCACTCGCTGACGTACAGCGGCGGATTAAGCCGATCGTATACGCGAACCTATGCCCCGGCGCACTACTTCGGGTTTTCCGGTTTCAGCCCATATACGCGCCCTGACGTGATTGCAGTGGCGGAGGGTATTCCGTTTACCAAGCTGACGGATTACTGTGTGGATCGGTTATACGCGCTCAAGGGCGAGATTGTGTCGCGCGGGATTGCGACGCTAACAGGCATGAAGATGCCGGTATTTCCAAAGCGGCGCTTTCAGCATGGGGCGATTTCGAAGGATGAGCTGAGAAGCCGTCTACCATGGCGCGAGGCGGAATACCGCAAGAAGTTCCTGTCGTTATATCAGTGAGGCCGACGTGGCGTTGCCGTTTCCAGAGAGCACGGCGGAGCGGGATAAGTGGATTCTGACGCAGCGCCCACCGCGCGCGACGGTCAATGCCCATGAGCCGTACGCGTGTTTTGTAGAAGAGGAATATGGAGCCCGCGGCCAGGTTGAGCCGGTGGCCACAATCTTCTTGACCAACCGCGAGTGTCCGTTCCGCTGCACAATGTGCGATCTGTGGCGCAACACGCTGACCGAATCGGTGCCCTCGGGCGCGATTGCGGAGCAGATCGATTTTGCCCTGGGACGACTGGGAGCGGCGCGGTCGGTGAAGCTTTATAACAGCGGAAGTTTTTTTGATCCACGCGCGATTCCGCCAGAGGACTACGAGGCGATTGCCGCGCGCGTGCGGGGTTTCGAGCGCGTGATTGTGGAGTGCCATCCGGCGTTTGTAGGCGAGCGCTGTGTTCGATTCCGCGACTTGCTGGCGGGAAAGTTGGAAGTGGCGATTGGGCTTGAGACGGCGCACCCAGAGGTTCTGGAAAGGCTGAACAAGCGCATGACGCTGGACCAGTTTGCTGCGGCTGCGCAGTTCTTGCGCAGTAACGAAATCGACGTGCGCGCTTTTATCCTGGTGCAACCTCCTTTCATGAAGCCGGAAGAGGCGCTTCACTGGGCGCAACGATCGCTGGATTTTGCTTTTGACTGTGGCGCGGCGGTCGCGACCCTGATACCGACACGGGGAGGCAACGGCGCCATGGAGTCGCTATCCGCGATTGGCGACTTCGTTTCCCCGGATCTACCACCTGCTCGAGGATGCAGTGGCATATGGATTGGGGCTGCGTCGTGCGCGGGTATTTACAGATTTGTGGGATATAAAACGGGTCCGCGAGTGCCCGCAATGCTTCGATGCGCGCGTCGAGCGACTGCGAGAGATGAACCTGCGGCAATCGCTAACCGGTGAGGTGATCTGCGACGCGTGCGGGAGTCAATCCGGGAGGGCGGGTTGAAGGAACGCTTTGATGTTGCGGTAGTCGGGGCCGGCTTTGCGGGATCCCTTCTGGCGATGATTGCGCAGCGGTTGGGTCTGCACGTGATTCTGTTGGAGCGCGGCCGTCATCCGCGAGTGGTGATCGGGGAGTCCTCGACCCCGTTGTCGAATCTGCTGCTCGAAGAACTGGCGATCCGCTATGATCTCGCGAACGTCCGTTCGCTTAGCAAGTGGGGCAGTTGGCAAGCGAGTCATCCGGAGATGGCGTGCGGGCTGAAGCGCGGGTTCAGCTTCTTTCATCATGCTCCGGGCCGTACCCGCGCAGTGGAGAGGGAAAATCAACTGCTGGTGGCAGCCAGCCCTCATGATGGCATTGCAGACACACACTGGTACCGCGCGGACTTCGACGCGTACCTTGCAAGTGAAGCGCAGCGGCTCGGCGTTGCATATCTGGATGAAGTGGAATTGCGTGAGTTTGCCGAGGACGGGAGCGGGGCTCGGCTGCGCGGCGCACGCAATGGAAGCGAGATAGAAATTGCGGCGCGATTTGTTGTCGATGCGACGGGACCGCGCGGGTTTCTGCATCGTGCTCTGGGATTGGGCGAGCGCGAACTGCCGGGAACCCCGGCGACCGCGTCGCTCTACAGCCATTTCTCCGGGGTACGGCGGCTCGAGCAGACTGGTGGCGTCACACTCGAGGGTGAACCGCCGTATCCGGTGGATGACGCAGCGGTGCACCATGTGTTCGATGGCGGATGGGTCTGGGTTCTGCAATTTTCAAATGGAGTGACCAGCGCGGGAATTGCGGCAACGGATGCCCTTGCGGACGAGCTACGGCTGGCGGACGGCGCAGCGGCGTGGGAACGGGTGCTGCAACGCATTCCAGTCTTGCAAGAGGAATTTGCGGACGCGAAGGCGGTGCAGCCTTTTCGGCATATACGACGGCTGGGGTTTCGCAGCGCGGCGGTGACCGGACGGAATTGGGCGTTGCTGCCTTCGGCGGCGGGCTTTGTCGATCCGCTTTTATCCACGGGATTTCCGCTGACCCTGCTGGGCGTATCGCGATTGGCGGAGATGCTGGAGCACGATTGGTCGACAGAAAACTTTGCGGTCCGGCTGGAAGAATATTCGGCAAAGACCGATGCGGAACTGCTGGCCACGGCGCGGCTGATCGGCGCGCTGTATGCGAATTTCGGCAATTTCGGAGTATTCTCGGCGGTATCGTTGCTCTATTTCGCGGCCGCGACTTATGCGGAGACAGCGCGGCGGCTTGGAAGGCCGCAGTTAGCCTCTTCTTTTTTGTTACACGATCATCCGCAGTTCGGTGCTGAATGCGCTCGCGTGCTGGAGCGGGCGCGCACCGCGCAAAATGACGGGGATTCAGAAGCGGTGATCGATGAGATTTTTCGCATCATTGAGCCGGTGGACGTGGCCGGCTTGGGCAATCGCGCGCGGCGCAACTGGTACCCGGTGGACGCGGGCGACCTGCTGCGCGCAGCACACAAAGTGAGCGCGACGCGCGACGAGGTATTGCAGATGCTGGAGCGCTGCGGGTTCAACGCACCCGCTACTTCGCGGGCTTGACTTCGAATTGGATCGGGTGCGCCGCTACGATGCCTTCGCCTTCCTTTACAGTGATGAACTGGTCGGGATGGATGTTAGCGATGGTGTCCCTGCGGCCGCTGGGCCAGCGAATTTCGAGACTGATCCGTTTGTCAGGGTCGGGCTTGCCAAGGCCAAAGGTGAGTGGAAGCTCGCTTTGCGAGAGATAGCTTGATCCGCTCTTGACCATCTGACTCATGCGCTGACCTGTGGACGTGGTGAGCAGAACTCTAGCGCCGATTCCGTCACGGTTCGAGTGCGTGCCAATGGTCTTAATGCGCAGCATGTCGTTCTGGTTGCCGCCGTCATTGCGCAACAGGCGCGCAGGACCGTTGCTGGTGGTGAGCACCAGGTCAAGATCCCCGTCGTTGTCGATGTCGGCATAAGCTGCGCCGCGTCCGGCGACCGGCTGGCGAAGCGCGGAACCGACCTTGTCGGACGCATTCTCGAATTTCCCGTGACCGATGTTGCGGAATAAGAGTGGCGGCTCAGCGTAGGAGAGCGACGGTTGCACGACGGAGATGTCGTCGGCGACGTGACCGTTGAGGGCGAAGATATCGGGAAGCCCATCGAGGTTGTAGTCGAAGAAGAAAGCTCCAAAGGTGAGCGATTTCGCAGATGGGAGCGCGATGCCGGCGCTGAGAGCATCGTTTGTAAAGAGACCTTGGCCGTCATTGTGATAGAGGGCAATGCTTTCGTTGGTGAAGTCGCCGATCAGGAGGCTCTGACGTCCCGAATCGTCGTAGTCGGCGGAATCGGTGCCCATGCCGGCGCGCGCTTTGCCCTCGTCGCTGTACGCTACTCCTGCGGCGAAGCCGGCTTCGCTAAAGGTCCCGTTGTGATTGTTGTGGTAGAGCTTGTTGGGTTGCGTGTCATTGGTGATAAAGAGATCGAGCCAACCGTCGTTGTCGAAATCAAGCAGGGCGATGCCAAGGGCTTTATCCGCGGGATCGCTCAGCCCGGCGGCATTGGTTACGTCCTTGAATTGACCGTGGCCCAGGTTGTGGTAAAGAGTGATGCTTTCGCCTTTGTAAAGCTCGGGCGTGCAATAGGACTTGTGGACTTCGTCGAGCGAGCAGAACTTATCCGTCGCGGGGGACCAATCGACGTAGTGGTCGACGACCAGATCAAGCTTGCCATCATTGTCGTAATCTACCCAGGCGGCGCCGGTCGAGAATCCGGATGAGCCCACTCCGGCTTGCGCGGTCACGTCTTTGAACGTTCCGTTACCTAGGTTGCGGAACAGGCGGTTGTGCCCGAGGGCAGTGATGTAGAGGTCGTCGTAGCCGTCGTTGTCATAGTCGCCGACGGCGCATCCCATTCCGTATATCTCAACGTCCAGCCCGGCCTGTTTGGTGACATCGGTAAAGGTTCCGTCGTGATTATTGCGATAGAGCGCCGGGTAAGAAGACTTGTGGCCTGTGTGACCGGGCCAATCCATGGAGTTGACGAAGAAAATATCCTGCCAGCCGTCGTTGTCGTAGTCGATAAAGCAGACGCCGCTTCCCATCGTCTCAGGAAGGTATTTTTTGCCGAAAGCTCCGCTGTTGTGAACAAAGTGGATTCCGGCCTGCGCAGTTATATCCGTGAAGTGAATGGGACCCGAGGGCCGTTCGGACAAAACGGGAGCAGGAGCATCAGCCTGCGGTCTGAATGATTGGCGCGTGTCGGACGACTTCTCCGTAACCGCGGGCTTCGACTTGCATCCGCCGACCAGCACTACGGCCGCGAGCACAAGGCAGGAAACAATTTCTTCGGATTCAACGGTCAAGCACAGTCCTTTAGAGGGGCTATTTCTGCGACTTTCCGGAAGCCGCCGCAAGAGCAGGGATTTCAGCGGGAACCCCCTTCGGGCGGCGGGCATCGAGCCACATCTCGACGAGCATGGCAATCGGCCCAATCCAGAATAGGGCATACAGCGGTGCATAGACACTCTGATCGAGGCGGAAGAACATCTCGAGAAGCGCGACAAGAAAGGCCACGATGCACTGGCCCATCCTGGATCGCACAGTGGTCTTGGGGTCGGTAATCATGAAGAAGATGAAGAGCTGGTACTCGGGCCCGGTTATGGGAGAGACCTCGGAGAGCCATGGCTCATGGTTGATCCAGGAGCGGATGACAGCCAGAACCAGGAACGAAATCACGTAGGTTGCGCTGATATGAAAACGTCGCAGCCGCCAGATGATGACCGATCCGAGCAGCCAGATGACGACCATCGACCAGATGTTGTTGCCCCATTGAATGCTGAGCATGGCAACACTAGCGGGCAACAAATAGATCAGGACGCTGATGCCGAAGTTCGATGGATTCCAGAGATGACGGCCCCTGAAACGCAGCACATACTTTGAACTGATGGCGAGCGCGGAGCCGACCGCATACGGCCAGAAAGCGGGAGAGCGCAGCAGGATTCCGACGCTGATGCCCGTGATGTAAGCGCTGGCCAGATTCAGCCACTTGCCAAGAAAGATGCGTCCGAGAATCAGCTCGATTGCGATGGCCGTCGCGATGGCGATCAGCGTTCTCTCGTAGCTCTCCAGGATTCCGTAGGAGAGCTGCCCCGCCAGAAGAATGAGGGTGATGAACACCGGCGGCACGTACCGGTTGTCGAGCGAGAGCCACTGCTTCCATAGCGGCTTAGGCGGCTTGGGAGCGGAGGCTGCGATGGTGGGCTCGCTCATTGTTGTTCCTTGATGTGATAGAGCTGATCGGGGTTCAGATTGTCGAGCGTCTGAACGGTTCCTGACGGCCAGCGGACGATCGCCTTCTCGATTCGCGGGTCTTTGCCTAGCCCGAAGTGTAATCGGAGATCATTTTGTGCGGCAAACCCTGAGCCTCCGGAGACCTCCTGGCGCTGCTTCTTCCCGTTCCAGTAAAGAGTGATCTCAGCTCCGATCCCATCGCGATTGCTTTTTGTGCCTTCCAGGCTGAACTCGATCCACTTCTCCGCAGGGTCTACGTGGTTCTGGTAAATGAGCAGCGGGCCATTTTGATTGGCGACGACGACATCGAGTGCGCCGTTGTTCCAGAGATCGCCCACCGCTACAGCGCGACCATCGTGCGTATCAGTGACGCCTACAGCGCCGGCGACGTCTTCAAATTGTCCGGCACCATCGTTGAGCCAGACGCGCTTCTGCTGATAGCCCGAGAGACTGCGGCCATCAAAGGCCGGCCAGTTTTTGGCGTCTCCAATGATAGTGCTGTTGCCCGTTGCCACTTTGGCGAAGTCGTACCAGTAACTTCGGTTGCGGTCGAGCGACACGTAGCCGTTGGTGAGAAAGAGATCGAGGTTGCCGTCGTTATTCAGGTCTCCGAACTGCGCGCCAAAGCTCCAACCGCCCATCTCCACACCGAGCGCATTGGCCATGTTGGCGTACTGGAGCGAATTGCCGGTCGTTCCTTCTTTGGGCACCCAGAGATTGTTGCCTTGAATCAGGACTCCGGCTTCGGAGATGTTTGAAACATAGATCGCGTATCTGCTTTGGTTGAAGATGTCGCCGAAGGCAACATTCATCCCGCTTTTTGGCGAGAAGCCCACACCCGCCTCTTTGCCCTCTTCGTGAAAGTGCTTGCCGTCGTTGATGAACAACTCGGAGACGCCATAGTCGTTGGCGATGAAAAGATCGGGATGGCCGCTGCCGGTGAGGTCGGCGGCTCCAGATGCCAGAGCCCAGCGCCGGCTCTTGATGCCAAGCTTGTCGCTGACCTCCTCGAATTTGCCATCGCCGAGATTGTGGAAGAGATACTTGCGTCCTCCGTTTTCAGCGTACTCAAAGCTGTCGGGCATGATCCTGGTCGTTTTCAAGTGCCAGAGATCGATGTCTTCGTTGTAATAGCCGCCGACAAAAAGATCGAGCTTTCCGTCGCCGTCGTAGTCAAACCAAAGAGCGGTATTGGCATTCATCCACTGGGGAAGGCCCGCCTGTTCGGATACATCGGTGAAGCCGCGGCCCTGGTCATTGTGAAAGAGCATTGGCTTGCCCCACTTAATGAGGAACAGATCCGGGTAGCCGTCGTTGTCGTAGTCGCCCCATACCGCGCCCATCGAGACGCCGGTGCCAGGTTGGTTGACGTTGGCGATGCCCAGTTCGGGAGCAACGTCGGTGAACGTTCCATCGTGATTGTTGCGATAAAGGGCGTTCATGCTGCCCTCGTGGCTGTTCGTGACATAGATATCGGGCCAGCCGTCGCGGTTGTAGTCGACGATGGAGACAGCCGCGCCCATCGACGCGACCTCGGGCATGATGGCAGCAAGCTTGGAGTCGAGAACCGGAGCCTGATGGGTAAAGTGGACTCCGGCCTGGGCGGAAACTTCAGTCAGATAGAAACCGTAGCGGGCGAGCACAGTTTGAGTGTTGAGTTGCGCCGCAGCGGCCCGGCGCTTCGACGACGTCCGGGTAAGGATGACGGGGACTGCAATCAATCCGGCAAAGAACAGAAAAAGGATAGTTCGTGCGATGGGATCGCGCTTCATTGACTGGATGAACTCCGCAGGGTATTTTCAAAATTGTCGGGTGTGATGTAGCGCGTTTGATACGTCTGCCAGTCATCGGGATGGTGGCGATAGACCCACTCATCTTCCAGCGGCTCGGGAGGCGAATCGTAGTCCCGGCGTGCGTGGTAAGGAAGCGGGAGAACAGTCGCGGAGTTAACCGAGTTGTAGTCGCCGTCCTTGACCCAGCCATCGCCGGCGAAGACATAGTCGCGCACCCAGCCCGAAGGCGGCGGCGCGAGTGCCGGAAAGCGCAGGGACAGCTCGTCCCCGGCATTCATGATGACGTACCGGTCGTCGATCTTGTCGAGTAGAGGCCGGACGTCTCCATACCGCGTGTAATAGCCGGCGAGGTCGCGCCAGATCTGGGTGCTTGCCATCAGGCGGTTGTACTCCGGGATCTCCGGCGACGACACGTTGGCCCGGTCAATGACGGAGTAGCCGCGATAGTGCAGGTCTGCGTACGACGGCGCCAGGCGGGTTATCTTCAGCTGTGTTCCGGGAAGGCCCTCCGCCCACTGAATCTGGTCCCAGTAAATCTCCAGATTCGTGCTGAGGCGGATGCGGTGGGGCTCCCCGGGATGGAAGAGCCCGGTAAGGTCAATGAGACAGGTTTTCCTGCGTCCGGCCGGGAAGCCGAGATTGGATCTGACGATGTGCCAGACGCCATGGGCATCCTCAACGGAAAGGCTGAGAGGCTTCGGCGGCTCGTGATGTCCCTGGCCTATGGCGACATTGATCGTCGAATCGGACGGATGCAGCCACCCCCTGGCGATGAGATAAAGCGAGCCCGACGTGGGGACCTCGGGTCCAAGGTCCATCTCGACGTAATGATCGCGGGTGATTCCCTGATACTGTCCAAGGCCGAAGTTGTCGAGGTACTTGCCGTCAGGAGAGCGCAGGGTTTCTGTCACATCATGGCCATCGTCATCCGTGGCCCGGGCGATGGGGTGCGGAGTGCCAGTGGACGTCATAGCCAGTTTGACGGGAGGAATGACAAACCGTTCATCCGTGAACACCGAGGTTCCTTGAGGATGATCGACGACCATGAGTGACACGTAATCGTAGTAGTAGGTTTCCCACAGTTCGCCGGTGATGCGCAGGTCATAGTATCCGTCCCGTGGGATTAACTGGTCGCCGGGTATCTTGTACCACTCCGAGGTGGCAGCGATAGCCGCGGTACCAATGTTGTTGATGCGAAGGCCGATCGCCGAGCCCCATGGAACCGTGTCCATCACGAAGTTCATCTCTTTGCCATTCCACGCAAAGAGGAGCGGACAGGAGCCTTTGAGGCGCTGCTCGGTCAGCACCTCCTGATCGCCCCGGAGCGCAAATTCTGCACTCACCGTGCCGTTGGGCCAGACAATCCGCGCAACGTCGGTTTGCGCATGAGTTCCAAGGCCAAAGTGCAGTTGAGGACCGCTGATGGGAAGCTTCTGCGTAAGCAGCGCGGAACGGATTTCCACTTCTCCGCCGATGCCGAAGGAATTGACGCGTTGATCTCCCGTGGCTTGCCTGGCGCGAGGCCGAATGGTCTGCCAATGGTAGTTTTTTGTGCCGCGGTTCAATGCTTCCTGCGGCTGACCGTCAGATGTGAGGCCCAGCAGCGCGAGGCGGCCATCATCGCGGACATCAGCGAGATCGAAGACGTCGGCCGGACCGACGGGTTGGCTGAGCAGGTTGAACTTTCCTGATGGGTCGGCGAGCCAGATGAGAGCGCCTGCTGTCCGGCCTCCCGACGGGGAGACTTGCCCGAGCACCAGATCGATGGCGCCGTTGTTGTCGATATCGGCGGCATGAAGGCGGACATCTCCAGCCAGATTTATTGAAGGGTTCGGGATTGCGGCCAGAGGCGAGGAACTCCATCCCTGCCCGCTGCCGGTCAAGGAAAGGCGCGCGATGACGCCGTCGGGCAGAACAGCGATAAGGTCCATCAGGCCGTCGCTGTTCACGTCCGCAGCGGTAATCGCTTTGGCCGAGGCGAACCCGGCCGGCACGGGAGTTTCGACAAATCTTCCGGCGCGCTGATTGATGAGTACGTGCAGATGTCCCGATCCATCGAGCAAGGCGGCATCGGGAGATCCATCTCCGTTGAAGTCAGCCCAGACAAACTGGCGTATGCCGGAGATTCCAGCAAAAGGATGGATGACGGTGAAAGTGCTGTCTCCGTTGTTGCGTAATACGGTGGGAGAGCCCGAGGGTTGGCCGAGGACAATATCGAGGTCGCCATCGGCTTCGATATCGACACCCCAGGCTCCGCTGTAGACAGCGTTGAGGACGGTCTTAGGGAGCTTTGCCTGGGCAGTGACGTCTGTGAATGCGGTGGGGTTGTCCTGACGCATGAGCCGGATGCCTCCGGCCCCGGCGAGTACCAGATCGGTTTTGAAGTCGTAGTTGATATCGACGGGAAGAATGCCTTCCGGTGCAGGCGGGACGCCAGAAGCCCCACCCGGAAACGGCATCGTAGCTCCTGTCGAGAGCCGCACCTGGTGGGCATTTGCAATGACAACCGTGGGCGCGCCTTCTCCGGTGAGCGAAAACGTCCCGATCCAGTTCCAGCGCTCGCTTCCCTTTCCGCTGAGAATATTGGGAACGGGTTGGGGATCAAAGTTGATGGCGTCATCGGCCGGCGCGGGCGTTGAGGACGGCGAGGGAAGGCGCAGAAACTGCGTGAACGGCTGCGCCTCATCGCTGGGATCAAGTTTGATTTCAGACAAGCTCGCGCGAAAAGCTGGAACCCGCATGAGCACATTACGAAGGAAGACGCTGCGCAGGGCGGCTGCGCCCGGGCCAGACCCAGAAGCTGCCGATTGCAGCGCGCTAAGCTCCTGTTTCACGTCCGGAGGCCAGGAGGCGCTCTGCGCCGTGATGCGCTGGACAGCGGAGCGGAGGCTGGCGGAGTCTCCGCGCTTGGCGGAGACGCGGCTCAACTCAACCAGGGCTGCGAGGTTGTCGGGGTGAATTCCAAGGATCTGCTCGATGAGTTTTTGAAACTGGTCGTCGCTGCCTGCACCGCCCTGTCGCTCAATGGCAAGAGCTAGAGCATAGATGGCGCGGGGATCATTGGGATCGAGGCTGACCGACTTGCGGTAGTTGTCGATGGCTGCCTGAGAGTCACCCCGGGCGCTGTTGAGAAGACCGAGCAGGAAGTAGATCCTGCTATTGTTCGGTACGAGCTTGAGGGCCCGGTTGAATCGCTCGGCTGCCGGGTCAAAGTTGCGCTCGCGCAAGGCAAGGATTCCCCAGTCGGCCCAGGCGGCGGGCTCGCCGGGAGCCATCTGCGTGGCTTGTTGCAGGCTGCTTTCCGCTAAGACGTCGTTGCCAACCTGGAGAGCCGACAGTCCGACATAAAACACCGAAACGAAATGTTCGTACGCACTTGAGGACGGGTCGGGAAGGCCGCTGTGCGAATGGCATCCGGTAAATAGCAGACCCATGACGGCGAATACAGCAGTGGCGAAGGCTACAGTCCAATGCTTCAGATTCTGGAAACGATTTCTAACCGGCTGCGGACCTGCACGAAGAAATCGCGGAAGGCGAAGGGAATCCGGCGCCGTTGGCCGTCCATGCCGCAGAAGCGATCCAGTTTCCGTTCGAAGATGGTTGAATTTGCTCACCAAGGGGAAAGAGACTTCGGGTTATGAGTGACGCGTAAGACTAGTTTAGCGCTGAATGTGAGACTCTCTACCCTGGGGACTATTTGCCTCCTTCTTAAGGTCGAGACACAAGCCAGCCTTTTGATTGACTCCCGGCCTGGCTCGCAAACGTGGTCGCCGGATTTGGTTCTTCTCATAACCCTCGGGGTCGTGAATGACAATGGCCTGGAAGTTTCGAACCCTTTGGTCGACGCTGGGAGCCAGGTTCAGACCGGTTGCAATGCGTTGGTGAAACTCATTGACCGCGGTTAAAGACGATATATATGCTGACTGCCGCACGCCTGCGCGGATTAGAGGACCAGAGGATTTACTGGTTGCCTTTTTTGAAAGGTCGCATCAGCGATGAGCCAACCGAAAGACATAGTGCTCCTCATCGACGGCACGCGGCAGGGGCCGGAAAGACCCGCGACCTGCCCGACAAATGTTGAGGGGCTGGCATATTTTCTCGAGGCAAACCCGCTGCGGAAATCGAAGAAGCCCCCCAGAGCCCTGCCGGGAAAGGAGAAGCTAAAAGCAACAACTTCCGGATATCCGGTCGGCTATCTGAGCGGCGTGGGAGCTGATTCTCAGCACGTCGCGAACTTCCTTCCGGCAGCGACAGGCGCGGGTACGGCCCTCACAATTCGACGTGCATACAGGTTCCTCATTTCGCATTACGAGCCTAACGACCACATCTATCTGTTTGGTTTCTCTCGAGGAGCTTTCGCGGTGCGATCCCTCGCAGGCTTTGTGAATTGCATTGGCACCGGATTGAGAGCAGTTCCCTCCGATCGCCTTGATCGAGCAATCGATGAGGCTTATCACGTTTACGAATTGTTTGAGGGGGATACCGACATGCTTCGGTCCGGCCTCAAGGAATATTTGCAGGAATACCTGGTCGGTTCGAGACGCACTCCCGGTGAACGGGAGTTCACGTTTGAATCCCTTCCCATCTATTTCATTGGAATCTGGGATGCCGTTGCCGCTCTTGGTCTCCCAAAAAAGATTGCCGAGCTCACGCGTGTCTTCAATTCCTATCATCAGACGACGCTTCCTCCCAACGTCACCCATGCTTTTCACGCCCTTTCGCTTCACGAGCTTAGAAGTGATTTTGAGCCGCATGTATGGTCGAACAAGGATCGGGAGGAACAGAATCTCGAGCAAAGATGGTTTGCTGGAGACCATAGCGATGTGGGCGGAGGCCATTCGATCCGGGAACTCTCGGATATCTCCCTCGCCTGGATGCTGGAAAAGGCCAGGAGTGCAGGATTCACTGCTCCCAGTGCACTTTGCGAAAGCATCAGGTTGGATCCCGTGAACTCGACGATCCGTCAGGTGTGGCAAGATCGCCCATTTTGTATTCAGAGTCCTGCAGTTCGGGAGTCGCTGAAAAGCTATGGCGACCTGAAGGCGAACACGGTATTGTGCGGCAGATTTGATCCGACGGTTGCCGAACGCCTCGCATCGGCCAGTGATCCCGACTATTCCGGTTTTCGGATTGGGTTCGGCAAGACGTTCGGCGGCATTCGCAGCGATCAGATACAGGTTGATGCCCTGAAGGAAGTTGATCAGTGCACGGTTCGAGGATTACTGCGCACGTCCGATGGGTTCAAGGGGTTGAGCCCGGCAAGCCAGGAGTCTCTGATGGTCTCGACGAATACAGGGAGCTGGCTGGCAGCGAAATCCCTTCTCTCGAAGGAGATTGGACAGCAACTTGCGGAGCAGATGCTTGCTGGTGCTGCCAAGCCAGTCGAGAAGATGCGCACTGTGGTTATCTCGAAGCGTAAGAAAGAGTAGGCGCGCTTGACTCCGGATGCGTGCCTTGTTTATCCCACCTCTAATTGCTTGAGGAACGGAACGCTGGCTTTCATCATCGGCAAATCCATCTCCACAAAATAATTCTTGATTCCGCCGGTCTTTGCAGCGGTGAATATTCTTTTCCAGTCGAGCGTACCCTGGCCCAGGGGCACGATTGTCCGAGTCTTCGCCGACCACCCCTGGGCGTGCATGGAAATAAAGCGGCCAGGATATTTGTCGAAGTACTCGGCGGCATCGTAGCCTTCGCTGATTGTGGATACCTGGAACTGGAACTTGACGAACCTCGGATCGAGAAGTTGAAACAGAAGGTCGTATGTCCGTTGGCCATCGACCCTGGTGAGCTCAAAGCCCTCGTTGTGAAGCCCCTGCACGATCCCGGCCGCCGCCGCATGCTCACCCATCCGGTTGTATTCGTCTGCCGCTCGTTTCACATCGTCCATCGTGGGATTCTGTGGGCCGCCCAGGCTTGGAACGAGCATTTGCGTGAGCCCAATGTCCCGCGCCCACGCAATTCGCCCATCCTGATCCTTCCTTAATTCATTGATTGAAAAGTGGCTGCTGATGCACGTCAGCCCTGCGTCGTGGAGGATGCTGCGAAGTTCCGCGCCCGAGTACTTTCCGAGTCCGGCGAACCCTGAGTCGGCATAGCCGACTGGCGAGCAAAGCTCAATGGTTTGAAATCCGGCTGCCGCAAGCTCCTTGAGCGTGCCAGGAAAGTCCTTTGCGATCATCGTCCGCACAGGCCACGTCTGACACCCAAGAGGCAGGCCAAGTGGGTCTGCGCGGAGCAACTTTGCTCCCGGCGCAACAACGCCAGCAGCCAAAACTCCTGCCGAACCAATCTTCACGAATTCTCTCCTCGATATTCCGGGCACATTTGCCTCCATGTACAGGCCCCAATTCTAATCTCCGGGCGTCCGCACTGCCCGGCACTTGGGCCGATCCGCGGGACGCTGATCCTGCGACTTGCGGCCAACTCCGGGACCTCGAGCGGGGACGATTTAATCCGCCGAAATCCGAAACCCGGCCGGGGTGCTGCACATCTTTCAGTTTGTACCGAAGTGGAGCGAATTCAAATTGGAGCAGTTTGGTTTGCGGGTCAGGGTCAAATTGGCGTGTTCGTGTGTCCACAGGCCGGGCAGGCCGGGGCGACGATAATGTGAAGCAGTGCGACCACCCGGACGGAGTGTACGGGTCTGTCGCTGCCATCCTGGGAGCAAAATAGGCTTCCTGGGGGATCCGAAGAGATTCGAATTCTGTGACGGCCTCGTGAATTTCGCATCGGATTGAGGCTGGCGTGTTGCGATGATTGCGGAAGGTTGAAAGGCTGCTGACAGTTAATCCGCGTCCGATGTGATGAGGTCGAGGCTGCGAAGGGGAGGAACTGAAGATGGCGATAGCGCAAGCGAGCCGCACGAAGAAGATCAAGGTGAATTCACTGACAAGATTGAAGGCGTGGACGGCGCTGAAGGCGCATGCACGCGAGGTTGGAAAGCTGCATTTGCGCACGCTTTTTGCCGACGACCCGCAGCGCGGCGAGCGGCTGACGGCGGAAGCTGCCGGCCTGTTCCTCGACTACTCGAAGAACCGCGTTACCGACGAGACGATAAAGCTGCTGCTGGCACTGGCCGAGGAATCGAAGCTGCGCGAGCGCACGGAGGCGATGTTCCGCGGCGAGAAGATCAACATTACCGAGAAGCGCGCAGTGCTGCACGTGGCGCTGCGGGCGCCGAAGGGCCAATCCATTATTGTCGACGGCGAAGACGTGGTGCCCAAGGTGCACGAGGTGCTGGATCGCATGGCTGCGTTTTCCGATCGCGTACGCAGCGGTGAGTGGAAGGGCCACACCGGCAGGCGCATCCGCAACGTGGTCAATATCGGCATTGGCGGCTCCGATCTCGGCCCGGTGATGGCTTACGAAGCGCTGAAGCATTACAGCGACCGGAACATGACCTTCCGCTTCGTCTCGAACGTGGACAGCACGGACTTTGCGGAGGCCGTCCAGGATCTGGATGCGGCGGAGACGCTGTTCATCGTCTCGTCGAAGACCTTCACGACTCTCGAGACCATGACCAACGCGCACACCGCGCGGTCGTGGCTTCTCGAGAAGCTGGGCGGCGATGAGTCGGCGATTGCGAAGCACTTTGTGGCTGTCTCGACCAACGCAGCCGAGGTGACGAAGTTCGGTATCGACACGGCCAACATGTTCGGCTTCTGGGATTGGGTGGGCGGGCGCTACTCGATGGACTCGGCGATCGGGCTCTCGACGATGCTGGCCATCGGGCCGGAGAATTTCCGCGCGATGCTGACCGGATTCCACGAGATGGACGAGCACTTCCGCACCGCTCCGTACGAGAAGAATCTGCCGGTGCTGCTGGGTCTGCTGTCGATCTGGTATACGGACTTTTTCGATGCGCAGACCATCGCGATTCTGCCGTACGAGCAGTACCTGAAGCGCTTTCCGGCATACCTGCAGCAGTTGACGATGGAGAGCAACGGCAAGCACGTGACGCTCAGCGGCAGGCAGGTGACATACGACACCGGGCCGATCTATTGGGGCGAGCCGGGCACCAACGGGCAGCACTCGTTCTATCAGTTCATCCACCAGGGAACACGGTTGATTCCCTGCGACTTCATCGGGTTTTACCACACGCTTGAATCCGATCGGGCGGCATCACGACATGCTGCTCGCGAATGTGTTTGCGCAAGCTGAGGCGCTTGGCCTTCGGCAAGACTGCCGAGCAGGTGAAGGCGGAAGGCACGCCGGACTGGCTCGTTCCGCATCGCGTGTTCGAAGGCAACCGGCCGTCCAATACGATTCTTGCCGCGGAACTTACGCCGGCAGTGCTGGGCAAGTTGATTGCTCTATACGAGCACTGCGTCTTTACGCAGGGTACGATCTGGCAGGTCAATTCGTTTGACCAATGGGGCGTGGAACTGGGCAAGGCTCTGGCGCAACGGATTATTCCGGAACTCGAAAGCCCGTCGGATCCGGCACTGGCACACGACAGCTCGACGAATAACCTGATCCGGCTCTATCGCAAGCACAAGTAGCAGTCGGGTGGTAGTCGCGCGGGGGTTTTCGGGCCTCCGCGCGGGAAAGAAAACGTCTCCGGCGGGTCCGGAGTTGGTCTACAATGCTCCCACGAGTCTCAGGGGATCTTTATGGCCAGTCTCCGCATTGGGCGGCCGTGCATTAGTGTGCCGGCCGCTTTTGCTGTTTTGCTTGGGTTCTTTTCGTTAGGTCCAGTCAATGCGCAGGAGCAAGCCGCCCCGGCGGCAGCGCGCATCACCCAGAAAATCGATGAAAGATCGCTGGCCACCCTCCGCGGCAATACGCACCCGTTGGCGAAGCCAAAGTATGACCTTGGGGCCGCTCCGGGATCGAAGGTCGCAGGCCGGCTGATCCTGGTCCTCGCACGCAGCGCGGCGCAGGAGGCCTCGCTCCAGACCTGGCTGAGTTCGGTGCAGGACCCGAATTCGCCCAATTATCACAAGTGGCTGACGCCGGACGAATTCGGCAAGAGCTTCGGTGTCTCCGATGCCGATCTGGCGACCGTCGAAGGCTGGCTCCAGGGGAACGGGTTCGCGGTGAACAAGGTCTCGCCGAGCCGCATGGCAATCGAATTCTCGGGCACGACGGCTCAGATTCAATCTGCTTTTCACACGCCGGTGCACAGCTACCTGATCGACGGTATTCAGCACTGGGCCAATACGTCCGATCCGCAAATCCCGATGGCGCTGACGCCGGTGGTGGCCGGCGTTGCCAGGCTCAATGACTTCAATCCGCGATCCAATGCTGTTCGCGGGCCCACCGGCGTGTACAACGCTGCGACCGGCCGCATCGAGCCGTCGTATACGCTCGGCGATGCCACGAATGGCTTCACGATGTTCGTCGGCCCGGCCGATGCCGCTACCATCTACGACACGCCAACGGCTTACAACGCGAGTCACAGCGGCACGCTCTACGACGGGACCGGCGTGACCATCGGCATTGCCGGCGATTCGAACATCGACGTCACTCAGGATGCCAATTACCGCGCAACCTTCGGCCTGCCCGCAAAGGCAACTACGGTTGTCGTTGACGGTGACGATCCGGGTGAAAACGGCGACGCGATCGAGGCATATCTCGATACCGAGGTGGCCGGCGGAATCGCTCCCAACGCCAGCGTGATTCTTTACACTGCCGCAAATACGTATCTCAGTACCGGGCTGCTTCTGGCCATTTCGCGGGCGATTGATGACAACCAGGCCGACATTCTCAACGTCAGCTTCGGAGGCTGCGAAGCCGACCAGGGACAAACGGGAAATCAATACATTTACGACCTGTGGCAGCAGGCGTCGGCGCAAGGCATTTCTGTCACGGTTTCCAGCGGCGACTCCGGGTCGGCGGGCTGCGACAACGAGAACACCGAATGGGAAGCTCAATATGGTCTTGCTGTGAATGGGTTGGCGTCCACGCCGTACACCATCGCCGTCGGCGGGACCGATTTTGACACCCTGTTTAGCAATTTTCCGACCAGCTTCACGCAGTACGTCGATATCACCAACACTCTTGCGAATCATCGCAGCGCTCTCAAGTACATCCCGGAGCGTCCCTGGAATGACTCCACATTCCAGAACTACAACAGCACCATCTCCGCGGACATTCCCTGGTCGGCGACACAGTATTACACCGGCGCCAATATCGTTGCGGCGGGAGGCGGATTCAGCGCCTGCGTGCAGCAGAGCGCGGAAGCGTGTTCCTCCGGCTACCCGGTTCCGAGTTGGCAATCGGGGTTCGCTGTTGCCAGCATGGGACGAAACGTACCTGATGTTTCGTTCCTCGCCGGGAACGCGCTCTATGGAGCGATCTGGGGGCTTTGCACCGACTTCGATACTGACTCGTCGGGAAATCCTGTCGCCGACTGCGCCGGTACACCGACCACGGGCAGCAACTTCTATCTGACCGGCGTGGGCGGAACGTCCGCGGCCGCACCCGCGTTCGCGGGCATGCTCGCGCTGATCAAGCAAAAGACCGGCAGCCGCCTGGGCCAGGCCGATTATGTCCTTTATGACCTCGCGAAGAAGCACTACAGCACCGTGTATCACGATGTTTCGACAGGCAACAATTCGGTTGCATGTTCAGCCGGCTCATTCGGCTGCTCTCAGAATGCCCTCGGCTACTACTTCATGACGGGGTACAACGCGAGCACAGGATTTGACGAAGCCTCGGGCCTGGGCAGTGTTGATGCTTCGCAACTTGCCAGCAACTGGGCCGGCGCCGGACTTGCGGCAACTACTTCATCTCTGACGCTGAACGGATCAACGGCGGCTCTGAACATCACCCACGGCACGAGTGTCCAAGTCGGTGTGAGCGTCACAGGGAGCGGTGGAACGCCTGCCGGGAACGTCGCGCTCGTCGACAGCATCAACCCGGCGTTGGTTCCCAACAGCGGAAGCATTGCTTCGTTTACGCTCGCGAGCGGCGCGGCGACCGGGACGACGGATAGCCTTCCCGGAGGCAGTTACAACGTATCTGCTCATTTCGGCGGCAGCCAGAGCTTCGCCGAAAGCGACTCCAACTCTATCCCCGTCACGGTTAGCGCCGAGAGCAGCACGCTTAACCTGAAAGTTGCCGGATACTTCGACCCGGCGACCGGGAGATCTGCGACCACTCCTTATTACGGCTATATCTATCTGATTGACGCGCAGCCTTACGGCAACAGTGCTTCGGCCGCAAACCCCGACGGAGCCGCTACCGGGAACATCACTTTCAAGAACGGAACCGCGACGCTGGGTACCGCCTCCATTGCAAGTGATGGAATTGCGGAGTTGCAAACCTCGACGCTGCCGGGAGGCGCTGATAGCCTCTCCGCCTCCTTCCCGGGAGACTCCAGCTTCCTGGCCAGCACCAGCAACGCGGTCGCGCTCACGGTGCAGCCCGCAATCAGTTCCCTGACGGTAACCACGGACAAGGAAGGCTACAATCCCGGAGATCCCGTCACAATGACTGCAACGTTTTCGAGCAGCGCCGGGAGCAAGGCCCTGGACAGCCTGGGAGTCGCCCCGACCGGCACAGTCACGTTTATTGCAGATGGGTCCAATCAGTTGGGAACTGCCAGCGTAGCGGGAACGACTGGAACTAGCGCCTCCTTTGCTACCGCATCGGCGACATTTACGGCGATCCGCTTATTCTCGGGCAATCACAACATCACGGCCACGTATAGCGGCGACAACAATTACGCCACGTCGTCGAGCCCGAACTCTGCATTCATTCAGGTCATCAGCGCCGGGAGCACCATCTCACTGACTCCCAACTCGACTACGATTAAGCAAAATCAGTCCTTGCAACTCACGGCGAACCTCTCCACAGTTGGCAGCCTTCCGGGCCCCACCGGAACGGTGACGTTTAGTGTAATCAAGAATACAGATCTGATGGGAGCGTGGAGTTCGTCGACACCGGTTTCGAATGGGGTGGCCACTGTGACGATCCCGGCCAACGCTCTGCCCCTCGGCACATTCACACTGTCCGCGGACTACGGAGGAGACAACTACTACGGCACCGTGTTTGTGACAGGGAGTCTGCAGGTCACCAGTTCGGGTACGGTGAACCCCACGTTGAGCCTTACACTTCCCAGCGCACCGGTGAACGGAGGCCTGCCGATTGCGCTTACGGTTAGCGGCCCAAGTGGCGACCCCGTTCCCACGGGTCCAGTCATCATTCCGGTGAGTAACAACAGCTGGACGCTTGTGAATGGTTCTGTGTCCTTCACGGAATACTACCCGTGGCAGCCAGGCTCAAACACCATTACTGTGACTTATCTTGGCGACTCCACTTACGCAGCAGGCAGCGCCTCAGGCACCTTCACTGAGATGGCGCCTGGAAATGTTTCTGTTTCACCGCAGAATCCTACCGTCTACGTTGGCAATGCACTAACCCTCTCTGTCTCGATACCGCAATCGGCGAGCTTACCCCAGCCGACGGGGACGATTACGGTGGCGGCCGGCAGCTACGCATCCGCTGCCGTGGCTCTCTCGTCGGGTTCAGCCAGCATTACCATTCCCGCCAATACTCTTCCGGTGGGCAGTGATATCGTCGGCATCACCTATAGCGGCGATGCGTACTACACGGCAGGCAGCAGCAGCGATCTTGTCCAAGTGACATCGACGCCTCCTGGATTCACGATCACCGGCAACAACCTGACTCTCCCGCCGGGCGCAACCACCGGCAATACCTCCACGGTCATGGTTACTCCAAGCAGCGGATTCACAGGCGCTGTCAGTCTGTCGGCGGCGCTAGCCGGTTCACCTGCGGGCGCCGTCGATCCGCCCACCTTGAGCTTCGGCACGACGTCACCAGTCACCATTTCCGGAGCCGGCAGCCAGATTGCTACGCTGACGATTAACACCACGGCGCCCAGCGGCGCGTTCGTTGCTCCACAGGCCCTTCCTGGTGCGCACTGGCGTACCGGCACCGTTGCATTCGCGTCGGTACTTCTGCTCGGCATCGGCGCAATTCGCCGCAGGTGGAGGAGTGCGCTGGCGATGATTTTCCTGCTCGTGGTCCTGGCCGGCGGCGCCATCAGCTGTGGTGGCAGCGGAGGCTCCGGCGGCGGCGGAGGAGGAAATGGTAATTCTGGAACGACTGCGGGCGCCTACACCATTACGATTACGGCAACCTCGGGTACTGTGACCGGAACGACCACGATTAACCTCGTCGTGAACTGATCGCGGCAGGTTCTCCAAAGTTTTGCCCCCGACTTTCTTTCGACCGGCTCGTAATTCATCAATTCGGTGGATACGGCCGGTCCGAGGCAGCGTGTAAGCTGGCGGAGACGCGGCCGGGGTGGAACGCCGGTTTGCGCTTTGCTCGTCAGGACAACTCCGCGGCTTCCCCGTCCTGCTAACAAATCGAGAGGCATTCGCTTGGAGATAAAGCAGACCATACGTCTTACGCAGCAGGTGAAGGCGGGTGGATGCGCCAGCAAGCTTCCGCCCGGTTCGCTGAGCGTCGTGTTGTCGAAGCTTCCCGCGCAGCACGATCCTAACCTGCTGGTCGGGTTTGAAACGTCGGACGATGCAGGTATTTATCGGATCGCGCCCGATCTCGCACTGGTGCAGACGGTGGATTTCTTCACGCCACTGGTTGACGATCCATTCACCTTCGGCCAGATTGCGGCAGCGAACGCACTCAGCGACGTATACGCCATGGGCGGACGCCCGGTGAGCGCCCTGGCGCTGGTGTGCTTCCCGCAGAGCGCAGATCTCGACATCCTGGAGCAGATCATGCGCGGCGGGCTGGCCAAAATGACAGAGGCGCAGTGCACAGTGGTCGGCGGCCATTCGGTGCGCGACGAGGAGATGAAATTCGGCTACGCGATCACGGGCGTCATCGACCCCGCACAGGTGAGGACGAATGCGCGCGCCGTCGCAGGCGACGAGCTGATCCTGACCAAGCCCATCGGGACCGGCGTGATTACGACGGCGCTGAAGCAGGGCAAGGCGGAACAGGCGTGGATAGCCGCTGCGGTGAAATCGATGACCACGCTGAACAGCACAGCTGCAGCCATCGCAAGCGCGCGCGCCGGCGTGCACGCCATGACCGACATCACCGGTTTCGGCCTGATGGGACACGGGCGCGAGATGGCCGTGGGCAGCGGCGTTACGCTGGAGATTGACACTCGCGCCGTTCCGCAGATTCCCGGTGCGATCGAGGCAATCAGGCGCGGCACAATACCCGGCGGCCTTGTTTCCAACCGCGAATTTGCGGAATGCATGGTGGCGGATGCGGAAGGCAGCCGGATTGAAGAAGAACTGCGCAAGCTGCTGTACGACCCCCAGACGTCGGGCGGATTGCTGATCTCCGTCACCGGCGAAGATGCCGCGGCGCTGCTTACTGCGCTATGCGGTGCAGGCGTGCCCGCGGCAAGAATCGGACGGGTGACGGCGTCGCTGAAAGAGAGTGGAAGTCCTGCGATTATCCTGAAGTGACCAGCGATGGAGCGGCGACTGGCCGGATGCGGAGGCGAGCATGGCAGCGAAGGGCTTGCAGGATATCGAATCAATGCGCGATGAGCTCTACCGCAAACTTCCGTCGGTCAACGAGCTGATTATCACTTCCGGATTCCAGTTGCTGGTAGCGAAGCATGGGCGTGAACGCGTGCTCCATGCTGTTCGCCAGGCGCTCGAACAGGTGCGCGATGAGATTACCGCCGGAACGCATTCCAGTGAAACGCTGGAGCGAAGGCTCGGCTCACTCGCCGAGCTGGTGAGCGCAGAACTCGAATCGTGCCCGCGCTACTCGCTGCGGCGCGTCATCAACGCATCGGGTGTGGTTCTGCACACCAACCTGGGCCGCGCTCCGCTGAGTGAAGCTGCTCTCGCTCATCTCGTCAAGGTGGCTGCTGACTACAGCAATCTTGAACTGGATCTCGAAACCGGCGAGCGCAGCCGTCGCGATGTGCACATCGAGCGTCTTGTATTGCGTGTGATGGGCGTGCCGGATGAGACCCTGGAGAGCTGGGGCGTAGTGGTGGTGAACAATTGCGCTGCGGCCACGTTTCTTGCCCTCAACACGCTGGCCGAAAAGCGCGAAGTTGTGGTCTCGCGCGGCGAACTGGTCGAAATCGGCGGCGGCTTCCGCATCCCGGAAATCCTCGAGAAATCAGGCGCTGTGCTCAAGGAAGTCGGCACGACCAATCGCACTCGCGCCGTGGATTACGAGCATGCACTCACGGATCAGACGGCGCTGATGGTGCGTGTGCATCAATCAAACTTCAGCATCGAGGGCTTTGTCGAGCGGCCGTCGCTGCGGGAGTTGGTCACCCTCGCCAGCACAGCCGGCGTACCGCTCTTCGAGGACCAGGGCACGGGACTGGTGTCGGGCCTGGAGCATTTGGGAATTTCAAATCAGCCGACGCTGCGCGGCTCTATCGAAGAGGGCGTCGACCTGGTCGCGGCCAGCGGCGACAAGCTTCTTGGTGGACCGCAATGCGGCCTCCTGATCGGCCGAAGTGATCTCGTCGCTCGCATCCGCAAGAACCCGCTGCTGCGGACGTTTCGCGTGGACAAGTTGACCTACGCGGCGCTGGAGGCAACATTGCATGAATACCTGGCGGGCTCGCCGGGATCCATTCCCCTGATGCGCATGTTGGGCACGCCCGCTACAGAAATCGAGCGACGCTGCAGGGCCGTTGCAGGCGGCATCCAATCAAGACGGCTCCGCGCCGACGTCGTGCCGGTGGAAAGCGTCATCGGCGGAGGCGCGGCGCCCAGTGCGAAGCTCGAAGGCTACGCCATTGCGCTGGCTCACAACGAGCTGAGCGCTGCCGATCTGCTCAAGGCATTGCGCAAGGCCGATCCTCCGGTCATCGGCCGCATCGTCAATGAAAAGGTCCTGCTCGATCTGCGCACCGTTCCTGCGCATTTCGACGAGACGGTCACGCGCGCGATCGAACGGCTCTAAGCTTGACTGCCGGAGAATCCCCGCTTATGAAGGCGACAAAATCGATTGTCATCGGGACTGCCGGCCACATCGACCACGGCAAGACGGCGCTGGTTCGCGCGCTCACCGGCATCGACACCGATCGTCTGCCCGAGGAAAAGCGCCGCGGCATCACCATCGATCTCGGATTCGCATCGATGGACGTCGCGGCACCCGACGGCTCATTCATGCGTGTCAGCTTTGTCGATGCGCCGGGACACGCGCTGTTTATCCGCAACATGCTCGCCGGGGCCGGTTGCGTTCCGGCGGTGATGCTGGTTGTCGCCGCGGACGAAGGCGTGATGCAGCAGACGCGCGAACATCTTGCCATCTGCGAACTGCTGGGAATCTTGGACGGCTTCACCGTTATCAGCAAATCCGACCTTGTGAACGAGTCGCAACTCGAGGGCGTACGCGCCCAGATCGCCGAGTTTCTGAAGGACACATTCCTCGGCGGTGTGAAGAATGCAATCGTACCCGTGAGCGCACAAAAAGGCGTAGGTCTTGCGGAGGTGCGGGCCGAACTGGCAAAGCTTGCGCTGCGGGCCGAGGCCGCGGAAGCAGCGCGCGCCATGCGCTTACCGCTCGATCGCACATTTGTGAAGAAGGGGTTTGGGACGGTTGTGACCGGGACCCGGTTGTGACCGGGACCCTGCTGAGCGGCCAAATCCACGCGGGGCAGACGCTGGTGCTCGAGCCCGGCGCGCGAGAGGTGCGTGTCCGCGGGCTGCAGATGCACGGAGAAAGCGAGGACGTTGCCTCCTCAGGCACGCGCGTTGCGGTCAACCTTTCTGGGGTGGAGACGAATGAAATCTCGCGCGGCCAAACGCTCGTAGTGCCTGGAGAGCTTGCGCCTGTTGACTTGATCGACGCGGAGGTGACGCTGCTCAAAGAGGCTCCGGCGCTGAAACACCGCGGGCGCGTGCATTTGCATGCATTCACTTCGGAAGTGATGGCAGCGGTATCGCTGTATGGCAACGAGCCGGTGAAGCCAGGCACGACAAGGCTGATGCGGCTGAAGCTGTCGACTCCGATTGTGTTCGCGCCGGGTGACCGTTTCGTGGTGCGCCAGTCGCTTCCCGCGGGCACTATCGGCGGAGGACGCGTGCTCGATGCTCATCCTCTGCTGCATGAGCGGAAGGCTACGATCCTGGCATGGTTGGAACAGCTGGCGCACGCATCGCCGCTGCATTGCCTGTTGCTGCGCGTTCGCCGGCGCGGATGGGACGGAATTGAGATCGTGGCGCTTGCACGCGAGATGGGACTGACGGTTGGCGCGATCCGTACGCTCATGGATACACTGTTGACCAGCGGTGAGGTCCTCAGGGGCGCGGATGATCTCTTGCTCACGCGCGAGGCGTTCCATGAAGCAAGTGATCTGGTACTGATGCGGCTGGATCGCGCAGGGGCATCAGGGTTGAAGCGTTCCGAACTGCGCAGCCAGACGGAACTGCACGCGGAGATTCTGAATGCAGTTGTGGACAGACTTGCCGGCGAAGGAAAGCTCCGACTGCGGGGAGAGGTTGTCGCTACCGGCGGCGCGATCGCCGGCAAAGCGGATACGCTGAAGCTCGATGCCGTCGCCGCTGCGTATCAGGTTGCCGGCCTGGCGGCGCCTTCGGTGCGCGAAGTTGCCCAGCAACTCGGACTTCCAGAGCCTGAGATGCGCCGGCTGGTAACGCTGCTTCTCCGCGAGAAACGGCTGGTCCGCATGGGTGATGACGATGCATTTGTCCATGCGAGCTCGCTCAAGGATCTGTCTGCGCGGCTTGTGGCGATGCGCGGGAAATGCATCGATGTCGCAGCCTTCAAAGCGCTGACCGGCCTCACCCGCAAGCATGCAATCCCGCTGCTCGAATACCTCGATCGCGAGCGCATCACGCGCAAACAGGGTGACCAGCGGCTGGTTCTGTGATCTCAACCTTTCGGCGGAGACCTGCTCGATTTCTGCGTGATATATTCGTGCGAAGCTGTTTCCCCGCGCGATGGCAGACCAACCGACAAAGATCAACATCATCGAGGACGGCGACGCAACCGGCGACGTTGCCGCTGTCTACGACGAGTGGCGTGCGAAGTCGGGCCGCACGCAGATGCCCGGCATCCTCAAGTGCTTCAGCCACCGGCCAGATTTCCTGCGCGACGTGTTGAAATTCGGCGATACGGTGCATTTCTCCGAGGGCCACCTGACGCGCCGGACGAAGGAAGCCATCGCCAGTTGGGTTTCATATCTCAATCGCTGTCCATATTGACTGGACTCGCATGCATACTTCCTGCGTGTTCAGGGAGCAGAAGAGAAAACGGTGCAGGCGTTAGCCAATGGCGATCTGGATAGTGCAGGATTGAGCGCGGCTGAGCATGGCCTGCTCGAGTATGTCGGCAAGGTCACGGAGGCGGCGTATCGCACCACGCACGAAGACGTCGAGAAGTTGCGCGACCTGGGATGGACCGAGCCGCAGATCGCCGAGGCCGTCTACATCACCGCGATGTTTGCGTTCTTCAATCGCGTGGCGGATGCGTTTGGGGTTACGCCGCAGGGATATCTTGATTCGAACCAGCTCACGAAGTAGGACGAGGCAGGCCGAATGAGTATTACGAGGAAAACCTGGCTGCGCTGGACGCTGAGCATCGCGTGCGTATGTGTTGCCCTGTGGATCGGCCTCGTGGGCTACGTTGCCTGGGCGATGCGCCAGCCGCCGGAGGTCTTCGGCGGCGTGATGGCGCGGATGCCCATGCCCGCCTACTTCGTGCTTCCGTTCGAGACGCTGTGGATGCGCGCCCGGCACGGCCATCTCGAGGTCGGCGACACCGCTCCCGCTCTCCAGGTAAAGCGACTCAACGAGACGACCCCGGTGGATCTCGGATCGCTGTGGGCCGAGCGGCCGGTGGTGCTGGTCTTTGGCAGCTACACCTGACCGCCATTCCGGCGGGAGGTTCCCGCCCTCAACAAGCTGGCCCAGCAGTACCAGGGCAAGGTCGACTTCTACGCGGTCTACATTCTCGAGGCGCATCCCACCGACGTTTGGCAGATGCAGTCGAACGTGAAGGACGGCGTGCTGTTCCGCAGTCCGAGGGATGAAACCGAGCGAGCCGGCGTGGCCAACGCATGCGTGCGCAAGCTGGGAATTCATTTTCCTGCTCTGCTCGATGGATTCGACAACCGGGTTGAAACCGCCTACACCGGCTGGCCGGACCGGTTGTACCTGATTGCGCAGGGTGGACGCGTGCTCTACAAAAGCAAGCCGGGACCGTTCGGGTTCCATCCGAAGGATCTGGCGCAGGCTATCCAGGGCTCGGTCAGCCAGAAATGACGTTGGGGTACCCCCCACCGATACTCTGTAGAGAAGTCCCGTGTTTTTATTTGCTTATGAGCAGCGCCCGGCGCCAAAGCCGTCTCAGCAACAGACTTAGGCGCAGAGTCGTCTCAGGAAAGGGGTTAGGGGCGTCGTCGCAGTTCTTAGTTCACAGTTCTTGATGAGCATGGATGAAGCGGATTTTGTCTGCATGTTTCAAGGATAGGGATTTCGGGGAAATAACACGCAAATTGGCACTATTTGTACGTAATTGAAAATAAGATTGTTACGGGAAAAGTTTGCAGAGGAGGGGTTGACACGGTAACCAAATCCTTCAGCACTGCTGACCCCACGAACGATAGATCGTTCGCGGGGCCGCGTACAGCACTTCAGAATGACAGCTCGATCATGTGGGACGCAGGGGTGAATGGGGTTGGCAGGTTAAAACCCGGAGGATTCACCAGGTCAGCGTGACGGTGATGGTTTTCCAGCCTTCGCCGGGGGGGAAGTGGACCTGAAGGGCCGGCGGGTGCGAGCGACCGTCATCCCCAGTGACCACCGTAGCGCCATCTGCGTGGAGATTTGTAGCAGGACCGTTGATCACAAGCGGGAGTTGAGCCTCCGTTGCTGCCCTGCCCTCGAGTATCAGGGTGAGGCGGGCGGGTCGATCGCCGTATCGTTCACCCAGTACGCGAAGACCCTCCGTCGGGTCGCCCGGAATGGGGATTGGGGAGACAGAGTCAATCTCAACTTGAGGGTGAACGAAAGTGAGGGTGTCTCCGGGCACCATGCATTCAGCGTGGCCCGGCGTAGAGCATCCGAAGGCATAGCGCAGGCCGATTGTCCCACCCGCTTGCTGCCGGAGTTTCACCTTCGTGGTCGCTGCTGAGCGAGAAAAGAGAAGATCGACTCTCTCATTCCCGACTGCGAGGTTCTTGAGCTCAGCATGGTCCCAGTTTGCCGGCAGATGCGGATTCACCGTGATGGTCTTCGATTGCGCGTCAATGCTGATGCCGAACATGCCGCGCAGAGTCGGCGTGATGACCATGGCCGAGGACCAGAGCTGATGGCTCGTTGACTCGCCCGAACGGGCACATAGAAATCGCCGCTCAGCAACTCGGTTACCGCGCCCAGATCCTGCGCCTTGGTCAGGTTGGCGTTCTCCATCAATAATCTGATAGCCGGCGAGCGGCTGGTTGGCGCGGTACTCGGCCAGCGCGGCCCAGCCCGTGAAGAGCGGCCACACCGATCCCTGGTGGTAGCTCATGCCGTCATAGATGGGTCTCGGTATTGGCGACATCGCGCAGGCCCCAGTCGGTATTCAGCGCTGTCGCGGCAAATTGCGAAAGGCAACCGTCCGGTTGCGCAAGAATCGATTTCCCACCTGCCGGATCCCACCAGGCCAGCGCGGGATACACCGTGCTGGTGTGGTCCAGTGAGCCATCCATGTTGCGGCTGAAGGCATAGCAGTTTTTCTGCGCGTCCCAATACTCGGCGTTGATCGTTTTCGCCAGCCTGTCCGCACGGTTCTTCGCGGCCGTCGGCTTTTGAAGAATCCTTCAGCAGCGACTCGATGTACCCCATCGCCGACGAAGCCTGCTGATCGAGCAGCGCGAGGTAGATCTCCTGGTGAGGCATGCCGCCGGGCCAGCTTTCCACCCATCCGGTGCCCTGCGAGTTGTCGTAGATGCCGTCGTGATCGGTGTCGTGTGCAGGATCGGTCTCAAACGCCCACGCCTTCTCGATCGCGTCACGATGCGCGGTGAGAAACGCAACATCGCCGCTCGCGCGCACGTAGTCAGCTACAGCCAGCAAAAACAGCGGAGTGGAATCGGCTGCGGCGTACATATACGGGAACGCGCGCCAGTCAATCGCCGCGGCCGTCTGCGAGTACTCGTGCATGATCTTGCCGTCTTCGCGCTGGCGCTTGATCAGGAATTCAAGCTCCGATTTTGAAAGCGCAAAGTCACCGTAGCCGTTCACGGCATACAGCGTGTAGAGCGAGTCGCGTCCGAAGAACCATCCGAAGCCGGGGCGCGCAGAATCTCCGGAAGCGTAGTAGCCCGCCACGAGAGCGGTTTCGTCTGTGGGGATGGACTGAGCATCGACCGGATGCGCCTTGAGTTGCTCGATGGAAACGACGGCCCACTGGAATGCGTCATCGAGCGCGCGGTCGGGAGTCCTGATCGAGACGGAATCGGCAAGCAGCTTCTTGTAGCTCTCATCGTGCGTCTTGTAGTTGTCGGCAATGCCGGCGTTGAGTTGAGCTAGCGACGCACCCAGCGCGGCATTGGTCGCCGCAGTGGTGTTCATGCCCGCGGCCATCAGCAACGGAAACAGCCTCCCCCGATCGCGCGCCGGGTCGATGTGCAGATGAAACTCAACGGGGTATACCTGGGGCCGCTCCTGGTAGGGAGCGAGGATTCCGGGTTGGGCACCGGGGATCGCAATGGCCCCCGCCAGGTTGGGATAGTCGGAGTGCAGAACGTAGTAGCCGTGATTCGGGAGCGGGTTTCCGGAGATCGAACCCGATGGCCCGGGCTCCTTCGTTGTCGGCGCGGCGTTGGGGCCTGCGACCCATTCCACTCCGGGTACGCCTTCATTGCGTTCCGGCCACATCCACCGGAGCTCCGGGGTAAAGCGGAAGATGAATTCCGTCGGATGCAGGCAATCGAACTCGAACAGCACAATCGGGCCGGTGCCCGCAGGAGCATCATTGGGGGAAAACATGATTTGCCGGACCGTGAAGCCGATGTGGCTGTATGTAATCACGGTCCGGTCGGGGCGGACTTCGACCTCGCGCTGCCTGCTGGTTTACATCGATGGGGACTGTGTAGCCCTCGATGTCGGCCTCGATCGTAAGGTGCGAGAGCAGCTTAACCGGCAGAACCCACGCCTCGAACATGCCGTTCTGCTGGCCCAGAACCACGCCATGCTCGCCGGCAACCGTGAAGGGCTTCTCCGACTCGGTATGGGCGCGGATGACGGGCCCCGAAGTATCGAACGCAATAGCGGGGACGGAGTTGAAGGCCGGCGCCGGAGTCTGGCCTGGGGCCGCGAAAGCTGCGGCAAACAACACAGCCGACCACATATTGGAGAGGGGAATGCGACTGCGCATCGTGTTGTCCTTCAAGGATCATCGATAGAAGACCAAGGATCCTTGTATCTCGAGATCACCACCCTCAAGTCGACGCCACCATCAGGAAGCGGCGATCTTCAAACAATCTTAGCGAGGCGTAGTATCTCTGGCTTTTCCGTAAAGCCAACAGTCTACGGCATGGCCGCAAATGCTTGCGGACGTTGCGACGAAAAAAGGTCAACCGGCGTGTTTGCCGCCGATTCAGTTCCGTGAATTTGGAACAGGATCAGGTTTCGGCAAGGCGCACCCAACGATCATCGGCGCAAAGTTTACGGATTATGCAAGATTGGACCACTGGAATACGGATTTTCATATATATGTCCCTAAAATGCAAAATTCGAGAAGATCGATGACGGGCGGCCGCGCGATCATTTCTCTGTAACCAGCATGATTAGAGGGAGATAGGTATTCGGATCTCTGTAAGAGTGTTTGGCACTCTGATTGCTATTTATCCTCCAGTCACATCATTTTTCCCCGATTTCTTCATTTTCTAGGCGATTGGCATTGGTGAAGGCACAGTTGGCTCCGAGTGGCACCGGTCGCATCATCTTCCCCTTGTTCACCCCGATTATTTCGATGATTTAGGTGTAACGGATACGACGCACTTGTTTCCCGTTCGCAGGCGCCCCTGACCTGCGTATCAACCGCCAAAATTCGGTCTTTTGGCGGGCCAAAAAATGAAAAAGGCTGTTCTTTTCAAGGATTTGGAGGAGCGAAATGCAATTTAAGTGGTTGAAAACATTAACTCTGGCGGTGTGTCTCGTCGGTTTTGCGAGCCTCACGGCCAGCATCTGGGGCCCCGCAGCTTACGCTCAGTCAGCGGTCACTGGCGGCGTTAGCGGAGTCGTTACCGATGCCACGGGAGCAGTCGTTCCCAATGCGACGGTGACCGTGCTGAACAGTGGCACGGACGCGAAAATCACGGTTATGAGCAATGCAGAGGGGCGCTACACAGCTTCCCAGTTGGCCCCCGGCACCTACAAGGTTTCTGCGGCGTTAACGGGAATGCAGTCTGCGACCCTTCAGGTCAATGTTCTTGTCGGCACAATGATCCCCGGTGACATCCAAGTCACACCGACAGGCGACAAGACGGTGGTTGAGGTAAGCTCCACCAACCTCCCACTCGTCGACACACAAAACGTGGCGCTGGCGACCACGTTTACGGAGCAGCAGATCCAGGAGCTGCCGACTCCGGGCGGTGACGTGACGACGGTCGCCTTCACTGCGCCGGGCGTTGTTGTGAACGTGGGTGGTTCCTATGGCAACTTCAGTTCCGAGGGGCTTCCCGGCATTTCGAATCTTTTCGTGCTGAACGGCTTTGACAACCAGGATCCGTTCCTCAATCTGAACAACTCGGGCAGCTCGAACCTCACGCTTGGACAGGGAGAGCTGGAAGAAGCAACCGTAATCCAGAACGGCTACAACTCCCAGTATGGTCGCGCAGCGGGCGCGATCATCAACTACACCACGAAGTCCGGAACCAACAAATTCCACGGCATGGCCGACTACAACTACAACGGCACCGTGCTCAACGCCAACGGCTGGTTCAATCAGAATGAAGGTCAGTCGCGTCCGCATGCTGTCTCCAATGAGTGGGCGGTGAATGCCGGCGGTCCGATCATCAAGGACAAGGTGTTCTTCTTCGGCGATTTTGAGGGGCTGCGTTATGTGTTGCCCGGAACCAGCGGCTATCTCACCTTCCCGACCCCGGCGTTTGCAAGCTACATCATGGGAAATGTTCCCTCCGATGCAACATCGTTCTATTCACTGGCGCTGAATGACTACACAAAATCGCCCGCTTATAAGAGCGCGACCCCGGTCACAACGGGTACGGCGCCGAATCAGGATTCGAGCGGTGATCTTGGCTGCGGTTCCATTGTTGCGGGGACCCCGGTCCCGGGCGGCAGCGGAAGTGAATTCGGTGTGGATACCCCTTGCATGCTTGTGGGTACAGCAGCAGCAAACAACATTAATAAGGAGTGGCTGTTTACCGGCCGCGCGGACTGGAACATCAATCCCAATCACAAGATTTACGGTCGCTACAAGATGGACCGTGGATCGCAGCCCACTTCGACCAGCTTCATCGATCCGCTGTTCAGTGCGCTTTCAATCCAGCCTGAATACGAGGGTCAGTTCAACGACAGCTACGTGATCAGCCCGACCAAGACGAACGTTCTGGTGCTGGCTTCCAACTGGTACTCCGCTTATTTTGGTCCAGTCAACCCCGGGGCATCGGAAGCTGAGTTGCCGGCCAACCTGTACTTCGCCGACTATGGCCTGGACGGAAGTGGCGTCAACGCCGCACCTGGCCTGCCTGGAGAAGGTGTACCGTTCTATCTGACCCAGGGCCGGAATGTGACCCAGTACCAGATTGAGGACGACTTCAGCTGGATTCACGGCAAGCACGCCTTTAAGTTTGGCGGGAATTTCCGCCGCGACCTGGTTTCAGACTACGATTCGCAAATTGAGACGAGCTTCCCGGCTGTATTCATCTTCTCGCTGTCGGATTTTGCCGCCGGAACGCTTTCGCCCAATTCTCCGTTCGCGTTTACCAACTCTTACCAACAGGCGTTCACCGCTACCACAACGGCACACCTGGCGCTTTACAACCTGGGCGCCTATGTTCAGGACGAGTACCAGGCGCTGCCAAAGCTCAAGCTCACCCTCGGTGTCCGCATCGATCGCACGGGCAATCCTCTTTGCCACAACAACTGCTTCAGCTCGTATAACGGCGCCTTCCCCGGATCGGGCTCGGCCTGGAATGCTACGGTTTCCGCGGCAAACGCGCATCCATTCCCGAAGGTGCAGATTCTCAACTTCCAGCCTCGCGCAGGCTTCAACTATGCCTTCAACGACAAAACAGAGGTTCGCGGCGGTGTGGGCATCTTCTCAGATTTGTATCCTGCAGGTTTTCTTGATGGTGCGATCCAGAACTTCCCGAACTACAACGTTGAAAACGTGTATTTCGGCGACATGAACGTTACCGGTGCGGGTACGGTTGGAGGGAACGCCTCAGCAGCCAATACGGCCGTGCAGCAGGGATATAAGAACGGTGAAGGTCCAGCGCAGGTCGCGACGTCGCTTTATGCAGGTGGAAGCGCGGCGAGCATACCCTTCTCTCCGCCGAACATGAATGCCTACTTCCCGGGCACTTTCAAAGTTCCGGAGTACGCGGAATTCAGCCTCCAATTTCAACGCCAACTGAGCAAGAACGACGCAGTCATCGTGACCTATGCAGGAAGCGACGGCTATGACCTCGTGCTTACCAATCCTTACCAAAATGCCGGTAACGGGATTTACGGCGATGGATTCTGGACGGGCAGTACGCTGGGGCAGTGGGGCCCAGGGAACGGCTTCGGTGGAGCATCATTCAGCAATACGCCTGCCGATCCTCGCTTTGGCCGAGTAACCGCATACACCAACAACGCCCATTCAAACTACAACGGTGGAATGGTGACGTTCAAACATAATGGGCAAGGCTTGGCCGGCCAGATCAGCTACACCTACTCTCATTCCCTCGATTCGGTCTCGAATGGTGGTGAAGGCGAGAATTTCAATGGTGGCTCACTCACCAACCAACTCACCCCGAACCTGACCGAAAACAACTTGAACTACTCGAACTCCGACTACGATATTCGCCACAACCTTGTCGGTGACCTGGTCTATGAAGAGCCGTTCAAGAGCTCAAACAAGATTCTGAATGAGGCGGCGGGCGGCTGGGTGGTCGGCGCCAAGACCTACTACCGCTCCGGTGAACCGTTCAGCATCACCAACGGTGCCGTTTTGAACGGTTACTCCAACCTCGGGACCAGCTTGCTGGCAGAACTGATGCCCGGAGTCACTCGCAGTCAGATTCTGAATCCGACTTCGAGCAGTCCTCACTCCTGCGTATTTACAGACTGCATGGATCCCTCCACCGCGGCGACTGCATCGCAGTTTGTCCCTTCCGGTTCACAGGCAGAATTCGGAACTCTGCGCCGCAACTCGCTGTTTGGACCGCACTATGTGAACACCGACCTCAGCGTGATGAAGAAGGTTGTCAATATGGAGCGGATGACCTTCCAGATCGGCGCCAACGCATACAACGTGTTCAACCATGCCAACTTCGCCAATCCGGTATCCGACGTGAGTTCGGGTGCATTCGGGCAGATCCAGTCTGCCGTCGCTCCGCCAACCAGCCCCTACGGTTCGTTCCAGGGCGCGGCCATCACACAGCGCGTTCTGCAGGTGCACGGCAAATTCACCTTCTAAACTCAGGCTGTGTAACGGAACCTCAACGCAAAGGACGCCCGTCAAGGCGTCCTTTGCATTTTGCGAAGCCCGAAACCAGAAAAACCGAGCAAACGCGGTCGACCAATGCAAACCAGGACCGGGGCCACGGGCGCATCGGGCCGACCCCAGGTCCAAATTCAGTTATTGAATAATTTGTTGGAGCTTTATTGTTTTCCATAGAAAATGGCCGGGAATCCGGAATCCAGGCAGTATCCACATCGGTCGAAGAAATGCGTATTCGATGCTAACCCATTAAAAATCAGCAGAGACTGCGTCCGGAGCCGATCTCGGATTTGGCTGTTCAATTGCTTTGAACAAGTCTTGTCAGATCATCTTCCCCGTCCCGTTTTTCACTTTTTCGACGATTTGGGTGTAACGAAACGACGGAATTGTTTCCCTTTTCGCAGGAGACCGTTCGCCTGCGACCAGTCGCCAGATTTGGCCTGTATTGGCGCAAAAACGCGACAGAAATCGATTGTCCCAACGGATATTGGAGGCGGAAATGAAGTCTATGGCTTTGACCAAGGCGATGTTAGGGGTCAGCCTTTTGATGTTTACCGGCGTTCTGACGTTCATTGACAGCCCCAGCGCGGCTGCCCAGGGCATTATCACCGGCGGGATTACGGGCAGCGTCGTGGACCAGACCGGCGCAGTGATCCCTAACGCAATGGTTACTGCGACGAACGAGAGCACCGGCACCAGCCTGCAAGCGAAGTCGAATGCCGAAGGTGGCTACCTGATGACGAACGTGCCCATCGGGTCTTACACCGTTACGTTCAGCGCCACGGGCTTCGCACCGGGCAAGGTCAGTCACGTTGCAGTTGTGGCCGGAAACGCCACGCAAGTCGGCAAGCAGGCGCTTGGTCTCGGTGCCGCGACCGCGCAAACGGTTGAAGTGGAAGCAGGCGCGGCCCAGGTGATGAACACCGAATCGGCCCAGGGCGAGCTTGCGATCGATAGCGCCCAACTCGAGTCTGCTCCCATTGACGGCGCCATGGACAACATGACGCTGATCGTCCCCGGCGTGGTGCAGACTCACTCGGACGGCATGTCGAATACGAACGGAGCCAACTTCTCAGTGAACGGTGAGCGCGGACGCTCCAACAACTCCGAGATCGACGGCCAGTCGAACAACGACAACATGGTTGCCGGACCGAGCTTCTTCTTCTCCAATCAGGACGCCGTCCAGGAACTCCAGATTGTCACCAATGACTTCAGCGCGCAGTACGGCCGCAACATGGGCTCCGTTGTCAATTACGTGACCAAGAACGGGACCAACACCTTCCATGGCACCGGCTTCGAATACTACACGGGATCGTTTCTCTCATCGCTCACGCAGGCACAGAAGGCCACTCAATATGGATTCTGCCCTCCGGGGTCAGATGCCTCTTACGCTGCGACAAATGGATGCGGCCTGATCACGACACCCCGTTTTGTTGAGAACAACTGGGGCGGCACGCTCGGCGGCCCCTTCATCAGGGACAAGCTCTTCTTCTTCGGCAGCACCTTCTGGACCCATGAGTATGAGGCCGGCTCGACTGACACATCCGGAGGGCAGGTGTTGCCCGATGCCACCGGCATACAGCAGTTGCAGTCCGCCTACCCCAATAATCCGGCGGTCGCGGAATTGGCTGCGTATGGTCCGCAATCGGTCAAGGCGGGGAATCCGGCCTCCTTCAATCCGACAATGGTGAACGTGACCGACGGCACCACGCCAGCCACCATCGAAGTTGCAGAGTTCAAGCGCAATCTCCAATCCGCGATCCTCGATCAGGAGCACCTGGGGCGCATTGACTTCCAGATGACGCCGAACGATCGGTTCTACCTGCGCTACAACTACCAGAACAACCCGTTCCTGCCCGCCTTCTACCTTTACGGGGGCGAGTCGATCGCGGCCGGCGGTTACGCCAACGTGAATGGAATCACCCACCAGATTGGCGGAGACTGGACGCACACATTCACGCCCTCGATGATCAACCAGCTGCGCTATGGCTTCCAGCAATCCAACATCGCGTTTGAAAGCGGCACCATTCCCAACTGCACCATCACCAACTTCGGTCCGTGCTCCTCAGCGGTGAGCCTGGGCGGCGGCGTCGACGTGAATGGAAATGCGATCAGCTTCGGTAACTTCGGGTATGGGGCAGCGTTTCCGCAGGGCCGCTTCATCAAGGTCAACCAGATCCAGGACAACGCCAGCTGGACCCGCGGCCGCCACACCATTCAATTCGGCATGGAGTTCGACCACCAGGACTCGCCGGCGAGCGGTGTGAACGCGATTATAGGCTCATTCAACTTTGCGCCTGGCGCGTCGAACATCCCCTTGCGCAATCTCCCCGGCGCCTCCTACAGCAACGGCATTACGGGCATGCTTGAAGGGAACACTCAGGGACAACTCTCGGTTGGAAACCCCACCACTCCCTTCACGGAGCCGGATCTCGCATTCTACTTCCAGGACAACTGGAAGGTTCGCCCGGACCTCACTCTCAACCTTGGTGTCCGCTTCGAATACTTTGGCCAAAGCGTCAATCTGCTGCACGACCGCAGCGTAGCCCAACAAACTGGATCCAATCCGTTCTGGAGCACGGCCCTGCCGCTTTCGGCGACAACCTTCCCGTACATCAATCCCAGCTACCGGAACGTCGAGCCGCGCTTTGGACTTGCTTACACGCCCGATTTTGCCAAGAAGATGGTCATCCATGCCGGGTTCGCCATCAACGTCGATCCGGCGTTTTACAACATCTTCCTGAACGCCGCAACCAGCGCACCGCTTATCGATTCCGGCTTTTTCAACTGCGACGGCGTCAGTGTTCAGTGCCTCCCGTCCAATGGGTGGAACTACAGCACCGTGCAGGCCATGGATGATGCGCTGATACCCACAGGCGGGGACCCGCGCGTGAACCCGATCTCGATGGTTCCGACCAGTTTCCGCAACCCCATGGCCGAAACCTACACTCTGGGTGTCCAGTACCAGGTCTTACCGTCGGCAGTTGTTGAGGTCCGTTACGTCGGCAATCACACCTTCAGCCAGTTCCAGTCGCTGAATACGAACCCGGATATCAGTGCCGTGCAAGCTGCGTTCTCCGGCTACGGGTCCAACGTGAGCCCGTGCACGACAGCCGCAGGGCCGCCCCCAACGAACGCCCTGCATCCGAACTGCAATTACGGTCCGGTAGATACTGTGGCCAACACTGCCTTCAGCCTCTACAACGGACTGCAAACCTCGCTTACCGTTCGCAACTTCCACCACTGGACCGGGACCGCGAGCTATACCTATAGCCGCGCGATCGACAATGTCAGCGAGATCTTCTCAACCGGCAGCGGCGGCACGACGAATGCGTTCGCCCAGGATCCGCTGAACACCGACAGTGGGGAGCGCGGCGTGAGCGGCAACTCCTACCCCAGCGTCTGGGGCATTCAGATGACGTACACCGAGCCCTGGTTCACCAACCAGTCAGGTTTTCTCGGCCGGATCCTCGGCGGGTACTTCATGAATTCCATGTACCAGTACAACGGCGGCCAGCCCTTCAACCCATTCCAGCTGGCAATCGCCCAGGGAGCCTCAAACCTGCCCAATCCCAACGACCCGCTTGCAATCACCAGCTTCTGTGATCTCAACTTTGCGGAGACATTTGGCAGCTTCCTTAACCAATGCCGTCCGATTCTGGCCAATTCCCAGGCGCCAAAGAGCTCGATCGGCATCAATGTCGGCGGCAGCTACGTCGATTACACGACGGGCGCGCCAGGATCGCGGAACTCCTTCCACTGGCTCTGGAACAACCAGTACGAAGCAATGGCTTTGAACAACCCCTACCCGGGCGTGGGGCGCAACGTCCTGCGGGGCGACTCCTTCAACAACCTCGACCTCACCATCGGAAAGAAGGTCAGGGTTACGGAACGCGTGAATATGCTGATCCAGGCAGCTGCCTTCGACGTGCTAAATCGCGCCTACTATGGCACGCCGGGTGCCGACGTCGATTCTCTGAACGGCTCGTTCCTCACCAATATCTTCGCTGGTGGCGGCAGCGGCAGCTCCGCAGGTGGCGGCGCCTTCTTCTCTGGTGCTGGAAACCGCAACATCCAACTGGGAGCGAAGGTCATCTTCTAAGCATCTGCGACGCTGGGGCTGAGTCTGAGGAGGGCGATCTTTTCGCCCTCCTCTTTTTCTGTGTTTCTATATGCAAAATTAGGTAAACAAACCAGTTAGCAGCCGTTGCGGTGGTCGAGATACCGTTTTCTGTAGATCGCTGCTGAAATCCGGATGTGATGGGACCCAAAAAACGGGGGATAAATCGATTCCACTTGAGGCAAAACTATTGTTTTCTGACGTCTACTTGAATTCGTTTGTCCAGACCGCATTTGGTAATTGAATTGCATCATCCGAGTCGAGTCGAAAACGATTCTTCCCCCCTATATTTCCTGTCTTTTTAGCTTTTTTCGGCCGTTAGCAAGATTCCAACGGGCCTTGAAGCTGTCCCCCGGGCAGGCGGACTTTCCGCCTGATTTTGTTGGCTCAACCAAAACAAGATACGCGGTCTGACGTGAACACCAAGCAGTCGGCGGCATTGGCAGCGCAAGTGGCTGGCAATGCATTGAGTCTCCAGAAAACTCGCTGGTGCGGGCCTCGTGTACCCACAAAATCCAAATTCGAGGAACAATGGCATGAATAATCTGACGAAGCTGAAAACGCTTACTCTCTGCGTGATCCTGATTGGGGCCTTTGGGCTCGCTTTCGGCGCGGACGTGAATGGCCGGATCAAAGGCACTGTCATCGACCCGCAGGGAGCAGTGCTCCCGGGCATCAAGGTGACTGCCATCAACGAGGCAACGGGGGTGAAGTTTGACACCATTACCGGCGCGGACGGCGGCTATCTCTTCCCGCAGTTACCGGTGGGAACCTATACCGTTTCGGTTGGCGCAAACGGTTTCAAGAGCTTTACCGCAAAGGGAATCGTGCTCAACATCGACCAGGAATATGTCGAAGCGGTGAAGCTCGAGGTCGGATCTACCGGAGAAGTGATTGAGGTGTCTGCTTCCCCGGTTCAGGTGGATACGAGCGACATGCAGTTGAGCAACGTGGTCACCGGGGACCAGATGGTTGAATTGCCCCTCATTGGCCGAAACTTTACGGGCCTGGAGTTGACTCTTCCCGGCGTGCAGGCATCGAGCGACCGGTTCGGCACCTACTCGGTGAGCGGCGGTCAGACGCAGCAGTCGAGCTTTCTGATCAACGGCGCAGACACCAACGACATTGCGTTGAACACGCTTGTGATTACCCCGAACCTCGATGCTATCGATCAGTTCAACCTGATCGACGGTCCGCTGAATGCAGAGTATGACCGCAACTCGGGTGGCATCGTCAGCGCCACCATCAAGGGAGGCTCCAACCACTTTCATGGCGATGGATTTGAGTTCTACCGTGACACATTTCTGAACACCGCCAACCTTTACCAGCACAACATCAAGACCGGCGCGCCGGTTGTATCGACGTACCATCAGAATATCTTCGGGGGTACGGTGGGCGGCCCGATCCTGCGCGACAGGCTGTTCTTCTTTGGCGCCTATCAGGGCACGCGCCAGGTGGTCCCGCAGAGTGGCGGGAACGTTGGCGTCTATTTCGGGAACATGCTCCAGGGCGACTTCTCGGTGGACAACGGAAGCTTCTCCGCCAACGCAATTCCGTCAACCGTGACGATTCCGGGTTGCACAACTGCCGGCGAGACGTGGGCAACGTGCGCCGCTTCCAATGGCGGCAAGTTCCCCACGTCCGCGTTCAACTCGGTGGCAATGAGTCTGGCACAAAAATACGTGCCCGCACCCAACAGCGGAACGAGCTATCTTTTCAGCCCAGTGACGACAACAACCAACAATCAGTACATCGGTCGCGTTGACTACTCTCTGAACCCCGCGAACCAGATATACGGGTTGTTCATTATCTTCAAGCAGCAGGCCCCGGAAACTCTGCCGTTCACTGGCGCTAACGTTCCAGGCTTTGGCGATGTGAGCAAAGAGTCGATCAATCAGGTCACAGTGGATTACGTTCATCAATTCAGTTCGACCGCGGTGAACGACTTCGCCGCCCACTACACGCGGTTTAACTATGATGCCGTGGAGCCGCAAACCCCGGTGTCGCCCACCAGTGTTGGATTCGATATTACCCCGGAGAACGGGAAGGGGGATGGCCTGCCGCTGATGAGCATCACTGGCCTTAACGGGATCAACTTTGTTCTGGGATTCAGCAACAACGGTCCCCAGCCGCGCATCGACCAGGTTATTCAGCTTGACGACGGCTTCTCCAAAATCATTGGCCATCACAGCCTGAAATTCGGCTATGACGGACGCCGCTTCAACGTCTCCAATCCCTTCTCCGCGAACAATAACGGGAACTTCAGCTTTAACCCAGCGAACAGCACGTACTCGTCGGGCGACGGCGCGCTTGACTTCCTGTTGGGTATTCCGGGCACGTTTGGGCAGGGCAGCGGAGCCCAAATTCAGGCAGACGCGTTCCTGAACTACATCTATGGCCAGGATTCATGGAAGCTGACCGATTCGCTGACATTCAACTACGGACTTGCCTATTCGATTGACACGCCCCTCCACAACAATCAGTACGACGGCCTGGGCATCGCCTGTTTGAACCCTGGCGTGGAGTCCAAGGTCTTCACCACCGCTCCCCTCGGAGTCGCATATCCCGGTGATGGTTCCTGCAACAACGCCGGGCAGGCGACGACTCGCTATAGCGAGCTGGGGCCTCGCGTTGGTTTCGCGTGGGCTCCAGACCTCGGCGCAATTTCGGGCCAACAGGGGAAGTTCTCGGTCCGCGGCGGCTTCGGAATCTACTACAACCGCACAGAAGAAGAATCGGCTCTGCAGACACTGGAGACTCCACCATTCGGACTCAGCACAGGCGGTGCGGCGGACTTTGGAGGTTCTCCATCGTTCATCAACCCATATACGGACATCAACGCCAGCGGCACGGAGAACAACAAGTTTCCTTACTCCTTCCCGAGCAAGGGGTCAACGATTCCCCCCTCGACCTGGGCGGCGTTGGAACCTCTGGACATCAGCACCTTCGGCTCCAGCTTCCGTGCTCCGTATGCTGAGAACTTCCAGCTCAGCTTGGAACGCGAGATGCCCTCGCGCATTGTGGCCAGGGTTAGCTACGTTGGGTCGCTCGCGCGGCATAACCAGGTGACCTACGAGGGCAATGCGGAAACACCGGCGGGTCATGCAGCGTGCCTGGCTGGGAGCGAATTTTCGCCCTACACTGGAACGACCATCACGTGCACGAACTCGAATCGCAACCTGCAATCCCTTCTTTTCCCGCAGAACCAGGTAGTAGGTGCAGCTGATTCGGCAAACAAGGGAATTGACCCGAACACAGGCGTCACAGGATTGGTGAGCGCCGGCACCGTCGGCTCCTATGCTTCTTCGAGCTATCACGCATTGCAGGCCTCGGTCGAAAAGGCCCCTACACACGGTCTGCTCTTCCAACTGAGTTATACCTATGCGCATGCCCTGGATAACGGATCGAGCTTTGAGAATTCCGGATTCGGATCGAATGGCGCGCGCGGATACAATCAGTTTGATCCGGCGCTGAATTTTGGCGACTCGCAGTACGATGTACGCCATCGCCTGGTCTTCTCACCGATCTATCGGATCCCCACCTTTGCAGGGAGCTCGCATTCTTTCAGGAACATGGCGCTCGCAGGTTGGGAGATTTCCGGAATTACCACGGTTGCCACCGGTTTCCCGTATGACATCTCGTACGCAGGCGCCACATCGCTTTCGCTGTGGTGCTCAGCAGACTTTAACTTCTACGCCTGCCCGGACGTGCCGAACCAGGTGTCCCAGGCAAGCTTTGGAAATCCGCGTGTTCGCCAAGCCAGTGGAAACAGCGTTTACATCACCAACGCCCAGTCGGACGCGGCCGGAACCAAGCCCGGCTTCACCAGTGGCGCAGCAGCCTTTACGGCCGAGACCCTGGGCACGTTCGGCAACACCCACCGCAACCCGTATCACGGTCCCGGAATCAACAACACCAACATGATTCTCGCCAAGAACTTCGATCTGGTTCCTGAGCGCAATATCAGCATTCAGTTGCGTATGGAGAGCGACAACGTCTTCAACCACACGCAGTTCAGCAATCCGACTTCCAGCTTCACCAGCAGCAACTTCGGAGTAATCACCTCTGCGGCATCGGCACGGCAGACGCAGCTGGCGGCGAAGATTTATTTCTAAGCTGGAAAACCAAGGCAAAAAGCAAGGAGAGGCGCCGCGAGGCGCCTCTCATTTTTCGCGTTAGATCAGGATCGGGAAGGATGAGCGCGCGTAGAAAGGCTACTGCGCAGTGGTCGTCTTCGCGGCCTCCGGCAGCTTCATAAAGTCGAGCGCGCGAATCAGGTAGTTCTTCATATCGCGTCGATGGACGACGGCGTCGAGGAACCCCTTTTCGAGCAGGAACTCAGAGCGCTGAAAGCCCTCGGGAAGCTTCTGCCGGATGGTCTGCTCGATGACGCGCGGGCCGGCGAAGCCGATCAGGGCGCCGGGCTCGGCGATGTTGAGATCGCCGAGCATGGCAAAGCTCGCAGTCACGCCGCCGGTGGTCGGATCGGTGAGCACGCAGATATAGGGCACGCGCGCATCGTCGAGCTGCGCGAGCGCGGTGGAGATTTTCGCCATCTGCATCAGGCTGACGACGCCTTCCATCATGCGCGCTCCGCCGGAGGCCGCGACGACGATCAGCGGCTTCGTTTCCGTGCGGGCACGATCGACGGCGCGGGCGATGGTTTCGCCGACCACTGCGCCCATCGATCCGCCGATGAAGCCGTACTCCATGGCGCTGACGACGACCGCGTGCGGCCCGAGATCTGGCCCACCGCGTTCAGAATGGCGTCATCCAGCCCGGTATCCTCCTGCGCCTTGCGGAGCCGCTGTTTGTAGGGCTTTACATCGTGAAAGTTCAGCGGATCGGTGGAGCGCAGGCCGCCATCTACCAGCTCGTAGCCCGGCTCCAGCAAGCAGGTCGATCCGTTGCCGCGCGCCGATTTTGAAGTGGTACTGGCACTTGGGGCAGACATTCATGGTTGGCCTCAAGATCGGCCTTCCAGATGGTCTGACGGCAGCCCGGGCACTTGATCCAGAGCCCCTCGGTGCGGACGCTCTTCTCCTCGTCGCCGTTGCCGGCTCCGGACCGTCGAACTCCCCGCTCTCGCGTTTAAACCAGGACATAGCGACCTCAGTCATTGTAAATGCAGGGCCAGCCGAGCGCGCGAGTCCGCGAACGAGCGGATCAGGGAACAGGGGAACAGGGAAACTCAGTATTCGATGCCGCGCTGCGCCAGAATGCCCTTCTGATAGGCGTGCTTCACCTCGCGCATCTCGGTGACGGTGTCGGCCAGCTCCACCAGCAGCGGATGCGCGTTGCGCCCGGTCAGAATCACGTGCACCATCTCCGGCCTGTTGCGCAGCGTCTCGGCCACCACGGCCGGGTCGAGCATCCCGTAGCCGATGGCGTAGTTGATCTCGTCGAGCACCACCATGTCCCACTCGCCGGAGAGAATCGCCTCGCGCGCCTCAGCCCAGGCCGCCTCGCACCATGCGAATGTCTTCGGGATCGGTCTCCGCGCCGCCGACCTTCACAAAGCCGCGGCCCATCTGCTTCAGCACGAAGTTCTCGCCGAAGGCCTTCGACGACATCCAGCTCGCCGTAGTGCCACGAGCCCTTGAGAAATTGCAGCATCAGCACGCGCATGCCGTTGCCCACCGCGCGCAGAGCCGTGCCCATGGCGGCGGTGGTCTTGCCTTTGCCGGGCGCCGGTGTTGATCAGGATCAGTCCGCGTCGGGAGTCGGTCATAATCAGTGGTACAGTGGACAGTGAAGCCAGTGGCAGTCAGTGGACGGTCAGGAACACTCTACACTGCTGTGCTTCAATGGCCGGAGTGATAGGGGTGGCCTGTGAGGATTGTAAATGCGCGATAGAGCTGCTCGGCGGCGACCAGGCGGGCAAGCGCATGAGCCAGGGTCAATGGACCCAACGAAAGCAGAAGCGTGGCCCGTGTTCGCGAGGCCTCCGACCATCCATCAGCGGGCCCGATCGCGAGGACCAAAAGCTTCGCGCTGTTATCGCGCTGCCGGCCGAGCCATTCGGCAAATGCTTCAGAGGTGAGCTGGCGTCCACGGCTGTCGAGCAGGATCGAAAGGGCCGGTGCGCGCCGCTGCTGGCGATCGAGCCATTCAAACAGCGCGCTCTCGCTGCGAAAAGACTCTGCCTGGCAACGTGCGAATGCCGAACAGCGCTGGAGATACATGGCCGTGAGCGTTTCAAAGGAATCTTTGGCTGGAAGCCGTGAACCGACATGCGCCAGGACGATTTGCATGGTGCGAAGATACATCACCATCGACGGTGCGCGTGCGATATGCAAGCTCTCTCTCAAAACTCACGATTTGTGAATTTTGCGGATATATCTCTACAACTTCCCATATTCTCACGTGATTTGGATCACTGAACCGTTTGAGTTAATCCTTTAAAACAGGTTTTGAGACGGTGATTTGGATTTGGCACACCGTTTGCACTAACGAAGGGACAAGAACCCTTGTTTACCTCGGAATGGTTTTCATCACGTGAGTCGGACGTGGTGGGAACGAGACCTTTTTCTTCTTTCTGTTTTTGGGCTCTTTATCTCCATTAACTGCGGAACGGACCTAACCCTCCCCAGCTAGACCCGAGATCGCCGAGCACGATATGCGGATCGGGAATTCGTCTCCCATGAAGTCTTCCGATCCGAAGTCGATCTGAGAGGACTTCTATGCGATACTCGCGGTTGTTTCATGCTGCTTTGGCGCTGAGTCTCCTGGTATTTGCCGGTTTTCTGTTGAATACCTCAGCTCCAGTTCTTTTTGCCCAATCCAACATCTCCGGAGACATCGCGGGAACGGTGACCGATGCATCGGGCGCCGCGTTGCCGAATGCGCTGGTGACGGTCACCAGCCTCGAGAACGGATCGGTCAAGACGGTACTCACAGATCGCGTTGGCGACTATCGTGTACCCCTGCTCTCGCCGGGCCGTTATCAGGTGAAGGCAACGGCTCGAGGCTTCGAGACGTCGACGGTCTCGGTGACAGTTTCAGCCGGTTCCATAACTCCGGTAAATGTCGCGCTCTCCATCGGGCAGATGTCGACCACGGTAGAGGTGAACAGCGGCGAGATCGCGGTGCTGCACGTGGATGACGCGCAGATCTCCACCAGCTTCGATTTGCAGCAGTTGCAGAACCTGCCCAACCCCGGCGGCGACCTGACGTTTGTGGCGCAGACGACACCCGGTGCAATCATGAATACCCAGGGCGGCTACGGCAACTTCGCGGTGGACGGCATGCCGGCTACCTCGAACACGTTCACGATGAATGGCGGTTACGAAGGCGACCCCTATCTGAACCTGAACAACTCCGGCGCAACCAACCTGCTGCTCGGGCAAAACGACGTCGACACCGTGACGGTGACGACGAACAGCTACGATGCGTCATTCGGTGGATTGGGCGGCGCGCAGGTCAACCAGGTTTCGCGCTCTGGATCGAACCAGTGGCACGGCAACCTCGACTACCTGTGGAACGGCCGCGCGATGAACGCCAACAGCTGGTTCAACAAGTACTATGGTTCGCCCCGGAACTTCGACAACGCCAATCAGTGGGCGGCTGCCATCGGCGGGCCTCTGAAGAAGAACAAGATCTTCGGGTTCATCGATAACGAAGGACTTCACGTCATCATTCCGCTGATCGGGCCAGTGTATGCGCCAAGCCCGAGCTACCAGGCTGCCATTCTGGGCCCGGCCGCAATTGATCCTATCTACACCTTCGATTCTCAAGGTAATATTACCGGTCTGAACAACCCAAATTCCCCCATCCCTTACGGCAACCTGGCCTACAACGGCCTCTCTTCCATGGCGCCGATGTATCAGACAATCTTCAAGTATTACAACAACGCGCGGAACTTTGCCGCAGGCAAGCAGGACTCGAACGATCCCGATACCTGGATATTCAATGGGCAGGCAACGAACCTCGCAACAGAGTGGCTGATCAACAGCCGTGTGGACTTCAATCTTGCCCAGAGCGACCACCTGTACATCCACGCCAAGGTGGATCATGGCATTCAGCCCACACAGACCAGCTTCCTCGATCCGATCTTCGACGCTGCGAGCCCGCAGCCTTCGTATGAAGGGCAGTTGAGCGAAACGCACACCTTCACGAATTACCTGACCAACCAGTTCCTGTTTGCGGCGAGCTACTATCGCGCCATCTTCACCAACACGAACGGGGCCAAACTGGGCGCCTCAAACGTTCCGTATGTATTAATTCCGGAGGGGTATGCAATCGGATGTGTGAACCAGAATCCGAACGATTCGACAACCCCATGCGTACGTGACTTCGATTGGGATCTCTCCGGCAGCGCCAGCGACTACATTGGCGGTGCAGATTACGCCTTCCCGCAAGGCCGCAACGTGACGGGTTATCAGTTCACAGATGATTTGACATGGGTCAAGGGCAAGCATACCTGGAAATTCGGGTATGCTTTCCGCCGGGATGACATCACCGACTACACACCGAGCGAACACCAAGTCTCCTTTGGCGGCGGCGAAAACTTTGTCCTGGATCAGGGCGACTTCGCAGCGGGATACAGTGATGAGTGGGCAGAGCGCTTCCCGAAGCGCCTCACCGAGCCGATCGCGATGTACACGGAAGGCTTCTACGCACAGGATCAGTACAAGCCGCTCCCGAACTTCACAATCACGTTGGGGTTGCGCGTTGAGCACGATTCCAACCCGCTCTGCCGGACCAGTTGCGTCTCGAATTTTTCGCAGGACTGGAGTCAACTGGCGACAGCCAGAAATACCCCGTATAACCAAATATTCTCATCGGGGAGGACACAGGGTCTCTTCGAGGAGCAGATGCTTGGCTGGCAGCCTCGTTTTGGTTTCTCCTATCTGCCTTTCGGTTCCGGATCGAAGACCACGATCCGCGGCGGTGTGGGACTCTTCAACGACTACTTCCCGGCACAGATCATGGGCGATCTGATCGCCAACGTGCCTAATGTGGACCGCTTCGCAGTTCTCGGAGCGGCCTATGGCAATGCGATCACCATGGATCCATCTCGCGCGGACAGCGGACATGCCACAGCAGTCACGTCGAATAACGCCCTTCAAACCCTCTTGCCGCAGGGCGGATATTACAGAAACGCCGCGGGGACCTGTCCCGATCCGTTGAGCATCTACTGCGCGACCGGAGGTGTATTTAGCCGGCCGACCGCTTTCGGAACTGCACGCAAGGTCTTCCTGCCCTCTTACGACGAGTGGAGCCTCGCTGTCGAGCACCAGATCATACGGAACACGGTACTTGCAGTGCAATACGTTGGCAACCGCTCGTACCACCAGCCGGTTTCGTCCATGCCAAACGCCTACTGGTCTCCCAACGGCGGCCCAGGCTCGAATGCCTCGCTACCGACAGCACGTCCGAACGCAGCTCTGGGTTCGGTTACGGAGTTTTCCAGCGGTTCGTGGTCCAACTTCAACGGGTTTCAGTCGACACTCACCAGCCGTTTGAACTGGCTGACCATGCAGTTAAACTACACCTACGGACACGCGCTGGATACGACGTCAAACGGCGGCTTCAACGCGTTCGGCGTAAACTCTAATGGCCAGATCAATCCTTATAACCTGAGGCAGAACTACGGCAACGCAGACTACGACGTTCGCCACTACGTAAGCGCAAACTACTCGGTTCGGGTTCCGTACTGGGGCGGACCGCACGTTCTGACCGATGGCTGGCAGATCGCCGGAACCGTCTTCCATAACAGCGGCTATCCGTTCTCGGTGACGGACAATACCGGCCAGGTAGCCTATGGAAATGCGCCGCTTGCGAAACAGCTGGACAACAACTTCAGTCACCACTGCGGCGGTGGCCAGCATGCCACGACAGCGTGCAGTTTCGCCTCGCACTTCACCAACTCGACCGACTACGGCCAGCAGAGTCGTAACCAACTCTTCGGGCCGAACTACACCGACTTCGATATGGACCTTTCGAAGAGCTTCCGCGTCGTGCCGAAGTATGAATCGATGAAGCTGAAGACTGCGGTGCAGTTCTTCAACACCTTCAACCACGCGAACTTCCAGATCCCGTTGAACGACGTGAACTCGTCGGGCCTCGGAACCATCTACTGCAGCGGCCAGCACGCCGACTTCAGTTCTGGGCGCTTTCCTCGGTGGCGATGCTTCGCCAAGGTTGATCCAGTTAAAGGCCAGCTTGGTCTTCTAATCAAGTTTCACAGTCGAATCTCGACAGAGGGCGCTCTTCGGAGCGCCCTTTCCTTTGGATCTCGATCGCGCTCAAAATGTCGGAGACGTGAATTGGTGGGGTTGATGGTGAACGCATCACCAAACAGCCATCCCATTCACTTTTTTCGGCAATAGCATCGTTTGGGGCTACTAGATACAAAATGAAGATCGCGCGTTGCGCTGCCCGAAGACGATGAAAATGCGGTTCGGACGTCCCTACCGGACTTTGGTTCTTGTTGTTCACTTTTCCCGGGTTCCGTTCGCCGCAGCGAACTCCCCCCCGGGGTATTTTCCGTTGTTCCCTAGGGGAACTTTGCGAACAGAATGCCACCCATCCATCGGCGCAATTTTCAGGGCAGATTCTTCACCTACCCCCAAGCTGAAGAAAGCGATTGAGGCCAGTGCGTTCAGCGATGACAGCTGTTGTGGTTGGGGGCGGAACGCGGAGTTATGCAACCGGCCTCAGGAGGTTTTCGTGGCCCTCTTTTTGGCTTTTCTGGCCAGAGCCTTCTTTGGCGCGGATTTGGTTGGAGTCTTCTTGACGGCGGCGGTTTTTGCGGCTTTCTTCTGCGGAGCTCCGGCTGCCTTGCCGCGGGCGGCGCGGGTCTTCGCGGCCAATGCTACTTTCAGTTCAGCGTCGAATTGCGCCGGGGTCAGCGGACGTGCCGATTTGCGCAATCGCTCAATGTCGTAGAAGGCGCGCCGCTCGGTCAGAAACACATGCGCGACGAAATCCACGTAGTCGAGCAGAATCCAGTCACCCTGGCGGCGACCTTCCACGGAATGCGGCATTACGCCGAATTCATTCTTCAGCCGATGCTCGATCTCGTCGGAGATGGCAATGGCCTGGCGGTCGTTGGTGGCTGAGGTGATGAGGAAAAAATCAGACAATCCGGAGTCTGCCGGGTCCAGCTCCAGAATCCGTGTATCTTCGCCTTTTTTGCTTTCACAGGCCGCGGCTGCGGCTTGAACGAGAATGCGGGTTTGTTCGTGCGCCTGGGTTGTGCTCATGCAGCGGAATTTCTCTCCACGCTCATCGTAGACTGTCGATTCGGGTGCGGCAAGCGGGGGGCAAGCGTATCGTCAACAGCAAGCAGGGGACAGGGGACAGGGGAAGGGGACAGTGGACAGTGGACAGGGGACAGTGAACAGTGGACAGTGACCAGTGCAGGGTGTTCTTTAGGGGACGCGTCTCGGCGGGTCTTGATTCCTGCCACCTTCCCTCAGTCCGTGTTACGGATGCCCCTTCAGCGGTAGAGGCCGTGCTGCGCGATGTAATTGCAGACCGCATCCGGCAACAACTCGTGTCCTGCGCACAGGCGGTCCAGCGCCGCTCCCACCTGGCGACGAATCTCTGAGGCGCTGATCTCGATCTCCAGCCCGGGCAGCAGATAGAGGGGCGCGGCGGAGCCTGCATCATTGCGAAGCGTAAACACCCGCAACGGAGAACCCGCCACCGCCGGATCCTCGTGGACGGTCAGGCCCTCCGGCAGAATCGCCGGCCAGATCCTCAAGCTCCTGTCCCGGCCGCGAGGCAACGATCAGAGGCGCCACGAAAGGTACCTCGGCTCCGCGATACCAGTGGGCAAGGCTGAGCAATGAGTCGGCGCCGATCAGCGTGTAAAAGTCGCGCCGACGGAAATTGCGTCTCGCAGCCGCAAAAGCGTGTCGATGGTGTAGTTGGGCGCGCCGCTGCGGGTCCGGCGCGTCGGCAAAGAGATCGCAAACTGCGGGCAGCCCCTTGATGGCCAGCTCCGTCATGGCCACCCGATCTTCGAAGCTGGCGCTTGAGCCAAGCGGCTTGAGCGGTTGGACACCGACCGGGGCGAAAGAGGACGGTATCGAGATGCAATGCAGACTGCGCGGCCCGGCGACTGCCGATGTGCCCCAGGTGTGGAGGGTCGAAACTGCCACCAAAGAAGGCGATCCGCCGTCCTCCCTCCGCTGGCTCATGACATGGGTTCATGCTAAGGCAAGTCCGCGGCCATCTTGGGCTCTGCGAGTGCGAAGATCCGGATGGTCGAACCCCAATGCGCGCATTGCGCTTCGCGCAACCTCGCTACAGCCGAATTACTTAATGGTGTGATCGTCTGCTAGCATCATTCTCACCATGCGATATGTGATTGCGGTTCTTGCCCTGGCCGGCGCCATGGTCTCGGGACTTGCGCTCCAGGTGCACTACACGATTGCTACCACGCCATGCTCGATCAACGAGAAATGGGACTGTGGCGTCGTGAATCACAGCTCCTATTCCCTGATCGATGGTGTTCCGGTCGCGCTTATCGGGATCGTGGGGTATCTCGGACTGCGTGGCTCGCACTCGCTCGTCAGCGTGCCGTTCTTACTCTGGCTCGCTCGCGGGCTTGGCGTTCGCTCTTTACCTGGCTCATGTCGAGCGCGACATACTCGGCGTCTGGTGTCTCTATTGCGTTATCTCTCTCGCCGTTATCGCACTGATTCACGTTCTGGGCTCTATCTGGCTCATTGTTGATGCCAGTCAGCGGCGGCGCAGGCGCTGGTAAACTTGAAGCTAGCCACATGTTCAAGGAAAAATACGCGCGCTGGATGTACGACTGGGAAACCGGCTCACCACGCGCGATGAAAATCGGGTTGTGCGGCCGCTGGAGTGGGGCTTCGAGTGGATCGAGCCTTTCCTTGAGGCGCACGGATTTGGCGCCGCAGTTCCCGGCTCCGGAGGTCCTGCGCGACGACGCCGCCGCCGAAGCCGCAATGGCGCGCATCAATCAGCTCCTCATCCGACACAGCGACGTCTTCTTCGGATACGAGAAGCCGACTGACTTTCGCCTTGAAGAACGGCATCCCGAGCTGTTTCCGACCAACGTGAGACCGGAGACGCTGGCGAAGAGATGCCGAGATCAAGCGGCTCGCCGCCGAAGGCAAAGACGCCGAAGGCGCAGTTTCTGCGCTTCACGTCGCCGGAACGGACTGCGCTACCCGGAAAACGACCTGGTGCAATGCGCGCTGGTATCCCGCGCCCGCACACAAGGACCCAGCGCGGCCGAAGCAGGCCATCGTGGTCATGCCGCAGTGGAACGCCGATGCCTTCAGCCACAACTCGCTGTGCACCATCTTCAACCGCATGGGAATTTCGGCGCTGCGGCTGTCGAAGCCCTACCACGACATTCGCCGCCCGGCAGAGCTGGAGCGCGTCAGACTACGCGGTCAGCGCCAACATCGGCCGGACGCTCTCAGCGTGCCGCCAGGCCGTGGTCGATATTCGCTGCTGCATCGACTGGCTTGAGGACCAGGGCTACGAGCATTTCGGCGTGCTGGGAACGAGCCTCGGCTCCTGCTATGGATTTCTGGCGAGCGCGCATGACAAGCGCATTCGCGTCAATGCTTTCAATCACGCGTCGACAGCTTTCGGAGACGTGGTCTGGGCCGGACAAAGCACGCGGCACGTCAAGCAGGCGCTGGACGATGCGGGGATGACGCAGGACCGCGTGCGCGCGCTGTGGTCGGCCATCAGCCCGGTCAGCTACTACGATCAGCATCGCCGCGCGAAGCGGCGGGCCCGGACAAGAAGGTTCTGCTTATCTACGCCAACTACGATCTCACCTTTCCCCGAAGGAATATTCGCTGAAGGTGGTTGAAGCGTTCACGCGCGTCGGCCTCAACTTACGAGAAGCGCGTCCTCCCCTGCGGCCACTACACCACCGGCGAGACACCGTTCCAGTACATCGACGGCTGGCACATGGGCTCGTTCGTGTACCGGGCCTTCAAAGAGCTGCGACAGAGAAAAGCCGGCGGTGCGGGCGAGACGGCTTTTGCAGCCGGCAGAGGCCGAAGAAGACTTGATTTCGAAGTAGGTCTCGAAACAGGTTTCGCGCGGAATCAATCGTCACCGAATCGCATTCAGGTTCAGCCGCAAGCAGCTTGGCGGGATCGAGATACGCGCCCTGCCAGCGCACCGCCCAGTGCAGATGCGGACCGGTCACGCGGCCGGTTGCGCCGCTCAGTCCCAGCCTGTCGCCCGCCACCACGTGCTGCCCTTCGTGCACATCGATGCGGCTGAAGTGCATCGACACCGTGTACAGGCCCAGCCCGTGATCGATGATCGACGCAGTTGCCCTCGTAAGTAGAGATGGCCGCGCCAGCACCACGACGCCGCTGTTCGACGCGCGAACCACGGTTCCCATCGGCGCGCGAAAATCCATGCCCTTGTGAATGCTGGCCAGCTTGCCGTTGAACATGCGGCGCGTGCCGAAGCTGTCGGTCGGTCGGCGAATGAACCGGCGCGCGAAAACTGCCGTGCCACAGCGGCTCGGATGCGCTCGCGGCGAAGACCTTCGCCTTGAGATCGGCATCCGCGGCAATTTCTTTTTGCTCTTCAGGACCTGGCTCGACGAACTTCGGCGGCAACGGTGAGCTTTCCCGGTGCGATAGTGCGCGGGATGAATCTCGATGGTCTGGCTCAGATCGAGACGATCCTTCCTGTTGTCTGCGCGGTGATCTGTGCGGTCGATGTGCCGGGCTCCGCTTCCACATCGACGCCGGCAAGCGCAACCCACTTCTGTCCGCGCTGAAAGAACTCCAGCTTGTGCCCCAGCCATTCGCCGCTCGACGCTCTTTGCGCCGGGCGCGTAGATCACAATCAATTCCGGCGATCCCGCCTCGACCAACGCCGGCGTCAACGACACAACCGACTTCACGCTCGCGTTCTGCTGCGCATCGGCAGTGACGGCGAAGCAGCAGAGCAGGCAAACGAACCGCAAAATGCGAGAGCCGGTCATGCGTTCAGCATAACCGGCTCTACTATGTCTGTGGTCTCCCACCCTTGCGACAAGAACAAAAGCGTCGCAAGGATGGGACACCCGTTATCTGCGCCCGGGGGGAGGGCCTTCGTTATTTGGGTGCAACCTTGTTGTTGTGCTTCTGGCGATAGATCTGGCGGCTGGCGCCATTCTGTTCCTTGTTGATCTGCTTCTTTTCCTCCACCTGTCAGCCTGCCGCCGTTGGCCTGGCGATCGGCGTGAATCTGCTGATTGATTCCCTGCTCGCGATTCTCGGTGCGAGCGGCTTCACCGGCGGTCATCTGGCCGCTGCGGATGCCCTGCGCAATGCGGTCCTGCTGATTCTCGCGGCGCTGGCCCACTTCGTTGTTGCCGTAGTGCGCCGTGTTGGCATTGTGCTTGTCCTGGTAGATGGACTTGCTCAGGTTGTTCTGCTGCTTGTTTACCTGCTGGCGTTCCTGCGTGGTGAGCTTGCCGCCATCGGCCTGGCGATCGTCCTTGATCTCGCGATTCAGATTGGCTTCGCGGCCTTCAAGATTCTTGGTTTCGCCGGCGGTCAGCTGGCCAGACTGCACGCCGTTGGCGATGCGGTCCTGCTGATCCTGCGCGGCGATCGTTAACTGAGTCTTGATTGTCGGTTGAGCAGTGAGTGGGTTGATTCGGGTTCGGTCTGCTGGGCGAAAAGCGGTGCCGAGGCGAACAGGGTGGCCAGGGCAAGCATAGGCAGTGTGCGTCGCATGGTGTTCCTCCACGGGCCTCGGTTCTGATCTTCGGCCCGATGTGGTGTCCAAACCCATGCTTCCGAAAAAAGTTTTCGCGCGTCTAAAGAACCTTTCTTTCCGGACGCACCAGGGTCACCGGCTGAGCAGGGTCACAGACCGCTTCGCTCCATTTTTCTGGATATATTGTGTAACTCCGATAAACGATCATGAGTCAAAGGTTTGTATGGCTTCCCCAACTGCCATTTGCCGTGGTCGATTCCCAGTGTTGCTGCTCGTTGTCGCGGCGACATTCGGTCCGGTTTCGCAAGTTTTGGGACAGTCTGCATCCGCCCCGTCCTCGCAGCGCGTGCCCGTGCTCGTTGAGTTGTTCACTTCGGAGGGTTGTTCGGACTGCCCGCCGGCCGACTCATTGCTTGGTCAACTCGACGTAAAACAACCGATCGCCGATGCGCAGGCGATTGTGCTCAGCGAACACGTGACCTACTGGGATCATGATGGCTGGCGCGATCCGTTCTCGCTCGACGCGATGACCGATCGCCAGGCAGCGTATGTCCAGCGCTTCGGCCTTGAATCGAGTTACACACCCGAGATGGTGGTCGACGGCACAACGCAGTTTGTCGGCAGCAACGTGAAGGCGCTGATTGCGGCCGTAACCAACGCTGCAAAAACGCCCAAGCAATCTCTCGCCATCGAAAACGCGAAATGGGATGCGGGTTCAGCCGCGTTCTCGGTGCGCGGCGATGCACCGGGGGGCGCGAAACTGATTGCCGTCCTGGCTGCCGATGCGACGCACGAGGAGGTTTCGTCCGGCGAGAACCGCGGCCGCACGCTGCATCACGTCGCGGTGGTGCGAGTGATGAAGGAGTTTGGCAGCGAAGCAGCGGATGGGCGTGCGTTGAAACTCCCAGGCGGCGAGCTGAACCACAAGGACGAAGCGAATGGCCCGGTGCGGCTGGTCGTCTTCCTCGTGGATCACAAAACCGGCCACGTGCTGGGCGCCGCTGAACAGACCCTGACGCGCTAGAGCGAAAGCAGGCCTCTGGTGAGCTGTGGGGCGTCCTGCAAGGCAGCGGCTCGTTGATTCTCCAAAGAGAATACCCACCACAACCACCACGCCGACCGAAGCATCTTGACAACTGATAGTCGAATGTCTACTATCACCCTCAAATTGAGGGTCTAATGTCTTCCATGGCGAACCAGACGCAGCCAGGAGCGAACCTTCTTGGAGGACATGCGCATCGCCATCGGATCGGCAAGCAGATTCAGTGGACCACGAACAATGACGAGTCGAATGGAAGCAGACGGCTGAAGCATTGGCGCGAGTGATGTGGCCCGCCGGCGAGGAGAGCTGAGATGCGATGGAGGCCAATCGGGAAACGAGATGCAGACCTGGAGCGGGAGCTGCGTTCTGATCTGGAATTGGAAGAAGAGGAACAGCGCGAAAATGGCCTGGCGCCGGAAGAGGCGCACTACGCCGCTCGACGCGCGTTTGGCAACGCGGCCTTGATCAGGGAGCAAACTCACGAGGCATGGGGTTGGGCGCCTCTGGAACGGCTTTTGCAGGACATTCATTACGCACTGCGGCAACTGCGAAGGTCTCCGGGATTCAGCATCGTCGCGGTGGTGACGCTCGCGCTTGGCATCGGTGGCGACACTGCCATCTTCTCCATCGTGAACGGCGTGCTGCTTAAGCCGCTACAGTTTCCGCAGCCCGACCAGCTCATCTCACTGCACGAAAGCAAACCGAACTTCGCCGATGGTTCGATCTCCTATCCAAACTTCCTCGATTGGCGCAGGGAGAACCGGAGCTTTTCCTCGATGGCTCTTTCGCGAAGCTGGTCGTTCAGCTTGACAGGCCGCGGCGATGCCGAGCAGTTGAAGGGACAGTACCTCTCCGCCGGTTTCTTCGCCGTTCTCGGCGTTCGTCCATTACTCGGGCGCGAATTCACGGCGAACGAAGAGGAGCCGCATGCCCCGCCGGTAGCCATCATCAGCGAGGGCCTGTGGCGAAGGAAGTTCAGCGCGTCGCCGGACATCCTCGGACAAGACATCGTCCTCGACGGCAAGAATTTCACCGTTGTCGGCGTCATGCCGGCCGGCTTTCGCCTGCAGTTCTCGAACTTCCGCGAGAGAGACGTCTACGCTCCCATCATCCAGTGGGATAACCCGCTGCTGATGAAACGGGGCGGGGGCCTTGGTTTCCATGGCATTGGGCGCATGAAGCAGAACGTAACGATTGATCAAGCGCGCGCCGATATGGACCAGGTGACGCGGAATCTGGCGGATGCTTTTCCTGATGCCGACCGCGGCATCGGTGCAACACTAAGGCCGCTCAAGGAGCAGATTGTCGGCGAAGCAAGGCCGTTCCTGCTTGTGCTTCTGGGTGCGGTTGCATTTGTTCTGCTCATTGCGTGCGTGAACGTAGCCAGCCTGCTGCTGGCGCGCGCGCAAAGCCGCGAGCGTGAATTCGCGGTACGCGCCGCGCTGGGTGCAAGCCGAGGCCGCGTGGTTCGCCAGTTGCTCACCGAGAGTCTGCTGATCGGCCTTGCTGGCGGCGCGTTCGGCTTGGGCGCCGCGCTGCTATGCGCGCGAGCCGCGATCAAGGCTCTACCGGAGGCGCTGCCCCGCGCCGAAGAGATCGGAATCGATTTTCGGGTTCTGGCGTTCACCTTTTTCGTCTCGCTAGTTACAGGAATTCTCTTCGGTCTGGCGCCGGCGCTCAAGACCTCGCGCGCAAATCCGCAGACGGCGCTCAAGAACGGCGGCCGCACCTCGACCGGCACGCAACATCGCACGTTGAACACATTGGTCGTTGTGGAGATGGCCATCGCTCTTGTGCTTCTGGCCGGGGCGGGCCTCATGATTCGCAGCCTCGAGCGGCTATGGAATGTCGATCCCGGGTTCAACGCGCGCGGCGTGCTCGATTTCGGCCTGTCGCTGCCGCCGTCGATCAACAACGCCACTCCTGCCGAGATTAGAGCCAGGGTGCGAGAGCTGGATCGGACATTCGCCTCCGTGCCTGGCATCCGGGCGGTCTCGCAAACCTGGGGCGCGATCCCCATGAGTGGCGAGGACGACATGGTCTTCTGGCGCGATGATCAACCGAAGCCGGCCGATGACCAGCACATGAGTTGGGCGCTCGACTACATTGTCGGCCCGGACTACACGCGCGTCATGCAGCTTCCTGTTCTTCGCGGGCGATTCTTCGCGGCGCAGGATGACGAGCATGGGGCGCTCGTCGCTGTCGTCGACGATGTCTTCGCGCGCAAGTTCTTTCCCGGCCAGGACCCGATCGGCAAGCGCATCGATGTCACCAATCCGGTACGCAAGCTGGTGATCGTCGGCGTCGTTGGCCATGTGCGCCAATGGGGGCTAGATGCTGATGACGCGCAACCGCTCCGCGCGCAGCTTTACATCCCCTGCATGCAGATGCCGGATACCTATATCGCCTCTTCGCCAACCGGCACCAACATCATCGTGCGCTACGATGGAGATCTTTCCGCGGTCGTCGCCGGCATTCGCAGCGCCAACAAAGCCATGAGTGAGGAGCAGGTCATCTGGGGCGAGCAGACCATGGAGAGCATGATCTCTGATTCGATCGCTTCCCGCCGTTTCGCGATGATGCTGTTGGGAACCTTCGCGGCGCTGGCCTTGCTCCTGGCATGCATCGGAATCTACGGCGTAATGGCTTATGTCGTGTCGCAGCGCACACAGGAAATAGGAATCCGCATGGCCCTGGGCGGCCAGAGGAACGACATACTGATCCTTATTCTCAAGCACGGAGCGCGTCTTGCGATTCTTGGCATCATTTTCGGCCTGGGAGGCACCGTCGCGCTCACTCGATTGATGAAGAGCCTTCTTTTCGATGTCAGCGCGACCGATCCGGCAGTCCTTGGCAGCGTCAGCGTGGTGCTGGCCCTTATCGCGCTAGCTGCCTGCATGCTGCCCGCGCAGCGTGCCGCATCAGTCGATCCAATGCGAGCTTTGCGGATCGAATAGGTATACGCGGCGAAGATTTTTATTTGCCCTCCGGTAAACTGAACAGCGATCTTTCGTCTATCTCAGCAGTGCCGGACTGTCCACCGGCATGCGGGCCCCGACCAAAAGTTGATGCGAAAGGGGAGAACAGGTTCTCAATCTGTCCCAGGAGTATTCCACGGCAACTTGCGGATTTCCAGCCGTTTCTTCCTGAACGAGAGCGTCACCGTCTGCCAGCAAATGCAAAGTCTCCAGCCGCGCCGCATTACAAGAAATTTCATCAAGCGCATTCATGTCCGATAGGAACGGAGTGTCTGCCCGTACGACCGCAAGGCTATTGCCTTTGGCGGAATTAGGCAGTACGCTACCTGCTATCCTCCGTGGAGTTTTTATGCGGCCCCCTACTTCCCTCATTGCGCTTTGCCTTGTAGTGTCTACCCTGCAAGTTGGTGGTCAGACGCGCCGCGCGCTGCTGATCGGCATCAACACGTATCAGCCGGCAGGCACCACCGCCGTGCATCCAGCCGGATGCATGTACGGTCGTTGCGAACTGGGCGCCTTCGAAAATCTCGAAGGCTCGGTAAACGATGCGCAGGCCGTGGCGGACCTGCTGACCAGCCCGAAGTTCGGATTTCCCTCGGCCAACGTCGTCCTTCTTACCAATCCGACTCCGCCCAAGCCGCGCCCGGGAGTGGTAATTCTGCCTGCGGATCAGACCTCGCGCGACGGGATCCTGGCCGCAATGCAGAAGTATCTTGTTGATCTGCCGCAGCGCGGGGACACGGTGGTCTTTTATGACGCGAGTCATGGTTCGCTTCGCGTAAACAGCAAGGGAACGAAGCTGGAGGTATGGGCGGGGGGCAAGCTGGTACATGCCGACAGCACGCTGGTTCCTTCCGACGTGTACAAGGGCGGATTCGACGTACGCGACCGGGAGATGACGCGCATTTTCAACGCCGCGCTGGACAAAGGCGTTCATCTCACCGTCATCTTCGACAGTTGCCACAGCGGCGGCGCGGCGCGAGGCATCGGCCCGAAGTATCGCGAGCGGAGCCTGGCCTACGATCCGCGGGACATCAACGAGTCGCCCGATAAAACCTCGGACGGCAAGGATCTGACTCCGCCGACGGAGCGGACCGACAATGCCGCACTGGTGTTCTCAGCGGCACAACAGGATCAGACGGCCAAAGAGTCGCCGCCGCCGGACACGGCAAAGGAGCCTCACGGCGCATTCACCGCGGCCTTGATCGAGGCTTTGCAGGTTCTTCCCGCGAATGCTCCCGCGTCGGTTGTGTACCAGCGCGTGAGGGCGGTTCTCGAGGGGAGCGGGGTCTCCGACGAGGAACCGGATCTGGATGCAACGCAAGCGCGCCGCCAGGAACCGCTGTTTGGAGGAAAGGCGGCTAAGAGCGACCGAGTGCTGACGGCGGTGATCAAGACGGATGACGACGGTTCGGTGTGGCTCGATATCGGTCGGTTTCAGGCGTCGGGCCGGGACTCTGAATTCACGTCGGCGGAGGGCACTTCGCCGGCGGTCAAGCTGCGCGTGACGGATCTGGCAGGGAATCGCGCGCTCGTCCGCCAAGGTCGTGAGCCCGGCGGGCGCCAAGGTTGAAGCCGGGGAGCTATTTTCGCGCTCACCAAGCTTGTTCCGCCGAAATCGGATCCGCTTCTGTTCTGGCTGTGGCCGTCGAACCTTTCGCAGGACGACATAACTGCTGCCGCGGCGCAGGTAAAGGCAGCCGGGGTGGTGTCGGTGGCTGATCCGGCGGAAGAGAACGTGGACGCATATTCTCAGTTGGGACGGCAACGACTGGACACTGCAGCAGCCGAAACCCACGAGCGCAACGGCATCCGTGCGGCCGAGCCAGTGAACCTGGACAAGTCTGCATCGCCTGCCATCAAACTTGGGCCGAAGCTCAATGCAGATGCATTGAAGCAACATCTCGAGTAAGGATGCGCGACGTCTGGGTGAATCTGCCTGTGCCGAAGGAAGCTCGCGGACAAGCTCGCGCTGCACGAGGCGGAGAGCGCAGGTGCAAGTCTGCGAAGGATCTCGCCGGCGCCAACTACCTCTTGACCGGGGTTCTGACGGAAGATGGCCCCGCGTACGCGTGGTTTCACAAGAGCGAGTTTGCGGCCGGACCACGCGCACCAAAGTCGCGAACAGACCATAGCCCGGGCTGCTCGACGGATTCTCCTTACCCGGTTCGCACCGATTGGACGGCGCTGGCAGACGCGATCGCAACCCGATGTAGCTGAGCAAAAAGCTGAATGACTATGCGTCAGCGTCTGGGCAAGGTTCACGGCTGGCTCACGCTTGAGAACAGCGCGAATGGCGAGTCCGGGGCGACTTTCTACAACCTTGCGCTGGTTCATGCTACCGACGGAAGCCCGCTGCTCGCACGGAACAAGCTGCACAGCAGGGCGACCGGATTCAGATGGCGCTGCGCTCAGACGACATGGTTGTGGGTTCGCGCTGGGTTTACGTTCTCGACATCGATTGCCACGGCGCGGGCACGCTGCTCTATCCGATCAACTATACCGAGAACCGCTTTCCCAATGGGGGAGCAAACCAAAACAAGTTTGTGCTGCCGCACTCGCTGACCCTGCGTATCGGACCTCCATTTGGCGTTGACACTCTCATTCTGCTGAGCACCGAACAGCCTCTGCCGGATCCCTACGTGCTCAATTTTGAGGGCGTGGCTTCGCGTGGCGCGCGCGGCGCGGGGTCCCCGCTCGAACAACTGCTCAGCAACAGAAGCTCGGGAAGCACCCGAGGAGTGGCCGGGGGAGATGCCGACCGACTGGGGAATGTCGATGACGCACCTGCGCAGTGTGCCGAAGGAGGCTGCCCAGTAAGGTCGGGCCGGACCTTGTGGGCGCAACCCAATCCCGTGGTGACACCACGGCTGCGATAAGCGTGTCACCGTCAACTTGAGTGTCTTCGGTTGTGCAAGCGGCCGGAGCCAATTGGAATCAGGAGAAATATCATGTCTGTTTCCCGCCGCCGTTTCATTGGAGACGCCTCAGCGCTAAGCCTCATGTCCGCTCTACTGCCTGCAATTTCCTCAGCGCAGGAAACTGCGAGCCAGCAAAACAGCAGCAGAAGATGCTCCCCACGAGTCGTTTGAATTCTGGAACGGGTTCTTCGACTCGGTGAATCCCATGAGCAGGAATTACGGGCAAAAATCGGCGGCGCGGGGACCGAAGGATCAGCTTCCGGACCCGGCTGCGGAAACGCAGTATCTGCACTACCGGACGGATCAGAAGAAGTTACGCTACGCGACCGACATCGGCAAGGAGGAGTTGCTCGACCACGACGGGGACGTCGCCATCAGTATCGTGCTTTCTCAGTTTCATCCTGGAGCTGGCGAGACTGACTTGAAGGCCTCGCAGCTTCGTGTCGACACCACGCAGATCCACTCTTACATGGACATCATCGCTCCTCTTGCATGGACGGCAATTGCATCGGTTGAGCCGGACAAGGCGGGGAAAGTGTCGCTGGATCAGCTGGGGTTCAAAACTCCGCAGGCCACGCAGGGAACGAGCAAGATTCTGCTGACGCAGGGCACAGGGAAATTGGCGGTGAACGTCTCGAGAGCGCCCACCACCTCGGGCTTTGTGAAGGCGCTGAATGTGATTATCAAGGGAGCCAAGATGGTGGCGCCGCTGGTGACGCTGCCCGCGATCAGCGTACCGGCGTTAAGCGCATTTACCGAAGTGCTGAGCTACTGGGAAGAGCGGACCAAGTTCCTGATGGCGGGGAATCTCACGACGGCGGTGGCGACGCAGCAGGCCCTGGCAGACCCCGATCGCGAAGATCACTACATTGGTTTGATTTCCGGCGACTACCTGATGATTCCGCAGAAGCATACTGACGAACTTGCGAAAGATTTGCCGAACCTTGATCTGGTGCAGGGCTACCTGGTGCGTAAGGACGCCGATCCGAATCTGCCGATCGCGACTCGGGCGCAAAATGCACTGCCGGGAATTACGTACGCATCCATGCGCGTCAGCGTGACGCCACTCGACGCCAATTCGATGGGCAAGGCAGCGGCTTCAGGAGGCGAGAGCGATTCATCGGGTGGTGGAGGGTCGAGCAAGAAGAAATCAAAGAAGGGCTCGGAATCGGGATCCACCAAGGGAGCAAACAAGACCAGCGACGAACCAAACAAGCCGAACTGAACTTTCACATCGCAGGCAATCAACAGCGGCGCTGATTCTCGAGGTCGGCGCCGCTTTTCTTTGGTGCTGCGTGTTGATGCCGCTCCGTGAAGTGGAGGGGTTTTGCGGGCGGTGGCGCTGCCGGTTACACTTGCTCGTTCAGCGAAGGCACCGATCATGAAGAGTCTGGCGCTCATCCTTGTTTTTCCTTCTTTTGCCTTGTATGCCCAGAACTACACGCGCGGTGTTGGCGTGTATCCGGGAGACCCCAGGGAATATACGGGACCTGCTTTAGTCGCAGAGGCCAACAGCTACCGCAACCTCGCTCTGCACCGACCTGCCTATCAGTCGAGCGCCTACGACTACAACCTGACGGCGCAACTGGTTACCGACGGCATTAAGGAGACTGCGCCGCCGCAGTGGATCGAAACTTCGACGAGCAGTGAAGGCGCGTTGCCGAAGAATGAACGCGAACTTTTTCTCGATGGCAACGTTACTTCTTCAGTAAATGTCACTGGTGACGCATCCTGGGTGGAATTTGACCTTCGAGGCGGCACGCCGCCGGAGATCGATCGCATTGATCTCTATCTGCGAAAGATCTACGGTCGCTCGCTGCCAGGCAGCTGGACCTACATTGTGACTGGTTCGGATGATCGCGCCGCATGGACGGAAGTGGGGCGCGCCTCAGGTACAGAATGGCCGGATATGAGGGAGCCGGGGCCGAGTTTTATGCAGTCGATTCCCTTCTCTGCGCCGGCGCATTTCCATTGCTATCGGCTACAGCTTTCCGCCGGGAATGTGCGCAACTGGGGAGTGGCGGAGCTGTCTCTGTTCGACAAGAGCGAGCCGGTGCGTGTCGCAGGCCCGGATCTGTTTTCAAGCGCGTGGATGAGCGCGGGAAGCGGCGAGGAATGGGTGTATGTCGATCTGGGCACGGCGTCGACATTCGATCGGATTGCGCTCAGCTGGATCCAGCGCGCTGCGGAAGGCTCGATTCAAGTTTCAGATGACGCGAAGGAGTGGAAGACGCTGGCAGCGTTAGATGCTGGGCCAGGGTCGAACGACGACATGCATCTGGTGCAACCGGCGCGCGGGCGTTATGTGCGCGTACTGATGACGAAGCCTGAGCATCCGGGAGATCGATACGTCCTGAGCGAATTTGAGGTCTACGGCCGCGGCGGACTTGTACCTGCGGCACATGCGGCCGCTGCAAGTCAGGCCGACGGCACGTTGACGTTGGCCGGTGGGAACTGGCGCGTGCAGCGCGCATCACTTGTGGCGGCCAGCGGCGAGGCGGTAGCGCAACCGGGTTTTGCGGACAAGGACTGGATGATCGCGACGGTTCCGGGAACGGTGCTGACCAGTTATCTGAATGACGGCGCGATTCCGGATCCGGATTTTGGTGACAACCAGTATGCGATCTCCGACTCCTACTTCTGTGCGGATTTCTGGTATCGCGACGAATTCACCGCACCCGCGCAGCAGCACGCAGGCGAGCATACGTGGCTCAACTTCGACGGCATCAACTGGAAGGCTGAAGTCTATTTGAACGGCCAGCAAGTGGGGAGAATTGACGGCGGATTCATGCGCGGCCGATTTGACGTTACGGCGCTGGTGCATCGCGGCGGGATGAATGCGCTGGCGGTGCGCATCATCCGCGTGGCGAACCCCGGCAGCACCAAGGACAAGGCAGGGCCGACGGTGAATGGAGGCGCGTTGGGCCGCGACAATCCTACCTATCATGCATCGGCGGGGTGGGACTGGATCTCGACGATTCGCGGGCGCGACACAGGAATATGGAGCAGTGTTTCGCTCACCACGAGCGGCCCGGTGAAGATCGAAGATCCGCTGGTGACCACTTCACTGCCTCTGCCGGATACGACGCATGCTGACGTAACCATCCAGGCAACGGTGCGGAATCTCAATGCCAAACCGGTTACAGGCACATTGCGGGCGAGCTTCGGAGATATTGCACTGGAAACACCGGTGACGGTCGATGCCGGCGTCAAGCAAGGTGGTTGAGCTTTCGCCGGCTACCCAGGCCGCGCTGCATCTCACCAATCCCAAGCTGTGGTGGCCGGTCGGATATGGCGAGCCGAATCTTTATCCGGTTTCGATCAGCTTTGTTGTGGATGGCGTGGAATCGGACAAGACCTCGTTCAACGCCGGGGTGCGGCAGTTCACGTATTCAGAGGACGGCAGCGTACTGAAAATCTGGATCAACGGCAGACGATTTGTCGCGCGCGGCGGCAACTGGGGTTTTCCTGAGTCGATGCTGCGCTATCGCTCGCGTGAGTACGATACGGCTTTGCGCTACCACCGCGACGAACACTTCAACATGATTCGCAACTGGGTGGGACAGACGGGCGATGAGGCGTTCTATGACGCGGCCGATCGTTACGGTGTGGTGATCTGGCAGGATTTCTGGCTGGCGAACCCATGGGACGGCCCCGATCCGGACGACGATGCACTGTTCCTTGCCAATGCGAAAGACTATCTGCTGCGCATCCGCAACCACGCGTCGCTGGGAATCTTCTGCGGGCGCAACGAGGGCTTTCCGCCCCAGCCGATCGATGACGGACTTCGCAGCATGGTGGCGACACTTGAGCCTGGCTCGCATTACATTTCCAGCTCTGCTGATGGGCCGGTCAGCGGGCATGGACCGTATCGCGTGGAGCCGCTGCGCTACTACTTCGAACACGCGCCAACGAAACTGCACAGCGAGATGGGTTCGCCCAACGTGGTAGAGATGGACGATCTTCGACGGACCATGCCGGAATCGGCGATGTGGCCGCAGGGCTACCAGTGGCCGCTCCACGATTATCACGAACACAATCCATTCACCACGGCGGTGGACAAACAGTACGGCGGGGCAACCAACATCGCCGCTTGGGACGGCTTTGCGCAATTCGTGGATTATGACGCTTATCGCGGCATGTTCGAGGGGCAAAGCAGGAATCGTCTTGGGCTGCTGATCTGGATGAGCCATCCCGCATGGCCGTCGCTGCTGTGGCAAACCTATGATTACTTTTTCGACACGGATGCGGGATATTACGGCGCGAAGAAGGGTGCTGAGCCGCTGCATATCCAGTGGAACGCGTCGACTGATGCGGTGGAGGTGGTGAACTACAGCGCTGGAGAACAGACGGGCCTGACGGCTCGCGCACAGGTGCTGAACATCGATGGCTCGGTGAAGTGGGAGAAGACCGCGACGCTGATGAGCCACGAAGACAGCACCGTGTCTCCGATAGCACTGGAGTTTCCGCCGGGGCTTTCGCCGACGCACTTCATTCGCTTGTCGCTGATGCGAAACGGGCAGGTTGTGTCGTCGAACTTCTACCTGCGCGGACTTAACGGAAGGGGACTACACCGGCATCCGCGACCTGAGCGCGGCAACGATAAATGCCAGGACACACATCAAGCACATCGGCGGCGAATGGACGATCACGACGGAGTTGCATAACGTTTCGAAGACGCCGGCGTTGATGGTGCGCGTGAAGGCGGTGCGCAGCAAGGGCGGCGATTTGATTGTGCCGGCGCTCCTCAGCGATAACTACCTCGCGCTGATGCCCGGCGAGAAGCAAACCATTTCCATCTCGCTGGAAGATGCGGACACGCGCGGAGAACGGCCGCGGATCAGGGTCGAAGGCTTCAATCTTGCAGACTCGAAGCCACAATAAGATCTAAGCAAAGGTTCAGGCTGAGACATCTCGCTCGAGACTCGCCCGATCCCATTTCGCCGAATCTGCCCCGGCTTCGTAGGTGCTTTGGCAGAATTCAAGCAGCGTGGCACTCGGCGATGCGGTCGCTCGAACATCGTCGTACATCAGGATGAATTCGCCGAGGCTGGTATCGAATCGGGCACCGGCCGGGAGGACGTGAGCATCGCGGAATCCCGGTGGAGCGGGCGCCATGTACGAGTAGAAAGCTGGACCTGTAATGTTTCCACCGCCGGGCCAGAATCCTACGCTACTGACCTCGTGCGAATATGCCTCTCGCGTTATGGCGTCGGCTCCGGCACGTTCCGGCGCTCTCCGTCCCGAGAAGCGCGTGACGGCAAGATCGAAACTTCCCCAGAAAAAATGCACCGGGCTGCATTTGCCGATAAACCGTGATCTGAAACGCTGAAAGATGGCCTCGACGGTGAGCAGAATGCGCCAGAACTTGTTTGCCGAATCGGGGTCGTAAGAGCAATGCTTGCGGTCCTGGTCGAACGGGATTGGATCAGGCACTTCGACCGGAACGGGCCAGATTTTCACCTCGATGCCCGCGGATCGAAGCATGGCCATGACATTTCTGGTAGAACTCCGCCACTGCTTGCGGTTCGAGCTTGAGCGTTTCTACTCTTCCGTCGTTCGTTTCGAGCACCAGATAGTGGCCAATGAAATCGAACCGGAGTTCAAAGGATCTTTCGCCGTAAGAAATGCTGGATGTGGTGAGGCCGCGCGAGGTGACATAAAGCGGGACGTTCCACCAGTGATTGACCAGCGGGGTCAGGCGCATTCGAATCTTGCCCACGATCTGCGTCCACATGTGGAGCGTTGCACAGGTGTCGTGCCAGGAGTTGAAAGGAAGGGAAGGCCAGCAGGAGGGCAGGTCCGGAGAAGGAGTTGGGTTCATCGGCGACCTCTAGATTGCGATTGCGGTTCAAAGCTTTCAGAAGGACCGCGTTTCTCCGCAAGAGCTCTTGCAGAGATGACTAACAATAACCACGTTGGCCGGAATAGATCAAAGGCCCTTTCTCAGGCGGAATTCGCGGACGACGTCCACGGGATCGCGGTGCTGGCCATCCACGGCTTCGTTCATCGCGCGCATATCGTCCGCTGTAATTCTGCCGGCGAGTGCATGGAGCGCTTCGCGAATCTGCGGCCAGCGCCGAAGCGCGTCGTCACGCACCAGCGGCACCGCCTGGTAGGGCGGGAAGTAGTGACGATCGTCCTCGAGTGCGACCAGGTCAAGGGCCTGGATGGGGCCATCCGTCGAGTTCGCGGCGATCATGTCTACCTGGTGCGCAGTCAGTGCCCGGTACAGCAGGCCGAGATCCATGGTTCGAGGTTGCCCATCGAAGTGCAGGTTATAGGCGGCGCTCAATCCGGGTAAGCCGTCGGGGCGCTGTTCGAATTCATATCCCACGCCGAGGCGCCAGTGCGGTGCGTAGGGCGCGGCCTGGCTGAGCGTTGCGAGGTGAAGCCGGCGCGCATCGTCGCCGCGAATGACCATGGCAAAGGTATTTTCAAAACCGAGTGGTGCGGCGACGGTGACGCCATAGCGCGAAGCATAGAGACTTCGCACCTTTTGAAGAACCTCATCGGGATTGCGATCGACAGGCTGCTTGAGGATCGCGGTGAGCGCGGTCCCGGTGTATTCGACGTATGCGTCGATGCGGCCGGAAACGAGAGCCTGGTTGCAGATGTAGCTGCCGGCAAGATAAAAGCGCCGCTCCACTTTCAGATCGGATTTGGCCTCGATCTCCTGGGCGAGGAGTTCACCAAGGATGACCTGCTCGGTGAAGTTCTTGGCTCCGATGATGGGATGGTTGGGGCGCGGAGGCGAACAGCTGACAAGGAAGAGGCAGAGAGCGATCGCGCAGGCAGATGAAGGGACTTTGATCATCGGCCGGCGCCTTCAGCGGTTGGGATTCGGAAGCGGCGCTCGAGGATTCCCAATGCACCATCGGCAATGAGGGCAAGCAGCGCCGCAGGAACTGCGCCGGCGAGAACGAGTCGGTTGTCCACGGAGGCGACTCCACGAAAGATCAGCTCGCCAAGCCCTCCGGCGCCGACGGCGGCGGCGATGGTTGCGATGCCGATGCAGGTCACGGTTGCGGTGCGAAGCCCGGCAAAGATGAACGAGGCCGCGAGGGGCAGTTCGATCTTGAACAGCCGCTGCGCATCCGTCAGGCCAATGGCGCGCGCGACCTCGATCAAGGTTGGATCGATGCCACGAATGCCCGCATAAGTGTTGCGCAGAATAGGAAGCAGAGCGTAGGTGGTAAGCGCAACGATGGCGATGCGCGCGGCGCGCTCACCAAGCCAGGGCAGCGGCAGCAGGAATCCGAACATGGCCAGCGACGGAATGGTCTGCAACACATTGGCGACGCCGATAACCGGCTTCGCCCAGCGGGGCTCACGTGTAAGCCAGATGCCTGCGGGTACGGAGACGGCGGTCGCAAGCAACATGGCCGCGCCGGTGAGCCAGAGGTGCTCGATCGTCAGCGTGGCGATTTCGCCGCCGTATTGCGAAAGGAATGAGGTGCTCATGCGGCTCCGTCCCGCGCAGGGCATCGTGAATCAAGGTCATTTTGGCCGCGGTGGAAAGCGTTCGCGTAGGCGACGATCTCGGGTTGCGTCGATTGCAGGAATTCTTCGCGGGGAAGGTCGGCGACGAGCCTGCCATCACTCACAAGGACGATGCGTTGTGCGAGATAGAGCGCCTCATCCAGATCGTGCGTCACCAGCAGCACGCTAGTGTGCATCCGCTTGAGAAGTTCCAGCAGCATGTCCTGCATCTCGGCCCTGGTGAGCGGATCAAGAGCGCCAAACGGCTCATCCATGAGCAGGATCTTCGGCTCGACGGCGAGCGCACGCGCCAGGCCCACGCGTTGCCGCTGTCCTCCGGAAAGCTGATGGGGATAGCGTTGCGAGAACGATGCGGGATCGAGCCCAACCAGTTGCAGTAGCTCGTTGCTTCGCGTGACGCGCTTTTCTCGTGGTTGTCCCTCAGCTTCAAGAACGATCCCCACATTGCGCTCTACGTTGAAATGGGGGAACAGGCCGGTCTCCTGGATGACGTAGCCCATTCTTCTGCGCAGATCGACGAGGCCGATTTCTGCCACGTTCATGCCGGCAACCTGAACTTCTCCGCGCGTGGACTCGATCATGCGATTCGCGGTGCGAAGGAGCGTGGTCTTTCCGGACCCGCTGCGGCCGAGAACCGCCATCACGGTGCCTTCTTCAAGCGAGAGTGAGATGTCACGCAGCAGCAGCCGGCCGCTTGCGGTAGCGACAGAGACATTCCGGAATTCCAACGCTGCACTCATGGCACCGACTTGTTGGGCAGCTTACCACGGCGATCCGCAGCGGCAGCGCGCGTCGCCGCCGCGAGAAAGGGAAACTGGATGGTATTCACCGGGCTTTTTGCGCAAACTGGCTGGTGAATTGCGAGCGCGCTTCCTTCAAAATGGGGATATCTGGATCCGCATCCTTCCATGCCGCAAAGAATTGTTCATATGCCGTCTTTGCGGCGTCGCGATTGCCCTGGAGGAGCCGGGCACGCGCGATCTGAAGATGAGCGAGAGGGCCCATTGGCGCAATCAGCAGAATGCCGGGGTGATCAATCAACTTCTGAAACTCCGTGATCGCGTGCGCACCGTCGCGCTGGGCAAGAAATGCAGTTCCGCGCACATAGACTGGAAGCAATCCGGCCACGAGCCCAAGTTCGTAGGGAGTGGTGCGGTCGAGGGCCTTGATGGCGGCGGCCGGGTCGTGCTGGGCAACGGCCATGGCGCCTCTCACAGTTGGAAGATAGATTTCCTGCACGAAGGTATCGTCGGGAAATTGCGTGTTCAGCGCATCAGCAAGGGTGCGAGCACGCTCGGTTGCCCCGGCAAGCGCATAGGCAAGGGCGGCTCCGTATCGCGTATCGCGGTCGTTCGCCAAGGCGAGCGCTGAGTCGGCAAGTTTCCGGGCTTCGGCGGCATTGCCGAACAGCGCTTCTCTTTGCGCGCCGTCAATCTGGTATCCGGCCGCAGTTTCCTTCTCCTCCGCTCTTCGTGCCGCGTCGGTTGCCCGGTCTGTTAGGGTGCGCGCCTGGGCCAATCGGCCCGCGAATGCTGCTTTGTCGGCCTGGTCGGTGAGAAAGGCATCTTCGATCCCGGGCTCTCCGGATGCCCAATCCATGATCTTCCGCATGGCCGCCGTGTCTTGTTTTAAAAATGCCAGATCGTACATATAGAGGCGAAGAGTGGACGAATCGAGGTTTCGCGAGATCGCCTGGTCGGCGACGGAGCCTGCCTGGTCGAGCCGGCCCAGCAAGATGTAGGCGTCTACAAGGTTGGCGTAGGTCTGGCCTTCATCGGGAGCGATGCGTACTGCCTGCAATGCCTGTGCGAGGCTTTGATCGAGATTGCCCAGATCACTATAGATGACGGCGAGATTGGTTCTAGGCGCTTCATCGTTGGGATAGGTTGCTGCCCAGACCTCGTAGGCCTGGCTGGCCTTGGTCAGGTCTCCAGTAACGAACTGGTAGAAGTGCGACTCGATATAGAGGCGCTCGTGCTCGCTGACGTGCTCTCGCAGTTCATAGGCTTTGCGGATGTTCGTAGCGGCGAGCCCGGTTTCGCCAAGATTGGAGTAGGCGTTGCCGAGAGCGGCATAAGCGGCGGCGAACTCCGGGTCCAGTCGAATGGCGCGCTGAAAGAACGGAACGCAAGAGGCGGACTCGCCTTTCTGGATCATGGTCTGGCGCCCGATGCTGTACGCCTGAAGAGCCTCAAGGGACGGAGTCGTCGCTTCCTCAATGGGGGTGTCAAATTTCTGCAGCGTTGTCAGGGATTCGCCGAGCTTGACGCGCAGTTGCCCGCTGATGTCGCCGAGCGCTTTCAGGACTTGTTCCTTGCCGGCGGCTGTGGTCTGCAGATCTGACAGGTGGTCGCCCGTCCTGCAATTGATCGCGCGCAAGCCGAGGACATACTGGTTGCCGAGCTTCGCGATTGAGCCGTCGAGCACGGCCTCACCGGCGGTGCGCTGGCAAACCTCGCGCGCGAGCTCGGGGGTAAGCCGGGAATCGGCCGGCTTGCCCATCAGCCGCAACGACGTCTGAATTCGTTGTTCGGGGACGAGGGTGAGATATGGCGACTGCTCCAGTTCGATCTCGAGAGCCTCGCGCAGGGTAGTGTCGAAGACCGGATCGCCGGTGTTGTTGGCAATTTCGGCCAGCACTACGCTGTCTTTCATTGCGGGGGGATTGATGGCGGACGAGGGTTCTGGCCCGTGACTCCGCTTCCAACCGAAGCGGAGGGCCATGGCGCCGATCACTACCAAAGCCAACACGCCGACTGCTGTCCAGACCCAGACCCGATTTGCGGGTTCAGCTGTTGGAATCTGCGCTGCGGGTTGAACGAGGTTGGCGATTCCGGCTGCGCCGGGAGCGGCGGCCAGGGTCGTATTCGCTGAAAGTTCCCGGGTGGAACCAGCCGAAGATTGCGGGATTGATTCCTGCGTGACGGCGCCAACGAAGCGATATCCCCTGCGTGGGATGGTCTCGATGCGATGGGGGCTGTCCTCGTCGTTGATGGTCTTGCGAAGCTGCGAGATGTGAACGGCGAGGTTGGACTCTTCGACGAAGGCATCCGGCCAGACGCGCTTCATCAGGGTTTCCTTTTCGACCAGCTGCCCGTGCTGCTCGACCAGGACCAGAAGGATATCCGCCGCCTTTTTCGAGATCGGAACGAGCTCGCCTGCGCGAAACAGCAGGTGCTGCGAGGCGTCGAGGCGGAAGGATCCGAAGAGCCAGTTTTCGCTTGGATTCATGACAAGGTCGGCCCATCGCGTCGATTTCAGGGCGTTTTGGGGTCTAATCGGCGAATTCGGCGCGGATTTAGACCTAATTAAGTGTTGGTTCAGGACATTTAGAGCGAAAGAGCGCTTTCATACGCACATCAGCCCAGCCAAGCAGGGGGCGACTTGGAGAAAGCAAGTGACCGCGTGCCGGGAGTATAGCACACGGTTAAAACGGCTAAGCCGCCCTCCTGGAGCTACTTGGACGGGATCGATTGGCAACCTATGCGCACCTGAAACGGGCCGCCTGGAAACAAATTTCTCATCACGGAGGAAGAACATGAAATCGATCAGCTTTTTTTCACGAAAATGGATGCTGCTTTCTGAGCTTTGCGCTTTGCGTTTCGTTCCTGGTCTGCCTTGAGCCGGTCTCAGGACAGGACACGTATTTCGGGAACAACCGTCAGCCGACGTCGGGAGAGAACTCCAATGGCACATACATCGGGCGCAATCCGGTTTCGAGCAACACAGGCAAGGCAGGGAACGCGGGCAAGACAAGCAATGCAAATGTTGGCTGGACCCGGTTCGACGACCCGTTTGAACATGCCTTTTCGCTCTCGGTACCGCAGGGCTGGACGGTTCAGGGCGGGCTATTCCGCCTGGGGTTTGCCGACCACCGGATGATGGTGAGCGTCAAGTCTCCCGACGGCAAGTTCGATCTGCGCATCGGCGACGTGAGCATTCCGAGTTATACGCTCCCCAACCTGTACCACAGGCGTGAGGGTGAGAATTACGACCTTGGCGCGCAAGCGCAATTGATCGTGGCGCGGTATCGTACAGGACCGCAGTACGCGGTGCTCTATTCCAAGGCGCGGTTTGGCTCAGTCTGCAAAGATCCACAGCAAAACCCGACGAACGTAGACTTCACCATGCCTGACTATCTGGAGTTGGGATCGGCACAGGGGCAAGCCTCTGCCGGGCAGATTGCATGGCTATGCGAGACCAGTGCGGGGCCGCGGGTGGCATTGGCGTTCACCAGAACGCTCGAGTCGGGACAGATCTGGCAGGTGCCGACGATGGTCAGCGTGCTCGCACCTCCCGACCAGGTTGAGCTGGCGCGGAGCATCGCGCTGCACTGCGTGCAGTCGTTCCAGGTGAATCCGGAATGGCGGGCTTACCAGCAGAACATGGATGCCCAGGGAATGCAGTACCAGCAGATGCGTCAGCAGCAGCGGCGCGCGCAGATCGGCGCCCAGGTCCAGCAGTTTGAGGCGCAGATGCATGCGATGCAGAACCAGGTGAATGCCTTTGAACGTCACCAGGCCATGCAGGCCAGCCAGGTTGAAGGCTTCACGAACGCGCTGGTTGGACTGACGCCCACGACGGATCCACTGACTGGAGAGAATCGCCTGGTATGGACCGGGACGAAGGATAACTACTGGGTGAATGGCCTCGGCCAGGTGGTGAATTCGACCAACGCTCCGAGCTCATCGTATCGCCAGTTGCAGACGCCGTAATTGCGGACGGGGAAAAAGATGAAACCACAGATTCCGGCGTGCAGGGCGGAGCCGATAAAGCTCACCGGACCGCCCAGCACTCGCCGGCGACTTCGTCAGAAGTCATATCGAAGCGCGAATTGCATCCGTCGCGACTGAGTGAGCAGCTTGTCCGCTATACCCAGGTTACTGCTCGTCAGTCCGGATCCAATCGACTCTGGATCGAAGCGATTCGTGTTGGTGGTGTTGAAGGTCTCCCAGTCGAACTTGAGCGTCCCGGACTCCAGGCGCCAGGACTTGGCAACGCCGGCGTCGATATCGAAGTAGCCGTCGCCGCGAAACTTGTTGCGCTGGCCGGCTTCACCGGGATAGGGAAGGCGAATCGGAGCTCCGGTGTTGATGCCCGCATTAATGGCGCCGGGATTATCGAAGAACTGCGGGTTGCCCGCAGAGTCAAAATGCCGGCGCAGCTTCACCGGCCCGGTAACGACTCCATAACTCTCCTGTTGCCAGTCGGTCGTGAATCCGGGCTCAAACAGAGAGAACGGCAGACCGCTGGTAGTGCGGTTCAGTCCTGAAAGCTGCCAGCCGCCGAGCAGCGCATCTCCCAGCCGATTCATGTTGGCCAGGTACTGGCGCCCTCTGCCGAAGGGCAACTGGTAGAGGCCGTCGACTGTGAGCAGGTGAGTCGTATCGAAGTCAGAGACTGAGCGATTCAGGCGGGGATGCCAGGTATCGAGAATGCCGGGGTCGAGCGCGACGCTGGTGCTGAACTCGGAACTCCGCTCGGCATCCGATACCTCATCGAACGAGCGGGAGAGAGTATAACTGGCGTCGAACTCAAAGCCGCTATGCGAGGGATGGCGTACGATCACCTGGAGCGCGTTGTAGTAACTCATGCCAATCGTGGACAGCGCGTACAACGACGAGAACTGGCCCTGCCAGAAGTGCGGTACCCAATTAGCCGGAGCGGGATAGGTTCCGAAGGCCGGTCCATAAAAATCCAGATCAGAGAGAGAGGTTGTGGCGCCGAGATTGGATCGATAGGGGGCCCATTCGTTGTTGTAGATAGCCTGGGTCGCGCTTTCGCCCGGGTAATCGAAGTTTGCCATCCAGGGAAAAACGTCTTCGAAGTATTGGATCGCGGGCACGCTTACGACGCTGCCGGTTCCGCTTGAATTGACGCCATAATTTCCGCCGTTCAGGTCGACCTCGCGGGAGAGCATTGAGCCGGCGGCAAAGTAATCGCCGCCACCGGACGGATCGACATAATCGACCGGCTCGGCTAAATCGAGGCCCTGAATCAAATGGCGTCCTAACGTTCCCACATAATCGGTCTCAACCGTAAAGCCCTTCGGAAACTCGTGCTGGACCGAGAGATTGAAGGCCTCGCTATACGGCGTTTTCATCTTGCTATCCAATCCCCAGGTGATGGCAAAGCCATAATTGGGACCTGTGGGCGGCGTAAATGGGTAGGTTGTAGGAGACGCGAATGTCCCGTTGCTGAAGGGCAACGTTCTATTGTTGACGAAGCGCGGCGAGTCTTCAGAGTTATAGGTGGCTGCGGGGTCGGTGACGGCCCCGCTGAGTCCAAACGCCCCGCCCTGATCGAACAGATTCACCAGGGCTTCGCCAAAGTGGTCATAGTAGATTCCTCCGCCTACTCGAATCGTCGTCTTCGCAGTTGGAGCATAGGCAATCGCAATTCGGGGAGCGATGTTGTCCTTCGACATGGGGTAGAAACCTGACTTGCCATAGAAACGGCCGGCAGGCGCGAACGTCAGGGGCGGCTCATAAATCTGTCCCGTCTGGGCCGCTGTCTCGCGCTGTTTGTACCACGCATCGGTGTTGATGGTGGGTGTGACTTCCTGCCCGCTTGTCTCCCATGGCGTTTGCAATAGAGTGTGGCGGAGCCCGAGCGTCACGGTGAGATTCGGTCGCATCTTCCAGGCATCCTGCAGGTAATATTCGAATTCATTGGAGGCGAAGTGACGGGTGGTCGAAGCACCGTCCGCCAGCAATGTTCCTGAATTCGAGTTGGTGAGGAGGTAGTTGTATTGATTGGTAACAGCGGGTATCGTGCCCACGAGATTGGCGTAGGCGATCACCCAGGAATTGTCGAATCCTGCATCGACTGGAAGGCCGGTGATGGTCGACGGGTCGGGCGGGCTGCCGCCCAGCCAGTACGGGTTCGAGTTTCCGTTATTGTAGGAGTTGGCATCGGAGATTCGATTCTGATGGATCAGGCGCCAGTTCGCTCCGAATTGGAAATCGTGCTTACCTTTGTTCCAGTTGAAGTTATCCACGATGTTATTCACCGGAACCGTGGCGAGCGTGGTGCGTGTCTCCGCCGTCTGGGTTGCCATGAACCGGAAATCGACATAATCGCCGGTGCCCACGCCGCGGGTGCTGTTGCCCTGCCGGATAAATCCGTAGCGAATGTCGTTGACCATGTTCGGTGAAATCGTCCAGATGTCGCCGGCGATGATGCCCTTGGTGTTGTCTTCAAAGTAGCTGGATGGTCCCTGGCCCGGGAACTGCTCGGTTCCCAACGTGGTGTCTTTCTGCAAGCCGCCGCGCACGAACATGCGCTGACTGCTGGTAGGGGTGTAATCGATTCTGAAGATACTGGTGTTTTCGCTGTGCGGATTCGGCGAGGCGAAAGTAAATGAGCCGGTGTTGAGGCCATCGCCAGTGAGTGAACCGTTAGCGGCGGGCTCGGCGCTGAAATAAGCGAGAGCATTGGGGTTCGGCCCGGGGCCGGGAGAATATGGCGCGGTGCCACATACTGTGCAGCCGGCGTCCAGGGCTGTAACCTGCGCCGGGGTAAGTGTGACGTTCTGGATGCCGCCGCTGGAGTTATCTCCCTGATAACTCAGATTGCCGGCGAGATAGGAGGGAAACGCCACGGTCTGCGTAACTTCAGTATCTTCGGCCTGGCGCAGGCCTTCGAAGTTGGCAAAGAAGAAAAGCTTGTCCTTCGTGATGGGACCACCGACGCTGGCGCCGAAGATATTACGGATAAGTTTTGGAGGAACGTTGGCCTGTCCGCTGGTGATTTCGGCCAGCTTGTTGAAGTAGTTGTTTGCAACAGTAAGAGTAGGGCGATTGTATTCGTAAACGGAGCCGTGAAGATTGTTGGTGCCGGACTTGGTGATGAGGCTGGCCTGGGCTCCGGCTGAACGGCCTTCGTCCGCGTTCGTGTTAGAAGTGGCGACACGGAACTCGTCGATCGAATCCTGTGTTTCACGCAGCACACCGGTAAACGCATAGCCGTAAACCTGGTCATTATCGTCGACGCCGTCGATGGTTACGTTGCCCTGGTCGGACCGGACGCCGTTGACAGCGCCGCTACGGCTGTCGCCCATCGGGTTGTTCTCTGAGGCGCCGGGGCCGCCCTGCTGGCTGGGCAGGTACAGCACTCCCGGCTGCAGCGAGAGCAGGTCGGGAACATTGCGCGTTTCACTCGGCAGCGCCTGGATCAACGTACTACCCATTGAATTACCAAGCGAAGCGTCAGTGGTGTTCAGGGTTTGTGCCTCAGCACTAACGTTTACGACTTGGGTGGCGGCCTGCAGGGTCATGGCGAAGTTCACTGTCGCGGGTTGGTTCACAAGCAACTCGGCGATCCTGGTCTGATCGGCGAACCCGGGGGCTGAGGTCTTGATGGCATATGACGCCGGCGAAAGTGCAGGAAAGGTGTATTCGCCCTCGGAGTTTGAAGTGGCCGTCGCCACCTGGCCGTTGGCGTTGTTCGTGAGTGTGATTTTGGCGCCGGGTATAACCGCTCCGCCAGGATCTTTTATCACTCCGCGCAATGAGGTGGTGGCGATCTGGGCAAATACGATTGCGGCAAAGGCGAGCAGCAATACCAGCGCTCCGCCGGCAGAGATGCGTCTCATCTGAATCCTCCAATAATTCGCTGCAGGGCGGATCGCATTCCGGCCGATGCAATGATTTTTCTTTCAATTGGGACGAATGCACATTTTCAAGGGACGAAATCCAAATACGGCGAAATCGCGGCTATCTCGGCAGCCTGTCTGATTTCCCTCGCCGCATTCGACCGGAATTAGATGCAGAAATTCGATTGATTGTCGCCCGGCAAATGTAAGTGACGACGGGTCATTGCTTTTCAACAGACGCGCGCTTGCAGCCAATCATCGATGGTCCGGTGTTCTCGGCCGCGAGCCTCCTGGGACGGGCGTTAAGCGAATTCCGGTCGTATGAGAACCGCCGCAGTTTTGCTCGCAACAGTTTTTGATCGAAGCCCGGTGACATGGCGCGGCTGGGCGCGGCTGGTTGTGCGATTGCATGATCCCCAATTCGAAAATGATCGGCGTTCGATCAATTCCTGCCCCGTGTATATATGTGGTTTCCGTCACATGCCGAAGTGAGAGCGGCTTGCTATTCTCCACCCGCTGATCGGAGGCGCAAACCATGAGTGCAGAATCGGGATGGGCGACAGCTGTCGGCATCGCCGTGGGAACGCTTGGCTGGGTTGTCGGGTTGGGGAAGGTTCTTTGGCCCAAACACCCTCAATGGGCGCTATCCTTCATCATCGTCGGTGTCACTGTCATCTGTATGGTGATCCTGGAGCGGAATGATCGTCACAGCACGCATCGCTCCCAAACCCCTTGACGGCGTGACTTATGGTTTCGTTACATCCGTCTCATTGTCGTCGGCATCGCGATCGATGAGTTTGTTCAATGGATCGATTCCGGCGCGCGTGGGCACCTTGTCGACGACAATCTCGAAGGTCTGCTTGCCATCGTGGATCCATTTCTTCTCGAGATAAAGCGGCTTTTCGCTGTCGCGCGGACCGGTGAAGACACCGATATCGATCAGGTCATTCATCTTTTCAGGCGTCTCATTGCCGCTGCCGTCGGCTTTTACCTTGTGCGCCTCGACCACCAGCGTGACTTTGTACTTGTGATCGGGAGTCTGGGTGACGGTGGCCGATGCAGCCCGGTTGTTGTAGAGCACGATGTTCTCGAAGGAATCGTCGATGAAGTAGTGGAGATTGTCGGGAGTTTGTGCGCGCAGCGCGGCGACAAGATCGCGCGTATCGGGATAAGGGCCTGATTGCGCATTGCCCGCGTTCGCGTAGCGATACTGCATGAGGAAGTTGTGCAGCGCCAGGTCCACCTTGTCTTCACCGATGTAATCGGAGAGCGCATACATGATCTGGCCGCCTTTCTGATACCAGACGTACCCCTCCTGCTGCACCTGTGCCAGTGGTTCCTCTCTGCGGACTTCGGCGGCGCGCCCGCGCAGATAGCGGTCCAATTCGTACTTCAGGAATTTGTGCATATTGTCGTCGCCGTAGCGATGACGCATGGTCATCAGCGCGGAGTACTCCGCGAGCGTTTCAGACATCATGTTGGATCCGGCAACGCGGGCGCCGATCAGTTGATGTCCCCACCACTGATGTCCAAGTTCGTGGGCGGTGACGAAGTAGGTGAGGTCGATATCGGTAGGCTTTTCCATCCGCTCGATAAAGCCGATCCCCTCGGAATAGGGCACGGTATTGGGGAAGGATTGCGCGAAACTGCGGTAGCGCGGAAACTCCAGAATTCGATACTGCTTGAACTGGAATGGACTGAAGTCCTTCTCATAGAATGCAAGCCCGGCCCTGGAGGCGTCGATCATATCTTTCACGTCGAAGGTATGCGACGGCAGATGATAGACCTCGATTGCTACCGGGCCGTTGGCGCCCTGGAAAGTGTCGCGGGTTATTTCGTATTTGCCGGAGATATAGGCGAAGAAATCGGCAGTCTGGACGTCGCCCATGTCATAGGTGAAGTAATGGCGGCCATTCGCGACCCAATCCTTTTGCAGATAGCCAGGGGCAATGGCAATCTGGTCGGCTGACGTACTAACGGTGGTGCGGTAGTGGATCCAATCGGACTGGCGAGTAAAGAGGTTGGTATCGCTGCCGACCGGATCGCCTCGATTCGGAAGCACTTCGAGCGCGCCGAGATGCTCCTCGCGGCGGCGGCGCGGATCGCTTAGCTCGATGTCTGGGTTGTAGCCGATGGCGGGAAAGTAACCCGAGTCGAAGAATGTACCGTTATAAGCAAGTTCGGCACGCTCATGGCCGTCGAGGAATCCGTGGCTTTCCTGCTTCAGGTTGAACGTCATGTTCATCGTCTCACCCGGCGCGAGGGGCTTTTCGAGGGCATAGATGTCGTAGAAATCCCGCGGGCTGGTCGAGACCACGTGGAAAGGCCGGTCGAAGGCTACGTTGCGAACTGACTGCTGTGCGTTAGTGATGTGGACCTGCGTGATTGGCTGACTGGTTTTGTTCTGGAGCACAAAATGGCCGGTTCCGCTGAAGGAGCGCCGCTCTGGGAAGATATCGATCTCGGCATCAACGGAGATGATCTTCGGCTGCGCGAGGTGCTCGTATTTTTTGAAGTCCTTTTCGTAGTTCGCCTGAATATCGCGCCGGTCCTTGTTGGTCAGATACTCGTTCATGACGTGCGTGTTGTAGTAGAACCACATTCCGCTGCCAATTGCCATCAGGAGAAAGACCGCGGCGGCAGGGGCAAGCCCGAGAGCGTTTTGCCGCAACAGCCGGAGTCGCGCACCCAGAGAATCTTCGGCGCCGCGGCGCGCGAGCCCGATGGAGATGACCCCGAGAAAAGCTGCGATTGAAAGCCAGTAGGCGAGGGACCAGAACAGCGGCTGGACGAAGTGTCCGTAGCCGTTCATATCGGAATAGGTGTACGGCGGAGTTGCGCCGAAAAGATAGAGAGTGTTTTCCCAGCCGAAGTTGAAAAGAACCGGCTGCAGGACAAAGACACCAATGACGATGGCGTGACCCACGAATTTGTTCGATACGATGGTCTGCACGAACATGGCAAAGAGCGCAAAGGTAACAACCTGAGGGAATGTGACGATGTACAGTTCTTTGAAATACTGGAGCAATTCGTAGTGGTAATAGCCGCCAATGGTCTGCATGATGATGCCGCACAGTCCAGCAATGGTAAGAAGCGCGAGTTCCACCACGCAGAGGGCGGAAAACTTCGAGACCCAGTCTGTTGCCTCGTTCATCGGCAGGGCATCGTGAATGCCCTCAAAGCGGGTGTCGCGTTCGCGCCAGATGAGCTCCGCGGCATAGAAGGTGGCGACGATGTAGAAGAACAGAATCGCTCCACCCTCGACTGCCTGCAGCATCAGGTAGGTGACCGGCCAGACGTTCACTCCCTCGACCCTGCCCGCGTAGTGTCCGTTGTTCAGCGAAACGCCAGCCATGAGCACCAGGAGCACCCAGAATGGAACATCGCGCACGATGTTGCGGACGCGCATGCGCGTGAGCGACGAGTATTGCGCGAGGAATGTGCCGAAGCCGAAGATCTGATGCACCAGCGGAATCCTGGCGACGACCTTGGTGCGCACCGGCTTGAGTTCTTCATCCTGCTCAAGCGCCAACCGGGCACGGCGGCTGCTGGCGCGTCGAGTAAGGGCCTCAAGGGACATGGGAAAGAATTTCCATAGAACTCCAAGACTTAGGAGGCCAACGCCCAGCCAGAGCATACGGTTGAAGAGAAATATCCCGCCCGCCGAGTGGAGGGACCAGGAATACATGAGTGTGTTCCGCTCTACCACCGTCCAATAGCGTGTGATGGCGTCGTTGAGGACAATGCCGACCGGATCGAGGATGCCCGGCCAGAAAAGCTGCGTGCTTCGCGTCGTCTCGAAGGCGGCAACGCCGATCAGGTAGGTGATAAGAAGGCCGGCGCCCTGAAGGTACACAATGAAAATGCGGCGAGTAAGCGCAGCAACCATGAAGAACAGCGATCCAATAAAGAAGATCTGCACAAGAATGATGGAGAAAAATGGTTGCAGGTACCACCACAGGTGCGTAGGCGCAATCCGGGAATGGTCGGCCCACGGGGCGAGGGGGCCCAGCAATTCGCCAAAGATCAGGCCGGAGAAGGCAAAGGCGGTTGCCACATAGGATCCAGCCCATCGTCCGCCAAGATAGCCGAGCTTTGTGATCGGCTTGGTGAACAGAATCTGCGTCGTGTCACGCTGAAAATCGCGGAGGATCGATGTGCCAAAGATCGCACCGATAATGATCAATCCAAAAAACGCGGCGAAGGTGTCGTTGAAGAGGTTGGCGTAGGGCCCATTTAAGAGGACCTTGCCGTTGCCGAACGCGATGGGGCCAAAATTCTCTGAAGCGATGCAAAGAAAGCTGAAGACGAACCAGATGCCGAAGTAGACATAGGTGGAGATGCTCTTGAAACGAAACTTCAGCTCGAATCGGAAGAATTCAAGAAACAATTGCATGGCGCTTTTCCGCTCCTAGTTCTTCGCGTGACGGTCAAGGCTGAGAAAGTAGACGTCTTCCAACTCCGTTTCGGAAGGCTTGAACCCATCGCCGGGATCGGTGTCGCAAAAAACGCGCACCTCGTGCTGTCCGGCAATCAAGTGCGTGGAGACGACCTGCAGGTTTGCTTCCAGAGCTTTCAGTTCTTCGTCACTGCCAACCACCTTTGACCAGATCTTTCCGCGCAGCGCGTCCAGCGACTCGGTGGGAGAGCCTTCCAGCAGAACCGTGCCGTTGGCGATGATGGCCATGCGCGGGCAAAGTTCGCGAACGTCGTCGACAATATGCGTTGACAGGATCACAATCACATCGCGTCCGATGGAGCTGAGCAGGTTCAGGAACCGATTCCGCTCCGCCGGGTCGAGGCCGGCCGTGGGCTCGTCGACAATGATCAGCTTGGGCTTTCCCAGCAGCGCCTGGGCAATTCCGAAACGCTGCTTCATTCCGCCGGAGTAGGTTCCAAGCGACTTTTTGCGAACCTCCCACAGGTTCGTCTGATGAAGGAGGGCGTCGACGATTTCGCTGCGCTCGCTTTTCTTCGTGATGCCTTTCATCACCGCCAGATGATGAAGCATGTCGAGCGCCGAGACCTTGGGGTATACGCCGAATTCCTGCGGAAGATAGCCGAGAATCTTGCGGACCTCAGTCTTGTTGGACAGGACGTCAAGCCCGTCGAGACTCACGGTGCCCGAGTCGGGGGCCTGCAGCGTGGCCACCGTTCGCATCAGCGTGCTCTTTCCGGCTCCGTTGGGCCCGAGCAGGCCAAACATATTGTTTCCGATGGTCAGAGAGACGTTCTGGAGTGCTTTGACGCCATTGGAGTAGGTCTTCGAGAGGCCGGATATCGTGAGAGGCACGGGGTTAGAGTCCTCCTGTTGTTTGCAGGTTTTCCTGGGGGGCGGGAACGTTTCGGGTCATGCTATCACACTGATTGATCAGCCAGATATGCAATCTGTCCGCGGCCGAACGGGTCCTGTTTGCGATATTCGGGCCGCGGTCAGGCGGACAGGCATCTGCAGTCCATACTGGGCAGGTCGGTTCTAGTTGCGAATTGCCGCCGCTCCGGCCGCCCGGTTGCTTACGATAGTTGGACTCTTCAGAGGGTTTTCGTCAAAAGAGATTTCCAGCCACTTGCTCGGCGACTCGCTCAAGCAGCGGTGCGTCGAACTGGTCATCGGGATGCGAGGGAGTGCCCGGCGTGGTGGCGGCATCGGGAACACCGCTGATGCTGACGGCAAAGAACACGTCCCTCACACGGCCTGCAATTACGTCGATACTTTCGTTGTGTTCGCCTGTGCGCCGGCATTGCACGGCCTCGTTGCCAAGGGCTTTCACCTTCATAGCGTCCTCGGGGCAATCGTGCGCGTCCGCCTTGCCAATCACAATCCGCAGCATCTTTGCATTGCCCGATTGAGCGGTGAACTCGCACGTTCCCTGCGACGCGCTCTCGACGTGAAGCTTCATGGAAACCGGCCCACCGAGGGCAGTTTCTGCGCTTCCCAGAGAGAACCATGGACATGCAGACGGCTGCTGGGCTGCTAGGCCAGTCGCGGAAAGAAGAAAGACGTAAACGGCAATACGCAAAGCCAGGTGCATGCCTTACACCTTCGACCTTGCGGGAGTAAGTGGGTCTGACTTAAGTATCTTGCCGCCCTCTTCCAGGACGTAGAGCTTGTTCGACTCGAGATTCGGGAATTGGTCGACCTGCCCGCTCAGCCACCGGACTTCAACCTTTTCTACCGTCTTCGCCTGGTCCAGGCCGAAGTGAAGCCTGAGATCATTCTGCGAAAAGTAACTTCCGCCGCTGCGTAACTCATCCATCTGCACCAGCGAAGTGGCAGCCTCTGGCGATGTTTTTGCGGTCACCGTCACACGGCTGCCGATGCCGGAGCGATTGGACCTGGTTCCAACCAACTTGATCTTGATCCAGTTCCTATTCAACGTGGAGTCGCAGCGCAGCAGTTGAGGCGGTGCATTGATGCAATTCACCACGATATCGATGTCGCCGTCGTTGTCATAGTCGCCAAACGCGCAACCACGCGCCGGAGCATTCTCGAGAATTCCCGGTCCGCCCTTGTCAGTGACTTCTTCAAAGCGTCCATTGCGCAGGTTGCGGTAGAGGTATTTGTGCTCAGCGTATTTCAAGTCGGCGTTGGACTTGTCGACTTCAGGGTAGACATGTCCATTGGACATAAGGATGTCGAGCCATCCGTCGTTATCCATATCAAAGAAGCCGACACCCCAGCCGAGTAACCTGGTATTCACGCCCAGTCCGCCGGGATAAGTACGATCTTCGAAGTTTCCGTCGCCAAGGTTCGTGTAGAGCGAATCGGTGTCGCCGGCGAAATTGGTCTTGACCACGTCGAACTTGCCGTCGCGGTCGTAGTCGCCAATCGAAACACCCATGCCGGCCTGCGGTTTCGCCTCGGCAGAAAGCGCCGCTCCGGCCTCAATGGCGATGTCGCGGAAAGTTCCGTCCTTCTGGTTCAGATAGAGAGTGGCCGGTGCCGAGTCGTTGGCAACGTAGATATCCGGCCAGCCATCGTTGTCCAGATCCGAAGCTGCGACGCTCAGCCCATAGGTTCCGACGGCGGTCCACATCCCGCTCTTTTCACTTACATCTTCAAAGGTGCCGTCGCCCTTGTTGTGATACAGAATGTTCTTGCCGCCCGGCAGGCCAGGCGGTCCGCAAGCTACAAGGATGCCCTTGTATGTGCAAGGTCCATCCTGCGGCAGGGGAGCGGTCTTCAGATCGAAGTCCACATAGTTGGCGACAAACAGATCGAGGTGACCATCCTTGTCGTAATCGACAAACGTGCAGCCTGAGTTCCACCGGATCTTTGGTCCGGGCTGGATCAGGCCCGCTTCGCGCGTGACGTCGGTAAATGTACCGTTCCCGTTGTTGCGATAGAGCGCATTCTGGCCGTAATAGGTCACGAACAGGTCGTCGAGGCCGTCGTTGTTATAGTCGCCAACGCAGCATGCCTGTCCCCATCCCGTCTTGTGCTCGAGACCTGATCCGATCGATACATCGGTGAAGGTGCCGTCGCGATTGTTTTTGAACAAGCGGCAATGCGGCTCCTGGCCTGCGGGAAATCCTTCCAATCGCCATCCATTCACAAGGAAGAGATCGGGCCAGCCGTCATGGTCATAGTCGTAAAAGGCAAGGCCGCACCCGGTTGTTTCCAGCAGATACTTATTGTGGAACTCTCCTCCGTAGATGGTCTTGCCGGTCAATCCGGATTGAGAGGCCACCTCGACGAAACTGACGCCGAGCGGCGTTCCTTCAATCGGTGACTTCGGGCCGCCTGAAGGCGGCGGGGCGGGTTTTGCATCGTAACTGCGCTCCTGCGGCCCTATCTTGGGTTTCTGTGGCGCGGCCTGATCCTGCCGGCCAGAGGCAAGCGCAATAATATCTGCAAACGGCAACACCAGAGCCGTGCGGCTGAGGGAACGAAGAAAGGAGCGACGATTCAGATTGGGTTGACCCACTTGTACCCTTATGGCGTTCCCCCCCCGGTCGCGGGGGGTGGATTATGAAGGTTGGTGTGCACGTGCCACGGAACACTTTCCGTTGAGATTTCCGGATGCTTGCGCAGATAGTCCAACGAATAAGTGGGAGCCGCGGGATCGATGCGCTCGATCGTGTATAGCGACGCTTCCATTTCCGCCTCGTGCTTCAGGCCCTTGCGTCGATAGAGGATCGCAAGGTTGTAATGCGCGGCGAGGTCGTCAGGATCGATCGCCTGAAGAGCCTTGAACTGGGCGATGGCGGCATCGGGACGATGTTGCTGATAGTAGGAGATGCCGAGTTCGCGGCGCGCGTCGCGGCAATCAGGATACTGGGCGACAACTTTTTCAAGATCGGCCACTTCCGCTTCGGAGTGTCTTGCACGGCGCTCAACAAGAGCCATGTAGTAGAGGGCTCGCGCATCTTCAGGCCTCAGCGCAAGCGCCTTCTCAAGCGGTTGCCGGGCTTCATCATATTTTTCCCATTCGATGTAAGTCAGCCCGACGTTGATATATCCATCCTTGTAGTCCGGACGAAGGCGCGTGACTTGTTCAAAAGCGTTGATTGCATCCGCGTACTGCAATTGATCGACGAAGGCGATGCCAAGATTGTTCCAGCGCATCCAGTCCTCGTTGTCGGTCGGCAATGGAGGGGTTGGCGGATTGTCTCCAATGCTTACGACACGGCTGCGCGAGGCAAGCTCCACAATGGGGTAGGCGGGGTGGTCCGGTCCGAAGATATTGTTCAAGTAGGACTGGCGAAGATGGCGATAATTCACCTGCGCCTGAAGCGTGAACGGCCCCTTGGCCTGGGGGGGAAGTTGAAATTGATAACGCACCAGTGCGGAACGGCCTGACTGGATGGTGTTGTCGTACGCCACGGAATGAATGGCAGAGACGACGTGGTTGTCGACGAAGTCTCCCACGACGTTCACGGGTCTATTCGTGAAGCTATGCGCTCCAGGCTCCAGCGTTCCATCGGGCTTCAGGAATCCGCTTTCGTAAATCTTGGTTCCATCGGCGTCGGTCACTGTGAACTTTACCCACGCCTCATACAGGTCGCGCACTTCGGGAATAAGTGAATGTCCAATGGCCTTGTTCTGAATAACGACGTAGGCTTCCAGCACATCTCCCTGGCTGACGTGAAATGGCACGGTTCCGAGCGGCGCCATCAACTTGCCCTCTTCGCCTGCCTGCAGGCCAAAAATATCAACGTTGAGGTAGTTGCCCGTCCGCAGGAATTCAATCGTCTTATCGAGTTGCTCATTGAAGCCGAAATAGAAAGGTACCGCGGTGTTGCCGGCCAGCCAGCGATGGGATACAAACGTGCCATTCTTTGCGCCGGGTTCGGGCAACTGGTTGGGAGCACGCTTCATGTGGCAATTCTGGCAGGTCGTGAAATCCGTGGTGTAGAAGGTCAGGGGATTACGATTGGAGAACTTCGAATTCTGCCACTCATCGTAGGCGGTGAACGCGCGGATAAACTTGTAGCCGTTGAGGGTTGGCGGCAGATTCGCCTTGTGGCACGCTTCGCAAAATTCCGGCGTGTGATAGATGTCCCGCATCACCGCTTTTGAGTGCCGGTCAAGATGCGCGAGGATTTCGGAATCCGGGACCATGCCGGGAATGCGATTCCCCTTCTCATCCACCAGCACAGAAGGCACTCCCATCACGAAACCGCCGTTTCCGACCTTTGAACTCACACTCTGGATCGAATGACAGGTCGTGCATGTGAGGCCATCGCGATCAAACATCCTGTCACTCGGTGAATTGGGATTCATTGCACCACCCAGCACCGCAATCGGGTTATGACAGCTGTCGCAATGGCGGGCAAATTCAATTCCCTTGGTGCGCAGCAGGATGTTCACGCTCGTCCTGTAGAACGGCGTGCGGAAGGAATTGGAGTGCAGGGCCTGGCGCCATTGGTGGTAGGCCTCCTGGTGGCAGTGGCCGCAATACTTCGCATCCAGGAAGGCGGTCGGCTGAAGAAAATCATCACCGACGACCGCGGCATTGCCGGGCACCGACATCTTGCCTTTGCCGAACGGAAAACTGTAGGTTTCGCGCACCTTGTCGGCGTACGCTTTGCGCTGTGCGTCATCGTTGTTTGCGGGTGGGTTCTGCTCGGCTCCATGCGTGTTGCGCAAACAGGCAATCGAAACCGCGCACGCGACGAACAGGAAAACGAAGATGCGGCGCAGGGAGCTGTTTAACATGCATGACCACCGGCGGCTCACACCAGGCCTTACCATTGGTTCAGTTCAGGCAAGGATCGGCGCGAACGTGCGGGCGCCGGCGATGGCGAACGGGGAAACGGGAAGGACGCCGGGAGTGCCACTGGAAGTATAGGTCACAGCAACGTAAGGTGTACATCCACCCGTGGTTTGAGCGCATGGATCAGTGCGTCGACTTGCCGAGCTTGTCTGCCTGGGCTCTTTCCGCGGCGGCTTCAGCCGCTTTGCCCTGCTTGTCCAGAGCATCCGCCAGCCCCAAATGGGCCTCGGCATAGTTCGGATCGAACGACAATGCGTCGCGAAACTGCACGATCGCGTCGTCAATTCTTCCGTTTGCCAGCAGCGACTTGCCGGAGTTCGTAGCTACTTCGGCGCGCTGCAGGTTCATGTGGCGGCGCATGAGGTCGGCGGCAACCTTACGCTCTGCGGCAGCCCCCGCCGTGTCTTTTTGCTTGATCATGACCGAGGCCAGGAGGAGGTGCGAATCTGCCTGGTCGGGCGTTTGCTCAATTGCCTTTTTCAGCGCCGACGCCGCTTCCGGCAAGCGGTCCAGCTTGTCATAGATGCTGCCCAGCGTCGCCCAGCCCTCGCTGTTCTGGGGATGGAGCTTGAGCGAGGCCTCGAGCTTCTGCGCGGCATCCTGGTAGCGACCCACCTGCAGATAGAGCAGGCCGAGGACGTAGAGCGGCTCGTAGCCCGACGGATTCAACCTGGCAGCGGTTTCCAACTCGGGGATCGCATCCGCCGCGTCATCCTGAAGCTTGTAGGCAGTCCCCAGGTCGTAATGCAGCTGCGGCGAATCGGGCGAGAGCCGAAGCGCAATCTTCAACTCTCCTATCGCGTCGTCAATCTGGTTCACCTGGATGTAGGCCGCGGCCAGGTCCTGATGCGAAGTAACTTCAGAGGACTGGATTGCGATTGCCCGCTTGAGTAATGGAATGCCCTCCGAGGCCTTGTGCATCTGCGCGAGCGCCATCCCCAGGTTGGTCAGCGCGGCGGCGTTTTTCGGTTCGGCTTCGATGACCTTGTTCAGCAGGTCGATCGCGTCCGGTACGCGATCTACTCGCTGCAGGACCAGCGCGAGTTGATAGTCGGCCTCAGCCGACCTGGGCTCAAGGGCGACGGCATGCTCGAGGATGGGAACCGCATCGGCGTCGCGACCTGCGTCAGCGAGCGCCTTGCCTGTCTCCAGTGCTACGGCGAAATTGTCAGGCGCCAGAGCATAGGCCTTCCTGATTTCCTCCATCACGCCCGGCTTCTGTTCGGCCTCAAGCACAAGGCCAAGGTGCAGGTGGGCGCTTGCAGAGGCATCATTCAGCCGTATTGCCCCTGAGAATTCCTGCTCGGCCGGAGCCCAATCTTTTACCTGCGCATAGAGCGATCCCAGCTCATCGTGCAGATCGGCGTTCCGCTCCTCGAGCGCGACCGCTTGCTTCATCTCTGCGATTGCCCGGCGGGTTTCGCCTAGTTGGGCAAGAGATCGCGCATAGGCGGCCAGAACGGTTGCGTTCAAGGGATGTTGGCTGGAATGGGCTTCCGCATCAAGTTTTTGAAAAAGGGGGATCGCCTTGGAGTTTGCGCCAGACTGCGCGTAGACCATGGCAAGATTCAGCTGCGCGTCGCGATCGTTCGGTTTCAGTGCAACCGCCTTCTCGAGTTCCTGGGTACCGGCGGGCCATTTTCCCTCGCGCACCAGCACCGCCCCAAGCGCTGCGTGCCCCTGCTCGGCGGCGGGCGCGAGGCGGACGACGGCTTGGAATTTCAACTCGGCGGTTTTGAGATCGTTATGGTTCAGCGCCTCCACGCCTTCGCGG